>JAJEDY010000095.1 GCA_022821275.1 Candidatus Latescibacterota bacterium | reverse complement strand
TAAACACGCCTCTTGGCTCAATCAGATTGAATGCTGGTTTTCTATTCTTGTGCGACGCCTACTCAAAAGAGGGAGTTTTACTTCTGTCCAAGACCTCCAGCAATCGCTCTTGGACTTCATTGCCTTTTTCAACAAAACCATAGCCAAACCCTTTAAATGGACCTACACCGGCAGACCCCTTAATCTATAAGACCAATGACTTTTGCCAAAATGCTAGCCACTTTTACCGCGGAGCTGTCGACGTTGTCGTATCCTCTCAACACCCCGCGTAGCAACCTCTTGATTATCAGTAGATATTGTTTGGATTTGATCAATCAAGTCTAAGAGATCTTTATTATCATCTTTTTCTGCCGACAACTCACCCTGCACCTTAGCCTTATCATCCCTTTCTGCCGACAACTCATTCTTAGCCGATGTGTCGCGAGTTATATATCCTATTAAAAATCCTATTATACCTCCAGCCGCTATACACAAAATAATAACACCAGTTTCCATTAAATACCCCCATGCTCTTTAACTATTTAGATGGTGCGAATAACCTGCGCCAGTCTATTGTAGTGGTTCAAAGTAAAGTGGAATTTTGAGAGTTGTCGTTAAGCTACAACTGGGTAACGGGTTTGATGCTTCTGAGTTGGGCACGCAAGCATTTTGCCTGCGCCAACTTGCGTTTTCGTTCTTTAACAATAAGTGGTGCTGTGCCACACAGTTTATCAACAGGTGCGATATACCCGATGCCAGCGTGGTATCTCTTGTGGTTGTAATGCGCCACGAATCTGGCAACGACCTCTCGCGCCTCCTTCAAATTCGTCGGTGTTTTGGGACGAATACACTCGCGCTTGAGCGACTGGTGCCACCGCTCGATCTTGCCATTGGATTGCGGATAAAACGGCGAGGTTCGCACATGGGTCATCCCGCAGTGTCTAATAAAGGACTTGAAGGCGTGCGCGATAAACTGCGGACCGTTGTCCGAGATGATACGTGGCCTGACGTTGGGGAACTTTTCTCTGCCTCTTTGAATAATGATCTCGACATCTGCTTCGGCCATCGCTTCTCGAATTTCAAAATGGACGAGAAAGCGGCTATAGCCATCTAAAAGAGCACATAAGTAGTAGAAGGTCCCGCAGATATTTAGATAGGATACATCCGCATGCCAATGCTGGTGTGCCCGTGTTGGCTGGTCAAATCCTGTCCCCTTCTTTGGGACCTCTTTTAAAGTTCGACCAAAGCAGATCGGCTCCTTTGAGCACGCGATACACGCTACTGGGTGAAACGGCCACCACATCTTCATCTATCATCCGATATGCCAAACGACGATACCCCTGGTTGGGTGCGATAGGGCATAAGTGATAATGGCTTGCTTCTCCCAGTCTAAAAGCCAGGATGTCTTGGGCAGTGATGCACAAGAGCCATTGGGCACACCATACCGGGCTTTCCAGTCATAGTATGTGCTTTTGGATAACCCTAATAAGGATAAAAACTGACCGATGCAGATACCGGTTTGCTTGTGCCAATGGACGACAAAATCAATCACCGCTTTTTAGAAAAATGTGCTCTTCCATCAGTTCTGACAACACTTCGTTCTTTGTTGTCAATTTGGCCTGTAGGACGGCTATCTTTTCGCCTGCTGTTTCTCATGCACACTCTGCTTTGGCGCAAAGGCTAAGGCGCCTTGCTCGAAAAACACCTTCTGCCACTTGTAGAACATCCTTTGACTGAGCCCAATTTATAGCTTATCAACGCTCCGCAAAAGTCCAGTTTTATCTGAAGCATAACACCTGCGCTGATCTATATTCTAAAAATAGCCTCAAATTGTAAAAAAACAAGTCTAATCACAAACGCAGAATACTATCAAATAGCATAGAATATCGTAGAATAGATAATTCAAATAAGGTATTGCGCAAAACTCCATTCTATTTTATCTTATAACTTCGAGTTGTATCGGAAACCGATCAAAAATAGGGCTTCACGTTCTGTCCAACGTAAAGCCCAGATTGGTCTAAGACTAAACAGAATCCTAACCCTATCTCGTTTTAATATAGGAATTTAGCGCTGATTAATCAACACTTTTTTCATCTGAAGGAGATGACCGTTGCCTTCTACCCCACACTTTAATCACACGGAGCGAATCGAAATGGAAAGCGTAAAGACAATATTTCGCGGGTATAGAAAGTACGAAATTCGTAAAACAAATAACAAATTTTTAGTACTTGAAAACGGCACTTGCAAATTCGTGTGCAATTCCCAAGAGGAAGCAGAAAAGAAGATTGACGATATAATCAAAGACAAACTGGCTCGAAAACAGGCCCAGAAACTAAAATATGCTCTTAACAGAAGGTAAGAGCCATTAAGCCCTCTGCCTTACCCAATCGGATGGCGGGTGTCCGCTTCGTTTCTCTGTACGTCTCCCTCGCGGATGTCTCCCATGGATTGAGGTGGTCGCTAAGCATTTGAGCAACATGGGGATCCAGGCCGAATATCCAGATTTCTCAGAGGATTGAGGCCCCGGATCCAGTTATGATAGGAGCGTGAGGTAGATATTCGCGAAATCCACGAGGAGGAGGAATGAAAGACGATATTTTGTCGCAGAGCCTTGACTACGTGAGATCATTGCCGCCCACTGCGGCGGAATGGGATCACACGATTCCAGAGTTTCTTAAGAAGCTGAGTGAGATCCGAGATGCAAGAGCAGAAGATCGCCTTCTTATGGTTGCGGTCGATGACGCAATTGCCGTGGTCACCCAGGATTTTTCAGCCGAATTTGAATTTTTTCAACGCGATACAGCATCATGGGCAGCAGAAAAGCTACTGCCGAATGTGAATATGATGAAAAAAGCACAAGACATTATCGAAGAATTGTACCAGGATTTAGCAGAATATGAAAAGATTTTTAAAGTTGGCTCGATATTTAGTGAGGAAAAGATTAGAAGGCGCGAGCGGAATGAACTGGAATCTCGCCTGTTAAAGCGTCTGGACGATTTGGATAGGCTTATGGGGATGAATCAAGAGCCGGTCGGTAAAAAAAAACAACAGCCCACAGGGAGAGATGATCAACCTTCTGAAAACCAGATTCCCGCTGGAAGAGGAGTACAAACTTTTGGTAGCGAATTTATCGCTAAATATAACCATCATAGACTGAAAATAATTCCGGTACGGACAATCTGCGATTGTCCAGCATGCATATGAGGGCTAAATCATCATGACGTTGATGGAGATTCTGACGGGCAATGTCATCGTCGGGCTTAAGGGACAAAACAAGCGGGAAATTCTCGAAGAGCTTGTTAATGAACTCGAAGTAGATGATAAGATTACTGACCGCGATAAGGTGCTCCAGGCCGTTTTGGAGCGTGAAAATATTCTGAGCACGGGGATTAGCAACGGCATCGCCATTCCCCATGGAAAATCGGAATATGCCACGACACTGGGGGGAGTCCTGGGTATCAAAACGGAAGGCATTAATTTTGACTCTTTAGATGGCAAAAAGACCTACATTTTTCTTCTTTTGGTTTCGCCTCTGGACGTTTCAGGGCCGCACATCAAAGCGTTCGCTCGTATCTCAAGGGTATTTAAAAGAGAAGATTTTAGACAGCGTTTGATTGGCATTAGAAACCGCGAGGAGGCTCTGGCGATTATCGAGGCGGAAGAAGGACGGTTTGGCTGAACCTGGCGGAGATCGAGTTGGTAGCTTTGTCGAAACAGCGTCTCAATGGTCCTGAAAAAAGATAGCCTGACGAGAGAGAAAACCAGCGTCGAACAACAACAAATGAAGGAGAAAATATGAAAAAGGAAATCGTTTACCGAGACTCACGGGTGAAGTTGGAGGACAATCGGCTAAATGCCTCTCTGGAGAAAATAGTCGGCATTAATATACAAGATCCAGAAGATGCTTTAACCCTTGATATACATGTGTCGTGCAATCTGGAAACGGGCGCGGTTGCGGGGGATACCTTATCACGGCTGGCGTTTTTGGCTCTATTTATTGCCCCCGTGCTGGAGGAATTGGGATTGCTACCTGACGGAGAAACATTTACGCCAGCTACGACCGAACAGGTAGGTGATTTCTTCAGCGAACTTAACAAGTGTATGCACACAATTGATGAGATGTTGGGCGTGCTGCAGAACTTTGTTCGATCACTTGGATCGGGCGAACTGCCCGGTGACGCTGAGGATTTTATGGGAGTTATCGAGAGGGTATTACGAAACATCGGGGGAGAGAAGGTGGATAACCTGCCTGAGAGCGAATAAATAATAAACACAAGGGATTATATGCATTGTGGCCTGGTTTTGAGCCGCTGACAGCTTGTTTTGAGATGCACTACACTCCTACCCCTTTGCGAAACGTCACCCGCACGAACTTCCCGCCCTCGTCTTGCACGATTTCTGGCTCAGTTCCGTTAAATTCTCGCATCGCTCTCCGCATCACGGGCCATCCGCGTCCTCTCTGTTCCATCAAGCGTGCGACGAGCATGGCATTTGCCATCAACTCATTGCGGGATCGAGGATTGCCGCCCGAACGAACATTCTCGACACGCATGTGATTTGGAAGCGTCCCTGGACTGGTCACATCAATGCGGTCACGGAACACTTCGAGCATCACCTTCGACCCCGTAATCGCGTAATCGCGGTGGACAACGGCATTGACGATTGCCTCGCGCAGTGCCTTCTCGGGAATTAGTGGCGTCTCCTCTCGTTCAAGGCCATCGTAGCTCTCGGTCCATCCCAAACCTCGAACCCATCCGACTGACCGGCGTATTTGCTCTTCAAGGCGCCCTTTTCCCTCACCTGCGAGAATGATATCCGACGCCCGGTCCTCGCCCAGATAGGCGACACACTCGACAAAAAAGTTGGTGGTCTGCGGATGCACCTGCGGCTCTTTCCCAAACGCCATCAACCCGTATAGCGTTGGACACAGGGCATTGTCGAACGCAGCCAAAATGCGTCTATTGCACAAATCATCGGCAATTGCAGGCTGAGGTTCCTCCTCTGTATCCAGACCCTGTGTACGCAGGAAGGCCCGAAACGCGCCGAGGTCAATATCCTCCATCTTCGCGGACGGAATAATCTGTTCTTCTGTCAGAATAAAACCGAAGGTATCATACGTCTTCTGTCTTCTATACCCGCCCGCTTTGATGCGCCGCGCAATGTCAGGCCATTCCATACCCCGCTTTACACCGCCTTTCAAATCCTCTGGATCGCGGCTAAAACCCTGCCGCGATGACGGGCGAGGCATGCCTCGCCCCTACGGTTGTTCACCCTTCACACTCCACAGTCCCTCTTTTTCATCTGCGTTCATCTGCGTCATCTGCGGATCACGCTTCTCACTTCCTACGCCTTCTCCTATTCGTCGCCGGGTTTTCCGCGATGATTTTCTCGCAAGCCATCTTCGTCAAAGACGACGCCTCCACATCTTTTGGAATGCGGTAATTATTTCCATCGTGTTTAATATAAGGACCATAGCGCCCGGCAAGAACCTGAATCCCATCAAAATCGTGGATCACATTCTGCGACTGCCTGCCGCCCGCCCCGCCCTGCATGAATTTCTCGAGCGTCTCGCGATCTAATGTCGCCGCATCCATCCCTCTGGGTATCTTGTAATTCTTGCCATCTTTGCGAATATAAGGACCGTACCGCCCATTGAGCACCTGGAAATCGCCAAAATCCTGAATCACATTTTTGGCTTTGCGATCTTCCTCAGCAGCCGCAATCTCCAACGCCCGGGCAAGCGTCACCTCAAAGAGATCCTCTCCCTCTGGCACAGAAAAAAAGTTGCGCCCTATTCGCACATAAGGACCATACCGCCCAACATTGACCTGCACCTCATCACCCGCATCATTTTGCCCGAGCTTGCGCGGCAACTCAAAACACTTGAGGGCATCGGCCAATTCAATATCAAAAATACTCTGATTGGGAGGCAAAGAGGCAAACAGGGGCTTTTCCTCTTCACCTGTACTACCAATTTGAACATAGGGACCATACTTCCCAAAACTCACACTCACCTCGCGTCCCGTATTGGGATCTTTGCCCAGCTTGCGCCCAGTTTTATCAACCGACTTCTTCTCTTCCACCCGCTTATTAAACGGCGGATAAAACGCCTCCAACATCTCCTTCCAGGAATTTTTGCCCTGAGCAATCTCGTCAAAATCGTCTTCGAGATGCGATGTAAAACGCAAATCGACAATATCGGGAAAATGCGCCATCAAAAAATCGTTCACCACCTCGCCGATATCTGTGGGTTTGAGTTTCTTATCTCGCGTGCGTTCCACATACTCCCGGCTCTGAATCGTCGAAATCGTCGGCGAATAAGTCGAAGGCCGCCCAATACCCTCGCCCTCGAGCTTCTTCACCAGCGAAGCCTCGGTATAACGCGCGGGCGGTTTGGTAAACAACTGCTCCAAATGCAACTTCTCCAAATTGAGCACCTGTCCCTTTGCAACCTCTGGCAAAATCACATCTTTGTTGCTCACATCTGCCTCCGGATTATCGGACCCCTCGGCATAAACCCTCAAAAATCCGGAAAATAAAACGCGCTGTCCCTTTGCCTCAAAAATCAATTCCTCCGCTTCGCCAGCCCGAATGCGAATCGTCGTATAGGCAATGCGCGCATCGGCCATCTGCGTCGCCAACGTGCGCTTCCAGATCAAATCGTAAAGCCGAAATTGCCGGGGATCGAGATGTGCTCTAACGCGACTGGGTTTAATCGACAAATCCGCCGGACGAATTGCCTCGTGCGCTTCTTGTGCCCCTTTGGTCCTATTGGCAAATCGACGGGGCTTCTCCACCGCATAATCCAGACCAAACTCCTGAGCGATCACCTCCCGCGCCTGGTTCACCGCCTGCTCGGCCAAATTCACCGAATCGGTACGCATATACGTAATCAGACCGCCGGTATATCCGGGAATTTCAAAATTGCCCTCGTAAAGCTGTTGTGCAACCCGCATCGTCTGCGCCACAGAAAAACTCAGCTTGCGAGACGCCTCCTGTTGCAACGTCGATGTCGTAAACGGAGGCACGGGCCGTCGCACGCCCTCGCGCTCGGCCACCTCTACCACGACAAATTGCCCCTTCAGCGCACTCGCTTCAATAGCTCTGGCCTCGGCTTCATTCTTAACAGACGCTTTTTTGCCATTCAGCCGCGTCAATTCAGCCTGAAATTTGGGATCCTTAAAATCGGATTTAATTTTCCAATATTCCTCTGGCTTAAACGCCCGAATCTCCCGCTCGCGATCGACAATAATCCGCACCGCCACACTCTGCACGCGTCCGGCTGACAACCCACCCTTTACCTTTCGCCACAACAAAGGCGACAACTGATATCCCACAGCGCGATCCAAAATGCGACGCGCCTGTTGTGCATCCACCAAATTCTGATCCAGTTCGCGCGGATTTTCAAGCGCGTGCAAAATCGCAGACCGGGTAATCTCGTGGAATACAATCCGCTTAATGGGCTGATTCTTGAGCTTGAGTGCGAAAATCAGATGCCATGAAATAGATTCCCCCTCGCGGTCTTCATCCGTCGCCAGATATACAGTCGTATCTTTTTGAATATCTTTTCTAAGCGCCTGAATCACACTGCGCTTGTCTTGCGACACCACGTATTTGGGATCAAAACTCTCCACATCAAAACCCAATTCGCGTGCGGGAAGATCGCGCACATGCCCCATAGAAGCGGCCACTTTGTAGTCCTTGCCCACAAATCGAGAAATTGTGCGTGCTTTAGCAGGTGATTCGACAATAATCAAATTTTTCGCCATCAAAACATCCTTTACATTCAAATGAAGTACGGGCGGCGCCTCACTACTCGCCCACTACAATTCAAAAAAATACGCGCACCAATTACAAAAGTCAAGGTCGCGTCCCTCGGCTCGTGCGCGCAGACTGTGCAATGAGCATCTCTGCACCCATCGCCATCAAAGCGACCAACAACACCCATCGCCAAAGCTCCTGACCGTGCCTTTGGGAAAGAATAGCCTCCTTCAAATCGGCCTTGCCATCCACAACGCGCAATCGATCTTTACCAAACAATGCCTCGAGTCGCGCCATCGGAACCGGAGTCAAATCGGGTTCGCGCGCATCAATCTGAACGGCAAAGCGATCAGAGACGCGCTCGCGCGCAAAAATCTCCCACAGCCCTGGCGCATCCACCACGCCAACCGGCCACACCGATTGCAAACCGCGTTGTTGAGGCCAAATTGTCCTGGGTTCTCCACCTGGCGCCTGCAAAACAGCTTCAGAAGCATTTTCCCGCCGGATATCTCTATACACAACCTGACCGACGCGGTAGTCAGATCGACCAAATGCCCCGGCTGCCAGATATCCGCTCATGCGATGCACAAATGGGACAAAAAAGCCGGAAAGCGGCGCGTCATTCCATCCCAAACTCGCGCTCACCGAAGACGCAAACAGCACGACGCGTCCATTGCCCCTGCGAGACTCGAGAAGCGCGGGTGCCCCCGAAGTAAAGGACAACACAGATTGTGCATTTTGCGCGGGCAAAACCCGATAAGAGACAAAAAAACGCGGGCTTTGAAATGCCCCATTGAGTTCCAGGCCCGATAGCATGGGATGATCGGACAAAACCGTCTGCAAAGCCTGATAAGCACCCGACAATGCGCCCCGCGTACCGAGCAATTTGGCCGGAAAAAGCGCGGGCAACACATGCTCATTATAATATCGGACATCTATTTGATCCCCTAAAAAAATAGCCAGACCACCCCCCCGCGATATCCGATTTTGCAAAGCGGCAATCGCACCCGTAGAAAGCCGTGCGACATTGCACAAAAAAACCACATCAACGCCTTCCAACACCTGATCTGATACGCGCTCGGGTTTAACATGCACCACCTCGCTCGAGACAACCGACAAAGCCTCTGCGAGATAATAAGACTCGTGGGTTGCCTGGCTTACCAGCAAAATGCGAACGCGCTCTGGAACGCGCAACACCGTCACGCGCTTGTTATCTGCCTCGAGATCGTCTTCCCCTATTTCCACGCGCAGGGCAACATCCCCTCCTGTTTTGGGCACAAACGACATATGCAATTTGTGACGCCCGCCAGAAGGCACATAGGCAATATCCTGGCCAATGCGCCGATCATCCAAAAATATCTGCACAGGCACATCGCCTCGACTTGCCACACCATAATTGATCAATTCGATCTCCAGCGTGGTAGAACGTCCGACCTCCGGGGAAGTGGTGGTAATCTGCCCAATGCCGATATTGGCAACTTGCGAAGGCCGCTCAAAAATGATGTACACCGATACATCGTCCAAATTAGACAGTGTATCGGGCAAATTCACCCATCCGTTAGACGCGCGATCCGTTACAAAATACAACTCGCGATTCGGCATCTGCGATTCGGACAAATGCGACAAGGCCAACGCGAGGCCCGCCTCAAAATCTGTACTGCCAGATCCGGGTTGTAGCGTATCCATAAACAACCGCAACCGCTCTGGCGAAACCACATCGACCTCCTCAACGCCTTCATCAATCAGTGCCAGAAGCACATCGTCGCGCTCATCAAACAGAGCCAACAGAGCCTGTACCCCGTGAAGCGCGCGCTCAAACAACGTGCCTTCTGCTGTGCGGTATTGCATACTCAGCGAACGGTCGAGCAAAATAACCGCCGACGTACCCGCATCGCCCACCTGCCCACTGCCCCCACTCAAAGTCGGACGCGCGAAAGCCAGCACCAGCAAAACAATGAGCAGGGTTCGCAAAATGAGCAACGCGAGATGCTTTAACTTTAGCCGCCGCATGCGGTCGTGCTGGAGTTTTTGCAAAAGCGCCACATTTGAAAACGACATCGTTACTGCACGGCGCCGATTCAACAAATGAATCACAAGCGGCAACAGCGCTGCCCACAAACCGTGCAACAACATTGGATTTGTAAATGAAAGACCGAACATGAGAAAAGCTCAAACAAAAAAACCTGCTTCATAGAAAAGCAGGTGTCGGGTTAAATCTTATGATATTTATTAGTATTTCTTATCTTCTGCCTCAATAATCGCCAGAGCTTCCTCGCGATTTCGAATGCCAATCAAACGCTGTCTAAAATCCTCCCCTTTGAGCACCCTTGATATCCGGGCTAAGGCTTTAATATGCGGCCCCGACACATCCAGAGGCGAGACCAGAAGAAAAAAAATGTAGGTCTTTTTGCCATCTAAAGCATTAAAATTAATACCTTCCGACTTGATACCCAGCACACCGCCCAGCGTCGTGGCATATTCCGATTTCCCATGGGGAATGGCAATACCGTGCCCGATACCCGTACTCATAATATCTTCGCGGTCCAAAACCGCCTGAAGCACCTTATCTCGGTCAGTAATTTTATCACCCACCTCGAGTTCATTAACAAGCTCTTCGAGAATTTCCCGCTTGTTTTGCCCCTTAAGCCCGATAATGACCGATTTGCTCGACAGAATCTCCATCAACGTCATAAATATGCCCTTTCATTCGAGTGAGAGCATAGACATCCCTGCCCGTGCGCCTATCCGCACACATCCCTTTCAGACGGAAAATAAAACGCCCCCTCAACTAAGTCAAGAAAATTAGATACATTTATACCTGTACAGCCTCATAAGTTGCAATAGTCATTGAGAAATTCGGCAAAAGTTTTTAATGTTAAAAAGAAACCAAAAACCCAAACAGACGTATAAAAACTGCCGCGACACTACAAAGGATTATCCATGCACAAAGTCCTCTACTCGACCATTTATCTGCTCCTCATCTGTTTTGCAAGTACGGGACTCGCGCAAAACCGCGACCTCCACGACGTCATCAATCGGTTGAAAGCAGATCTGGCTACCGCGTCTGATTCATCGGCGAATTATGCGCGCATGGGTCTGCTCTATTTACGCCTCGAAGAAGCCGACAGCGCCGAATCAGCCTTTCAAAATGCACTCGCCTTGCGTCCCAATCTCGCAATTGCCCATACGGGCCTGGGGCGCGTGTATCAAAACCTGCGCAAAAAACCCGACCGCGCCCTATCACACTACGAAAAAGCAGTCGCCATCGACACCACAGACGCCAACGCCCACGACGACCTCATCAAAACCCTGCTCGCGCTTGAAGACATGGGAAGCCGCGCGCGAAAGGCGGCCTCGCAAACCATTGCGCGATTTCCCGACCTGCCTTCTCCCTATCTCCTGCTCGCTCGCGCACATCGCGAAGAGGGAAGCGCGCATCAAGTCGCCCTTTACTACTACAAAAAATACCTCGAGCGCAACCCCGAAGATCACGAAACCGCATACCAGTTTGCCTACGCACTATACGAAGCCAAAGAATACCGCGACCTCGAAGACATCACATCGCGCATGCGAGACCCTCGCGCACTGCCATTGCTCGCCCAGGCCCTCATACAAAGACGCGACCACGAAGGCGCACTGACGGCATTTCAACGCTATATCGAGACCCTGCCCAAAGAAGAACAGCCCCTCTTTGACGACATCTCTTATATCGGCTCAAAAGCCGAAGCGCGCGCTTACCGCCTCGCGTCGGCCTCAGACGACAAAACACAACGCGAGCGTTTTCTCACACGCTTCTGGTTGCAAAAAGATCCCTTTAAAACCTCGGGAGGCGCACTGCGCCGAGCCGAACACTACCGCAGGGTATGGCATGCGCGAACCCATTTTGGCAGAAAGTGGCCCTGGGACCGCCGGGGAGAAATCTACATTCGATATGGAGAACCCGACTACATCTCCACCTCCCGAAAACTAAATGCCATGGTTCCCCTTGACGTACAGCGCCTTCAAGAACAAAGAGCATATGCGATTTACGGCGATGCGGGCATTGAAGCCAACTTCGTCGGTCCCGTCTATCCAATCCGCACCATGGAAGAAGGCGGTATAGGTCGCGTGGGCAATATGGGCTTTACCGACTACCGCCCCGTCACAACGACCAGCGGTTGGACCTCTGTACCCTGGGAAGTGTGGGTATATAAAAACCTCGGACAGGGCGCAGAATTTACATTTACCGATGAATTTCTGGGCGGAAACTACGATTTTGCTCCCGTCCCATCGCTGACCGAAGAAGACCTCGCCAATATCGAATCCTCCGGGCGACCGTACATGAGCGTTTATCAGCGCCTCAACGAATTTAACCCCGCCACCCTCGCCCAGTCTCTCGCGGCAGTAGAACCCGAATTGTACAGCATAGAAACGCTCGACCCCCTCGACTTTTACTTCGACGCCCTCACCTTTCGGGGACCGGAAAACAAAACCGAATTGCAGGTCATATTTGGACTGCCTTTAGACAACGTGGCCCTGCCCACAGACCCGGACACCACAGTAGTTGTCGATCGCCGCACCGCGCTTATCTACCCCCGCGCCCTCAATTACCAGAACACCAAAAGCGCATTGGCCATCGACATCACCGATGATATTCGGGACCGGGGTTTACAAGCCCTCAGCAGCGTGCGCCACATCGCCGAACCCGGAGAATACGAACTGGCTGTCGAAGCGTGGCGTCAAAATACCAACCGCATTGGCGCGTATCGCCAGGGCGAACTTCGCTTGCCCGCCTATCACGACAAAAGCCATCTGATGATGAGCGACATCCAGGTTGCCTCCCGCATCATCGAAGCCGACCGCGCACCCGACACATCCTTTGTGCGCGGCGACCTCTACATTCAGCCGCAGCCCTCGGCAACCTTTGTCCCCGGCATGTCCATGTACGTTTACTTTGAAATCTACAACCTCAAACGCGACGAATTTGGGCAGACGCGCTACACCATATCATACGAAGTGCAAAAACGCCAGGAAACCGGTTTCGCGCTCGTATCCCTCCTCGCCAAACTGGGCACAAAAAATACCGAGGCCGTTGGCCTCAGCTTTGATCAAATCGGTACAAACCCCGACGAAAACACCTATCTCGAAATGCCCCTCACCAATCTCGCACCCGGCCGCTATACCCTCAAACTCACGATCACAGACAAAAACACCGGCCAGACCACAAAAAAAGATGCCGTCTTTTTTCTTACAGGCATCCGATAATCATCACCCCGCCCTAATCACATACGTCTCCGCCACGCGGTCGTGAATCCCCTGTCCATCGGGGTGGCGGCGCGCCATGTGAATCAACACTATCCAGCCCACCGTACCGATCACCATTACAGTCGATGAAGCCACAGCCGATTGCTCATCAACTTCAACGGTATCCACCACGTCTCCATCTGCGGGACGCTGGTACAACTCCTCTGGCGTCAACAGCGCCATCACAATAAACAGCACAAAAACCGGCGCCCACTTCACCACCGCACGTCGAAACGTCTGCACGTAATTCAACCCGCCACCATGGGCATCAATCACCCGCAACCCCAACAACATCTTACCCGGCGTCTGGCCTCTAATCCCCAAAAATATCGCGGAATAAATCACCATAAAAATAAAATCCGCCATCCACACGCCCTCGGGCGATAGCTGCATATTGCGCAGAACCACCGTCAGCACCAGGTGTAAAATCACAAAATCCAGCACCGCAGCCAACAGACGCCGTCCTATCCCGGCGATTTCACTTTGCATCAACATATCTTCACCTTATCATTAATGGATATGGGCTAAAAACTCAGGAGACAACATGGATCATATCTTTGACGCACAGGGCATACGACGTGCCGTTCTCGTTGGCGTGGCACAACGCGGTATCTCCACGCGCAGAGCCAGGGAATCTCTCGAAGAACTCGCGCACCTGGCCACTACTGCCACCTTTGAGGTGATTGATCGCACATTGCAAAATCGCTACAAACCCGATCCAGCCACTTATATCGGTTCGGGCAAAATCGACGAACTTCGAGAAATGGCCAAAAAGAGAAATATCGACGCGATCATCTTTGACAATGACCTTTCGCCCTCGCAAATGCGCAACCTCGAAACCCATATTGAGGTACGCATCCTCGATCGCAGCCTGCTCATTCTCGATATTTTTGCTTTACACGCACGCACACGCACCGCGCAAATTCAAGTACAAATGGCCCACCTGCGTTATTTGCGTCCACGCATTCGCCAGTTTAATCCCCACGCAGAACGTCGCGCAGGCCTCGGATCGGGTGAAACGCACACCGAAACCACCCGCAGGTGGATCGAACAGCGCGGTAAATCCCTCTACGACAGCCTCAAACGCGTGAGCCGTCAAATGGACACCAGCCGCAAAGGGCGCAGCCATAATTTCAACGTTGTGCTCGTTGGCTATACCAACGCGGGTAAATCCACGCTTATGCGCGGGCTTTCAGGTGAAAATGTCCTGGTCGAAAATCAGCTTTTTGCCACCTTGACCAACACCACGCGCAGCGTCGATGTACACAGCCATCGCCCCATCTTGCTCACCGACACCGTCGGCTTTATCAACCGCTTACCGCACCACCTCTTTGCTTGCTTTCGCGCCACATTACAAGAAGCCGTACAGGCAGACCTGCTCCTTCACGTTGTCGATGCCAGCCATTCGCAATACAAAATGCAAATGATCACAGTCCGCGAAGTCCTCACAAAACTCAAAATTGATGACAAACCCACCCTGACTGTCTATAACAAAATGGACCTCGCAGATGCTGAACGACAAAAAGAAATCGCAAAACACTGCGCAAAAAATCCCAATGCGCTTGCAATTTCTGCGCTCGACGCCGCGGGTCTCGACGCGGTCAAAAATCGAATATGCGATTTTTTGTCTGCCGATGCCGTCACCCTAAAACTTCAGGTGCCACAAAGTGAAGGCAAACTCCTCTCACTACTTTACGCCCACAGCGAAATTCTGACCCGGGATTATGAGGGCAACGACGTACACCTGCGCATACGTCTCGATTCCAACCAGGCCGAGCGCCTGCAACTGGACCGCTTCCTATCTGCGAGCCACACACAGGCAAATGCACTGGCTTAATCACTCCTCGCAATCAACGCTCTCGTCGTCGCAGCAACCAGCCGCCTGGGTAATAAGCGCACGGTAAAAGCCAGCATCTTGCTAATCACCCCATGAATAGCCACGCGCTTTCCCTTTTGCATAGCCCTG
The DNA here is from genome assembly GCA_022821275.1 of Candidatus Latescibacterota bacterium. Classification (GTDB taxonomy): domain Bacteria; phylum Latescibacterota; class UBA2968; order UBA2968; family UBA2968; genus VXRD01. The sequence continues at coordinate 136,555 of JAJEDY010000095.1, read as the reverse complement.
TACCCATATTTTGCCACATCGGCACCCGTGGGCAATCCGCGCATATCAAACAAACGCGAACCCGTTGCACCCGCAGCATCTTGAAACCCCGTCTCCGTTGCCCCTGGGCACAGCGCAGTCACGCTCACACCCGTCCCCTTTAACTCATTGGCAATCGCATCTGAAAACGACAACACATACGCCTTAGTCGCAAAATACACCGCCATCCTCGGACCGGGTTGAAACGCCGCAGTCGAAGCCACATTCAAAATTCTTCCCCGACCTCGATCAATCAAACCCGGCAAAAACAACTTGGTCAAATGCGTCAAAGCGACAATATTCACCTGCAACATATCCGCTTCGACCGTCCAATCTGTCTCCGCGTAAAAGCCATAAACCCCAAACCCGGCATTATTCACCAGATAATCCACATCCCATCCCATCTCCACCACCCGATCATAAACCCTCTTTGCCTCGCCCGACACCGACAAATCGGCCACAATCACCTCGGCTCTTACACCGTACTTCTCCCGCACTTCTCCTGCCAACGCGTGCAACTTATCCTCGGACCGCGCCGACAAAATCACATCAACCCCATCAGCCGCAAACACCCGCGCCAATTCCAGACCAATACCACTCGACGCACCCGTAATCAGTGCTACTGCCATAAGCCCCACCTCCTTGTACCTCAATATGCAAAAAAAATCGCGCAACCGCGAATGATAAATCTGCTTTACAGGTGCGCCAATTATAACTATTCTTGTTTCCCATCCCACAAACACCGAGGCAACTATGAAACTATTGCAATTCGCACAACCCGAGCAGGGATCTCGCCTGGGACTTGTCAAAGGAGACGATGTCCTTGACCTCACAGCCTGCGCCCCACACCCGACTTCGCTCCACGACCTCTATTACCGCCACGGGGGCGACAAAAACAGCATTGAAACCACAGTAAAGTCAATCAATACCCACAACGCGCCCCGCCTCCCACTCCGCGACCTCCTCGACAACGCGGACAACCCCGATCGACCGCACCTCATCAGCCCGGTAACCGCACCGGCAGACGCACCACACAAACTGCGTATCTGGCTCGCTGGTGTCACCCATGAAGACAGCGCGAAATTGCGCGAAATAGAAGCCAAACAAGCCACCGGTGACGCCGTCAACGTCTATGATCAAAAATACCGGGAATGTGCCCAGGGCGGCATACCCGAACTCTTTGCCAAAAACGACACCGCGGCCCTCGTCGGACACGGCGGACACATATCGCACCCGAACAACACCATGCGCCTCGTACCCGAAACAGAACTCGTAACCATCTACGGCCTCAATGTCACAGGCCAAATTGAGCGTTTGGGCTACACCGGCGGCAACGATTACACCGACAACGGCATCGAAGCGGAAAACCCGCTCAACTTACCCCAGGCCAAAAACTGGTCCCATGGCTGTGCCAGTCTCGGTCCTCTGATGGTCACCAACTCGGCCTATGACGACAGCCGCGTAGCCGTCTCTTGCGAAGTGATACGCAACAACACGCGCATCGCCTACAAAGAAGGGCATACCGGACAAAACCATCTCAACATGCCCGACGGCCTCTTCCACCTCGAGCGATCGCTCTTTTCCCGCTTACCCCTTGAACCCGACACCCTGCAAATCCTCTACTGGGGCACACCCATCGTCTTTTCCGACCACGACCTCGAAAGCGGCTTGCGCGAAGGCGACCGCATATGCATGACCTTTGAAGGCATTGGACCTCTCGAAAATCCCATCACCGCCTTTCCGCAAACAGATCAACTGCAATGGCTGGAAAAAAAAAGTAAGAAGTTAGAAGGGAGAAGTTAGAAGGCCACCCAACACCACCCCAGGGCGGGTGCTTCTTCACCCTTCACACTTCACAGCAATAACGGACGAGGCATGCCTCGCCCCTACAATTATCTGTGTCCATCTGCGTTCATCTGCGGATCACACTTCACACTTCCTCAGGAGGCACCATGAACCGCTCGCTACTCATCGCACTCGTTCTCACACTCATCTCTCTCATCTCTCTCATCGTCACCGCATCTTTCGCCCAAATTCCCGACACCTACACCAACTTAAAAGTACTGCCCAAAGACATCAAAAAAGCACAACTCATGCAGTACATGAAAGATTTTAGTAAAGCACTGGGCGTGCGCTGTCACGCTTGCCACAAAGGGGAAGAAGGCCAATCCCTATCCACTTATGACTTCGCATCAGACGAAAACCCCCGCAAAGACATCGCGCGCCTCATGATTACCATGACGCAAAAAATCAACGGCGAAATCCTCAAAGACTTCAAAGAAGGACAATTCACCCAGATCACCTGTCAGACCTGCCATCGGGGGCAACAAGTACCGGACGCCTGACATCATTCCATCCTCCTCTTCCCCCGAAAGGTGCGAGACGCTCTGTTTTTTTATCATACTTTACCAACCGGTCAACTAATTATACTATTTTATTAATTAACAAGTCTTTATATAACTCCATTTTCTTGAAATTTGCCATCCTCTCGCGAAAAAATACGCTCTACATTTGACAAAATCCATTATCCCTCGTAAATTTCACACATCATAGACGTTTGGATACGCACGTATAACCTGCACCACAGAACAAAGGGGTTTTACCATGGCCGATTCTGTCGCACCAGGTACATTTCGCGATATCGATCCCATCGAAACCGAAGAATGGATCGAATCTCTGGCTTATGTTCTGCAAAACGGCGGTCCCGATCGCGTGCGCTATTTGCTCGACCGCCTGGAACAAGAAGCGCAAAAAAGTCTGGGCGTTGACATTCCCTTCGCATCTCATACGCCTTATATCAACACCATCCCGCACGACAAACAACTGCCCTATCCGGGCGACCGCGAAATCGAGCGCCGCATCAAAAGTCTCGTGCGCTGGAATGCCATGGCCATGGTCACCCGTGCCAACAAAGAAGCCGATGGCATTGGCGGCCATATCTCCACCTTTGCATCGGCTGCCACGCTATATGAAGTGGGTCAAAATCACTTCTTCAAAGCGCCCAACGGCGATTTCTCCGGGGATCAGGTCTTTTTTCAGGGCCATGCCTCGCCGGGCATGTATGCCCGCGCCTTTCTCGAAGGCCGCCTGAGCACCGAACACCTCGAAAACTTCCGCCGCGAACTCCGCAATCCCGGCGGTCTATCTTCCTATCCCCACCCCTATCTCATGCCCGACTTCTGGCAATTCCCCACAGTATCCATGGGACTTGGTCCCCTCGTGGGCATCTTCCAGGCTCGCTTCAACCGCTACCTCGAAGACCGCGGCCTCAAATCCACTCGCGACTCCAAAGTCTGGGTCTTCGTCGGCGACGGCGAAACAGACGAACCCGAAACCCTCGGTGCCATCAGCCTGGCAACCCGCGAACAACTCGACAACCTCATCTTCGTGATCAACTGCAACTTGCAACGCCTCGACGGTCCCGTGCGCGGCAATAGCAAAATCATCCAGGAACTCGAACAGGTCTTTCGCGGCGCCGGCTGGAATGTCATCAAAGTGATATGGGGAGACGATTGGGACGCACTACTCGAAAAAGACACCCAGGGCCTGCTTCAGGAGCGCATGGAAGAAGTCGTCGATGGCCAATACCAGAAATACACCGTCGAATCCGGTGAATACATCCGCCACGACTTTTTTGGCACCCATCCCGACCTGCTCAAAATGGTCGAACACCTCTCGGACGAACAACTCCAAAAATTGCGTCGCGGGGGTCACGATCCCGAAAAAGTGTACGCCGCATTCAAAGCCGCAGTGGAACACAAAGGCGCACCAACGGTCATCCTGGCCAAAACCATCAAAGGCTATGGCCTTGGCGAAGCTGGCGAAGGCCGCAACATGACCCACCAGCAAAAAAAGCTCGAAGAAGACGAGATGCGTGAATTCAAACGCCGCTTTGACATCCCCATCTCCGACAGCGAAGTGGGCAAAGCACCCTTTTATCGCCCCCCCGACGACAGCCCTGAAATGCAGTACTTGCAACAACGCCGCCGCGAACTCGACGGATATTTGCCCGCCCGAAGCGTGCGCGCCAAACCCCTTCAAGCACCCTCGCGCGAGGTATTTGACGAAGCCTTCAAAGGTACAGGCGACCGCCAGGCCTCTACGACCATGGCCTTTGCGCGTCTGTTTGCCAAACTCGCCCGCGACAAAGACATTGGCAAACTCCTCGTCCCCATCATCCCGGACGAAGCCCGCACCTTTGGTATGGATTCCCTATTTCGGCAACTCGGTATCTACTCGCACATGGGACAAATATACGAACCCGTTGACGCGGGCAATATCAGCTACTATCGAGAAGCACAAGACGGTCAAATTCTCGAAGAGGGCATCAACGAAGCCGGTGCCATGTCCTCATTCATCTGCGCTGGCACAGCTTATGCCACACACGGCGTCAACACCATCCCATTTTACATCTACTATTCCATGTTCGGCTTTCAGCGCGTGGGCGACCTCATGTGGTTGGCTGGCGATATCCGCTGCAAAGGCTTTTTATTGGGCGGAACAGCCGGGCGCACCACGCTCAACGGCGAAGGTCTCCAGCACGAAGACGGACACAGCCACATTCTCGCCTCATCTGTCCCCAACTGTATCGCCTACGATCCAGCTTATGCTTATGAAATTGCCATCATCATCCAGGACGGCATTCGACGCATGTACCAAGAACAGGAAGATGTCTATTACTACATGACCCTGGGCAATGAAAACTACGAACATCCCCCCATGCCCAAAGGCGTTGAAGAAGGCATCGTCAAAGGCATTTATCCGCTCAAGAAACACAGAATGCAACAGGGCCATCACAAAGTTCAGCTCTTTGGCAGTGCATCCATCCTCCGCGAAACCCTGCGCGCGCAAGAAATACTCGCCGCTGAATACAATATTTCCGCAGACGTATGGAGCGTCACCTCATACAAAGAATTGCGGCGGGACGCGCTTGAAACCGAGCGATGGAACATGCTGCATCCAACGCGGCGTCAAAAAAAGCCGTATATCGTCAAAGTACTCGAAAAAACCGATGGTCCCATTGTCGCTGCATCCGATTACATGAAATCCCTGCCCGAAATGATCCGCCCCTGGGTACCCGAAGACATGATGGTGCTCGGCACAGATGGATTTGGGCGCAGCGACACGCGCCAGGCTCTGCGCCGACATTTTGAAGTTGACGCCGAGTGCATCGCTGTGGCCGCGCTTTACGTCCTGGCAAAACAGGGCAAAATCAAACGCGAACAAGTCGCCACAGCCATAGACGAACTCGGCATTGACCCCGCGAAAGTCGATCCGGTATCGGCAGGCCCGGTCACGACGTACTCTTAGTTTCTGTGCATGCTTGTTGAATAGAGGTTCACATCAATGAACACAGTTGACCGGCCAAACAGAGACGCGCTCAATAGTGCGTTGGACATCTACCGCGACGCCATGCGTTCGTTTATTGTCCGGTGTCTAAAGAAAGTCCAGGGCACACAGGTCGAAGATGTGATACGGGACGCGCTAAATGACCGGCAAGCCGAGCAGTTCAACCAAAATCTGCGTCAGAACGATAATATCGAGGCGGCGATAGATATCAATGATTTTCCGTCACTCATCAGTAGAAACTGGCACGACATCTTCAGGGAGCAGTTCGATGGAGACATGACCGTTCAGAATAGGCTGTGGCTGATTAAGGATGCCCGGGATAAAGCAGCGCATCCCGGGCAGCGGGATATGGATACAGAGTTCGTCCGAACCAATCTGTATCAAATCGCCGATGTGCTCGGCAAGATCAATGTACCGACGCAGAAGCAGTCAGTAGAAAAAATCAGGGACCAACTGGTCACCCCTTCCAGTCAAAGCGATCCTGCTATCGTCCCGGCACAGACCCAGAGTGAACCCACAACACAACCCTCCCGGTCAAACGGCAACCTCACACCCTGGCGCGAAGTGATTCGACCCAATACAGATGTTCAGCAGGGAATTTTTCAGGAAGCAGAGTTTGCAGCAGACTTGCAGCAGGTATATGATGGACGCGCCAGTGCCACAAATTACGGCAACCCGGTCAGTTTCTTCAATCACACATATATCACCCCAGGCATCCGCACATTACTGGTAAACACCCTAAAAAGGATTAGCGGCAATGGTGGCGATCCCGTTATCCAAACCAAAACGGGCTTCGGCGGAGGTAAGACCCACAGCCTGATCGCGCTCTATCACCTGGTGAACAGCACCGACGCCCTGACCAATCCTACAGGGAATGAGCAATCCGAGCAGACCTACAACGAAATACGCGGCTTGATAGAAGAAGCCGGGCTGGATACAGATAGCGGCATTCAAGCCCGTGTCGTCGTACTCGATGGGACGTATCTTTCATCCACCGATACAACAAAGACTAAGGAAAAGGGCGACCCTCTAAATACTCTGTGGGGCGTGATGGCTTACCAGTTGGGTGGAGAGGAGGCTTACGACCTGGTAGGTCAAGCCGCACGCCAGGGCACGGCACCCGGCGGTGCTCAACTCGATCAACTATTCGAACAGGTAGCACCCTGTGTTATCCTCATTGACGAACTTGTAGCGTATGTGCGCAATGCCGAAAGCGCACAGGACAACATTTACACCTTCATCCAGGCACTCACCCAATCTGTCCGCAGGAACGACAAAACATCCCTGGTCGTAACCTTGCCCGAAAGCAGCATTGAGGCGGGAAGCGATGCCGGTATGGAGGCCCTCAGTCGGCTTGAGCATCTCCTGGGACGCATCGAAGCCGTATGGGAACCTCTTGAGGTCAACGAAGCGTTTGAAGTGGTACGCCGAAGGCTCTTCGGCAATGTTATAGACGAAGCGGAAAGAGATCGCACCTGCGAAAGATTCTCGCGGATGTACAATCCTCGAGACTATCCTCAAGGAACCAATGAACAGCGTTATTTGGAGCGCATGAAGGCGTGTTATCCCATCCACCCAGAAATATTTGACCGTCTCTATGCAGACTGGTCTGCTATTCCTCAGTTCCAGCGCACGCGCGGCGTGCTTAGGATGATGGCGCATTGCGTCAGCCGCCTGTATCTCAACAGCGATTCTTCCCCACTGATCATGCCGGGCAATCTGACCTTAAGCGATGCAGCATTGGCCAACGAATTTGTCAGGTTGCTTGGTAACCAATGGAGTCCTGTCCTGTCTGAAATAGATAGCGATGGCTCCAGGACCGACAACATAGATCATTCTTACCAGCGATTTGCCAATGTCGGAGGCGCAGCGCGGCGCATAGCTCGTGCTGTATTTCTCGGCAGTTCCACCAGTGGTGCCGTCAAGGGTATTGATGCTCGCCAGATTCGCCTGGGCGTTGTTCAACCCGGACAAGGTGTCTCAGTCTATAACGAAGCTCTCAATCGCATGAGCGGCGACCTCTACTACCTCTATAGCAGCGACGATCGGTACTATTTCCACGCAGAGGAAAACCTCAATAAAGTCGTCACAGATCGTGCGGGCGCATTGAACAATAGGGAAATCCACGCACACATAGTCAATGAGCTTCAAGAGGCTGTTAGACGTCAAGAGGAAGAAACACAGACACCAACTGATGACACAGACACCTACACCACCGAAGAAGAACCTACCGAAACCGATGATCCTGTAGCACCCACACAGCGCGGCCCCAGGCACATCACTGCCACCAAGACAATGCAGAGCGATATTTCCCTGGATGATGTCAACCTGTTGCGCGAAGAGATTATCCGCAACCTGCGCGACGATGGCGGGGAAATAACCATTAGCATTACCATCAATGCAAAAAAATTAGCTGGCTTCTCTGAAAGTATCACTCGCTCCGTGCGGGAGAACAGCACCCAGCTTAGTATTGATTTTAAAGAAAAGCTATGAAATACAAAAATATGGGTTGTGATACTCTCAAAAACGTGTAATTTTACTTGAAAAACTGCCGTGAGATAATTCTGTACAAACTCAGCGGATCAGCCGCGAACCAATCCTATAGCGACCACTCCAATTTACTATCGTTGGAAATTCATAAGGGAAGAACCATGACCAAAGGGGGAAAGTCATGACCAAACACACATCGAAATCCCAAAAGCCGAACCGGGAGCAACAACACGCTGCCATGCTAAAGGAGGCATTGGCCCGCCCAGGAGTCCGCGAAGTTATGCAGGTTTACCAAAACTACCAAGAGACAGATAAGGGGCTCGATTCTTACCGTCAGGCAACCAAATGCCCGGAAATTGTGACAACGACTGACCACGCTAATGTACAGTAAACTTGCATAAACTAAGAGCTTATCTATGCCAATATGGAGTGAAATCTTAGCCGAACTCGCCCAATCCCGCGAACAAGATGGCCCGCCTGATTTCGATGGCGTTCGAAGAAAATATCTCCTCAAACTCCACCAGCACACAAGTCGAAATGTTGTCCTATACGCTTCGGGATGGATTCAGAAGGAAGCACCAGCGGCTTATATTTCGATCAGTGACGAGGACATTCACGCCCTCATGGAAGTAACATCGGGACTAAGCGGCGGAAATCTCGACCTGATTTTACATAGCCCCGGCGGCTCTCCCGAAGCGGCTGAGGCCATAGTCTCTTATCTCAGATCCCGGTTTTCTCACATCCGAGTAATCGTTCCCCAACTCGCAATGTCAGCGGCAACCATGATTTCATGTGCCGCTGATGAGATCGTACTGGGCAAGCATTCTTTTTTGGGACCAACCGACCCACAAGTTTTGCTATCTACCTCTTTAGGGACTCGCTTCGTCCCTGCTCAGGCCATCTTAGATCAGTTCGATAGAGCGCAAACGGAATGCTCTGATCCAGCAAAACTATCGGCTTGGTTGCCAATGTTGAGCCAATATGGCCCAGATCTTTTGGTGCAATGTGAGACAGCTCTGAATTTGTCCAAGGAACTCGTAAGGACATGGCTGGAAACCTACATGTTCAAAGATAGCCCTGATTCACTGAAAAAAGCCTCGGCGATTTCCGGCTGGCTTGCCAATCACAAAAACTTCAAGAGCCATAGCCGGCACATATCGCGGACAGATCTCTTGAAACACCAACTAAAGGTGATTGAGCTTGAAAAAGATCATAAGTTGCAAGACCTCAGTCTATCGGTATTTCATGCAACTACCCATACATTTACCGGAACCCCTGCTGTCAAAATCGTTGAAAATCATACTGGGCGCGCATTTATCAAGCGGCATATCCCACCAACACCACCACAGGCGGTTCAGGTTGATCTTGGCATTGGCCCTAACCAACCTGTCTAATTCAGCGAGAATATGGACAAGATAGTGCTGATATGACTACCCAACCCCAATATCGCCGTAAACTCATCGAAGTTGACCTGCCACTCGAGGACATCAACCGCGAATCCGCACGCGAGAAATCCATCCGGCACGGACATCCTTCGACTCTACACTTGTGGTGGGCACGCCGTCCACTGGCTGCCTGTCGCGCTGTCATTTTCGCCAGTATGGTAGATGACCCTTCCGAATGTCCCGACGAGTTTCCCGACGAAGAGACGCAACGCATTGAGCGCGAGCGGCTACATGACATCATCAAAGAACTGGTCAAGTGGCAGAACACAGACGAGAGCAAACCCGATGTAAAAACACTCGTAGCGGAAGCGCGATACGAAATTGCTCGCTCAGTGGCACGCACACGCGGCGAAACTGCACCTACCGATCCGGCTGACGTTCTGCACTACCTGAATGACAAGGCTTTGCCCATCTACGATCCCTTCGCCGGTGGAGGCTCGATTCCGCTGGAGGCACAGCGACTCGGACTGCGTGCCGTTGGCTCCGACCTCAACCCAGTGGCGGTGCTAATAAACAAGGCACTCATCGAACTGCCCCCCAAGTTCAGCGGCAAGCCACCAGTCAACCCGGACGCCGATCCGATGGGCATGCTAACGGGCAAATACATCGGCAGGGGCAAAAAAAATAGGAAGCCCGAGAAAGTGGCCTGGCGTGGTGCAACAGGACTCGCAGACGACATTCGCTACTACGGCCAATGGATGCGCGAAGAAGCATTTAAGCGCATTGGTCATCTCTATCCAATGGCGAAATTACCCGATAGTAGTGAGGCTACTGTAATCGCGTGGCTGTGGGCACGCACAATACCCTGCCCTAATCCAGCATGTGGAATGAACATGCCGCTTATGCGGACATTTCAATTATCGAAGAAGCGCGGCAACACGCACTGGATGAGGCCCGTTATAGACCGCGAATCAAAGTCTATATCGTGGACCGTGCAAGACAATCCAAATGGCGTTCCATCGGCTGGCACGGTGAATCGCAACGGCGCGACCTGTCTCGGTTGTGGCGGTGCTGTGAAGCTGACTTATGTGCGCGAACAAGCGCGTGCCGGCAACATGGGCCAGCAAATGACCGCCATCGTCGCCGAGGGCGATCGTAAGCGGCTATTCCTGTCGCCCAACGATGAGCAGGTCCAAGCCGCGCAGAACACCGAACCAAAATGGCGACCAAGTGGAAACTTACCTGAACGAGCGTTGAGCATCAGGACACAGATTTACGGATTCACGGAGTGGCATAAACTTTTCACTGAACGCCAGTTAACCGCCCTGACCACTTTTAGCGATTTGTTGGCAGAGGTTCGTAATCAAATTAAACAAAATAAAAAAGAAGAATACGCTGGTGCTGTCTGCACATATCTTGCTCTTGCCATTGGCAGACTTACCGAAAGTGGTTGCAGTTATACAAGGTGGCTAAACTCCCTCAATGCTATTACTGGCGTTTTTGCACGCCATGCGATTTCGATGGTTTGGGATTTTGCCGAAGGTAACCGTTTCTGTAATTCATCGGGTAACTGGTTGGGACAAATTGAGTGGGTAACTAAAGTTTTGGAGTGTCTTCCTATTGATGTAAATACTGGAGAAGCACATCAAGCAGACGCCTCTACGACGATACATGCAGAGAACTGTCCGGTCATCGTAACTGATCCTCCCTACTACGATAACATAGACTACTCTGATCTGTCCGATTTCTTCTACGTATGGCTTCGCTTGTTGCTCCGTAGTACCTACCCGGATCTGTTCGCCGGCATCCTTGTTCCTAAGGGCGAAGAGATGGTTGCCAATCGACACAGATTTGAAGACCCTCGCCAACGGTTTGAGAACCTCCTTGGCAAGACATTGCGACGGTTGAGGGAGCGATGTAGCCCAGAGTTCCCCTCGTCTATCTTCTACGCCTATAAGCAACAAGAGGAAAAACGCGCAGGCAGCACCTCTTGCAGCACCTTTCAGATGAGGATAATCCCGAACTTCGACGTCAGCTTCGTATGTTCCGCGACATCGTCCAGTTCTCAGCAGCATTCACCCAAGGCGTGCAACAAACCCGTGTGCTGGAGGCTCTGGTTATCCGCGACTGGCAACCGGAAACGAATAAGATCCACAGGTGAACGGTGGACACAGCGTGAGAGGAGCGAGGAAGTGAGGTGGGATCGGTGTCTGAGTATCCTAACCAGACAAATGGCAGTAAAAAAAAGAGACGCCCCTTACGGGGCGTCGGCCCAACGATACTATCGTTGGGGTGGTATAATGATAATACTCAATGTAATATTATAAGTCAATTTTTACATTCCTTAAGTCTATACCCCGTTGTGTAGAAAGGAAATTCCCGTGGCAACCGAATTTAAACTTCCCGATCTCGGCGAAGGCGTAGAAGCAGGCGATGTAGTCAGCGTACTCGTTGCCGAGGGCGATACTATTGAAATCGATCAGAGCGTGCTCGAACTCGAAACCGACAAAGCCCTGGTCGAAGTACCCAGTAGTGTTGCTGGCACAGTCACAGAAATACACATTAATGCCGGAGACCGCGTGCCCGTAGGCAGCTTATTGATCTCCGTTGAAGAGGGCGAACAATCCGCCCCATCACCCCCGGAGCCGGAAGCCGAAGCACCAACTCCTGCACCAAAAGAAGAACCCGAATCCACCGCCAGAGCACCCGAACCAACACCTCCCGCACCCAGACCACCTGCACCCGCGTCCAACGGCGATCCCATTCCCGCAGCGCCATCCACGCGGCGGCTCGCGCGAGAACTCGGCGTAGATCTCACCCAGGTCGCTGGCTCAGGCCCCGGTGGACGCATCTCACAAGACGATATCAAAGCCGCTGTGCGCGATCGGCAAACAGGTGGTCCCGCACCAACTGCACCCGTCCAATTGCCCGACTTCTCGAGATGGGGCAACATCGAACGCCAACCCCTCAGCAAAGTTCGGCAGATTATCGCAAAAAATATGAGCCAGGCCTGGCAACAGGTGGCTCATGTCACGCAATTTGATCGCGCAGACGTCACAGACCTCGAAGCATTTCGGCAGCGCAACAAAGAAAAAGTCGAAGCATCGGGGGCAAAACTGACGCCGACCGTCCTCGCGCTAAAAGCAATCATCACCGCGCTCAAGACCTTTCCGCAATTCAACGCCAGCCTCGATGCGGGAGCCAATGAAATTATTCTCAAACACTACTATAATCTCGGCATCGCCGTTGACACCGAGCGCGGCTTGCTCGTTCCCGTCATCAAAGACGTCAATCGCAAAGACATCCTGGAATTGGCACTCGAACTCGGCGACATCAGCCAGCGCGCACGCACCGGAAAAATTGGCCTCGAGGAATTACAGGGCGGCACATTCACCGTCACCAACCTGGGCAGCCTGGGCGTGGGCGAATTTACCCCCATCGTCAACTATCCCGAAGTTGCAATATTGGGATTTGGACGTGCCAGAGAAGAAGCCACCGTGCGCGAAGGGCGCATCGAACCCCGCCTCATCATGCCGCTGGCACTCTCTTATGATCACCGCGTTATTGACGGCGCCGACGGTGCGCGATTCATGCGAAAAATCGTCGATGCACTCGAAAACCCTGAACTCATGCTCATGGGCGGATAAACTGGAGAAATCACATGGCCGAAACGCACAAAACCGATCTCCTCGTAATCGGCGGTGGTCCCGGCGGATATACAGCGGCCTTTCGCGCGGCTGATCTGGGTCTGCATGTCACCCTCGTCAATGCCGACGACAACCTCGGTGGCACCTGTTTATTGCGCGGATGCATCCCATCCAAAGCCCTGCTCCACGTTGCCGAACTCATCACCGAAGCCAGTGAAGCCAGAACTTATGGCCTCACCTTTGGCGATCCCAAAATCGATCTGGACGCCCTGCGAGGCTGGAAAGACAACATCATCACCCGCCTCTCAACTGGCCTGTCTGGCCTGGTGCGCCAGCGCAAGGTTACCCACCTGACGGGCTACGCGCAATTCGAGAATTCGCAAAGCGCGTCTATCGAAGGCGATGGAGATATTGACCGCGTCGAATTTGAACACGCCATCATCGCCACGGGATCACGCCCTATCGTCCTCCCAATTTTCGCACTCGACACACCGCGCATTTTGGACTCGACAACAGCGCTCGACCTCGATGAAATACCCAAAAGCCTTCTCGTCATTGGCGGGGGCATCATCGGTCTCGAACTCGGCAGTGTTTATGCCGCATTGGGAAGTGCCGTCACCGTCGTCGAAATGACCGATACCCTCTTGCCCGGCACCGACCCCGACCTGGTCAAACCCCTCGAAACCCGATTGCGTCAGGCATTCAGCGCCATACACACCAGCACGCGCGTCACGCATATCGAAGAAGTCAATACCGGTATTGAAGTAAACTGGGAAGGCGAAGAATCGAAAACATCCGAAATATTCGACCGCGTCCTCCTCTGCATTGGCCGACGTCCGAACACAGACAATATCGGCCTTGAAAACACGGAAATCGAACCCGATGAACAGGGATTCATCAAAGTCGATTCACAAATGCGTACAAACGACCCCCGTCTCTTTGCAATCGGCGATGCCATTCCGGGTCCCGGTCTTGCCCACAAAGCCGCACACGAAGGCAAAATCGCCGCCGAAGTTCTCGCCGGTGAGCCCGCGTCTTTCGACGCACTCATTCCCTCTGTTGTGTACACCGATCCCGAAATTGCCTGGGTGGGCCTGACCGAAACCGACGCCCTCAAACAAGACCGAAAAGTCGATATCGTGCGCTTTCCCTGGGCCGCCTCGGGCAAAGCGCATGCAATTGGACGCATCGAAGGCCAGACCAAGCTCATTGTCGATCCCTATACCCAGCGCGTACTCGGCATGGGCATTGTGGGACCAAACGCGGGCGACCTCATCGCCGAAGGCGTACTCGCCATTGAAATGGCCGCCGTCGCCGAAGACATTGCCCACACCATTCATCCCCACCCCTCGCTTGCCGAAACCATCGGCATTGCCTCAGAAATCCACCTCGGCTCTGCGACTGATGTGTACATGCCCAAAAAATAACTGTTCTTACAAATCCCCATACCGCGTCTGCAACCGTCGCAACTCAACCTTCAAATCCGCCACCAGATCTGTATACGCGGCGTCTTCGTACACATTCCGCAACTCATTGGGATCTTCTTGCAAATCGAACAACTCCCAGTAATCGCCCTCGGCATAATATTCAATCAACTTGTAGCGGTCTGTACGCACGCCGCGATGCGGGCCAATGCGGTGCGGTGTAAAATACTGGAATGACGGTTCTGACATCGCCTCTGCCCCCTTGCCGTGCAGCACCCACGAATCCTCAAAATAGGCGTAATAAACAGACCTGCGCCAATCCTCGGGTTCTGTCCCCTGGAGCAACGGGCGCAAACTCTCGCCCTGCACGCCTTCGGGAATTTCAACACCGGCAAAATCCAGAATCGTCGGCGCAAAATCCACATTCATCACCAGCGCATCGGTCACATTCCCGCTGATACCCCCATTCGGATAACGCACCACCAGCGGAATGCGAATCGACGGCTCGTACATAAACCGCTTATCGTACCATCCGTAATCGCCCAAAAAATACCCGTGATCCGACGTGTAAATCACCAGCGTATCATCAGCCCAACCCGTCTCATCCAGATAATCCAGCACCCGCCCCAGGTTCTCATCCACACCGTAAATCGTGCGATACCGATCCTTCATAAAACGCTGATAAATCCAATCCTTCTTTTCCCCTTCACTCAAGCCCTCGGGTATATCGTCATAATCGGGTGCCAGACTAATATCAAACTTCATATCCTCAGCCAGAGCCGCAATTTTTCGCGTCGCAAAACCATCGCCATACGTCTCCGGCTGGGGAATCTCAACATCCTCAAAAAGATGCGCGTGCCGGGGTGCTGGCGTAAACGGCCGATGCGGCGCCTTAAACTGATACACCAGACAAAAAGGCTGCTCCTCATCCAGACCCTTCAAAAATTCAAGCGCCATATCCGTCGTTATATCCGTGGCATACCCCTCCTTCTGCACCTCCTTCCCATTATCGATATACGTCGGATCAAAATACACACCCTGCCCGGGATGAATACACCACGTATCAAACCCGCGAGGATCCTGCCGGATGTGATACTTGCCAAACAACGCGGTCTTATACCCCTCGACTTGAAGCAACTCGGGAAACGTCGGCACATTTGGATCCAGATTCTCAATCGCATCGGCCCTCTCGGAATTTCCCCGAATACCGTGGACATGTGAAAAACATCCCGTCAGCACCGTACCCCGCGCAGGCGCGCACAGTGCATTAGTAGAAAAACAATTATTAAACCGCGTACCCTCATTCCCAATGCGATCCAGATTGGGCGTATGCAAAATTGGATTGCCATAACTGCTCATCTCGCGCGGCGTGTGGTCATCGGTCATCACAAACAAAATATTCGGTCGCTTCATCTTTACTCCTTCACAGGTTATCAACAAAAAACTTCAACTCTCGATAATACCGCAACTTCTCAACCCTCGGCATGGGCAGCGCACCGCTCGTTGACGGTGCGAGAAACAGCTTCGCGCCTTCCAGCATCTCATCTTGCAAACCGTAATCTCGCCTCCCGCCCATCACTTTGGCATATCCGCTCTTCCCATTAAAACAAATCACCCTCGGTCGATACCTCCGCATTTTTTCTCGCAACAGCTCAAAACCCGACACATAATCGCCATCCGTCAGATCTCCAATCCCCCGCGTCGCGCGCCCCTTCACAATATCTGTCAGCCCGATATTATAATCCAAAATAGTCGCATCCTCCCGCGGCTCCAACAAGCGACCTGTCAGCCCAGCCTCGTACAAAAACGGCCAGAACTGATTGCCGCGCCCCGCGTAATAATGACCAATTTCCGCAGACCTTAAGCTCGGATTAAATCCCACAAACACCAGATTCAGTCCCACCCGCAAATAATCTGGCACCACATAGTCAGCCATATTTCACACCCTTGTTGACACATCTCCCAAAAATCGGTTAAATTACAACCCCGAAAAATAAGACAAACCCAAAGTTTCATCTCCGAAAGGAAAACCTCAATGGCAAAACTGAACAAGTACAGCTCTCAAATCACCCAGAAAAAATCCCAGGGCGGATCTCAGGCCATGCTCTATGCCACGGGACTGACGCGCGCCGACATGGACAAAGCACAGGTCGGCATCGCCTCGGTCTGGTACGAAGGCAACCCGTGCAACATGCACCTCAACGACCTCGCCGCCGAAACAAAAAAAGGCGTCACCGAAGCCGGGTGCGTTGGCATGCGCTTCAACACCATCGGCGTATCCGACGGCATATCCATGGGCACAGACGGCATGTCCTTCTCCCTTCAATCCCGCGACCTCATTGCCGACTCCATCGAAACCCTCATGGGCGCACAGTGGTACGATGGCCTGATCGCATTGCCCGGCTGCGACAAAAACATGCCCGGCGTGGTCATGGCAATGGGCCGCCTCAACCGCCCTGCCCTGATGATCTACGGCGGCACAATAAAGCCCGGTTGCGCCACCATACAAGGTGAAGAACGCAAACTCGACATCGTCTCCGCCTTTCAAAGCTACGGCGAATTTCTCACAGACTCGCTCAGCGATGCCGAGCGCCAGGAAATTGTCGAACACGCCTGCCCGGGCGCCGGTGCCTGCGGCGGCATGTACACCGCCAATACCATGGCCAGCGCCATCGAATGCATGGGTCTCTCCCTGCCCTATTCTTCGTGTACACCCGCAGAAGACCCCGATAAACACGCCGAATGTATTCGCGCCGGTCACGCTGTGCGCGCCCTGCTCGAAGCCGACCTCAAACCGCGCGACATCGTCACCAAACAATCATTCCTCAACGCCATCCGCCTCGCCGTTGTCACGGGCGGATCCACCAATATCGTACTCCACCTGCTCGCCATTGCCAGAGCTTATGACATAGACCTCGACATCGACGAATTTCAGCACATATCCAACGAAACACCTCTCCTGTGTGACCTCAAACCCTCCGGACGTTATGTCATGGAAGAGCTTCACGACATCGGCGGAACACCCGCAATGATGAAATTGCTCCTCGACGCCGACCTCATCGACGGCGACCAGATGACCGTAACGGGCAAAACAATAGCCGAAAATCTCGCCGATATAAAAACCCTTCTCCCTTATGGAACGGGTGAAGGACAGCAAGACATCGTCAGACCCTTTAATGATCCCCTCAAACCAACGGGGCACTTGCAAATTTTACGAGGGAATTTGGCACCGGAAGGTTCAGTCGGAAAAATCACAGGCAAAGAAGGCGAGGCATTCAAAGGTGCGGCCAATGTATTCGACTGCGAGGAAGACATGCTCGCCGCCCTCGAACAGGGCAAGATCGAAAAAGGCAATGTCATTATCATCCGCTACGAAGGACCCAAAGGCGGACCCGGCATGCCGGAAATGCTCACCCCCACATCTGCATTGGCCGGTGCGGGACTGGTACAGGATGTCGCGCTGATTACCGATGGGCGTTTCTCGGGCGGATCGCACGGCTTTCTCATCGGACACGTCGTTCCCGAAGCCATCGAAGGCGGCCCCATCGCCCTCGTCCAAACCGGCGACCAGGTCACCATCGACAGCCAAAACGGAGAGATCAACATGGACATCTCCCCTGAAGAACTGGAAAAACGCCGTTCAGCCTGGACCCCGCCGCCGTACAAAGCCAACCGCGGCACCCTTTACAAATACATCAAAAACGTAAAAACGGCTTCGGAGGGATGTGTCACAGACGAGTAATCACACACTTTCTTCCACGAGTTCTCTGAGCGGCACATCTTGCGCTTGCGGAATATAAAAACTGAGTGGATCGGAGACCGCACCTAAGAGTTGTTTCTGAATGGGATTAGCACGCGCAACGAGTTCATCGGGCATATGGATCTAATCCATCGGCTTGACCCAGCGATACGCTTAGCCCATAAAAATGGTCTTGCGCGGAAAACCCGACCAGTTTCTGCCAATGCCGTGATACGTGCGCTGTTCAAAAATAAATGCCGAACCCGCTTTGACATTCATATTAATCGCACCTCTCGGATGCCCCGTCGCCGGATCAATTGCGGGCCTGCCAAATAGCCGATTGCTCCCGGGCACGAGTTGCGTCGCCCCCGACGCGGGATCTGTCTGATCGCTGATGGCGTAGGCTATTTTGAGCAGAATGCGCGGATGGGGTTCGGTCATCTCCCGAGAAGACGAACCGCCATCGCGGTGATACCCGCCCTTGCGCTTTACCTCTTCCGGAGGCTCTGGACCAGAGGGCAAAACAATGAGGTGCGAGGTAATCATCTGGATATTCCAGTTGAGAATCTGCCACGCCAGAGGAGCCGTGGTCGGCCAGTCGAGCAACTGAAGAAAAGCATCGTGATGCACAATGCAGTTCCGCAAATTGAGCTTGCCAGTTTTCTCCAGGCGATCAGCCTCCTTTTCCCGGTCGTAAATTTCATCTGCAGCCGCATTAAGCTCGGCAACAACATCGGGCGGCAGCGCGTCTTCGATCACCAGATACCCATTGTCCTCAAAAAACTGGCGCTTTTCATCTGTCAGAACAGCCCAATCGGATTGAACGGTCATAGTGGTCGTCTCCTAAAAAATTACAGGTCAAAAATCAGCGTCGTAAGATCAAACTGCGAATCAACGAATCAACGAATCAACGAACCCGACCCAGCCACCCAACGTTGTTACAAATTCCGTCGTCGATTCATAAATTTACGACCTGAAACCACGCGAGGCAAGCCATATTGCTATCTATGGTGAATCATCCTGCGTATGCCATTTGCTACAACATCTACTGCTACTTGCACATCCCCTTCAAACGGTACGATCAAATCTGCGTACGCGCTTGTCGGCTCCGTATAGACGCGATAATTAGGTATGACATCCCGGCGATACCATGCCACAGCATCCTCTATTGACATCCCACTCGAAGTATTCCGCAACATACGCCTGAGCACCCGCTCGTGTGTATCCACTTCCAAAAACAGTTTGAGATCCAGCAAAGACCTCAGAGCCTCCTGCGAAAAAATCAAGTGTCCCTCCACAATAACCAGCTTCTCAGGCACGACCTTTTGGGGATCATCGCCCCGCCGAAAAGCGCGCGTCCCGGGCGGTGGCATTTCAATCGCCTGCCCCTCGCGCAAACATTTAACATCCGCGATCAAATGCTCCCACAACACAGCCCGCGGATGATTTGCCGTCCGCTTGCTCTCGTGCTCGTCTTCTGGCAGTGCTGACCAATCGCGAAAATAGTTGTCCTGATTGAGCACGACAGGTCCAAAATCTGCGAGCCTGTCAGCAAGCATATCCGTAAAAGTCGTCTTGCCCGCGGCAGACCCTCCCGAAATACCAATTACGATGGGGCGAACCTCGTTTTTCTCATTCATTCCATAGCCCTATTGCAAAAAATAGACACATAGCGTATTATAATTTTACAAAACGCATCTGACAAGGAAATCCAATAATGCAAGAACTTCATAACGAAGCCGATACGCGAGCCAAGCTGATTGATCCCGCGCTGCATCAAAGAGGTTGGGGTGAGGACAAAATTAAGCGGGAAGAGACGCCGGGGGCAGTTGACGTCGTAGATGGCAAACCGCGCAAACGCTCTCAAGGACGCATTGATTACACCCTTCGTGTTCGCGTGAACTCGGACACACAACCAGTAGCTCTGGCATTGATTGAGGCAAAATCTGAGCAATATTCTCCGGGACATGGCCTTCAGCAAGGGAAAGAATATGCAGCAGCAACCAAAAGACTCAATGTCCAGTTTGTTTTTTCCACCAATGGACATCAGGTTGTTGAATATGACCGCATAACAGGAGAAACCACAGAGCCTTATCCACTCTCTAAATTTCCCACACCCGACGACCTGCGCCAACGTTATGAAAATGCTCAGGGCTTCTCTCTGGACGACGACGAGGCCAAACCCCTGCTCGTACCCTATCCCGGCGGTGAAGCCACGCGCCGCTATTATCAAGACGCAGCCATTCGCGCCACATTTGAAAAACTCGCCCAATGCGAAAAACGCGGCGAAGCCAAACGCGCCCTGCTATCTCTCGCAACGGGCGCAGGCAAAACATTTATCGCCGTACACCTGCTCAAACGCATTGCCGATGCCGGGCAACTTCGCAAAGCATTATTCGTCTGTGACCGGGACGAACTGCGTACCCAAGCACTCGGCGCATTTCAAAATGTATTCGGTGCAGATGCCGCCGCAGTATCCAGTGGCAATCCGCAGAAAAACGCCCGCATCCTCATCGCCACATATCAAACCCTCGATGTAGATACCGACACAGCAGAAGCGAACTTCCTCACAGCCAACTACCCCGAAAATTACTTTTCTCACATCATCATCGACGAATGCCACCGATCTGCCTGGGGCAAATGGTCCATGGTCTTGACGCGCAATCCAGAAGCCACCCAAATCGGTCTGACCGCCACGCCCAGACAGCTTAAAACCCGTGAAAACACACCCGAAATCCAGGCCGACGAACAAATTTCTGCCGACAATATCCGGCACTTTGGCGAGCCAGTTTACGAATACGACATCAGCCAGGGCAATGAAGACGGCTACCTCGCAGCCTGTGAAATCCAGCGAGGCCAAGTGGATATCGACTATACCGAACTCACCGCAGATGAAATCTATGCGCTGGGTCCCAAAGACGCCACAACGGGTCAACCGCTCGGAAGAGATGAACTCCCGGAATCCTTCTCCAAAACCGAGTACGAATACCGAATACTATTGCCAGACCGCGTCCGAGAAATGACTCAAGACTTGTTCAATCACCTCGTCGCAACCGGTGGTCCAGAGCAAAAAACCATTATCTTTTGCGTTCGAGATACCCATGCCGATGAGGTAGCCAACGCGATGAACAATTTGTATGCCAGATGGTGCGCTGACAACAACCGCGATCGCGTGGATCCCTACGCCTTCAAATGCACCGCAGCCAGTGGCGGCAGCGATTATGTCGCCGATCTGCGCGGTGCTTCCCGCCATCATTTCATCGCAACAACTGTAGATTTGCTCTCAACAGGCGTGGATGTGCCTTCCGTCAAAAATATTGTCTTTTTCAAATACGTGCGTTCCCCAATCGCATTCTATCAAATGGTTGGCCGCGGCACGCGGCTCGATCCCGTGACGAATAAAATGATGTTCCGAATCTACGATTACACAAACGCCACGCGATTATTTGGAGAAGACTTCCAATCTCGAATCAAAAGCAAAAGCACAGGCGATGGAGACAGTAGCGACATCCCAGCACAACCCACCGTGCTCGTCGAAGGTCTGGAAGTCCAGGTCACAGATGCGGGGAAATACATCCTATCCGAAGTAGATGGCAAATCCATGCCCATTACCGTCGAAGAATACAAACAACGCCTATCCGCTCGGATCGTAGAAGAAATGCCCAATCTGGACGACTTCCGAACCTGCTGGATTCATCCCCAGAATCGCAGAGACTTCATGGCGCGTTTACCAGATCAGGGGCGATCCGCTCAGGTGGTACAATCTTTAGACGACATGATTGACTACGACCTCTACGACATCCTTGCTGAACTCGGCTATGGCCTTGCGCCAAAAACCCGAATAACCCGCGCCGACGCATTCTTCTACAAACACGACCAGTGGCTCAACACACTGCCCACCCCAACCGCTGATACATTAAAAGCACTCACCATGCAATTTGCACGCACGGGCACAGACGGACTGGAGAACCCCCGTGTCTTCGCCACGCAAGAAGTTACCCAGGCTGGCGGCATCAATGCCTTGGCCCAGATCGGACAGCCTGCAGATTTGCTGATAAAAATAAAGGAAAGGATATTTGCTTTGTAAGGGAGGAAAATGCGGTTAATTAAAACCTGAAAGACTTCTGTGCGGCTTCTTACTCAAGTAAGTGCCTTGAGAATATGTTTTGCTGTTGATTCTTTAATTTCTCTGTGACGAGGGACAGGCATACGCTTATTCGTATTGGTGTTTTCATAAATATCATGCCTTCTCCCATGACGGACGAACGAGCAACCCGCGTCCGTTAATTTTCGTATTAAGTCCCGTCTTTTCATATTCTATGCTTCGATCAACAGCTCATCGGTTTTGTGGTTTTCAGGAACATCGTCAAGCGAAAGTTCATTATGAACACTGCCACTGGGGAACGCCTCAGGATCATTAACCTGGTTGTAAATATCAGTCAAGTTTTCTTTTAACTCTTCCAATGTTGCTCCCTGTGTCCAATAATCTGAATAGTCTGCAAGGAACCCAATAAACCAGGAATCATCAATCCAATAGACATATCGGAAGGATGTTGCGCTTTTAGAGGTTTGTCCAGATTTAATAAAACTTTGCTTACCTGTGCGATTCACTGGTGCTGAAGGTTTATGATCTGTAATAGGCATGGTTTCTCCTCAAGTAGGGGGTGACAATTCCATTTTCTCCCGCTGTAATAAGACCTTCAAATTTTGCCTGGAATTCAAGATCTTTCTTTATTTCTGCCAAATCTTTACCTGCCCAACCAACAGCCTGAAGAAGAACCTTCCAATCGATGCCCCCGTGTGGCGTTTCTGAATGGCGTGATTCGGGCAAAGTACGAAAATAATCATCCAATTGTTCATCGGTCTTATATCCAAATTGATCAAAGATATTCTCGACCAACTCAATCTCAGCACGAGATAGGTCTGCTGTTCCTGGATTTAGTTCAGTTGGTATGGTATAATGACCCATATTGGATTTGGAAAAATAATCATACCAGTAGCTATCTCTAGGCATAAATATATTAAGGGCATTTCTTTTGTTCTTCGGAGGGTCGATAAGATCATACGTATAGGCAGGCAGGAGGCCCTCATACGGGAGATTTTTTGGCGTATCATAGGTTACAGGGAATCCCCATAGCTCCAGTGCTTTTCTGTCAACAAGATAGATCAACTTAAGCAGTTTGCGTGCACTGAAACTTTGGCCATCATTGCATCGTATGAATAAACGTGTAACTTGGGCAGCTTTCCGTTCTTTAAATTTTGGCATCTTTATGGATGACATATAGACCTCCTTTCGCTTGTCTAAAAATATAAAGCTGTTTTTTAAAATCACAAAACACAAATAGGAAGTCAATGGCAGATTGAAAAATGCTCCCGGGAAGCACTTCCGAAAAGTGCTTTGAAAATTGGGCTTTGATACTTCTTTTGGTTGACATAAATCCGAAATTGTCTATCGTAAGGAAAGGATATGAGCACTTTGGCATCTAAATCACCGACCTCTGTCGTCAATGTTGAAACAGATGAGACACATTTGACCGTCTTTCTAAAGGACGGTCGCCTCATATCTGTGCCTCTTGAATGGTATCCCCGGTTGTATTATGGGACAGTCAAAGAGAGAAAGAATTGGCGTCCCTTCGGATTTGAAAACCGTGCAATCGCCTGGGACAGTCTCGACGAGCATATTTCTGTTGAAGGATTGTTAGACGGGCGTCCAAGCAGCGAAAGTCCGAAATCAATTCAACGGTGGCTTTTGTCAAGGGGTCAAAAGCATGAGAATGAGCTGACTGTGTAACAAGGCATTGAGATTTGTAGCTTACTTTCTGAGTACAAGTGCCGAGAGCCTCTTGAAACACAGGCTTTCGGCATTATTTTTTATAACGGCTTCTGTTGCTTATTAATCGCGAAACGAATGAACAGGCAAAGCCCCAGATAGAAGTTTCTTGAATAGATAGATTAACGACCATGACAACCATCAGTATAACCATATCCGATTCGCTTCACGCAACCGTCCGGGATATTGTCGAGCACGAAGGTATATCATTCGAACAATTTATTCTGCTCGCAATGGCCGAAAAAGCATCAGCAATGGCGACCGAAGCACATCTTGAAGCGCGTGCAAACCGCGGGAGCAAAGAGAAATTTCTGGCAGCAATGGCAAAGGTAGGGGACGTAGATCCGCCGAATGAACAGAATAGGATCTAATCAATGAGTCCTTGTGCTTTGAACGATGTTCACTATCGGTAGATATAGAACCAACAAAGTTGATAAAAGGAAAGAATATGTGGATATACACAGGTTTTGACGATGCTCACCATGCCCAGATTAAAGAGAAAGAAGAATTTAAGAAAAATGAGTTAGACCCGATTAAAGAGAGATATGTGCGAGAGAATACATGGATTTCTAATTTTTCAAATTTCAAAGGTCAAGACGATTTAGAAAAAAAACAAGCCGGTTATTCACAAAATCTCAAAAAAGCTATTTCTGGCTCTCTTGTTAAAATTCCTTGTTTATGGTGTGGCGAAAGAGATGCGGGTACGAATAACCATGTTATCTCAAAAAAATATCTAAAATATTTAGTCAATAGAGATAATGATGTAAAAATAATAGAATCCCATAAAGAAGGATTACAAGAAACCCGTCTGAAAATTTCCCCACATAAAGTGGGAAGAAAAACGGGGTCTTGGGGTTTTGTTTGTGAATCTTGCGATAATTGGTTATTCAATCAGGTAGATGAAGGTTTGGTATTACCCAATGATAGGACTCGTGATAGGATATTTACAGCGTGGTGTGATACTCAAGCAATAAGAAGTTTTTTGGCAAGCATGGCAGTCTGCTATCGCCATAATATATCTCTCCATGTTCATGACAAAAAAATAGATGGCCTCATAAGAGAGGGTGCGATTAAGCCGGAACCACAGACCTTAAGCGAAGGACAACGAGAACAGGATATTTCTTTTAAGAACGAAGGCCCTTTTGTTTATTTTAAACATTGGAAATTGATAAAAGAAAAAATGCGTCAGGGGTTTCCCGTTTTTAAACATTATTTTTCTCTTCTTAAAGGTGAACCGTCTGTTGCGGGAACTTGTCTTGTAAGGGTACAAAGACCTTATTTACGCTCTCCTTCTCTTGCTCTTGATTTCTACCCGATGTCACTGATGGAAAACTGGAGATCCGACAATTCGACAATAGGGCTTTCTGTATCTAATGAAAATAGCGAAAATTTGCCTCCCAATAGCGGTACTTTTCACTTTTTTTATATTATCAACATATTGCCAATCAACACTAACGAGACAATACTTGTTTTCTCCTATTTAGAAGAACATGACAAATACGGAACCGTTACTGAGCATTTTCCTGAAAACCCGTTTTTAAGAGACCATGATTCTGTCCAAGACTTCCAAAAATTTGTTTCGCAAGAATTTTTGAAGAACATAGAACACCTACCTTTTTTGGTTTTTGCGCCGGACTTTTTGACACCTGCCAAAGAAGGCATTCTCTTAGACCTGAACCATCGAGAACCTTTCAATCTTTTTGATTAATCTCTGTTTTGGGCACTACCGTATATAATCTCCAAAAGAAAGGATATTTGTAGCGTGAAAAGTTCGGTGACAGATTGGAAAGAAACAAAATTGGGTGAGATTTGTGAATTGCTTTACGGCAAATCTTTACCCGCACGGTCCAGAGTACCTGGCAACGTACCTGTATATGGATCAAACGGGCCTGTTGGGACCCATAATGCACACTTGATTTCTGGGCCAGCTATTGTCATAGGCAGAAAAGGATCAATAGGGGAAATACATTTGGTAAAGGACAAATGCTGGCCGATTGATACTACGTATTACATAGATTCTTCTGTAACAAAATGCGACCTTATGTGGTTGTCTTTTTATCTCAAAAGCCTAAATCTCCCAAATTTGAATAAGGCTGCTGCTGTACCTGGGCTAAACAGAAATGATGTTTATAATCTTTCAATTTCACTCCCTCCGCTCTCTGAACAAAAACGCATCGCCACCATTCTAAATGACCACATGGCAGACATTGCCCGCGCCCGTGTTGCTGCTGAAGCGCAATTAGAGGCTGCTGAGGCCTTATCGGCTGCGTATTTGCGGGAAACTTTCAAGAGTAACGAGGCAAAGGAATGGCGTTGGCCTCAATTGAAGGAAATTGCAGAGATCAACCCTCGTCGTCCCAGAGGTCTTAAGCGGACAGAAGAAGCAACGACAACCTTTGTCCCAATGCCCTCTGTCGATGGAACTTCGGGGAACATCTCAGATCCATTAGAAAAGCCTTTTGGAGAGGTTAAGAAGGGATACACCTACTTTGAAGAAAATGATGTTCTATTTGCCAAAATTACACCCTGCATGCAGAATGGGAAACACGTTATAGCAAGAAATTTGATTGACGGTATCGGTTTTGGCACGACCGAATTTCATGTCATCAGACCAGGAGATAAAGTCATACCTGAATGGATACATCTCTACATCCGCCAACCGTCGATTCTCAATGAAGCAACCTCCCACTTCACAGGGTCCGTGGGTCAACAAAGGGTCCCCTCATACTTTCTTGAAGACCTTGTGGTTCCATTTCCTCCCCTCTCCGAACAAAAACGCATCGCCGCTACCCTAAAAGATCGTATGGCCAACATCTCACGCGCTTGTGTTGCGATTAAGGAAAATTTAGAGACAATTAACCAACTACCCTCCGCGATACTTCGCAAAGCCTTCAACGGCGAACTTTGACATCTCAATGAGGTATTTATGACAAAAGCAGGACTATCCACCGCGCAATCCGTCGATAGCGCGATTAAAAGCATCTGCGACATCATGCGGCGATCCAACTGCGCGGGCGCAATGCAGTATGTACCAGAACTGACATGGATCTTATTCCTCCGCATCCTGGACGAGCGCGAAGAACAAGAAGAAATGATGTCAAAAGCCGTCGGGCAACACTATATCCCATCATTAGAAGCACCGTATCGCTGGCGCGATTGGGCTGCACCAGATGGCGCAAAACGCACAGAACTTCAAGAAGGCACACTGGGTGCATTCTTTACCTTCGTGAACGAAGACCTCCTGTCCCACCTGAAAGAACTGCGGGACAAACCCAACGCCACTGCACGGCAAAAGATCATCAGCGAAGTCATGTCTGGTGTCGAACGGGTCCGCATTGACACCGAGCGGAACATGCTCGATGTGTTGGACCGCGTCCACGAAATCAAAGACGAAACCATTGACCCAACCCATGTCTTTCCCTTATCGCAAGTCTATGAAGGTCTCTTACTCCGCATGGGCGAAAAAGGCAATGATGGCGGTCAATTCTTCACGCCTCGAGAAGTCGTCCGCGCTTTGATTCGCACAGTCGATCCCAAAATCGGTGAAACTGTGTACGATCCTGCGTGTGGCACTGGCGGTTTTCTAGCTCAGGCTTACGAACACATGCATCACAACCTCGGCGGCGACGCCACCCCCGATCAACTCGACATCCTCAAAACACAAACGTTCTACGGACGCGAAAAAGAAAATTTGATCTATCCCATCGCCCTTGCCAATCTGGTACTTCACGACATTGACCAGCCCCACATCTGGCATGGCAACACGCTCACGGGCAATGAAGTCTATGGCGGGCTTTTTCTCAATGCACCACCGCTATTTGACGTGGTGCTGATGAATCCGCCCTTTGGCGGCAAAGAAGGCAAAGACGCTCAAACGCAATTTGCTTACAAAACAGGAGCCACGCAGGTTCTCTTTTTACAACACATCATAGATAGCCTCACGCAAGGCGGACGCTGCGGCATTGTGATGGACGAAGGCATTTTATTTCGAACAAACGAAATCGCCTTTGTCCAGACCAAACGCAAACTCGTCGAAGAGTGCAACCTGTGGTGCGTTGTGAGCCTGCCCAGCGGTGTCTTCACATCGGCAGGAGCTGGCGTGAAAACCAATCTGCTCTTCTTTTTAAAAGGTGAACCCACAACAGAAATCTGGTATTACGACCTGTCAGACATAAAAGTAACAAAACGCAATCCCCTGACGTCGAAACACTTCGAAGACTTTTTCAAACGGATGCCCAAACGCGAGGAAAGCGAAAAAAGCTGGACAGTAGATCTCCCCCAACGCAAAAAAGACGCTCTCAAAGAATCTGCGCCTCTCTATAAACAAGCCGATTCCAAAAGCCGACAGGCCGATGCAATCAAAGTTCAGTTGATGGCCATGAAAAAGGGAATGGGTGACTACAAAGTGCTGGAAATACAGGAAGGAGAACTGCGGCGAGATACGCGAGAATTGAAGAACCGAGCACAGGCAATTGATGACGCGGTCTATGACCTCAAAGCCGTCAATCCCAACAGCATCATCGAAGAAGACACCCGAACTCCCGAAGACCTGCTCAACATCATAGAACAAAAAGGGAGAGAAGTCGCCGAAGCACTATCGGCTTTGCGGGGGTTGTAGGCTGAAATCATGTCTATCCGCAGATGAACGCAGATAAAAGCAGATGAACGTTGATTGACTTTCTGTGGTGAGTCTTTTACATTTTCTTGTTAGAAGAAGTGAAAAAAACATCAACCAGGAGATTGTTGTGTCACTCGTCACAGTAACTCTTGATACTGATCTGGCAGTTCTATTACAGGAACTTAATCAGCCTATTCAAGAAACGGCTCGTGAAATGATTGTTCTGGAGCTATATCGCCGAGGCAGCATATCCAGTGGCAAAGCGGCTCAATTATTGGACATGTCACGCTGGGAATTTATTCAGCATGCATCTCAATTGGGCATTGCTTTCTTTGATCTCAATGCGGAGGAATGGAAACGCGAACGACTTCAGGCTGGTGAGCAGTGAATAACACGATCAAACCACCGAGATTAAAACCCGGTGATACTGTGGGAATCGCCTCGCCTGCTGCCTCATTTTTTTCTTTTACTAACAATTGGCTTTCCCGCGCCCGGACAGCCATTGAAGATCTCGGTTTGAAAGTTCAGATAGCGAATAACGCACGCCATCAACGCGAACATTTGAATCCAGCCCCCCAATTGCGTGTCGATGATCTTCACGACCTATTTGCTGACCCGGACATCAAAGCGATTTTTTGTCTCTCAGGAGGATCTGGTACCAATGCCCTCCTTCCCCTGCTCGACTGGGATTTGATTGCGCGATTCCCCAAAATCTTGATGGGATACAGCGCGAATACAGCCCTGCTACTCGGCATCTACGCACGCCTCAATATGGTCACTTTCCACGGACCAACCCTACTCAACGGTCTCAGCGAATTTCCGAAACCCTTGAGTTATACACTCGAAAGTATAAAAGATGTCCTGTTCACATCAACCGCCCCGGGACCATTGGAGGCACCGGAGACCTGGACAGATGACGCACCCAGTGAAAACAGCCCGCGGAAAATGAAGAATAATCCTGGTTGGCATTGGCTCAAAGGTGGCAGAGCGCAGGGACTTCTTATAGGTGGCAATCTCCATACCCTGCCGATACTGTTTGGCACACCATTTTGGCCTTCATTTCACGGTAAAATTCTTTATCTGGAAGAAGTCAATATGGGAAACACCGTTCTCATGTATGCCGAGGAAGCCCTTGCACAATGCCAGCAGATTGGTCTTTTTGATGAGATTTCTGGTTTGGTCATAGGAAAAGTGAACAACCTATCTGAAGCCCAGGAAGAGTTACTGCAAAAGTTGATCAGTCATTATACATCGGCATTTGATTTTCCCATCCTCACACAAGTAGATATCGGGCATACGAGTCCTCAAATGGTTCTTCCAAATGGTATCAAAGCAACGCTTGACTCTGAACAAAATCTCTTTTCCATAGATGAAGCAGCGGTCGTCTGAAGCTCATCAAATGCGCTTGTTCTCAACTTGTGTCCTGTAAGTCCATAAAAAACAATATCGAGGGGAGTCGCCCTCCGAAACACCGATTACTACGGATTTGAATCCGTTTTTCTTATTCATTTTTATTCTGTAATTCCATTGCAAAAAATATATACATGTCGTATTATGTGTCAAAATGTGCACTACTTTTCCCCCCTGCATATTTCTCCCTACAATATACACAACATATATCCCTAGTAAATTTAATATGGCTGGGAGTAAGGCATGAAATTTACCAAAGTAGAATTTCAGAGCATTCAGAATGCGACTGAGTTCCAGATTGATGAAGACACTTGTTTGACCGACGCGAATGAGGCGATGCTGAATAAATCCATTTTAAAACAACCATTGAAAACGGTTTCTCTTTTTACAGGATGCGGAGGCTCCGATCGGGGACTGATCGACGCTGGTTGCGAAATTCTAATGGCAAATGACATTCTAGCCTATGCTAAGGATGTCTATGAAGCCAATCTGCCCGAAACCGATTTCAAAACCGATAGCATTGACCAAATCAGATCCTTTCCATCATCGGACGTTCTGGCCGGATGCTATCCCTGTCAAGGCTACTGTCAAGGTGGAGCGCGCGATACTGGTCGCAAAATCAATGTACTGTATCGCGAATTTGATCGCGCTCTGCGGAAGATCCGCCCTAAGGTCTTTATTGTAGAAAACGTGTCTGGCATGGCGCGAAGCGACAATCGACATTTTTTAAATGCGCAACTCGTCCGTTTCCGTTTAGCTGGATACCGCGTCACCTGGGACATCATCAACGCCGCTGAGTACGGTTTGGCCCAAGAGCGACGGCGGATTTTTATCGTCGGCATCCGCTCCGATTTCGGAGTTAAATATCAATTTCCCAAACCCACACATGGACCGGGACTGAAACCGATTAAAACACAGCGAGAAGTTTTAAAAGACTTGCAAGAAGAATGGCCTCAAGGCGAGTTTTGTGATCAGGATTTTCATTGGTATTATCTCTCTCGTGACCGCTACCGCGGATGGGATGAACCAAGCAAAACAGTACTCGCAAACGCACGCCATATGCCGTTGCATCCAATGAGTCCGCCATTAAAAAAAATAGGCACAGATCAGTGGGTTTTCGAAGGAGATCCCAATAAAGCTCGCCGGCTTTCCTATAAGGAAGCAGCAGCCCTTCAAGACCTCGGCGGCTGGGAATTTCCAGACACAGCGGGATTGCTGAGCAAATATAAGGTCATTGGCAATGCAGTACCGCCAATGATTTTCCGGCAAATTTTCGAAGCACTACCGGAAGAGGTATTCTCATGAACGACTTTGAAGTGCTCAAGAACTTTAAAGAGCTCAAAATTGACGATCTCGAATTTGATAAAGAAAATCCTCGGTTGCCTAAAACGGTAGCTCCAAAAGATAGCGAAATTATCAAATATTTGGCGAGCAAAACCGGTATTACTGATTTGATGACCTCAATTGGAGTGAATGGTTTCTTCCCTGGTGAAGCCATCGTCGTAACTCCTTATAAAGACGACAAATACACAGTTCTGGAGGGTAATCGCAGACTGGCAGCATTACGGCTGTTGCAAGATCCGGGAGAAGCAGGCAACATCCGTAGTATCACAAGAGCGGCA
Source organism: Candidatus Latescibacterota bacterium (assembly GCA_022821275.1). GTDB lineage: Bacteria > Latescibacterota > UBA2968 > UBA2968 > UBA2968 > VXRD01. The sequence goes on along the minus strand of JAJEDY010000095.1, from coordinate 105,023 downwards.
GAAGAGGCTAAACACAGACCAACAGAAATCCCAGTACATATAGTTGAATCAAGGGATGATGCCTTACAATATCTGGGCTTTCGCCATATTTCTGGGGTGCAGCGATGGGAGCCCTTGGCTAAGGCACGATACTTAAAATTGTTGTTTGAACAATTATCAGGTGAACCTGAACAACGCTGTATTGAGGTTGCCCGTGAAATCGGAAGCAAGCGCGATGCAGTTCGACGAAATCTGGATGCTTTAGCGGCGTACGAAGCCATTGAAGAACGTGACTTTTTTGACATTGAGGATTTGGATGAGGGCAGTTTTCAGTTCGGCGTGTTCTATACGGCAATCGGAGACTTGGAAATTGCGTCATTTGTTGGCGTCAGAGAAGAAGACGGTAAACCAACATACCCCATTAACAAACCAGAAGCATTGAAAGAAGCACCTCTTAAAGAACTTACGGAGTGGTTGTTTAAAAAAGATGAGAAGGGTTCCACTCGTCTTGGTGAATCTCGAAACATCGGCAAATTAAGTGCGATAATAGAAAACCCTGACACACTGAAAGCATTCCGACAAGGTGTGCCATTGGATAGTGCTTATAGTAATACGGTGGACAATAGAGAGGAGTTTTTAGAAGATATAACCAGAGCTACAGACCACCTTAAACGGGTAAACTCGAATCTGCACTCTGTGTCATTCGATGACCAAGAAGCTGTGGGAAAGGTCCGCGAGGCAATGAAAGTACTTGATGTTGCAATAGACCGCTTAAAGATTACGGTAGAGCGATGATTGATTCGGCTTGGAATAAAATAACCATTGAGGATGCGGTCGGGTTAGCTGATCATATAGAGTGTTATGTCGCGTTTTCCGATGAATCTGATGGTTGCTTTAATTATGCCGATTTTGTCGATATTATTAAAGATGAGATTTCTTCGGGTGATGATTCGCATCTTGAAGGGGATGAGTGGATAGACGAATATGAGCCAAATTTTGATAACGCAATAGACCTTATTAAGTCACGTGTACTTTGGCTGGAGGGTTTATATCCATTCGAATGCGACGGACGTGAAGTTCGTCTTTCGATTAAGGCTGGGACAAAAAATCACTTGTCATATCTTTTTTTATTGGCTTGCTCGTTCCATGATTCGTTTTTCGATTTAAAAAATTCTTTACCAGTCAATTTTGAAATTATCTGCAAACAGGCGATGCAAGCGTTGTTTCCGGATTGGGCGGAGGTATTGCTATTCAGTAAGCACAGCAAAGATCGTAGGGAAATTTTCGGGAACTCTGCAAGTCAGGCTGTTCCTGTTTTGGCAAAAAAATTAAATGCTATGTTGAAGCGAGAAAACGAAATCCCAGATTCACAAAGAGAATACGGCATCGACATTGTCGCCATTTGTCCTTTTAATGACAATTTAGAGTATCCCTTTTTTGCCTTCGCACAATGCACGGTGGCGAAATATTGGTGGCGCAAAAAACATGAAGCAATGCCGAATTCTTCTTTGTTGGCATTTGTTGATATCCAAGTGAATAGTTCCAATTTTTTGATGATACCTCACTTTCCCCGGACAACTGCCCAGAAATGGAATGTATCTCCAGACCGCATTATTGATTGCATTCTTTGTGACCGATACAGAATATGCTGGCTATTAGAGCAATCTAATCTATTTAAACAAAAAAATCTGCCTACTGACATCCGTAAGATTTTCCAAGAGATTCAAGAATACCTACCCGCTTGGTCGTTAGTTGACCAATCTTGAAACTGAGCAACACGAGCTTCAAGTAAGCCAACAGTAGATCATTGACCAAGAATTGGGCATCTCCAGAATTTTTAGTCTGACTTCAAATTATCCAAACCAGTAACGATAGCGGAGATGACAAAATGCTGATGCAACGGGATTTGGGACAGCGATTAAAAAGGGCGCGTGAGGCAATTGGGTTGACCCAACAGCGAGTTGCCGATCAGGTTGAACTTACCCATGTTGCAATTTCTCAAATTGAGTCGGGAAAGCGGGCGGTTAGCTCACTGGAACTTATGCGTCTATCGCGTCTTTATGGGCGAGATATGGCCAGTTTCTTAGAAGAAAGACCTATCGAGCAAGACGCGCTTGCTGTTCTGTTTCGCGCTCATCCAGACCTAATCGAAAACTCCAGCGATTCACTTCGGGACGCTAACGAACTTTTTAGAGCATATACAAACCTGAAAGAACTTTTGGGGCTGGATCAGGAAGGGGTCTATCTTGCATCTAAAAATATATGGGAATCCATTCAAATAGGCGAACAGGCAGCAGAGGCGGAACGCGATCGTATCGAGTTAGGGGTTGACCCTATTCGCAACTTATCTCAACTGGCGCGACATCTAAACATTGAAGCAGGGCGAGAATATCCTTTTAGCAACTTTGTGCTCAATTTCATGGGAATGGCTATTGAAGCCTATCGACGCGATGAAATCACGTACACCAAATTGGTCAATCTCGCAGAGCAGGTGAAATTTGATTCAGATGTCATAGAGGAGTTACTATCCCGCCTGGGAGTCGAAGACGATATCGAACACAATGTCTATCTCCCAGAGTGATACCGACTCGCACATGCCGCAAAAAACAAAAGGTCGTGAAGAATAAATCCTCACGACCTTTTTCATATTAAAAAAACACTTTTATTTTGGTGACCCCGAGGGGAGTCGAACCCCCGTCTCCAGAGTGAGAGTCTGGTGTCCTAGGCCACTGAACGACGGGGTCACGCACAACATGATGGCGACAACCTAATAAAGTTCGATACTTTTGTCAAGCCTCCCTACTCAACAAGCGCCTTGTAAACCAGAGGCTGGAAAGGCCGCGTAATATTGCCCGATCCGCGCAACTGGGTCCACACCATAGAAACCATCTCATTCTGCGGATCAATCCAGAAATGCGTCTTGGCAATACCAGACCAGTAATACGTCCCATTTCTATCCTCCCAACGCGTCTCGGTCTCATCCACAATCACAGAAAAACCGTATCCAAAACCATCGCTCTTGCGCTGGCGATGTCGGTAACGTGCCGTCTCGGGTAAATGATTAGCCGTCATAAGCTGGATCGTCTCCGGCTTCAAAATACGCGTACCGTACAACGCACCCCCATTGAGCAACATCTGGGAAAATCGGAGATAATCCCGAGCCGTACTCACCAACCCGCCACCGCCAGATTCCCGTGCATTGCGCCGCATATTGCTCTGACGGTTGCGCGCCCTGAAATTGCCCTCATCGTCCTTTCCATACAGCGTAGCCATGCGATCGCGCTTCTCCTCCGGCACATAAAAACCCGTATCGACCATCTCTAAAGGCCCAAAAATGCGCTCTGAGAAAAACGCGCCCAAAGACATACCAGAAGCCACCTCGACCACGCGACCGAGAATATCAGTCGCCACGCTATAGAGCCATCGGGTACCGGGCTGAAAACGCAGGGGAAGCTGGGCCACCTTCTGGACATATTCGACATTTGATGTAATCGAATACAAATTCGCAATCCGATAAAGCGTATCGACGGATGTCTGCCCAAAAATGCCATACGTCAAACCAGACGTATGCGACAGCAAATCCGCAATCGTTATCTCGCGATCGAGCGGCGCCAGAACAGGATTCTCGGTCCCACCACCCGTATAAACTTTTGTATCGGCAAATTCGGGAATAAACTTAGACACCGGATCGTCCATCTTCAGCTTGCCCGCTTCGTAGAGCATCATAATCGCAACACTGGTAACCGGTTTGGTCATAGAATAAATGCGAAAAAGCGTATCCTCAGTCATTGGCTTATTCAATTCCCGATCCCGCAAGCCCGCAGTCTCGAAATGCACAATTTTGCCTTTTCGGGCGATCAGCGTCAAAACACCTACAAATTTTCCGGAATCCACCAGCGCCTGCATTGCGGGTTGGATCTTCGCAAGATGCTCTGCAGAAAACCCCAACTCTGCGGGATCTCCCTGGGGAATTTCAGTCGCAAAAATCGGGTGTAAGGACAGAAAAACAGCCAGCAGAGCAAACAGACTATGTCTCAAAAAACGCGCCATGTAAACACTCTCCGTTATTTTGTATAAAAAAAAGGGTTACACCGTCGCGATGTAACCCCTTCTCTCGATCTGGTGCGGACGCCAGGATTCGAACCCGGAACCGTCTGATCCGTAGTCAGGTGCTCTATCCAGTTGAGCTACGTCCGCTAAAATCAGGTACTTAGTATATCTGCAATACATCATAACGCCGTAAGGCAGAAAAAGGTATCAAAACCGAGAAGAACTGTCAAGCGGAAACGGGCTATTCTCCCGGATAGCAAATGGCAATAGTGTTTTGGGTTGCCCTCAACGTCGGAATGTATAATCATAGGGAAAGGCAGGGGCTGGGGACTGGGGGTAACAACTTAAAACGCCTATCTTAGCGCGGGCGGGCACAGGGGCGCCGCCCCTACATAACCGAGGAACCACACATGAACCTTGAAACGCAACTAATCCACGCAGGAGAAGAAGAAAAAAAATACGAAGGCGCGGTCGCGCTCCCCGTATTTCAGAGCGCCACATTTGCATACAGCAGTGAAGACAGTTACCACGACATAAAATACCTTCGCCTGAACAACACCCCCAATCACACCGTCGTCCATGAAAAATTGGCACAAATTGCGGGAGGAGAAGCCGCCGTCGTCACCGCATCGGGCATGGCGGCAATCACCACCGCTCTATTGACCGTACTAAAAAAAGGCGACCACCTCCTCGCACAAAATTGTCTCTACGGCGGAACGCGTGCTTTTTTGGCGCACGACATCGCCGACTTTGGAATCGACGTCGATTTCGTCTCGGGAAACGCCCCAGAAGAATGGAAAAAACTCGTCCGTCCCGAAACCCGCGCCATCTATGTCGAAACCATGAGCAACCCCCTGCTGGAAGTCGCCGACCTTCCATCCGTCGTCGCCTTTGCCCAATCCCACAGCCTCATCTCCATGATCGACAACACCTTTGCCTCGCCTGTGAACTTCCGTCCTTTAGAGATCGGCTTTGACCTCTCCTTACACAGTTGCACAAAATACCTGAACGGACACTCGGATATCGTAGCTGGTTGCGCGATCGGATCACGCGAACTAATCACCCGCATAACGCACCGCCTGAATGTCATGGGCGGCTGCCTGGACCCACACGCCTGCTCTCTCTTATTGCGCGGCATGAAAACCCTCGCCCTGCGCATGGAAAAACAAAACGAAAACGCATACGCACTGGCCTCCTTCCTGGAAAACCACCTATCCGTAGTACGCGTAAATTATCCGGGCTTATCTACCCACCCACAACACAACTGTGCAAAAACACTATTTAAAGGATGCGGCGGCGTATTGAGCTTTGAAATAGTGGGCGACAGCCGCGTAGCCGATGCGGTAATCTCGAAACTACAATTGCCAATCTCCGCACCCAGCCTGGGCGGCATCGAAACACTCATCACCCGCCCCGTACAAACATCGCACTCGGGACTTACTGAAGAGGAAAGACGCGACGCGGGAATCTCCGAACGACTGATCCGCGTAGCAGTCGGCATCGAAGCCGCTGAGGACTTATGCGCGGATTTTGAACAAGCACTGAGAGACGTAAAAGAGGGGAAACAACATGCCTGCTAAAATCAAAATCGGCATGCTAAAAGCCATGCCAAAAAAGTGGGATGTCGAGGAAAATTGGGCAGTATTTGAAAAACAATTTGCCACACATGGAAAAGATACAGACGTATTCATAACCCCGGAATGTTTCCTGGATGGATACGCGGTAACAGAAAAAAATTGGACCGCAGAGCGCTTTGCCGAAGTCGCACAGGACGTCGAGCAGAGTGCGTACATCCAACAGGTATGCGAAATGGCACATGCATCGCGCACCCACATCGTTTTTGGATACACTGAAAAACGCGCGGGATATTTTTACAATGCCGCTATATTGGTGAACCGCGCGGGAAAAATTGTCGGAACATATTACAAAACGCATTTGCAAACGCACGATCACCGCTTTGTACGCGGCGATGACCTGCCCGTATTCGACCTCGACATTGGCACCGTAGGCATAGTAATCTGTGCGGACCGGCGATGGCCCGAATCGATCCGCACATTGCGCCTCAAAGGCGCGAAAATCTGTCTCATGCCCACCTATGGCATGTGGCATGAAGAAAATGAATGGTGGATGCGCACGCGATCCTATGAAAATCAGATGTTCGTGTGCTTCGCGCATCCCAACGTAGCCCTGATCACAGACCCTGTCGGCAAAATCGCGGCAAAATTGCAATCCAACGTACCAGATGTATTGATCCACAAAATCGATCTCAAAGACGCATCGGATGAAAACCATCTGAGCGACCGGCGTCCCGAACTCTACGGCATCATGGGAAAAACTGACCACTGGTCGCAACAACCCGCATTTTCATCGCCCACCTACGGAGGGGAATAACCCATGTATCGCATTGGACTAATTGGAAATCGGGCACACCAGAATACTTACGGCCCGATCTGGCATGAACGAGAAGACTGCGAAATCGTCGCAGCAGCCGAACATCACGCGGGTAAAGGCGAGGCACTATCTCAACTATACGGCCTTGAAGTCGCGCGAGACTACGACGCGGTCCTGGAAGACCCGAATGTGGATATCGTCTCCATCTGCACGGACTTTTACCTCAAACGCACGCTAATCCAAAAAGCTCTCGCCTGCGGCAAACACGTACTCGTCGATAAAGCCATCGCGCGAACCGTTGTCGAAGCCAGAGAAATAGCCGATACTGTCGCTGGCGCATCGAACAAAGTACTGCTGACGTATCCCACGCGGTTTTCACCCACAATGATAAGACTCAAAGAAGCCCTCGACCAGGGCGAATACGGACGTATCTCCGCTTATGCCCACAACAGCGTAAAACAATTCTTTGGCGACCTCATGTCCTATGTGAGCTATCCGACGCCAGCCGTGCAAAATGGCGGGGGTGAATTGATGAACCTGGGCAGCCATACCGTGGATGCTCTGCTCTGGTTTTTTGGCATGCCCAACAGGGTGAGTTGTCAAATGCAAAATCTCTACTTTGAGGAATACGCGCAATTTGGCACAGAAGACATCGCCACGCTCTGGTGTGAGTATCCCAATTTCACTGCAACACTCACCGTGGGGCGATCAAAAGCGCGCCGCGAAGACGCCACATTCGATTGCGTCAACATCACGGGCGAAGGCGCGTGGGTTCAGGTAGATCGCCTGGGATATTCCGTCAACGGAAAGCTCGTCGATACGCCACCGCCCAGAGCAGCGGGAATGGCGGCCTGTGTGGCGCATCTCATCCACTGCATTGAACAAGACACAACACCTGTCACCAGTGCAGAAGAAGGACTATCCATAGCCCTGCTCACAACAGCCGCCTATCAAGCCGCCCATACAGGCGAACCAGTCACCTTGCCCTTGCAAAATGAGCAACATCCTTTAATTGATGCAGAAGACCACATCGTCAACCGTTTACTGGACTAATCAGGGAGGTACAAGATGAACACCTATCGCGCTGTAATCGTAGGCTTGACGGGCATTGGTGCCAGCCGCCCACATGAAACCAGAGGACCTGTCTTCGGCGCCATGCCCCCGTCGCACGCATCGGCATATCACAAACACGCACAGACAGAAGTCGTCGGCATATGCGACTTGCGTCAGGAAGTACTGGACGACTTCTGCGAGCGCTGGGGCGACGTCTGGCCCGATGTGAACACGTACACAGATTTCAGGGAAATGCTGGACAAAGAGCAACCCGACCTCGTCAGTGTCGTGACATCTGATCACGCACACGCCGACATCACAGTAGCCGCTGCCGAGGGGTCGGCACAGGCAATCCTGTGCGAAAAACCCATTGCAACAACCATGGACGACGCCGACCGCATGATCGCAGCTGCAGAAGCAAATAACGTACTCCTCTCAATTGAACACACGCGCCGCTGGTATCCGAGTTATCTCCAAGCAAGGGAAATGATCCGATCCGGCGAAATGGGCCGCTTGCGAACCATCGTCTGCGACCAATTTGGTACGCGCGCCATGATGTTCCGCAACGGCACGCACATGATCGACATGATGTGCTTTTTTGCCGAAGCAAATCCCGAATGGCTGGTCGGCGAACTGGAACCCGGATTCGAGCACTTCACCGAATACAAAGGCGATGGCGGGCACGACCCGGCAACCGACCCTTATGCCTCTGCGTACATCCATTTTGACAATGGCGTACGCGCATTTTACAACTGCCGCAAAATGGCGTTTAACGGATCGAAATTTTCTCTGACATGTGAAAATGGAAGAATTGAAATCTCAGATCAAAAATTCGAGGTTATTACCCCACAAGAACCGCGCTGGTGGTCGCATGCAACAGTTCCCGTGGATCCCTATATGGAAATCCGACAAATTGGCGCCGTCTCGGAACTCATCCACGTCCTGGAAAACGGCGGCACACTCGTCTCGCCCGCACGCGAAGCCAGAAAAACACTCCAGATCATGCTGGGCATATTAGACTCTCACCACGCGGGCAATATGCGAGTCAATCTTTAAAAAAGGAGATTCCATGACAGATAAGCATCGCATCGAATGTCTCTTCCTCTCGCAAGAAGACCTCCTGCAAGCCGGATGCCTGGACATAAGACTGGCCATGAGCGCGGCTGAAAACGCCATGCTCGCCTTTCAAAAAAATGACATCCTTTTTCCGGAAAAAGTAGTTCAGATCTTCAATGAAGACACCCAGGACCGCATTAACTGCCTACCGGCAACGCTCTTACCCGAAAAGATATGCGGAGCCAAGTGGGTATCCGTATTCCCATTCAATCCCGAGAAATACGGCCAGCAGAACCTCTCTGCGGTATTCATCCTATCCGAGATCGAGAAAGGCTATCCCATCGCCTTTATGGACGGCACCCTGTGTTCGAACATGCGCGTGGGCGCGATGGGTGGCATTGCCGCCAGGCATTTCGCAAGACCGGATTCCAGGAGCATTGCTTTTATTGGCGCAGGAGAACAGGCCAAAATGCACTTAATCGCCATGAAAACGGTGTTTCCAGGCCTTGAGGAGTGCCGTGTTTCAGCCAAGCATGACCACGAAGAACAGCAGTTCATCGACGAAATGGCTTCCCTCTTTCAAGATATGCGTTTTTCCGCCGCCCAGACAAATGCACAGCGGGCCATAGAGGGCGCCGATATTCTCGTCACAGCCACGAGCGCGCAAGCCCCGCTTCTCAAAGCGGCCTGGATAAAGCCAGGAACTTTCTACAGCCATATCGGCGGCTGGGAGGACGAGTACGACGTGGCGAGACAATCCGACAAAATTGTGTGCGACGATTGGGAAACCGTAAAGCACAGAACGCAAACGCTCAGTCGTATGTACAAGGACGGACAACTCTCAGACGAGGACATTTACGCGAACCTTGTCGAAGTCGTCTCCGGCGAAAAAGGAGGAAGGGAGACCCCCGAAGAACGGGCCTACTTCAACGCAGTTGGCCTGGCCTATGTCGATGTGGCTATTGCATACGCAATGTACCAACGAGCCAGAGAAGCGGGAAAGGGGCGGATGTCGAGCATCCAGGAGACCATGATCTTCCAGCACGAGAACCTATCAGATTTGATCCGTCTGTAGGATCTATTTGAAGCGGGCAAGGAGTAAATCATGACCAGACGCAGACTACCCATCGGTATTCAGACCTTTCGTGAGATACGAGAAGAAAACTACTATTATGTCGATAAGACCGCTTACATTCAGCGACTAAGAGACGAGGGCAAGCATTACTTCTTGTCGCGCCCACGCCGCTTTGGGAAGAGTCTGTTTCTGGACACGTTGAAGGAACTGTTCGAAGGCAACGAACCGCTGTTCAATGGGCTTTATATCCACGACCACTGGGACTGGTCTGTTCGCTATCCGGTGATTCGCTTGAGTTTTGGTAGCGGCAACTTCAAAGAGTCGGGCGACCTGCAAGCGAATCTCCTGGATCAATTGGCCGCCATCGAACGCCGAACCGGAGTGGTTGTTGAGGCCGAGACAGTACCGGGTCGTTTCGCCTATTTGATAGAGGCACTGCATGACCGTGCCGGGCAACCGGTGGCCGTTCTGGTAGATGAATACGACAAGCCGATTCTGGACGCACTCGAAATACCAGAAGTCGCACGCGCCAACCGCGACTTTTTGCGCGGTCTGTACGCGACCATCAAGGACAGCGACGCCTATATCAAGTTCACTTTCCTCACTGGCGTCAGCAAATTCTCCAAAGTCAGCCTCTTTTCGGGCCTCAACAATCTCAAGGACATCACGCTGGATGTGCGTTACTCAGCCATCTGCGGCTACACCGATGCAGACCTGGACACAGTGTTTGCACCAGAACTGCCCGGCTTTGACCGCGACGAAATACGCCGTTGGTACAACGGCTATAGCTGGCTGGGGGAGGAGGTCTATAACCCGTTCGACATCCTCCTGCTCTTCGACAGCCAACGCTTTGGCGCGTGGTGGTTCGAGACCGGTACCCCAACATTCCTGATCGAGACCTTGATCTCGCGTAGAGTTGAGACGCTGACCCTGGACAACCTGTTGGGCAATGACGAACTGTTATCTACATTTGATGTTGACCACATCGCGACCGAAGCCCTGCTGTTCCAGACCGGCTATCTAACCATTCGACATACCGAGCCGCGCGGTAGCAGGATCTACTACCGTCTGGGCTATCCAAATCAGGAAGTGCGCCAGAGCCTGAACGAAAGTTTGCTGAACCACTTGACCGGGAACCCGACGCAGCAGGCAGAGCACATTGCCCGGCTCTATGACCTGTTGCTGGTCAATGACTTCGCTGGCCTGGAAAACCTGTTCAAAGCATTTTTCGCCAGCATTCCCTACCAGTGGCATACGAAAAACGACATAGCGAATTACGAAGGCTATTACGCCAGCGTGTTCTACTCCTACTTCGCATCGGTGGGATTGGACATCGTTGTGGAAGACAGCAGCAGCCATGGCCGTCTGGACATGGCGGTTCGCTTCAACGGCAATGTGTATCTGTTCGAGTTCAAAGTGGTCGAATTAGCCCCTGAAGGCGCAGCGATGGCGCAACTGAAACAGAAACGCTACGCCGACAAGTACCGTGACCGCGGCGAGCCGATACATCTCATCGCCGTAGAGTTCAGCCGAGAAACCCGCAACCTGGTGGGGTTCGAGACAGCCCGCGCATGAGGTGTAGCCAACCTTATATTGGAGGATGAAATATGAAAAACGATCCCATTGTCGCAGAAGTGTGGCGAATCAGGCATGAGCATGCAGCGCGGTTCAAGTACAACTTGGATTTGATTGTAAAAGATATCAAAGCACAAGAGAAGGCAAGCGGCCGACTATATATCAACTTGCCACCACGTCGTTTGGCCGCTCAGCAGGTAAGGCCCCCGGCTGCGACCGACTGACCTTTCTCAATATATATGGATTGCAAGAAAGTGATTGACATGATCTTGACCGTTGAATTAACAACCGATCAGGTCATTGGTTTGGTCCAGCAAATGCCACCGGAAGAGAAGCGAGAAGTATTACTCGCACTTGCAGAGCAGGCAGAAGTCAATCGCACGGCACGCATGGACTATGCTGAAGCGCAGTTTCGAAAATTATGTGCGTCTCGGGGATTGAATTGGGATACGATGACCGAAGCGAAACGCGAGAATTTTGTCAATGACCTCATCCATGAGGACCGCGAATGCAACCCATAGCCGTTTATGATACAAACATTCTGTTGTCCGGTATCGGCTGAGAAGGCAACCCGTATCGCTGTCTTGAACTGGCACGACAGGGGAAAATTGAAGGATTAACTTGTTCAGAGATACTGGATGAATTGGCAGAGAAACTCACCTCTAAACTCAATTGAAATACTTGCCAAGCAAGAAGGAAGTGATGATGCGTAAACTCAAACCAAGGTCTTTGTTTGCTATCAAGAATGATATGATAGATTATCAACTCCGGTGGGATATGTCCAAATATCCGTACGCAACCATTAAAACAACAACGGAAGATGTGGATAATAGCTTTGAAAGTCCACAGCCCATAGACTCAAAACATCTTGAAAAGTTACTGGGCTGGACCGCAAAGATTGCTACACCGGCACTTACAGCAGCACAAATCTGTGATCGGATTGATCCTATAAGCGATGAATATGTTATCTCGCCATCAAAATTAGAAAAAGTTTTGCTTCATCATCCCGCTTATGTCACACTTGAGCCTAAAGAAAAATTTTCCACGAAAGGATTTATACCACGAAAAACGCTAATTGAATCGGCCTGTAGATATCTGCTGACATGGTGCTCGCATGCAGAACCTGAAGAATCCGTCACTGATATACTTGGCGAGAGAATCTGCCGGTTGATAGCCAGCCCCTATCAATTGAAACCAGACGAGCTATGGACTCTTTTAGAACAGGTGGGGGTGATTGAAAAATTAGGTGATGAGGACATATCTGCTGCCGATATGCGTACATTCCTTGCATTTTGTCAATATTGGGGATTACAAGCTGAAGTGGTGCTTTCATGGGATGGGTTTCAAGCGCGTGCTCAATATCGAATTTTAAAACCTGTTCATCTGGATCTCGGTTACGGCGGTTACTGGTTGTCTCAGTTTGATGACGATGAAAGAACTTTGATCGAGAAAAGGTTACTTGATGGACATACGCTGGAAGAATTGGGTGAGGCGTTAGGGGTTTCAAGAGAAGGAGCACGCCAGAGAACAAAAAAGGTGATTGATCGGCTCCAGCATCCTGCATTTCGGATAATCTTCGGTTATGTTTTGGGACAAAATCTTTTTGAATTGTCCTCTATGCGTCTTGTGTTTCCTGATAGGATTGCAAATAAGATGGAAAATTATTTTGGAAGACGGATTACAAACCGAGGTTTATACCAAATTTTAAAAACAATTGCAATGGTCGAACCAATCCAAGTCTATAATAGCGACTGGTTGTGGATAAACTGGGGGAAGGACTTTGGAAAACTTCCCGGTTTGGAACGTTGGGAGAAGGAATATGACATCAATGAGGAAGATTACTTATCTGTTGCAAGAAGATGTACTGGAGGACTTAGCAAAACAGAAGATAGAATTCTATTTCGATGTGCAGAAGAAAGTCACCGATCCATCAAACGGTTGAGACCTTGCATAATTCGAACGCTAAATATACTGAAACGGCCCGCTCACTTCAAAGACATCGCCGCAAAGTCCCAAGAGTTATTTCCGGACTTTCCCAAAGGATTTTCAGCAAGTCGAGTCAATTCCGTGCTTCAAAACTTAGAACGCGCTGATGAAATTAAAAAAGTAGATCGAGCTATTTATGCGCTGTCTGAATATGCAGAAGAGGAAATTTTACCATCCTTATCTGACCCCCAGCCAACAGAAATCACAACATTTCCATTATGTGTTACAAGCGACTTAGATTATGACACAATTTTAGAGGAAATTGAAAATGAGAAAGATCATTACAAAAATCTTTTTATCGGATTAGATCCAATAAATTCCGATGCTGTTTGTAAAGCTATTCTGCGAATCATTAAAGCAGTTGAAGATCTGCCAACGCCTCGTTCTTTGTGCGAATTGCGTATCAATCAAGAAGGATATCAATGGCTGATTTTGTGGGCAAAGCATATTGATGCATCTACTCTGCGTGCATTGTTGGATGATTATGAACAATATCTTGAATGGGGGGCGGGGAAAGCCACTCCAGTTGCTTTGGGAGCTGGCCTTTTACTACTACTATTGGCTACAGAGGTTGGTCGCAGAGAATCTATATCAAGCATGCTTTGGCCGTTTTTACGCAAGCGATTAAATGATGATGCCAGAAAGATTGTTTTTCAAGGAAATCAAGGTATCAATCAAAGATTTAAAGATGTAATAGAATCTACCTGTCGAAAATTTAATCTGCGGCATGTTTTGGGGCAGGAAGGCACGCAAAGTTATTACATAACCATGACATTACAATATGGCTTTGCTTTATCTCATCTTAAACAACTCCCTTTGACGCTGACGGGGCATAAAAATCTTCGCGCATTCGATTTATTGTTGAGCACGCACTTAAAAAGCGAGAGTTTCTTTCATTTGTTCCATACGTTGAGAGATTTTCGGTTTAACCGCATATCGCTGGATATAGCTACCAAAATTCTCGATGCTAATCCCTGGGTACTACCTGAAAAAACACAAGATGTGCTAGATGCTACAAAGTCGGTTGAAGAACTTGAAGACCAGCTTTCCACACCGAATATTCAGGTATCTGGTGAAGATGATGGACAGCACGTAATGTTGGTCCATAGCCCCAACCTTCGATGGGACGGTGTTGACAAGCCATTTTTTGAATGTCCTCTACAACAACTTGATCGGATGGATCTTAATGATGATCGCTACGATCTTTTTGTAGGCGAACGGTATATGGGCTCGCTTCTTAGAGATGCCAATGGCAGCTATGGGTGTATAGAGGAAATCCGTATCCATCTTGATAGTCCTCAGCAAATCATTCGTCTATGTGATTCGGAAGGCAAAACGTGTTATACTCAGGAACTCCAACTCTGGAATGAAGATGATGATTTGATGGTCAGTGTCTTTCTATTTCCTTCAGGGCGCAAAATCAATGCTTGGGAAAGACAGATGGATACTCAGTCACAATATGTGCTGATTACCTTGACAGATCTTGGGGTTGAACCATCTATTGAGCCGTGGAGGCTTGTTGGAGAAGGAAAATGGCGATTGATTTTACTGCAAAAAGGATGGTCACCTGACTTAAAAATTACTATGGAAGAAGATGATTTTTGGTCTCCTCTTTTAAAATCTGAACAATCAGATAAATCTATATCCCATCTCTCTGATTGGGAGCAAAAAATTCAGATCAAGGTAGTATCAAACGCCACCTTGGAGTTTGGGGACAAATTTGATTTGGCTATCAAAAATATTCCTCCTGAAGTCAAAATTTCTCACGCTATTTTCTGTAAAAAACCCGTCGCAGTCACACCTCTGCCGGAAGAGAGACGAATTAAAAATATTGAATTGACACCAGAGGTCGCACTCGCTATCTGGCGAGGGAGCAAAATTGAATTTCGTTTGGACTGCAATGGCGATAAAAAACGTCTTCGATTGCCAGTTGATTTAGACTTTATGGGATCAGTCATTGAACGAAAGACCCGGTGGAAGCCGATGTTTATTGGGCGAGAGGTAACTGTTAGAGAACTGGAATCTAATCGTGTACAAGTTTTCGTTCCAAATCATTGGCGAGGGGAGCGTTTCCAAGATCTCGCTTTGATGGAAGGGAGTGTGTTTCTACGCAGGCTGTGGAAGCGTCCTAGAACACTCGGAGGATTGGTGGGATTGGGAGCACCTTTGAAAGTCCAAAAACCCTATAACTGCTTATCAGAAGAAAAACTGTTGACGCTATCCACGGAAGTAGTTGACCGTGGGATTATAGACCAAGTGCTGATGGATGAAACCCTCATTGATATATTCTTGCACAGAGATGTAGAGCCGGGATCTGATCATTTCTTGATCGGTGTATCACCCAATGGACGTGTGTCTCAATTCGAAATTGAGATGCATGAAGGTAGGCAATGGCTCGCGGAAATCGATAGCCCTTTGGTTGCCTGTGGCATTGCGTATCGTGGAGAATGTGTGGGAAGTTGGTGGGAAGATCACATAGAGATTTTGGATTCTTTGGATGCTAAAAGTATTCAAAATGTGGCAGCGATGATGCGATGGTTACATCTCCCTATTCTCAAGCCGACATGGAGAGAAAAAGTTATCCGTTTCATCGAAACAAACTTGGTCGCTGTACTATCTGCCTGGGTGCAAGATCAAGGGCTTCCAAGGTACCTATGCTTTAACGAAACCTATGAAACGTGGTTTGCCAATATTGGAGAATTATTTGTTGAGATTCCTGTTGAACCTGAACACGCATCAGCCATTGTTGATTTGATGATACAAGATCAATTTTTGAACAACTTTGGGAAAGCACTCCATTGCTTAGGGCATATAAATCCCATTTTTATGGGACGCGTGGTGCAGGCATTGCTGGATTCGCGTTACAGAAATTTCAAGGAGTCTGAGTGGAATGATCATCTTCAAAGTGCTAAGCGACGCTTTCTGTATTTGCCATCACGAGCCTCGGAGCAAGACACCAGAATTGAGGAGGAAAATCGTCTTGATGAAGCCGCTCAAAGCATGATACTCGCTCCTTCTTTTTTAAAACATGTCGCTCAACAAGGCGTGGAAATGGCAAAATCTGGACGCAACCGACATCTCTCAGCAATTAATCGAGAAAACCTTGAAATATCAATGAATGTGCAACCCTTTAATCGTTACCTTTGCATCAATATCTTTAATGATATAATCCGCAATCTATAGGAGTAATTTATGGCACAACTTGACGCACTGCAATTATCAGAAAAAATCCGTAAACGATTAACCGATTTTTGTGTGGACGACAACTTTGTAAATGATCCGAAGTTAGCAGATATTTGTCGCGAGTTATGGTCTTCAACACCACAAAATGGTGGGTTATTGAGCGATCTGTGGGTTGAGGGCAATTTCCCAGCAGAGCAGTCTGATTGGACACTTGCTAAGTTGGTTGATGCGGGAAAATTTAATACCCAGCTTCGCGATCAATTGGATAAAACTGGGGCTGTTCCTTCTGAACGGCCTCTCTATACCCATCAATATGAGGCCCTGTGTTGCGCTGAGGATCTAAAAAAACAAGCAGAAAAACAAGCAGTTGTTGTAACTGCGGGCACCGGTACAGGTAAAACAGAGGCGTTTCTGTTGCCTATTCTAAATGCGCTCTATACTTCTTCGACTAAACAAGAAGGTGTGAAGTGCATCATCTTGTACCCTATGAATGCGTTAGTCAATGATCAGGTCGATCGACTCTACAGTTGGCTTGAAGGTCAAACACATATCCGACTTTTCCACTTCACCAGTGAAACGCCAGAAAATAAAAAATTCGCTGATCGCGACGGAATACCCTATTGGGACGCCTGCCGCGTCCGCACCAGACAAGAAGCCAGAGGGCTGGAAAATCCAAAAACTGGTAGAAAGGAGAATCCTCCAAATCTCGATCAAGTTCCAGATATTCTTGTGACAAACTATTCTATGTTGGAATACATGCTTTGTAGGCCACAGGATTCTGTATTTTTTGGATCAGGACTTCGTGCGGTGGTTCTGGATGAAGCACATTTATACACGGGGACATTGGCTGCTGAAATCGCGCTCTTATTGCGACGCCTTGCTATTCGTTGCGGAGTTTCTTCTTCAGATATTATACAAATGGCGACCTCTGCAACACTTGGGTCGGGAAACTCGGATGATCTTAAGAGGTTTGCGGCGACGATTTTTTCAAAATCAATTGATCAGGTTCGAGTTATAGAAGGACGCTCGGCCCGTGTTCAACTGGACATTCCTGCACCGCCAGAGCGAAATAGCACGCCAGAGGATTTAATTAAACAGGATTGGCTGGACCGACCTTTGATAACCTATGATGAAGATATGCAGCCTATACTGGCTAAAGAGCCAGATATGTGTCAGCAGTTGCGACAACAACTACCGGTTTTGGTCAATTCAGCTTTGGTGGATAGTGTAAAAGAACGAGATGTGCCAGCCCGTCTGCTCAAGGAGACATTAGGAGCCTCACCTTTGATTCATGAGTTGGAAAAAGAATTATGGAAAAAAAGACATTTGCCATTGGTAGAACTGACTGAGACACTTTGGGGCGGGCAGACAAAAGATGAGATAAAAGCGACAATTGTGTTGCTCCAACTTGCAGCAACAGCAAGGGAGTTGCCTCATCAATATCCTTTAATACCCCACCGAATCCATTTGGTGGCACGATCTAACGATGGGTTATCCATTTGTGTTAATTCGAATTGTTCTGGTAAACAACATTTAAAGCTAAAATCTTTAGGGCGTGTTCTTTCAGGATTTCATGAAGCCTGTTCTGCTTGTGGAGGTGCAGTACTATCCCTATTTCGATGTAGGAATTGTGGGGAATGGTTATTGGCAGGAAAGCGAGACCGGCAGTATCTCAAACCCATTATTTCAGATGAGACAAGAGATCCCTTGTTTTTTTCTTTTAAGGCGACTTCAAATGGCAGAAAATATGTCATTGACCCTATGACAGCCGAGCTAAAGGAAACATCTGACAAGGCTGTGTCTCTATATGAGGTTTCAGAGTGTGCTCGCTGTGGTGAAAGCCAACAGGCTTTTACTTCTTTTGGTCGCTGGTCACCGCTTCTTTTATCTATTCTAACAGAGACAGTATTGTCAGAGATGCCGCATTTTCCAACGCTGTTGAATGATTTTCTGCCTGCACGGGGCCGACGTTTGCTGGTTTTCAGCGACAGTCGGCAGGAAGCAGCGCGTTTAGGCCCTCGCTTGACAGGACAACACGAATTTCAAGTTATCCGCGCCGCAATATTAAAACAGATTGTCGAAGAACCTTTGGGTGGAGAAAAAACAGTTGCTAACATTAAAGAAATGATCCAGAACAATGAAATGCGGCTTGCAGAACCTGACCTTGATCCTGGGTCAAGGCAAGTAATCTTAAATATTCTACAATATTTAAGATTGCAGGTACAAAACGCAGCCGCAGGTGGTTCTATTGATAACTGGTGTGAAAAACTGGCTCGCCAGCCTCTTCTATCAGAATTACTGGACCGCGAGACAGCTTTTCGTCACCTACCTAAAAAAGACGGAGAAAGATGGGGACAACGAGAATGGGAAAAGAATTATGAACAAGTGAAGCGTCATGCCAGACTATATTTGGCACAAGAATTTGCCCGGACTTATCGCGGTCACAATTCGTTGGAAAACCTCGGTCTGGTTGAAGTGACCTATCCCGGGATTGATGAATTACAAGTGCCCAATACTTTACTTGGTACTTTGCCCCATGAAAAGGCTCGAACCCAGTTGAGTCAGATATGGGTGGATTTTCTTAAAGCATTGTGTGATACGCTTAGGTCTGATGGAGTTATTGCACTTGAAGATTCAGATGCTTTGAGAGACAGCCCATTTAATGTGCCTTATATAGGCTATTGGTGTTCAGAAAAAGCATCTGGCAACCGGTTAATTAGCTTTGTGGGACAATCTTTGCGACAACGTAGGTTGTGGTTTGCAGATCAAGTATTGAGAGCCTGTGGCGTTTCAGATGACATTGAATACTTGGCTACACAGATGCTTGAGACAGCATTTGAGCAATTGATGACAGCCGCGCATCCTGTGGGACAAAAACCTTTGGATAGACAATTGTCTTGGCTTCAGTGTCATATAAGACAGTCTGGAACTGGACCAACACAAGATGCCATTCAGTTGGTCTTTGACCATCTGGGTTTGCGGCGTCCCATCAATATTTACCGATGTGAAAAGACTGGACATCTCTGGTATCGCAGCATCTTGGGCTGTGCGCCCGAAATTGGCTGCAGTCGCACTTTAAGATCCATCTTCGATGACGAACTGGACAAAGATGCTCGGGTCGGGCGGCAGCGGCGTGAGTATCGTGATTCAAAAGTTTTTCAGATGGGATTATGGGCAGAAGAACACAGTGCACAGTTATCACCTCATGAAAATAGGCGATTGCAAGACCTCTTCAAATATGGTATTCGTAATATTCTGAGTGCGACAACGACTCTGGAATTGGGCATTGACATAGGAGGGTTAAACGCGGTCCTGATGAGCAATGTACCACCGGGAAAGGCCAACTATTTACAGCGTGCAGGTCGGGCAGGCCGTCGATCTGATGGATCTTCTGCTGTGATAACTTATGCCCGGTCGCAACCCTATGATCGAGAAGTGTTTAATCGTGTTGGTGACTATCTTGATCGGCCTTTACGCAAACCTCTGGTTTTTCTTGATCGCAATCGAGTCGTGAAGCGCCATTTTCACTCCTTCCTGATTGGAGAATTTTTTCGAGCCATTTATCCTGAAGATCAGCATGTGGGAGCTATGAACGCATTTGGCAACATGGGTACCTTTTGCGGTGTACCAAAGGTGGCATATTGGAAAAAGGGAGATCCGAAGCCGAGCATTCGAACACCTATCGCGTCGGAATATCAACTTGATTTCCCATGGTGGAATCCCGATTTGACGGTGTCTGGTTTGGAAGCACAGTTTTTAAGCTATCTGAAATGGATACGAGATGGGGGACAAGAAGTACTTGGCAATACGATTGGGATCTTGTTGAACCAAACCCGTTTATTAAAAGAAATAGAGGATTGGCATAGCTTTTTACAACATTCCATCAATCACTTTCGTGAGTCCATTCACAGTTGGCGCGAAGAATATGAGAATTTACTATCAAGCTGGCGTGCTACTGAAGAAGAACAGCAAGCCCAAGCCAACGCAATCCGTTATCAACTGAGTGCACTGCATGCGATTACGGTTATTGAGAGTTTAGCTGACCGCCAATTTTTACCTCATTATGGTTTTCCCATTGGTGTGCAAAAGTTGCGGGTTATTGTCCCGGATCAAGAATACCGGAATAAGGTACGCGAAGAAGATCAATATCGTTTGGAGCGCAGTAGTTTGTTGGCTTTGCGTGAATATGTCCCTGGTTCTCAATTATTGGTGGGTGGCAAGCAGATTTCGTCGCGTGGTTTGTTGAAACATTGGACGGATGGAGATATCTCTTTTGGCTTGCGAGGTCAGTGGTGTGAATGTGTCCAAGGTCATTTCTATTATTGGATATCCAAGATGGAACATGTTTGTCCTATATGTGGTGCAAGACCAGCCATCTCTCCCATGCCGATGCTTTTTCCTAAACACGGTTTTAGCAGTGCAGCTTGGGATCCACCAAAGTTTAGCACCGATGAAGAACGTATTGGCTCTGTGGAGACAGCTACCATAACATTTTTGCAGAACCGAGATGAGGAAATTACATCCATCAAAAATTTAGGAGATATACAAGGATTGGATTGTCACTATCAGGAAGATGGAGAAATACTGGTTTATAACAAGGGAGAAGAAAATAAAGGATTTGCCATTTGCCTCAAGTGTGGTTTTGCCGAAAGTGAGATGGATTATGGCGAGGGTATCATGAACCTTCCTCCTGATTTTGACAACCACGCGCCTTTACATTCTTCAAATTCTTGGATGCGTTGTTGGTCTGAAGGAGAACATCCTATACTTCGTGGACAAATGTTAGCAGCACGTGAGATTACGGATGTTTTGATGGTTGACTTTATGAAATGTCTGGATGGTCAGGCGCGAGACCGTGCTCTGATTACCACTTTGGGATATGCATTGCAAAGAGCAGGTGTTCAGATACTTGAACTGGATATGCGTGAAATCGGTGTAATGACTGTACCGGCAGGCAAGGATGGTTCTGGGTGGGGTATTGTGCTTTATGACAATGTCGCAGGAGGTGCAGGTCATGTTCGAGAACTGTTGGGCTTAGGCCGTTTATGGCTTGAAGAAGCGTTGCGCGTTCTTTATGTCAACTCGGACCATCATGACCGTTGTGAGACCGCCTGCCTGGATTGTCTTTTGGGTATTGATGCACAAATAGCCTTAAGCAGGGGGTTGTTGAAACGCAAACAAGCACATCGGGTTCTGGCTCTTTTATTACAGAGATCTCCATTATCGCAACTGGATAAGACCAGCAAACAAGAGAACCACTCCTCAGAAAATACAAGAATAGAGACACCCAAAACAGACTCTGGAATTGATTCAAGAGATTTATTGCGAAAGGCACAGGAACGAATTAAAAGGAGAAGATGAACCTATACATCTGGGAGTTCGCCTGTGGATTACGGATTTAAGTAGCCGCTCCTGAGTTTGCTGATAAAAAAACAAGCTGGATTGCGGCTAAAACCATGCCGCAATGACAGGGGAGTAACATCAGGCCACTTTTTTATACCAAGCCGCTACGTATAGCACTATGTAGTAATGGTTATCTTAATGAAGAAGTCAACATGGCACTGACCGCGCAAGATGTCTTTGTCGAAACCGTTCAACCCCTACCACCTGACGAACAGTTTCGTCTTGCAATGCTGATTTTACAAGAGCTATCTGTTGTGAACCAGAGTGACACCTGGAATGAACAAGATAAAAAAGATTTAACCACGGCCTCCTTACAGTACGCGACGGCACTTTATCCAGAGGAAAAGGACCTTGTTTAATCGAAGCGATGTGGTGGTGCTTGACAGCCTGAAATCTTGAAGGAGAAAGGTCATGCCCTATACGAATTATACGTCTCAAGAAGTCGAATCACACGGTGAAGCAATATATGCGCAACAGATCCGTGAAAAATTGGATCCTCAGCACAAAGGCAAATTTTTAGTCATCGACATTGAAACAGGTGAATACGAAATCAACACTGACGATTTGGTTGCTACGAAACAGCTACTTGCCAAACATCCCAATGCGATCATTTACGGTTTGCGAATCGGGTATCCAACCGCCTACCGCATCGGGAGTAGTTTTATTGAACCGAATAGTTGACCTCACTCAAAGAACCCCTCATCGTGGGGCCGCAAATCGATCTCGAAACCCCAGGCGCCTTTGTCCTGCTGCACCAGACGCCAATAGGCGTCGGCCACGGCGTCAATATTCATGAGAGGTTCACTCTCCTCGACATCCCCTCTCTCTCGCAACAAGGGGGTATCCAGCACCCCATCTATGATAACATGGGCCACGTGAATGCCTTCGGGCCACAGCTCGCGGGCCAACGCCCAGGCCAGACCGCGCACCGCAAACTTGGCACTGCTGAAAGCAAGGGCACCTGCCCGGCCCCGAATGGACGAGGTGGCTCCGGTGAAAAGGATGGCACCGCTACCTGCAGATAGCATATCGTCGACCACTTCTTTGGCGCACAGAAAGGAGCCGTAGGCACACACGCGCCAGGACAGTTCAAACTCATCCGGGGTCAGTTCGTGGAACCCTTTCCAGGCGGCGTTGCCGGCGTGGTTGATCAGGACATCGACCGGGCCCAGTTCCTCGCGCACCCGGGCAAAACTCTGGATCACCTGCTGGGGATCGGTGATATCCGTGGGTACAGCTAAAGCTCTCACACCTTCTTGCAGCAGTTCTTCAGCCAGATCCTGGATATAATCAGGGGACCGGGCCAGCAACCCCACCTGATAGCCTTCGCTTGCAAACTTCCTCACCAGTGCGGCACCTAAACCAGAACCGACCCCTGAAATAACAGCCGTTTTAGACATAGTACTCTCCTTTTTTTTACAGATCTTACGCCCCCATCGGATGCGGACCATGGGTCATCACGCCCTGTCGTGCGTGGGCATAAACCGCATCTTGAATCTCGAGAATACGCACCGCATCAACAATCGTCGGCTCAAACGCCTTACCCTCACAACTCGCATCGAGCGCCGTACCCATCACGCGCTGCATCCGCTCACCGTGCGAAATATCCTCGCTAAACTGGACACCCTCAGTCGTGTGAACCTCAATCAAAGGCTCGCCATTGCGACCGTACTGCTCAAAAACCGAAGCCTTTGTACCGACAAATCGAAAAAAATGATCGCCACTGCGCGTACCCGCCGGATAAGAATAACCGGACTCAACAATCCCGGTAATCCCGTCATCCGTCCGCAACACGCCAACACCGCTATCCTCCACACTCCGGCTGTACATCGCATTGGACATAACCGCACCAACCACAGTAATACGCCGACCGCCAACAAACTGCAAAAACGTATCAATCCCATGCGCCGCCTCAACTGCCCAGCAACCGCCACCGGAAATACCCGGATCATTATGCCACGCTGACGGCGTCGGATCGTAACGGGACGGAGGCCCGTTATTCAACCTGCTATTATACAGCACCAAATCGCCCAAACTACCATCTGCCACCATATCTTCCACCACGCGAACAATTCGGCTCGCGCGATTGGGCAACACCAGCGCACTGAACACACCGTACTTCTCCGACGCCTCCGCAGCGGGACGCAAGCGATCAGCACAATCGGCAAACGGCTTATCCAGAAGATAGGGAACGCGCCGATCCACACACGCCTGCACATGAGACGGCATCTCGACGTGTTTCCCCGCGACAAGCGCCGCATCTGGCTGGCACGCATCGAGACACGCGCCCGCCGACTCAAACCCAGGGCATTGAAACTCCTTCGCCAACTGTTGCCGGGGACCTGCATCGCCATCCATAACACCGACAATATCGTGACCGAGTTCGCGCGCCGTACGCGCCATACCGCGACCGTGGTGACTATAGGAAAGAACGACCAGCTTCATACATTTTCTCCCTTCTCAATCCAACGCCACAATAGACCGGCACAGCACTTTACCGCGCTCTGACAGAGACTTGTAAATCGCGCGGGGCATCTCGCCATCTCGACCGGGTCGGCGAAACCAGGGCGCGTAATAGCCCACACTCGTCATAATACGCACATCCCGAGACATATTGGCCGTGCCCCCGTGCCAGCAGCGCACATCTCGAAAAATCGCCGACTTGCTCGGCGCGCAAGCCACGGAATGCTTCATCCAATCGGGTTCATCCTCCAGACTGGGAATCGGCTGGCGCGAGCGATGGGTACCCCGGATAAATCGCGTAGCCCCATTCTCCACACTAAAATCAATCATCGGAAAATTGACCACAATAAACGGCACCGGAACATCCATAATCGTCACCCGCTGCTCGGGATCATTGATCACATCGGACATATCGCGGTGCAACTGCTGAATTTTTGCACCCGGCAGCGAATAATCGCCGCCAGCACCACTGCACACAAACTGATTACTATTGAAAATAGCTTCAATAATAGGTAGAATAGTAGGCAGATCGGCCAGCATCGCCCATTCGGGGTGATGGATCTGCGAACCAAACGAATAACGCGCAAACCCCCTGTTCGCTTTCTCCAGCGGAATCGCGCTCGTCTGTTCGGCAACAACGCGATGCGCGCCATCCTTCAAAAAAGCGAACTGCTCATCGGTCAGCGCATCCGTCACAACGGCAAGCCCATCGCGGTGAAAAACAGAGACTGCGCGGTCAACTTCTGACGGTTCAACAAATTCGAGATCGAGCATAACATCTCCAAAGGAGGTTGTTGTGGATGAAAAAACAGATAACCTGCAAGACACGTACGAGCCTGGCGAATACGACCCCGCGCTCTACAACTACGCCCACATCGCCGAAAGTGTTGACGGCTTTGAAAACGTGAGCGACGAACACATCGCGCAATTTCACGCGCAGGGCTTTTTGCCAATTCAAGGCGCGTATGCCAGCGCACAGGTCAACGACGGCATGGCCGCAGTAAAAGAATTGATCGCGGGACAAAATCGCGAATTCCGGGGCGTGCAATTCGAGCGCGGACGCGCCAAACAGGTCAAACGCTCAACGGGTCACGCGCGCGAACTACTCGTGCGAAAACTCACCCGATTTGTCGGATTTGACCCGCGTCTGGACGCATTTGGCGAAGACCCCCAACTGATAGATATCTTAACCCGCATCATGGGGGAACCACCCAAACTATTCGCCGACCAGGCCATGCTAAAACCGCCCGGCATTGGACGCGAAAAACCCTGGCACCAGGACCACGCCTACTTCAACCTGCCCATGCACACCTGCATCGTCAGCGCGTGGGTTGCCCTCGACCCCGCGGATCCAGAAAATGGCTGCATGCACGTCATCCCCCAAAGCCATCGAGCAGGACCCGTCATACATTTTAAAAGACGCGACTGGCAAATCTGCGACACCGATGTCGCCCGCAACCACATCACCGCAGTCGCCCTGCAACCCGGCGGCGTATTGCTCTGGCACGGGCGATTGCACCACGGCTCCCCGCCCAACCGATCAGACCGACGCCGACGCGCTCTGCAACTGCATTACATCCCCGGATCTATCGAGACGATCCCCTCAGAAGAACGCCTTGCGGTCTATGGCAGCGAAGGCAAGGACGTAACGTGTTAGACGTATGTCACACCTTTTTCGCGTCTTCTCTATCACATACCGCCTCGCCACCGGCAATGGCGACGCGCATCGCATTGAGACCGTCTTCGTGCGTAACGCTAAACGGCACATCATTGATACACTGCGTAATAAAGTACGCCAACTCATTCTTATACGACTCGCCAAACCGGGTGATAAACACGGGCACATCGGGACCGTAATCCCGCAAGGGCCTGGACTCTTTGTAAATTACACCATCGCGACCATACGCCTCCACCTCAACCTTGCGCGGATCCTCCTGAAAATGACCGACGTGAATCACCCCATCATCGCCATAAATCCAGGTCGCATTGCGATATCCCGCAACGTGATTGCGACTGACCATAACCTGACCAATTAAGCGACCGGGAAACCACATCTGCAAAAACGCATCATCGTAATCCTCTTCAACAGTACTAATCGTACTATTGTAAAGATTGGACCCAAACGCAGCGACATATTCGGGCAAAGGACCGCCGAGCAACCAGAAAATCTCATCGCAATTGTGAACAGCCATATCGGTAAGCAAGCCCGCGCTATTGTAACCGACGGGCGGTGGAATTGGATCTTCCAGAACCGAAACGATCTTGAACACATTGCCGATAGCCTTTTGTTCCAACAATGCTTTTGCCTTCAACAACGGTGCGTCAAACCGGCGCATAAAAGCCAGCATCAGCGCATTTTTCCTTCTGGAATCCCGGTTCAAATCAGCAACAAAAGCCTCGGCAGACGCGAGCGAATGGGTCAGCGGCTTCTCCAAAAGCACGCGACAACCCGCGTCAATAAGCATACGCGCATCGCGTTCGTGGTCTTCCGTTCGCGACGCAACAAGCGCGGCATCGATTGCATTCGACGCAACGAGATCAGACACATCGTTAAATGCGTGAACCTCAGTCGCCTGATCTGCCTGGAGCGCTGCTGCAACGCGACTGGCCGTATCGCCATAGGTATCGGACACAGCGACGAGATCACACACACCCGTTTCCCGGGCGAGTTCCTGAACATGCCGGGCGTGAAAGACGCCAATGCGCCCAACACCGACCACGGCCATGCGGATGGGTTTATTCATAAAAAATTCCTCAGGTTATGCGGAAATTTGAACGACCTCTCTCGTCTCAACACTATGGCTAATCGCCTCCAAAACCCGCATATTCTGATAGGCATCCTCAAGACTCGAGTGAGGCTGAACGTCGGCTTGCAGCGACTGTGCCCAATGTTGCATCTCTTCGAGATAGCCCGGCCGACCAACGCTGTGAAACGCGGTATTGAGATCCCATTCTTCGGTAGGTGTATTGGCGTACCCACCGCCAGAATCGAGCCATGTCGGAACGCGGTAACGGCGCAAGTGGCGCGTCTCAAACACCTGAATAGCCTGATTATTCGTACCCTTGACAAAAATCATCGCCTCCAAAACCGGACCCGTACCGAGCGTCATCGTACCGATGGCACCGTTTTCGTAACGCAAATTGACGGATATCGACACCGTGCCAGATGCAACAGAACCCAGCGCAAAGACCTCGCTGACCTGCCCCATAAAAAAACGCATGCAATCGGTAGGATGGATAACCTGATCGAGCATAAAGGGCCAGGCAAAAGGCGATCCCCTCTCCTGTAACCGGGGACCTGGCGCCATATAGCGGGTATGGTATTGACAAACATCGCCAAAATCCGCTTCGTCCATCAACTCCCTGGCAATCTGATGCGCGGGGGCATGCCGCCACATTGTACCGACCATCCCTGTTTTGCCGGCAGCAACTGAGGCATCCAACAGCATCTTCGCACCTTCAGGGGTCGTCGCGGGCGGCTTCTCGGTATAGATATGATAACCCCGCTGAAGACATTCAATGCCGATATCTCGATGCAACTTGTCCTCTGGCCTGCCCACAACAGCGACTGCGTGGAGATCTTCATGCTTGAACATCTCATTGTAATCGGTATAATAACGGAGTGCGCCGAATCTACGCGCATTTGATCTCGCCTTCTCTTCAATGAGATCGCAAGTAGCGACGAATTCAAACTCAGGCACCAGCGGTATGCACCGCTGCAATTGCGACGACATATTACCACAGCCAATAAATGCAACTCGGATTTTGTCCATGATATTCTCCTATTGAAATCTATCATTAGAAATATTATAGCGTGTGAATGAATAGCGATCCACAACCTCTGTCAACCCCATTCTGGAGGTAAAAATGAAAGCAGCTACAATATTTGGTGAACGCAAAGGCGGCGTAATAGACGTACCAGATCCAAAGCCAAAAGACAACTGGGTACTGGTAAAAGTTCACGCTGCGCCGATGTGTACAGAATACAAAGGATTTACAGGCGGCAGAAAAACCACCTCTCTCGGGCACGAAGCAGCCGGTGAAGTCGTTGAAATCGCCCAACCCGGACGCGTATCAGTCGGCGACCGCGTCGCCGTCATGCCCCAATATCCGTGCGGCATCTGTCCCCTGTGTATCAGCGGCGATTATATCCACTGCCAGCAAAGCACCAACTTCGCCGAATTCACGGGCGGAGACGAAGGTAGAGCCACCATGGCACAGTACCTCTTGAAACCCGACTGGCTACTGCCAAAAATTCCAGACGATGTCTCCTATGAACACGGGGGAATGGCATGCTGCGGTCTGGGACCCACATTCGGCGCCATACAGCGCATGCAAGTAAACGCCTATGACACATTCATGGTTACCGGCCTCGGTCCCGTAGGACTTGGAGGCGTCATCAACGGCAAACACCTCGGCGCGCGCGTAATCGCCGTCGATATCAACCCCTATCGACGCGAAAAAGCACTCGAACTGGGCGCAGACGAAGCAATCGATCCCCTCGAAGCAAACGCCCTGCAACAAATCATGGACCTCACCAACGGCGTTGGCGTGGATGCTGCCGTAGATTGCTCTGGCGCAGTATCTGCACACCGATTGTGCATCGACGCCGCGCGACGGCGCGGACAAGTCGCATTCGTCGGCGAATGCGGAGAAGACACCCCCTTGCGAATCAGCCAGGACATGATCCGAAAAGGCATCACACTCGTCGGATCATGGCATTACAACTTAAAAGACGTACCAAAACTCATGCAAGTCGTCCGCGCAAACACAGACAAATTGGATCGCATGATCTCACACACATTTTCACTGGACGAAGTGCAAAAAGCCTGGGAATTGCAAACCACAGGCGCGTGTGCAAAAGTCGTATTAAAACCGTGGAAGTGAATCCGCAGATGACGCAGATGAACGCAGATAAAGACAGATAAAAAAGAGGGGCTGGTTGGGTGGTCGTCTTGCGTCTCACCGATTTTGGAGGAAGAACCCAATGCTGAAATGTGCAATAATCGGCGTAAGTGGCGGGCGAGCGCGGGGATTGGCGGAAGCGTATCAACACGTAACACGCGGCAAACTCGCCGCAATCTCCACGCGAACAGAAGAAAGTCTGCACGCATTTGGCGATGCATTTGACGTCGATATAAGGTATTTGGACTACCGGGAAATGTTTGAAAAAGAACAGCCAGACCTGGTACACGTAAACACCCCGCCCAGCGTGCGACTGGAGATATTCGAAGCCGCGGAAAACGCCGGTGTACCCGCTGTCCTCGTGGAAAAACCCATAGCAATTCAGGGAGAAGACTGGCGCGCCATCAAAAACTTTGCAGCAACCGCAAAAACCAAAATCGCGGTAAATCACCAGCTACACTTTCACCCGCGCAGACAGCATCTGCAAAACATCGTACAGGAAGGAAAAATCGGCGACATCCGATTTATCGAAGCGAGTTGTGGCATGAACCTGGCGTATCAGGGCACCCACGCACTACAATCCATCGCCGCCTTTCATCCAGATGGCCTCCCCATAAAAGTAATGGGACAAGCCTCTGGCACGGACGGCCTGGAAGACACGCCCAAAAAACACTTCGCGCCCGACCAGTGCATCGGCGCAATAGAATATGCCGATGGCCTGCGCGCCCAACTCATCTCGGGACCATTTGCCCCGCGCGTAACAAATGAAGACCGCACCAATGTCCACAAACGGATCGCCACCTATGGCACGCGGGGATATGTACACTGGACCATGTGGTCGTGGGAAACAGGGATCGATGGCCACATAGAGCGGGGCACGCACGGATACCCGGACGAAGACATACTCGGACAAGCGGCCATGACAGACGCCATGCTACAATGGATAGAAGACGACGCAAAGGTCCATCCACTAAACCTCGACCTCGCCTTGCGCGACTTCAACATCATCCTGGGAATCTACACAAGCGCGCTGGAACATCGCCCCGTAGAACTACCCTTCGAACCAGCAGATGATCTGATAGATACCTTGCGGACGCGCCTTTAATCCCAAATATAATCCGTTGCGCCTTCTTCACACGCAAAAGCCGACTCAATCATCGCATTCAAATCGCCTTGCGGACGATAATCAATCAGACTCTTAGCTTTGCCAATCGCGTGATCATACATGTACTGTAGCGGAACCCTGACCTCAAGCGGATCAACCCCTCTTTTCTCTCCAATCAATCGCGCCCCTTCGGTAAAAGGAAATGGCTCTGGCGCGCCGGCATTAAACGACTCGCCCAGCGCCGCGCCAGAATTCAGCGCACAAACCAGACAATGGGCAATATCGCGGGCATCCTGCGGCTGATAAAGCCAGGGACGTCCATCCTCATCCGTAATACTACACGGTTGACTGGGAGAAACCGCCCTATCTTCGATATCGTGCCAGAGTTCTGTACCATCTGCCATATAGAGTTCAGTACCGGGCCTTTCCTGGCTTTTCTTCAGCAAATTGACCACGCGCGCAACGCTGAACTGATTCAAAATTTTAGTCCCGGACAAAACGTGACTCGGGCGCACAATCGAATAGCGCAAACCCGTCTCTCGATTAGCGCGTTCTGCCATCACCTCGCCGAAATACTTGGACATAGAATACTCGCCATCCGGCCGTTTGGGATGTAATTCATCCACCGGGTGATAAGCACACGGAACATTTTCGCCATTATTGGGAAACACACCCGAAGAACTGGTATAAACATAGCGTTCGAGACGATCGGCAACACCCTCACACGCGCGTGTAACCTGGAGATTAATCTGGTTATTAAGTTCAAAATGCGGACCGACGAGATTGGCCGTGTGAATAACCGCATCCACACCCTCGACGGCATCTTTAACATAAGATAAATCCGTCAAATCTCCCTCGCGCAACTCAATATCGACGCCATCGAGACGGCTACGCGTGGGATCATCGGGAAGGATAGTCCCCCGAACTTCACAATTCTGGTCGAGCAACTGGCGCACCAGTCGGCAACCCACCTGTCCGGCAGCGCCTGTAACGAGAACTTTCATAAAAACTCCTTTTTGATTTACTACATAGAACCCCTTGTTTGATAAGCATCTGCCCTTGTTTGCCGCGCCGTCTGTTTGTTTTTTTGCCAGTACGCGTCAACGGGCTTATCGCGATTCTGGGGTGGCGTCCTGAACGTAAGCGTATAAGCTCTCCGCGGAACATCTGTGTGATTTGGCTCTGCGTAATGCAGCATATAACACGCGTGAAGCGAAGCCCCGCCAGCCGCAACAGGACAGGGAACCGCCCGTTCGGCATACTGTTCGGGATTATCGACCTCAAGACCGTGAATACGCGGATCCCGGTTAATACTGTGATGCGGCAAAACATCGAGCTTGTGGCTACCGGGAATAAACTGCAAACACCCCGACTCAACCGTCGCATCGTCCAGCGGCATCCAAAAATTTACGCCTTTGTACGCCAACTCAGGATTGTGATACGCCTGATCCTGATGCCACGGCGTTGCCGCACCAATACGCGGCGGTTTGTAAATCATATGCTCGCCATTCCTATCGAGCATATCAGAACCGAGCAATTGCAGCGCAATCGCTCGCGCATTTGCCAGATAGAGCGTATCCTTCAATTCAGGCGCAAAACGGCTGGGACCGAGCAATTGCGGAAGACGCGGTTGATCATCCTCATCGGTACCCGCCAGATCAAACTGACTCCCCTGATCCCACCCCGTGCGTTCAAAAAAAAGCCGATCATAAATCTCTCGAAGCTGTTCCACCTCCTCTTGCGTCGTAATCGCATTGAGAACGAGGAACCCATCTTCGTGAAATGAATGGATCTGTTCCCGTGAAAGAGAAATTGTTGGCTCTGGCATCTGCGGCCTCCTCGCTATAATCACAACTATTTATGCGATGCAGAATAATGTCAACGGACCGATTCGTCAAGAGGTTCTGATTATCAGCGCGGAACACTTGCTAAGAAACGAATTTAAAAGTAAATTACCCCTTGAACGAACAAAATATAGAAAGGAACATATATGCGCATTCTGTACCTCGATCTCGACGCCTTAAATCCCACGCACCTGGGCTGTTACGGATATCACCGCAACACATCTCCTACAATTGACAAAATTGCAGCCGAAGGCATTCGATTTAACCAGGTCTATACAACAGACGCGCCCTGCTTGCCATCGCGCACGGCATTTTACTCCGGGCAATTTGGCATTCATTCGGGCGTCGTAGGGCACGGCGGCACCGCATCAGAACGGCGGATAAATGGACCAAACCGCGGATTTCGAGATCGCCTCGCCAACGAGGGACTGGCCGGATTCCTGCAGCGTCAGGGCTTTAAAACATCCATGATCAGCCCCTTTGGACAGCGGCATGCCGCGTGGCATTTTTACGCGGGCTTCAACGAAATACACAACACCGGCAAAGGCGGCATGGAATCAGCCGAAGAAGTAACACCCGTAGTCGAAAAATGGCTGAATGACAATGCCGCGGACGACAACTGGTTTTTGCACATCAACTACTGGGACGTACACACCCCCTATCGCGCGCCAGCGGAATACGGCGAACCCTTTGCCGATGATCCCCTGCCGGACTGGTTGACACCTGAATTACTGGAAGAACACAAAAAGCTCGTCGGTCCCCACACCGCGCAGGACATTATGATGTGGAACGACCGCCCCAATCCCCGCTTTCCCCGGCACCCCGGCCGGTTGGACAACATGGACGACCTGCGGCGGATGATCGATGGATACGACACCGCGATCCGGTACGTAGATAATCAAATTGCCATCATTGTGGAAATATTGGAAAACAGAGGCGTACTGGACGACACCGCGATCATCATCAGCGCAGATCACGGCGAAAACATGGGTGAACTCGGCATATACGGCGAACACGGAACAGCCGATCAGGCGACCTGCCATATTCCGATGATCGTAAAGTGGCCCGGTGGGCAATCTGGAATCACAGACGAGGGCCTGCATTACAATATTGATTTAGCACCCACATTAGCCGATCTTTTAGGCGGACAAAAGCAGGCACTCTGGGACGGCGAAAGTTATGCCCCTGTCATCACCGAAGGCACAGATGCCGGACGCAGCGAATTAATCTTGAGCCAGTGCGCGCATGTATGTCAACGGGCCGTCCGCTTTGACGACTGGATCTACATCCGCACCTATCACGACGGATATCGGCTTTATCCACGTGAATTATTATTCAATCTATCAGACGACCCCTGGGAAATGCGCGACGTAGCGGCGGAAAATCCCGATATATGCCGAGAAGCTGCGTATCGTCTCATGAACTGGCACGACCACATGATGGAAACCATGCCGCGGCCCTACGACAACGACCCCCTCTGGACAGTCATGCAAGAGGGCGGGCCAATGCACACCTGGGGAGCTTTCGAAGACTATTGCGACCGCCTTGCAGAAACCGACCGCGCAGAAGGCGCGGTCTTACTGCGAGAAAAATTTGGAAACAAATACCGCCATCCATAAAAGAAGGAGCAAACCATGCTCACCCAGGAACAAATCGCGTTTTATCACGAACACGGATATCTCGGTGTGGAGAACGTGCTCAGTGAAAACGAAGTCCATGACCTGCGGCGAATTACCGATGAATATGTGGAAAAATCGCGGGAGGCCACCGAACACACCGAAGCATTCGACCTCGAACCCGGGCACACGCCTGAAAACCCAAAATTGAGACGCCTAAAAAGTCCGATCTTGCTACATGAAGTATATCGCAAGACCCTGCATCACGAGAAAATTTTGGGAATCGTATCGCAATTGATCGGATACGGCCTGCGGTGCAATGGCAACAAACTGAACATGAAACAACCCGGCTACGGCAGCCCGGTCGAGTGGCATCAGGACTGGGCATTTTATCCGCACACCAACGACGATTTGCTCGCCGTGGGTATAGTGCTCGACGACATGACAGAAGAAAATGGCCCCTTACTCGTCATTCCCGGCTCGCACAAAGGACCCGTGTACGACCATCACCTCGACGGCCATTTCTGCGGCGCCGTAACCGACTCGACCTTTAGCGACAAAGGCGCCGTACCCGTAATGGTACAAGCAGGCGGCATCACAATCCATCACGTACGCATGCTACACGGATCAGTATCCAATACATCTGACAAACCCCGCCGACTGCTCCTGTTTCAATATTGCGCGATCGATGCGTATCCCCTATCGGGCCTGAACAACTGGGATTTGTTCAATGGAACAATCGTGCGCGGCGAACCGACCAACATCCCTCGCGTGGAACCCGTCCCCGTGCGAATGCCCTGGCCTGGCGCACTCCGAAGCGGATCCATTTACGAATCGCAAACCGTAATAAAAGAATCGAAATTTTCCCAAGAACACTATAAAAAATGAACGAATAGACGAACTGACGAACCCCGCCCTACCACTCAAAACCTCTGGATTGCGGCTAAAAACATGCCGCAATGACGGCTTTCATGTATACATTACCAGTTTCATTAAATTCGTTGATTCGTTCGCGTCTCAATCCCGATAAGTAACAGCCGTACCACTGGCACTGACCATAAGCATGCTGCCCTCGCCAACCGTATCGTAGTCGAGGTCCACGCCAATGACGGCATTGGCACCCATACCGCGTGCCTGTTCGACCATTTCCTCAATGGCGAGATCTTTGGCCCGGCGAAGTTCTGACTCATACGCGGCTGAACGCCCGCCGACAATATCGCGGAGACTCGCAAAGATATCTTTGAAAAAATTGGCACCCAAAATGGCTTCGCCAGTCACAATGCCCTGATAGCTATCAATAGTTTTCCCCTCAATATTGGGGGTTGTCAACACGAGCATAAAAGCCTCCTTTTAATTTTTGATGATCTCATCTGCAAAATATTGCATTGTACAACATCGGGCAAGGACTAAGATATAAACCCAATCGGTCCGTCAACCACACAAAAGCACGAGGAATCGCCATGGCACAAACGAACGAAAGCGTGTCTATTGCAATTGAGGACAGCGTGATTCACTGCGATAAAGAAATCATGGAGGGTACGCCCGTTTTCAAAAGAACCCGCGTGCCTGTAAAAAACTTGTTTGACTACCTGGCCAGGGGCTACAATCTGAAGGATTTTCATTACGATTTTCCAACGGTATTCCGAGAGCAGACGTATGCTGTGCTTAAAATGGCCAGAGAAACTCTGGAGCAGGAAGCCTATAATGCCCCTAACAGCGTTTTTCACAGCGATCCCGAAATCGTGAGCGGAACTCCTGTATTTGCGGGAACCCGACTGCCGATTAAAAATCTGTTCGACTGTCTGGCTAACGCATATAGCCTGAAAGACTTTTTTTACGAATTTCCATCAGCGAACCAGGAGCAGTTGGTAGCCATTCTGAAAATGGCCCAAGAAGTCCTGGAGAAAAAGGCCCGTGCAGATACTATTTGATGAATCAGTTACATGGGCCTTACGCCCCATCCTGCTAGGCGAACATGAAGTCGCGACTGCCAAATATCTGGGATGGGACAGCAAAAGCAATGGCGAACTAATGACGCTGGCCAGAGACAAGTTTGATGTTCTCATCACCGCTGACCAGAGCATCCCATACCAGCAAAACATCACAGAAGCAGATGTCGCGGTAGTTGTTCTCGTTGCGAGAACAAATGATATCAATGACTTGAAACCGCTGGTTCCCGAATTGCTAAATCGTCTGAATGACTTGAAACGCGGAGAAATCATCCGCATTGAAGCCGGACAAAACGAGGAGTCTCCATGATACAACCACGCGAAGTTCAAAAAATAGGAGCTTTGACATGAACAACTTGAGCAAATCCATGCGGCAACAGTGGCAGGAACAGGGATATTTACATCTCAAAAATGTAATCCCCAAAGACGAAGCAGCGGGATATCTCGACGCTGCCAATGAAGTCATCGCGGAGTATGAAGCCAAATATCCCGAGGTGCTCGAAAAAGGCGTCTATACCATCATCCAAACGCTCTTCCGAACGAGTCGGATCGACGGATTGATGGACCACCCCAACTTATTTGGCACGATCCTCGACCTGATGGGACCTTATATCCAGATCATGGGATCGCAAATCTACGTGCGCTATCCAAATGATAAATCCGATAACTTGATCGGCTGGCACACCGATGCCGGACGCTCACTGGCACAAATTCGGGTCACGCCAGACAGTCTGCCATTAAACTTCAAAATTCAGTTCTTCCTCACCGATATTCCACACGAGAATTGTGCAAACTTCTGTCTGGTGCCCGGCAGCCATCGCCGCCCAATGCCCAAAGGATCGCGCAATGAAACACCGCCTGGCGCAATACAACTCATCGCCGAAGCGGGAGATTGCGCGATCTTTCCAAATACCATGTGGCACGCAGTCGCGCCAAATCACACAGATGTCGTGCGGCGCAGCATCACCTTCCGGTATGGACAAATGTGGTGCAGACCCTATGATTACGAAAAGTGTCCCGAAGAAGTGCTATCCCGCATGACACCCCGCCGCCGCCGGTTAATGGGCGACATGGGCAAAAACTATACGGCGACAGATTATTTCAAGCCGTCCGATCAGATAAAAGTCATCATGGATGGTCTGGACTTTAAGTGTCCCAATACTTAACAGACCAAAAAATCAAAAAGCCTCGGAACAATCCGGGGCTTTTTTTATTATCCATGCGACACTTTCGGAATGCAGCCTCGTCTTTTATTAAAACACGCGTGGATTGATTTCTTGTGGAGTATTCGTGGAACAAATTGAAGACAGCGCACTCATCGCCCGGATTTTAGACGGCGACCGCAAAGCATTCGCAGTTCTGGTGCATCGCTATTCGCGATATGTGTATGCCCAAATTGCCCGATCTGTGCGACTGGTCGATGACGTAGAAGACCTGGCTCAAATCGTATTTGTCAAAGTGTACGAAAATCTACATCAGCTACGCAAACCCAACCGATTTAGACCCTGGTTACACAGCATCGTACGCAACGCCGTCAACTCCCATCATCGCCGTCGAGCCGTGCAATTGCGACTGGAAGAAACATTTTATCCAGAACCTGCAACACACGAGGAAGAAGAAATCAAACATGTCGTACGAGCCGCGCTTCACATCCTATCGGCTGAACATCGCCAAGTAATCGCCCATCACTATTTCAAAGGGTATTCTTACGCGGAAACAGCCGACCTCCTGGACCTCACAGTGGAAACCGTACGCGGGCGTCTCAGGCGTGCGCGTCTCAAATTAAAAGGAGAGTTACACAAAATGTCGGATATTCAAATGCAAGCGACTGAACTGGACCGCGCGGACATGGACGCGCTCAAAAAAGTAATCGGTTTTGTAAGCGACGATGAAAAACGCCCAATCTTACAGGGCGTATGTCTCGACACAGGCGGTCAAGCGATTGCGACCAATGGGCATATCCTCATCATTCGCACATTAAAAAGCCTCGCGGAACTCGCCGCACCCATCGTCATCGGACCCTGGTCAGACATCCAACTCCCCGAACAAGCCACACTAAAAATCGCGGAAACAACCGCAGAAATCCAGAGCAATGGCACAACCCTTCAAGTGCCCTTAATCGAAGGCCCTTATGTCAAATACGAACAGGTCATCCCGCAAGAAGCCCCCAGCATGCGCGTCTCCATCTCCTCAACTCTTCTATCACACGCCCTGAACCTACTACAAGACTTCATGGAAGCGCGGCACCCAGAGTCAGACATGTGGCAATATCGCCCTCGGGTAGATCTGCACCTCTCGCCACTAACCCAGACCATAACCTTTCTCACATCCCGAGATACGGGATATGCTCGGGAAGACAATGGCAAATTCCAATATCTCCTCGACGCGAAAGATGACGACTCGCCAGGAGGCATTGCAGATTGGATATTTCAGGTCCCCCTCAATGCCAAAATTGAAACACCATCAGAAGACACACTCAGGTTCGCCGTGAACTTCGCGTATCTCAAAAAAATCCTGCATGCGCTGGACTTTGAAGACAGCGATGAAATCACAATAGAATTTCGAGAACAGGGAAAAGCGATCATCTTACGCACGCCCTTGAATGAGGAATGGCTGGCACTGCTAATGCCAATCAGGCTCAAGTCAAAGGATTAAATCACACCTGCATTCTCCAATGCCGCCTGAACCTGCCCCTCCTGCTCGGCAGATGGAGGTGGCATTGGCGGCCTTGGCACACCCCCATCGCGCCCCTGCAGCTTCATAGCATACTTCGTATTTGCAGGCAAATTATCATCAAAAATCGCATTCCAAATCGGCAGCAACTTCTCATGTAAATCCAGCGCCTCCTTATGATCACCCGCCCGACACGCATCCCACACCGCCACACACAACTCGGGCACCGCCGTCAAAATCGCCGCAATCGCACCGTGTGCACCCAAAACAAATGACGGATACAACAACGCATCTACCGCAGTCATAATCCGCGCACGATCTCCGGCCATCAACAACAAATCAGCCAGCAACTTCATATCACCCGCACTCTGCTTCACCCCCACCACACCTTCCACCTCGTCAATAATCCGCGTCAACAACTCCGGCGACAAATACGTCCACGGCACCACATTGTAAATCATCACCGGCAACCCCGTCCCCTCACACAACGCCTCAAAATGCCTGACCATCGCATCATCATCTGGCCGAAACAAATAATGCACCGGCGTCACCTGCAACGCCACCGGACCCAAATCGGCCACAGCCTTACCCCGCTCAATTGCCGACTTCGTACTGTCCGTAATAATCCCCGTAATCACTGGCACTCGCCCATCGGCTTCCTCCACCGCCCATTGCGTCAATTGCCTCACCTCATCATCCCCGAGCGTATGCCCCTCACCCGTACTCCCCGTCACCGCCAACCCATGCACCTTCGCCATCTCAATCATATACTGAATTTCCGCGCGAAACGCCCCTTCATCAAGTGCGTCATCCTCCCGAAACGGCGTCACCACAGGCGGCACAATCCCAAAAATAGAATCCATCATCTCCTCCCAAATACATGTGACTATAAATATTCACTCTGAAAAAACATCACTCCTACAGAGGTCAAATTGATTACTGCGCTATGAAAAAAGCCTTGGAGAAATCCGGGGCTTTTTGTATTGACAGATAGTTCTATATGGTTATATTCTATGTTGACCGGTTGACCAATATTCCCATATAGGTCGCCTTATATGAGAAGGATATTATCGATGAAGAAGACGCCATATTTTCGCAACCGAACACTCAGAGATCAACCTGAATTACAAAAGGAGAATTAACATGATTCAAGAGATTTTCCCAGAATATGACGATTCCAATGCTCGAGTTCACCTTGCCAAGCGAAATGAGACAGGGGAATACCCGATTGACTCAATTTGGAATCCTGAAGAATGGGCAAGTTGGCAAACATATAGAGGAATAGCCAAAGAGCGATTTGTTACAGATTTCATAGTCACCTTCGCACAGATTGACGGAGACAGATACCTTTACGGAGGAATTTTTGAGATTGTGAGCAGAGATGGCGAGACCTATCAAGTAAGCCCTGTTGAGCATCGAGTTGAAATACACAGTTTGATACTCGAATTTGAGGGAGACAATAAGAGAAGCACCGTATTCACACCAAGTTATATTAACAATAACGCATCAATTTTGCAATCGCCTGTACACTAAAAAAGAAAAACGAAAGGACCTCTGATATGAAATCTCTGGAGTATTTTTCCGAAACGGATACGCTTCATATTACACTGAGTTCGACACCTGCATCTGGAGGCGCGGAAAATGCCGGAACAGATGGCGAACATCAGGACATTATTCTGTCCTATAATGATAAAGATAAATTGGTATCTATTACAATTGAAAATGCCAGTAAGGGCGTGGATCTGAACGATATTCTTTCGGAACACGCAAAAATTTTACATGGAAAAATAGAGACCATTTATTCAATTTCAGAATTAGCAGAAAAATTGGACATTACACCACGCACATTGCGCAATACCATCCATTCAATGCGAGCTTCGGGAATAGACATCGGCAAACAATATGGCCCCACATATCCTATTATCCTATCTGAACCTGACGCGCAAAAAATTGTGCAATGGCGCAATAAACAGCCAAGAGGCAGGCCTAAATTGGCGTCCATTTACACAGAACGCTCAGGCATTCAACAGTCCCAGAAAGTCACAACATCGCCTCTGGGGTCTAAACAACCTGACAACTCTTCTGTCATAGTTAAGAAGGAAAACAGGGAACCTCATTCAGTTTGGCAATATTTAGCACCTGCAGATCGCGAAACTTTTGTCTCTGGTACAATTTGTTGGCTTATGGATCCAAAAGGAGACCATGGTTTAGGTAATCAATTATTATCTGTGTTACTCGAAAAATTGGAATTATCAGCTAACACAAATTCAGAATTGACAATAAGCCCCGAAGTAACCGAGAGTAGAGATAAACGATTCGATATTTGTGTATATGAAAATGACAATCTAATTGCGGTTTTTGAGGTCAAATGCAAAACGTACGGAAGTCGAGACCAAATTAAAAACTATGCACAAACACAGACAAAACTTGGAAGAATTGCATTTGACGAGTGGAATTTTCCCGACCTTAGTGAAGATGAACGCACAAATTATCCCCTTATAACGTTTGCACATTTGGCCGACGAAATTTTAAGACAGACATCTGCACAGAAGAATTCTTTTGTCTCCTCATTCGCAACTCATCTTCGGAAAGAGGCTGAGTTCTTTCAAAAACTACGAGGATTTTTTATAGAAGAGACAGAAGCAGAGCCCCCCACACTTCCAACCATTCATCGTTTCTCTGATCGATTTTGCAATCAACTGTTCTGGCATTGGTTCAAAGAACATAGTCGCCAACACAACCTGTTAAGAACTGAACCGACGACCAATTCTGAACCGTCGGGAGTATGGTTTGCATCTGAAGAAATAAGAATAGCAGGATCTCTATTGCTATCCGAATTAAATTTGATATTGTCAGGCTCATTTTCGTACTGGATTCATATTGAGTTTGATAACAAAACGGGAATATTAGCAAAAAAAGATGAAGATGTCGGGTCTATTCAAATGAGAATTGAGAAAGATGATAACGAGTGTCGAAATGATCTTTTTCAGAAGATTAAAGGTACAGATCTGGGTTACGATTTTCAACCACGTCAAAATTGTCCTAGTCCAAGATACGGTTCTTGGTATGCTCTTTGGCGCCCTTTGAAATTAGAAGATTTTCGTTTCTCAAAATTACACGAATTGATTGCATTGCTTATACCACCAGAGTAAATCGAAGCTTTGCGAATAGGGAATTACTCTGCCTTACGCGATGTGTGACTTTAAAAGTAAATGGGCTACTATACCCTGTCCTGCTGAGAAAGCCGATAGGCTGACGAAGAATCTGTTACCCATGCACATCGTTGAGGCAGCAGATTCTTCGACTCCGCTGCGCTCCGCTCAGAATGACAGTGCTCTCATGACCACTGATCTTGAAGTCACACATGAAGTTATATTGTATAGAAAACCGTTTGTTACCACTTCTCAAAAAGGAGGATTTGTAATGAATCACCTGAACTACTTCGAACCGTACAAGAGCAAAGGACCTCACCATGAAGATCAATTAACCCGTGCGTTCCTTGTTGTATTGAGGATGGTACCCTTGGTGCAGACTACCTTTATTGATTTAGTCAGGTCTTATCAAATTTTAAATGAGCATGACCGAGTTCTTCCGACTTTAACAGAGCTACAAATGAAACTTGACAATATTCAGACTCAAGTGAAAAACATAACCGATTCTCAGGGATATTTGGTTTCCTTATTGATGACCAATAAGAATTGGACACCCGAGAACAAAATTGAAAATGTGGATCGAAGTGCCCGCTATGATGGAGTTATATATTTTGATTCTGATCCAAAATGGATTCTCGTGATAGAAAACAAACCCTGGTCTGAAAATGTCTGGGAAGAGCAATTAAACCCTAGTATCGCAGAAGACTCAGAAATTGAAATTGTAGAAGATCCGGTTGGCATTGATTGGAAGGAGGTTATTGAGTGCCTGAGTGCCTTACTACAAAAACAGCTTGTGCATGGCGCTGAAGCGTTACTGATTGAAGATTTTCTGACTTTTGTAGATACGCATTTTGGGTCTCTGAATCCATTTTCAAAGTTCAGCATCTGTAAAGACGACCCGTATTTGATCAACAGAAGATGTGTCAGAATTTTGGAATCCATTTCCATTGGAGAGGTTCAAGGTCAACATATCGAACTTGGTTCTAATGATTTACCTGCTCGTCGAATTTATTTGGGCATAAAACGAGAACAGGATAACAATTGGTGTATAGAACTAAAAATTCACCCTGGGGACACAATGGCACAGGCACGCGCCTTATATGAGAGTCTCAATACAGATGCCTTACAGGATCTTACCAATAGAGGATGGAATATTGATCCCAATCTGCATTTTTCGCATATACAGAAACATTTATGTTGGGCAAACACACCATTGGATCTTGAAGCCTATATCAATTTTTGGGAACAAAATCCTCAAATGATTAGCCAAGTAAACCGCGATTCTTCAGATTTTCGCGATTTTTTTCGACAGCTTTTACAGCTCGAACTGATTAGCTGTGAGGATGTCTCCGGACTTGAAGAGAACTTTACTGAAACCGGAAGAAGCTACCTGAGAACTTGCCCAGGTTTAAGTTGCATCTACCGATGGAATCGAGAAGAAGCTCTTAGATTAGATGATTCAGAGGACACATTTATAGATGAAGTTCGACAAAAAATAACAAGACTACTGGAGACTTGGGATTAAAAACTGCCGGTAAAAAATAACCCCTGACAAACGCGATATGTGACTTCAAAATTGAACGAGTCCGTCAAAATCCAGCGGGTCTCTGTAATTGATGATATTGAGAAAGACACACATGGTATGGGTTAAGATTTTGGTTGGATGGCTTCTTGTTTAGTGAACAATTCAAGATAGCCGAGAAACCTCTTTTGCACTATTTAAAGTCACACATCACGTTCTGCCTTATCTGGAACAGGTCAAATTGATTATTGCGCTATAAAAAAAGCCCTGGAGAAATCCGGGGCTTTGCAAGTAACTTTTTATATACAATATCTCAAA
Organism: Candidatus Latescibacterota bacterium; assembly: GCA_022821275.1. Taxonomy (GTDB): domain Bacteria; phylum Latescibacterota; class UBA2968; order UBA2968; family UBA2968; genus VXRD01. The sequence goes on along the minus strand of JAJEDY010000095.1, from coordinate 61,725 downwards.
CATTTGTGATCGGCGCATAGTGTAATACGATAAACTGGTTGGGACGTAAACCAACTGATTCATAGATGCGACCTTCGCGATCACAAAATTCAACTTCAAACGCTTGACCGTCCGAAAGTACCTCAACAATTGTGCCAACCTGACCCTGACAAAGATCATACTCAGCAATATCTTCGGTCAATGCAATCACATCTAAAAGTTTGATGTCTTTATTCATATCACTTCGTGGTCAATAGTCAGTTGTAGATTACACCCTTGAGTTCGCCCACTTTTGACGTCACATCTGACGTCCTTCATTTATCTCATACCCTGCTTCCAATTCCCGTATCAGCAGATCCATCTGCTCAGGCTCTTTTTCGTACGTATTGAATGATTTTACAGCCTCTGTTGCAATCTCCACTGACCTCTTTTCCTTGTCAATACCGATATATCTCCTTCCCTCACTTAATGCTGCCAAAGCAGTCGTGCCGCTTCCTATAAAACAATCGAGCACTATTTCATCAGGCTCAGTAAATAGCTTAATAGCTCTGCGCGGCAATTCAACTGGAAACTTAGAATCATGATCTGAATTGCTGCGTACAGAGGGAATTTCCCATACGCCTCTGGAACCCCAATTTACCCATTCTTGTTTTGTAAGCCTTGATCGATCAATCTTCGTTATACCCGGCTTCCAAAAAATATAAATATATTCTGACTCATCTACAGAACGGTATGATATGGTATGCCATCTCGAATTCTCCCAGGCGGCGTCTTTTACCCATATACGCCGGTCATACAAATAAAAACCTGCATCTGTAGCAGCTTTTTCTATCAAATTCCCAACGAGATAGACCCTTGTTTGGGATTGATATTTCCCACCTCTAATATTGTTACCATTAAGCCGTCGATCTATTGTTTGCTCACTGCACCCAAAGTGTTCTGCAAGTTTGTACCTATTCCAATCAGGATGCTGTTGTACAACCTTAAGTATGTCTTCTTTTGTAAGATTAATTTTCCGACGAGAAATGTTTTCCGCCATAATTTTGGGCATCGTCTCATCCTTAAAACACAATATATCGGCAATATTAATCACCAAAAATCCGCCGGGTTTCACAATGGGAAAATGAAGTTTGATCACCTTTTGCAGAAGATTTTTCCAATCTTCAAATGATAAATCCTTCTCGTAATCTTTCCCGACGTAATACGGAGGCGACCAGATACTGAGCGCAATAGATTCCCGCTCAATTCTCTCCAAAAGCTCCTGCGAATCGCCGTGATATATCGCGTTCGGAGCAAGTGATTTAAACAAGTTTACGATTGCCATGACCCAATACACTCCTGTCTTTTTTCATTATAGGTAAGCCTTTGTATTCGCCACGAAGCCTTGGCCCTTAATCTGTTAAAGCCTACTCTTACCCTGAAATCTTCACCTAATGTCGGTGCATTTCTACCAGCCAGCCAGATGCCATCATCAACTGTTGGGTTATACTTTTCTTGCAATTTTCCATTTGGAATTGCTACCATAGTCACTTCATGCAAACGGTGATGACCTAAAAGATCATCATCGTAGCTGAAATGAATAAGGCATGTCGTCGTGAGATAATTTTTATCTCCATATCTGGATATTTCTGGCAAAAATCCTTTTTCATTAACCTGGGCACCGGATCGCCGTTGTTTCACCCACATGGAAGTTTGTGACATCTGAATCGTTGCAGAACGATTTTCCTTCTCTGCTTTTGAGTCAATAAACAATGCCTGTCTGACGGTTTGATCAGGAAGAATCACATATCTTGCTTTTTTGTAATCAACTGTTCCATACACTCTCTGTTGCACATTAAAACCGGAAAGCCGATCAAGCAATTCTCGCGTTATATCTTCAGCAATATCTTTAACGCTATCAGGCGATCTAAGGAATATTTCATGTGCTTCCATTCCGAAATCATAAACCGCTTGGAATATCCAACGCAATGTGAGCTTTTCAATTTCCTCTATTTCATCCAGGGATAAGATTTTGGGGTCTTTTTCCGTCATGTATTTACGTGATATGTAACTTCAAAATGGGTATTTGATTTTGCTACAAACATAGACAGAAATTTATATGCTGTCAACCATCCACAGGCGTTATATCCTGCTGCAAACCACAACCCCATTTTGAACCGTCTGGCGTTCGTATTGCGGATTTTAAAAAAGGAATTATTTTACACAGGCTCAATTCTCAGCACTCAGAAACCTTTTTTGGAGGGTCACACATGAACATCATCGTCGTAATGTCCGACACCTTGCGCTACGACCACCTGGGCTGTCATGGAAATTCCTGGATCCGCACGCCACATATAGACGCATTTTCCAAACGGTGCATGTTATTTGACCGCGCGTATCAGGCATCATTCCCAACAATACCCACGCGCACAGACATGATGACCGGCAGACTCACCTTTCCCTTTCGCGGCTGGACGCCACTCCCAGAAGATGAAGTCATCTTGGCCGAACTCCTCACAGACGCGGGGTATGTCACCATGCTCTTGTGCGATACACCGCACCTGGTAAGAGACGGACATCAGTTTGACCGCGGATTTTTGGGCTGGGAGTGGATTCGCGGGCAAGAAGGCGACCGCGCTATCACAGACGACGTACCCGTCCCCCTTGAATCAGTCCCCGAAAAAATTCGCACGCCTGAGCGCATGCAACAATATCACTATCGCTGGCGTGCAGCACACTGGGAAACAGAACGCGACACCTTTGTCGCACGCACCATGCAACGCGCCGCAGACTGGCTGGAAGCAAACCACACCCACGAAAAATTCTTCCTCTACATCGACACCTTTGACCCCCACGAACCGTGGGATCCACCCGCGCACTACGTCAATATGTACAACCCCGGATACACAGGTGAAGTCATTGACCATCCCATTTACGACTACTGCGATTACCTGAGCGCAGAAGAAATCAAACACACACAAGCGCTATACGCAGGTGAAGTCACGCTCATGGACACCTGGGTCGGCCATTTGTTAGAAAAAGTAGAAAATCTGGGCCTCTGGGAAGATACAGCAGTAATTTTTATGTCCGACCACGGACATTATATCGGAGACCACGGACGCATTGGCAAAAGCGGGCAGGGACCAGACGGCGACTGGCCCTATTACGAAGAAGTATCCCACACAGCCTTCATGGGATATGTACCCGGCAGCAACGCAGCGGGAAAACGCACAAAATTCTTGACACAACCCGTCGATTTTATGCCCACAATTCTCGACCTGGCAGGCATAAAAAAACCCGATGGCCTGCACGGAGTATCCGTCGCTCCTATCCTGAAAGGCGAAAAAACAGAAGAACAACGGAAAGTCGCCGTCACATCGGCAACCCTGCCCGTGCGCGAAGACCGCAGCGTGTGCTCCAGCATCACAGATGGCAACTGGACATTGCACTATCGCGGCCCCAACTGGCCTGCGGAACTATACGACCTGCGAACAGACCTCGCGCAAAAGAACAACATATATAACCAGCAAAACATGGCCGAAGCACAGCGACTGCACAAAGCGTATCTGGAAGTATTGAAAGGCGCGGGAACTCCCGAGGAAAAATTCGCATTGCGGACAGAATTGCCCGATGCATAAAAATTCAAATAGCGCCATCGCTTCGGAGTTTCTCAATCTCTGGTATTGAATATCCGAGATACTCGCCCAGAATCGACTCGTTGTGTTCTCCCAGTGATGGCCCGCGCCGGGGTTCAACCGATTCGCCGCCGACCTCTATGGGACTCGCCACCACCCGGACGGCTCCGAACTCCGGATGCGGCAACGCCAGGATCATCTCATTCTCGGCCACATGCGGGTCGGCAAAAGCCTGCTCAACCGTATTCACGGGCGCGCAGGGCACCTCGCCCTTGAGCAGCGCCAGCCAATCGGCAGTTGTCTTCTTGCGGAAGAGGTCCTTCAGAATCGGAACCAGAACATCTCGATTCTCCAGGCGATCTGCAAAAGAGCAGAACCGGGAATCCTCCGCCAGTTCCGGCGCCTCCAGAATGCGTACCAGATTTTGAAAAAACTTCTCCTTTGCGCACATGATCACGAGCCATCCGTCCTTAGTCGGCACCACCTGCGACGGGATCTGTGACGGATGAGAAGAATCGGGCGTCCGATGCGCCTGATACCCTCTGGTCAGGAACCACGCCGCCACATATCCCAGATTCGCCAGCGCCGTATCGAACAGATTCACATCTACATCACACCCCAGGCCCGTCTGTCTGGCGCGGAAGATCGCGCTGACCATGCCCAGGGACGCCATTGTGCCCGCGCCGAGATCTACGAGGGAAAGTCCCGTTTTTGTCGGTGGACCGTCAGGCTCGCCCGTAAGACTCATCCATCCGGCATAGCCCTGCATCAAATAATCGTATCCCGGTTCGCCCGCTCGAGACCCCTGCCGTCCGAACGCGGAAAGCGAGCAACATACAATCGAAGCCTTGACCGCACTCAGCGCCGGATAGTCCAGACCCAGCCGGGTCGGAAGATCTCCGCGCAGGTTGTTGAACACCCCATCCGAAACCTTCACCAGCCGATGCAACACCTCCCTCCCTTCCGGATGCTGCAAATTCAGCGTCATACTCTTCTTGTTCCGGTTGAAACTCTGGAAATACACACTGTCCTGTTCAGCGGTATAGGGTGGCACATAACGCGCGACATCACCACCTGTCTCGGGATTCTCGACCTTGATGATCTCCGCCCCAAGGTCCGCCAGCATCATCGTTGCCCACGGCCCCGCTCCGAACTGCTCCACCGAGACAATCCTTATTCCATTCAGAGGCGGATGTTGGGATTGATCGTGCATGTAACCCTCTTCCTCTTCAATCGGCCTGCCGGTCATTGCCCTCTCCCTCGAGGCGATCCAGAATCCGCCGCGCCCGTTCCAGAATCGGCCTATCTACCATCCGACCATCCACGGTCGCCGGGCCTTCGTCCGCCCGCCGTGCAAAAGCCTCAACAATTCGCCGTGCCCACCTCTCCTCGACCTCCGTAGGACTGAAAATTTTATTCACCACCCCAACCTGACCCGGATGAATCACGGCTTTTCCGGCAAACCCCAGATCCCTGGCCCGCTGCGCCTCCACGGCCAGTCCGTCGGGATCGGTGATGTCCGTAAATACCTTATCTATAGCCCGGATTTGTCCGCTTGCCGCGGCCACCGCCAGCGCTGACCGGGCGTAGTTGACCAATCCCTGTCCCGGGTGCGAAAAAAGGCCCAGATCCAGCGCGAAATCCTCCGCGCCGAACATAAGCCCCACCAGCCTGGGTGTAACGGATGCGATCGCAGGAGCATGAACCAGACCCCGGGCGCTCTCAATGATTGCCAGAAGCCCGACGCGTCCAGATCCCGCTCTGGTTTCGTGCCGATCCAGCCACCGGCACACCTGAAGCACATCCTCCGGTCCCTGCACTTTGGGCAACACGAGTCCCTGCAATCCCGCACGCGCAATCGCCTGCAGATCGGCGTCCAATTCGGAGGAACCAGCATCGTGAACTCTAACAAATCGCGTTGAGCCCCCACGCGCGCCGGCCAGCGCGGCAGCGACACGACTGCGCGCAACATCCTTCTCAGCCTTCGGGACGCCGTCCTCTAGATCGAATATCAGCACATCAGCCGGCAGACCCAGAGCCTTGTCGATCATCCGCTGCTGGTGCCCCGGCACAAAAAGCCAGGACCGCATCGACTTCACCCGTCTTTCTCCTCGTGAATTTCGGGAAAGGCATCCTCCGACGGCGCGTGCGCCCTCTTATAGACCATCACGCTGCGAGTCAGATCTATGACGACGCGGCCATCCTGATTCACGCCCCGTGTACGCACCTTCACGATACCCGCTTCCGGGTACGACTTCGACTCCCGCCTGGTGAGCACCTCCGTCTCGCAATAGAGCGTATCTCCCACAAATACCGGGTTCGGAAGCCGAATCTCGCTCCAACCCAGGTTCGCCATCGCCCGCTCGCTCACATCCGGGACACTCATCCCCACGACCAGCGCGAGCGTAAACGTACTGTTCACCAGGATCTTTCCCCACCGCGTCCGGCGGGCGTACTCCTCGTCAAAGTGAAGCGGATTGGTATTCAGGGTCAGATGCGTGAACAACTGGTTATCAGCCGTCGTCACCGTCCGCCCGAACCGGCTTCGATAAACTTCGCCCACCTCAAAATCCTCATAGCATCTCCCGGTCCAGCCCGGTATCACCTTTCTCTCTATTTTCTCCATACCAGCTCCCTTTGCGCCAATATAATTCGCCGCAATCCGATGTCCACCGCTTTATCGTCCTCTCTACTCATCACTCGTTCGTCCCTCGGCGCATTTCAAAAATACGCACCACAATGTACATACCCAGTGACACAATAAAAAAGACGAGCAACATCCACGCGATAGATTGCAGGGACTCGATAATCGTGCGATATATCTCGAGCACCCAGCGTTCGGTCGTCAGTTCAAAAGGCGGCATATCGCGGGATTCACCAGTGGAATCGAAATGCTCCTGCGGCAAAATATAGCGCTCCAGCGAACGGACACGCACACCGCCAGAAATACCCACCACAAAAATCGCAAACTTCATATAGCGCACCCACGCGCCTGCTATCGCATCGTCAATAAGCCGATGCAGAATACTATTGATCGCGCTACTAAACGCACGCACGGCGATAAAAGACACGAGAGCGGCGACTACGAGGGTAATGACAAGAAGTGTGAAGAACATGGGAGGACCTCCAAAGTATTAGTCAATTCCAATATTATACGTGTAAGAAAGGCGTGAGTTCCTCTGGATTATTGGCCTGTCGAACAGTCTATTGCACACCTACTCATGCCTCAGTATTTCCACGGGATTGGTATGCGCAACCCTGAACGCCTGTGTACCAACGGTCAAAAGCGCAATTAAAAGTGCGAGCAAACCCGACAACACAAACGACCATAAACTCAGGGATGTGTGATACGCAAAATTTTGCAAATAGGTATTTGTAAAATAAAAAGCAACTGGCCAGGCGATCAGATTGGCGACAAGCACCAGCTTCAAAAACGCCTTTGACACCAGCAAAACAACACTTGAAACAGATGCACCCAGCACCTTGCGAATACCGATCTCGCGCCTGCGGCGTTCAGCCGTAAAAGCCGCCAAACCGAACAAACCCAAACACGCCAGCAAACACACCAACCCGGCAAAAGCGGTAACAGCCTGCCCCAAATCCCTCTCCGCCCGATAAATCGCATCGAGTTCATCGTCGAGAAACGTAAACTCAAAAGGCTTATCGGCTGGCATAAATGAATCCCAGGTCTCCTCCAGAAAAGGTCGGACCGCTAAAAAATCGCGCACCCGCAACGCCAGATAATCGTAAAACCACTGCCGATAAGCAAAAACCGCAGGCCCAATCGGTTGTCGAAGAGAGGCGTAGTGAAAATCTGCAATCACGCCAATCACAGTCCCCTTAGCATCCTCCTCTGAACGCGCCCGACCAAAACGCCGCCCCACGGCATCCGCCACTGCCCAACCAAGCGCGCGCACAGCGGTCTCATTGAGAATATACCCATGCGTACGATCGCGCTCAATCCCGGGCGAAAACGTGCGACCAGCTATAATAGGCACATCGAAAGTAGCAAAAAAATCTTCATCTGCCTCCTGCACCGGCATCCGCCACTCGGTATGGTCCTGACCTTCGGGTTTGACAATCCGCACAAAACCACCGCCATCTTGTCCGGGCAAAAAGCGAAAAGCAGACGCCGAAACAATATTGGGATGTTCCAAAAACGCCTGCTTTACAGTATTATACCGTGCCACGAGCCAGGGATCATCATTGGTCTTGAGCCGACGATCCAGCTTAAAAATAGGCAACAAAACGAGGTGCTCTTTATCAAAACCGAGATCCTTGTACTGAATATAATCCAGTTGCCGATAAATAACATCCACAACAATCATAAGCAAAATAGCAATCGCAAATTGCGCCACAACCAGAACCTGCCGAAGCCTCGCACCCGGCAAATACGCCGCGCCCTTGAGCACATCAGCCGGCCGAAACCCCGAAAAATAAGACGCGGGATATACCCCCGCCATCAAACCCACAAACACGGCAAGCGCTAAAAAACCCGGCAAGAGCACGGACAACATCGGCGCATCCAGAGCGTAATGCGCGTCTGTCCGCGCACTGAATTCCGACAACGCGACACGCGCAATGGGCACAGCGATAACCACAGCGATCAACGCCAGCAAAACCGTCTCACACAAAAACTGCTGAATCAACTGACCGCGACGCGCGCCAACCACCTTCCGCATCCCCACCTCACGCGCGCGATACATCGAACGCGCCGTAGCGAGATTGACAAAATTAATCGCCGCAATCGCCAGAACCAGCGCCGCAATAATCGCAAAAAGATAAAGCGTCTGAACATTGCCGCCCGAGGGCAAATTGTAATCCTGAACCCCATACAAATGCAACCGCTCAAAAGGCTGCAAACGAAACGAAAGAATGCGACGCACATCCGCGCCCATATGCCGTTCAATAACACCCGACAACTTTGCCTCAAATTCACCCGCATCTACCCCATCGCGCAAACGCACAAAAGTCTCAATCCCCGCCTGTTGCACCAACCCCCGCCACTGCGTCCAATCAAAAATAGCCTCCTGTGTTCGCCCATTGGTAAAATGCAACAAATCAAACTGAAGGGACGAAAACCTCGGAGGCGTTTGCAAAACCGCGGCAACCGTATAATCGCCGCCGTAATACCGTTCGCGAACAGTAAGAACCTTGCCTATGGGATCGGCCTTGCCGAACAACCGCTCAGCCGCTGACTCCGTAATCGCAACCCGATACGGCTGCGCGAGCGCATCGGCATCACCCATAGCAAAAGGAAAGTGAAACAACTCAAAAAATCGGTCGTCAACCTGCCCCTGCGCCAGCGTAAGCTCCCGGTCCTCAAATCGCACCACAACCGGATAAATGCGATTCTTCGACGCCAACTCAACTTCGGGCATCTCCGCTTCAAGTGTCCGCGCGAGCGCCCCCGAAGTCAGCCATCGCACCTGCGTCTGCTCATTGCTCACCCGCTCTCGCAAAACCCGATAAATGCGATGCACATCGGGATGAAAGCGGTCGTAGCTCATCTCGCAATGAATAATCACAATCGCCATCACACAACACGACAGCCCCACAATAAGACTGAGCAAATTGATCAGCGTATCGCGCTTGTGCGACCACAAATTGCGGCATGCGATGGTGAAATAGTTGGAGAACATAAAAGGCAGAATCAGGATGGTCAGGATGGAAGGATGATCAGGATAAACCCAGCCCCCAGCCCCAAAATACAACGACCGATGAACACAGATGAACACAGAGGGGCAAAATTCATGCGTCAACACCTCCTCACTGAGCTAAGGCAGGTGCCTTTTATCCGTGTTAATCCGTGTTAATCTGTGGTTGCTTTTGATTCTAAATAAACACATAATCCTCAGAATCGGGCGCCCGCGTTTGCTTCCAAAACTCGTGCATTGAAAACGGCCAATTCTGCGTCACTCGTCCCGCCTCGTTCTTATACCAACTCCGAACATTTGGCGCGCCCCATGCCATCTCCAGATTACCCGCATCAATGCGCTCATTATACCGATCATGCACATCCTGCTTACAATCCATCGCAGCGCATCCCGTCTCAATCAGCAGCTTGATACATCCCAGGATATACCTCATCTCGCACTCGGAAAAAAAGATAATACTCCCATTCACAACAATATTGGTATTGGGTCCATACATGCAAAAAAAGTTGGGAAATCCCGGAACAGAAACGCCTTTATACGCACGCGGATCGCCATCCCAATGCGCCTGTAAATCCCTGCGCCCAACCCCCTCAAACGTCATCGGCCACAACATCCGACTCGGCTGAAATCCCGTACCGTAAATCAGCACATCAAAATCATAGCCCTCACCCGACCGCGTCGCCAAACCGGACTCCGTAATACGCGCAATCGGATCCGTAATAAGATGCACATTCTCCCGCTTCAGCGTGCGCAACCACAGGCCATTATCCCACAACATGCGCTTGCCAGCCGGCGGAAAATCCGGAATACACTTCTGCATCAACTCGGGATCATCGCCCAACACCGACTCGAGATACTCTATAATCCGCTGGCGCACCTTGTCATTCGCCTTGCTAACCGCGCGTTCCTGATGCGGCCATGCCGGATCCTTTTTCGCCGCGCCGAGCATCCCCTCTGCCGAACGCCAGAACATAAACAGCCGAAACCACTTGGCGTAAAACGGCACATGATTCAAAAGATAGTGCTGTCCCTCGGGCACATCCGCGTGATAATGCGGATTGGGCTGAATCCAGGGCGGTGTGCGCTGAAACACAAAAACCTCGCGCGCCTGCTTTGCAATCTCCGGCACAAACTGAAATGCACTCGCGCCCGTACCAATCACCCCAACGCGCTTATCCGTCAAATCGCACTCCCGCGGCCATCGCGCAGAATGAAATGCAATTCCCCGATAGCACTTGCGCCCCACAATATCCGGCAACTTTGGACGGTTGAGCTGTCCCACAGCGCTGATAATGGCATTCACCTCAATCGTCTGCCGCACCCCCTCTTTATCCCGCACCTCAACTTCCCAGACCTTGCGCGCCTCATCAAAACGACCACACACAACCTCTGTCTGAAACCGGACATGCTCGCGCAGATGAAAATCCGCAGCAAACTGCTTGAAATAATCGAGAAGCACCTGCTGCGTAGAAAAATACTGCGGCCAATTTTTGGGCAAAAAAGAATAAGAATACGAGTGATTCGGACTATCAACGCGGCATCCGGGATACGTATTCTCCAGCCATGTCCCCCCCACATCGGCATTCTTCTCCACCACCGTAAACGAAATCCCCACCTCTTGAAGCCGATGCGCCGCCAGCAACCCGGACATCCCCGCCCCAATAATCAACACGCAAAAATCCCGCCTCTTATCCTCCGGCAAATCATCCATCCCCGGGGGCACAAACGGATCTTCGCCATTCAAGGACAACTCCCCCTCCAAAAACACCCCGTAATCTTCGGGAATCTCCTCTCCAATCATAAAATTCATCATCTCCCAAACCCGCGCCCGGTCCGGTGCAGGCGGCAGAGAACAACCGCGATCCCGATAGGCCTTCAACACCTCAAAAGCGATCTCCCGAACAACTGCCTGCTGCTCCTCTTTCACACCTGCCTGTGGATCCGCCAGATTCCTCGCCCGTGGGCGAATCTCCCCCCGGACAATGCCCATATCCCCGGTCAAATGCACCAGAGAAACCATCAACGCGGGGATATTCGCATCCTCCAACGCCGCCCTGATCGTCTCGTCATCTTCGACAATCGGTTCCCATGTATCAAACGCCTTATCAGCCATCTCCTACTCCGCTCACGAAACAGGTTGGGGCACCACTTGATCCGGCATCTCCTCCCGCTCCCGCTGAAGCTGTCCCTCGGGATCGACCCACTGACTCACAATCAGCGAAATCAGAGCCAGAACAGCACCGCTAAAGAAAATCACCTGATAGCCAAAATAGTGCCATGCAAAACCGCCCAAAAGCGGTGCCGCAACAGAAGCCACATGATTCATCGTCACGCCCATCGCAAGCGACGGCTTGAGATCCGACTCGGGCGCGATCTTATGCAAATACGTCGTCAGCGCAATCCCGCCAAAAAAGATAATATTATCAACACAATACAAAACGTACAGCGTGGGGCGATGCGTCACCACCGCATATCCGACAAACACAAAGGTCAACCCGATATAACTCAACGACAGCATCTTCCGCTCGCCGTACTGATCCACCAACTTGCCCATCGTCGGCGCAGTCAGCGTAATCAGCGTCTGATTCATCAGCACCAGAATCATCGTCGTATGCACGGGCATCCCGTGAATCTTCACCAGAGCAAAAATCGCAAACGTAATAAACATCTGCTTCCGCATACCCTGCAAAAAATTCAGCGCGTAATACAGACCATACCGCCGCTTAAAAACAAAACTCCGCTCGTGGGCTGGCCGCTTCCGAGACGCAAACAAAATGGCAAAACCACCCCCCACAGTAGCGGCACCCGCCATAATAAACAAACCGTTATACCCGACAAAATCGTAAGCCAACTTACAAACCAGAATCGACAACAACCACGCCACACTATTCACACTGCGCAACTGTCCCAACCACTTCCCCTTCTTACCCTCTGGCGAAAAAAGCAACGCCATCGACTGTTCCATCGGGATCCAGCAGTGAAATCCCACACCCCACACAAACGAATACAGCGCCAGCACAAAAACCGAATCAACCTGGGCATAAGCCATAATGCCCGCGCCCATAACCATCAGCGAAATCGCAGCGACAATCGGGGGGGCGAACCGCACCATCAGCGCGACAAAAAACGCATTCATAAAACCCGACACCTCGCGCAGAGCTTCCACATATCCCAATTCGTGCGCGTCGATATTCAGGCGATCAACAACAAAATTGTTGTAAAGCGTCAACTGCACGCCAAAAAAAATCCCCTGCGAAGCAACCGCAAGCGCGAGCAAACGAAAATCTCGATTCCACTCAGAAATTGGATTATTCAAAAAAACTCCTTTAACCCTTTGAAACCACAGATAAACACGGATGGACACGGATGGTTAGCCTGTTGCTTGCTCCAGCACCGATAGTCAGCAATCTGCTATCAATTCCGTCCCAACTCCTTGTCTTATTCCTTTACACGCCTTTATCTGCGTCCATCTGCGTCCATCTGCGGATCAATTTCCCAACGGCTCCCACACATCGCCAAAAATAGACCGCAACCGCGCCATATCTTCATCCGGCAAAGGCGGGCCGAGAATCGCCTTCACATTCTCCTCCAAATGGTCGATATTTGCCGTACCCGACAGCACCACACCCATCGCGGGATGTGCGTTCACATACTTATAGCCCGCCGCAGGCAATGACGTAACATCGCCCTTAACCAACCACCCCAACGGATCCTCATCTTCCAGCGCATCTCGCGCAATCAACCCCTTATCCTTCGCATACGCAATGCGCTCCTCAAGCACATCGGGCCGAGCCAGTGACCGCCGAACAGCAACCATGCAAATCACGCCCACATCTCGCTCCTGACACATAGGCAAAACCTCGTGCTCGGGCGTTGGACTCAACAAATTGTAACCCACCATAGCCGTATCGAACAAATCATCCGCCAAAGCCATAGAAAACATCTCGTGCTTGTGGTCTTCGGCATACGTCTCACTCACCCCCATAAACCCGAACTTCCCCTGATCTTTCAACCTCTCCACCGTGGGCCACAACTGCTCAATAGCCTCAGAATAATGGTATGGACGAACACCGTGCCACTGCATCACATCGACATAATCCACCTGCAACCGCTTCAAACTGCGCTCAATAGAATCGACGACATCCTCTGGACTCACAAGCTCACCGCTATTGTGAAGATGGGCGTGAAATTTAGTCGCCAAAATATAATCATCGCGCGGCACACCCTTAAGCGCGTTTCCGAGAATCGTCTCACTCTCGCCATACGCTGCAGCCGTATCAAAAAAATTGATACCGAGATCCAGCGCGCGCTGCACCAGACGATTCACACCCGCCTGATCGACACCCGTCTTTTGCCCCATTTGCGTAGGCCCACCCCCGCCAATACCCATAATCGAAACCTTCAAACCCGTGCGTCCCAATATGCGATATTTCATAGCACCTCCTTTAGATATGTATCCAATATAGGATATCGCAACACCCCTCGCCATTATTTTAGCCAATGTCGCCTTGACAAATCCCACATGCAAAAGTATATTCGTACTATAAGTTATACAGGGTCGTGCCATGATCCCTGAAACGCACACTTAATCCTAAGGAGGCCACGTATGGCACGAGGAGTCAACAAAGTCATCTTGATCGGTAATTCTGGCGCCGATCCCGAGCTTCGATACACGCCAGGAGGCACAGCCGTATCGAACTTCAGCATCGCCACCAACGAAAGCTGGACCGATAGCAGTGGCGAAAGACAAGAACGCACCGAATGGCACCGCATTGTGGTATGGGGCCGTTTGGCCGAAATCTGCAACCAGTATTTGCGCAAAGGTAGCAAAGTCTATATCGAAGGCAAATTGCAAACGCGCAGTTGGGAAGGGCAAGATGGGCTAAAGCGCTACACCACCGAAGTGGTTGCCCGCGACATGCAAATGCTCGATGCCCGCGGCGAAATGGACGGTATGGACGGTAGCTATGGCGGTGGCGGGGCCCAGGGCGGAGGGCAGTCAAGATCACAGCCAACAGATTCTGCATCGGACGATACATCTGCCCCAGAGCCACCCTCTTATGCCGCAGACGACGACCTGCCATTTTAGGCGCGATACAAACGACAAAGCCCGCACGGTTCTGTGTGCGGGCTTTTTTAGTTTTAAAATTATCTATCGGACATCAGCTTGTTTTGTACGGGCGGGTTTTAAATCTGTCCCAAAATGGGCGAGGCATGCCTCGCCCCTACACGCACACTAACCTCTTCCACCCCGATAAATTTTCCGTATCGCATCAACCAGAAAATCTTCGGCAACTTGAAAAATCTGCTCACCCATCTCTGCCGTCGCAGGACGCGGATCGCCCAACCCCCCGTGCTCGGTATTCTGATCAAACCGCTTGTACAGACGCAAACCCGGAATACTCTCCCGGCGGCGCTGACCATCCTCGTGTAAAGCATCTGTTTTCACCAGATCGGGATCTATCGCCATAATCATAGCGGTCTCACACTCGCCTGCATGCCCGGACCCCTTTGATCCCAACGTCAAAATCTCATTTATTTTTTTACTCGACGGCTCGGCATACGGCGTCGTCGTGAAAAGATTGACATCTTCATACCCCTCCATAACGCGCTGTCGCAAAACCGAAATATTGGGTTCATTGCCCCCGTGGCTATTAATCAAAAGAAACTGCGAAAAACCGTGTTCAATCATACAAACGAGAACATCGTTCATAATCGCCAGATGCGTCTCAGACGACGCAGAAACCGTACCGGGATACTTCATGTGATGCTGCGAATACCCCAGCCACATAACGGGCAGAATAAGCACATCCCGAGACAACCGCTTCTCAATGCGATTGACCACCTCCTGAAGAATCATCGAATCGGTAAACACGGGCAAATGCAGACTGTGTTGCTCAATTGACGCCACGGGTATAATAACCACCAGATCCCGCGACAAAGCATCGACATCGGGAGAAGTCATATTGGCGAGAAACATAAAAACTCCTTAAAGAAGGGGCTGGGGGCTGGGGACTGGGGATTGTTTATCTAAAATATTTTCTTATATTAAAAAGCACAACAAAATATCCTGGAGGCACATAATGGAAATGGAAAAAGCATTAAAACTCACGTACCAGGGCGAACCCCTGGGCCACTCGCTGGACGACTTTGGCGGCCTACGCAAATCCAATGACGCGATAGATGATCGCGACGAACTCCACCGCCGAATGGCGGACGATGGCTATTTATTTCTCAAAAATCACCTGAACAAAGACGAAGTCTTAGCCGCTCGTCAGGAAATCATGGACCGACTCATGGGCGCGGGTGTCTTAGACGAACGCTATCCGGCAATCGACGGCATTGCAGCCTCAAAAAAGAAAATTGACGGCCGCGCAACGGGATCGTTCATGCCCTTACTCGCGCGCAACAATCCCCCCCTGGACAAAGTAATCCACGAAGGCCCGCTCATGTCGTTTTTCGATTTCTTTTTCGGCGGGACTGCGCGCTACTTTGACTACACCTGGTTTCGAGCCAAACAACCCGGACTGCACACCGCCACCAATCCACACTGCGACATCGTCTATATGGGCCGCGGAACAAAAAACCTCTACACCGCCTGGATACCCTATGGCGATGTACCCTCCTACATGGGTGGATTGATGCTGCTCGAAAACTCACACAAATTACACGATCTAAAATCGGGATATGGCTCAACAGACGTCGATCTATACTGTGAAAACAAAGGCGATGCCCAGGAAATTATAGAACGCGCACGCGCCGAAGGGCGGAACCTGACCCATCAAGAGCGGGCTTCTGTAAAGTGGAACTCGACCGGATCTTATTCCTCTAATGCGATAGCCACCCGCAAAGAACTGGGCGGACGCTGGCTGGTATCGGAATACGAAATGGGAGACCTGCTGATATTTTCGATGTACACCCTCCACTCAAGCTCCGACAACCACTCCAAACAATACCGCATATCATCCGACACGCGATATCAACTCGCATCGGACCCCGTTGACGAACGCTGGATTGGCGACGACCCACCTGCCCATGGCATTCGCGCCAAACGCGGAATGGTGTGTTGAGTGAAACTCGAAAACAACGACATCATCATCGACTACGACTTTCCGTGCAGCAGTGCCGGAGAAATGCGGATCATAGAAACCGGCATAAGTGAAATCGGATACAAACCAGAAGAAATCCCCCAATGGTTCCAGGACCTGTTAGACGAACTATTCGACGGCGCAGGCGTACCCAAAGAATACATGGCGCATGTGCGCGTGCGTCATATCGGAAACCGCGCAAAGTGGGCAACATTGCGATTTCTACTCAGCAAAAAAGGCGCGAGCTACATGTATCCCCCCTGGTGTATCTGGCGAGAAAACACGGGATGGGCGTGGGTGCCTTATGAAAACACGGACTTTCACCCGGCAGAACACATCGACATATCCGTTCACATCCAACCCGGAGAAACCATCCGCATCGCATCTGCCCCTTATGAAGACCCATCCGTCATCTGCGAAAAAGCGCGACAACTATCCGAACAATACGACATCTGGACATACCTGGAAATCGGCCACTCTGCTCGGGGACGACCAATTTGCGTATTGGAAACCGAACCGCGCGACCTGACCCTACTCGTCGATGCCACAATGCAATCGTGCGAACCCGTATCATGGGGCATCTTGCACATAGCCCACAGCTTGACCATCCCAACCGCACGCACACAGAGATTATTAGACCACATACAATTCTGCCTCATGCCCATCACAAATCCCGACGGCGTTTGCGAAGGACGCAGCGTAACCAATGCCATGGGCGAAGTACCGAAATTCGGAATCAACCACCTCGTAGAAGGCAAAAGCGCACCCAGAGAAACCGCGGCACTGTGGCAGTATTTCCTCGAAAAAAAACCAGATGCATCCATCGAAGTCCACGCCCACTTCACGCGACCAGACTTCACGCGAAGCATTGGCATGCACGACAAAGCATCCATGCCGCACCATCTTCGGACAAAAGCGGAAATCCTCGAACAAGCAATCTTCGAAAACTACCACATTGAACCATTAAAAAATCGAAAAGTACTGATCGACCCGCGACAACCCGAACACAACGTCTATGGCGACAAACACATCTGCGAACAAGCTGGCACAATCCGCACCTTTTTGCAAGCCATCCCCGACAGCATTGACGCGCACAACGCCGACGTCAAAGAAATGGTAGAAACCGTCGCCCACGCCCTCATCAAATGGCGAGAAACTGGTGCAGAGTAGAGGCGTGTGGATTGCGGCTTTAAGCATGCCGCAATGACGATTATAACCCTATATAGGCCCTTACTATATGGATAACCTGCACCAAAGGTTACGAACCAATCATTATTTACGGAGGAACTCCAATGGCAACACACCTATCCCCAGAAGAACAAGCGGAGGGATTTGCGCCCTTATTCAACGGCAAGGACCTGAATGACTGGAAAATTATCGGACCGGAAGAAGGCTGGGAAGTCCAAAACGGACTGATGGTATGCAATGGCGAAGGCAGGGGATGGATTCGCCCCAAAGCCATGTACACAGACTTTGTATTGCGCCTGGACTATCGAAACAGCGCGGGAGGAAACAGCGGAATCTTCCTGCGGACGAGCGAAGAAGGGCGCCCCGCCTATCAGGGAATGGAAATACAAATTTACGACGTACCGCACGAGCCACTCAACAATAAATCAAACGGCGCCATCTACGACGCGGTCGCCCCCACCGTTGACCCGTCTCACCCGGCGGGAGAGTGGAACGCCATTGAAGTATCCTGCCAGGGAACAATGGTAAACGTCATCATCAACGGACGCGAAGTCATATCCTGTGACACAAGCAAATATCCAGACCTCAAAGACCGCTTAAAAACCGGATACATCGGCCTGCAAAACCACCGCAGCCCCATTGACTTTCGGAATGTTCGGATTAAGATATAAAATTAGCCCTTAAACGCCTTAAGCACCCGATCAAACGCCTGAGCCGTCTGATCGATATCCGCATCGCTGTGAACAGCAGAAATAACGCCACCGGGCCAGGGCATCACATCGACGCCCTCTGCAATCAAACCGCAGCGAAGATAGTAAATCTGCTTCATCGAAATCCCGCCCTTGAGAACAGAATGGGGCACTGTACCATCGTAAATATCCGAACAGGTGTACGTCTGATCCTCGGACAACGGCAAAAATTGAAACCCCGAAAACTCGCCGTACACAAGCCAGTTCAGCCCGCGTCTCTGAATCACATCATTGAGCGCGTTTCTCAACACCTCGCCATTCCGATTAGCGCGCTCAGTAATCTCATCTTCCGCAACAATTTTAAGCGTCGTCAACCCCGCACGCGCTGAAACCGGATTGGAATTAAACGTACCCTGGTGTGGCACGCGGTATCTGTCATTCCACGAAGCATCGTCGCGATACGTCATCACATCGAGCAAATCCGCGCGACCCGCAATCGCGCCACCGGGAAACCCTCCCGCAACAATCTTCGCAAAAAGAGCCAGATCTGGCGTCACCCCATAATATTCCTGCGCACCCCCTGGCGCAACGCGAAACCCCGTAATCACCTCATCAAAAATGAGCAAAACCCCGTACTCGCGGGTAACCGCGCGAAGCTGGCGCAAAAAATCGCCCTGCGTGGGAACGCGCCCAAAACTCGCACCCGTAGGCTCCAGAATAACCGCAGCAATATCGTCCCGACTATCAAGCGCCTGTGTAACCTGATCGATATTATTCGGCTCACACAACACGGCATTTTCGACATGATCCTCCGTAATACCGCTCGGAGGCGTACCATCAAAACTGGACGAAGCGCCAAAAGCCACCTGATCGTGCCACCCGTGAAAATTCGTCGTAAAACGCAGAATCTTAGACTTATTCTGAAAAGCCCGCGCAACGCGCAACCCCAAAAGACTCGCCTCTGTCCCCGACGACGTAAAACGCACCTTATCCGCGCACGGCACCATCCGAATAATCTGCTCTGCCCATTCGAGTTCCAACTCGTGCGACGCCCCGTAATGCGTTCCCCTGCTCAACTGCTCCCGCACCGCCTCTGTCACCTCCGGATGATTATGCCCCAAAATCAGCGCACCGTGCCCCCCAAAATAATCGACATACTCACACCCATCCACATCCCACTTTCGCCCACCCTGTGCCCGAGCAATAGAAAGCGGATAAGGCATCAAATAGCGCGTATCATGCGTCACCCCACTGGGAAAAGTCTCCCGTGCCCGCTGGTACAAAGCGCGTGATCTTGGCGTCTTTGCCATATATTTTTCGATCAACAAATCGCTCATCTTTTGTCCTTTCGGTTTTTCAGTATCTACAAATCTCCCATTGAAAGTAAAAGATACGGTTCTGAGCATGTGCATGCAACCACCTCTTCATTCACTCTTGCGCGTATTTATAGACCTTATTATTTTATATAACTGTATTTGAGTGAGTCCAATCCGAAGGAGAATTTATGCATCTTGCGCTGGAAAACAAAGTCGCTATCATAGTGGGAAGCAGTTCGGGAATGGGAAAAGCGACCGCGCGATCTTATGCTCAGGCAGGCGCCAGCGTGGTACTGGCAGCGCGAAGCAAAGACAAATTAGACAACCTATCAGCAGAAATAGGAAACCGCGCAATCTCATGTCCCACAGACGCGCGGGATATAGCGCAAGTAAACCACTTAATCCAGACGACACTGGATAAATTCGGGCAAATCGATATCCTCGTGTACGCCACGGGAACGAACATCCCGGACCGCAGCCTTGAAGTCTTAACCCACGAAACCTGGGAAATGATGATCGGCACAAATCTGACCGGCGCATTCAACTGCACAAAAGCGGTCTTACCCACCATGCGAAAACAGCAATCGGGCCTGATCATCTATCTTTCTTCTGGATGCGTACAATCGCCCGATGTATCCGGCGTATCTTATCAGGCATCCAAACACGGCATGTCTGGCCTGGCGCACGGGACATTTCAAGAAGAACAAGAAAATGGCATTCGCACCACAGTAATCTTCCCCGGATTGTGCGACACCCCCATCGTCTTGCAGCGCCCCGTACCCACGCCCCCAGAAGTCATGGCCAAAGCACTAAAGCCTGAAGACGTAGCCGATGCCTGTTTATATGTGGCGACCACGCCCGCGCGTGCGCGAATACCCGAACTCATTCTCTTGCCCGCGGGATTGTAATACCAACCTTCAAAAACTCCGGACATTTCCATGTCTATTTCCAAACCAGAAGGCACAGCGCATCTCACACAAGCGCAGGTCGCGCAATTTGTGAATGATGGATTTGTCATCGTCCCGGGACTGGTCAATCCGGACCGCGTGCGCGCGGGACTAAAAGAATTAAAAAATAAAACCGGCATCGTGCCCGATAAGTCTAAAACATGGCCCAAAGACAAAAATGGCATGCACGTAACTCAGGAAGGCATTGCGATTGACCGGACCATGTGTATCTCGCCCAAACTAAAATCTATCGTGCGAGAGCTGGCCGGACCAGCTATTACCAATGAGCCGGGATTAAGCCCCATATTGCGATTTCCGCAGCCGGGACCCAAACAATTTGAACCGGGCGGCGCACATATCGATGGCACGCGCCAGGGCAATGGCCTCACGGCCTACCCCACCCACTTTCTCCTCCTCGTCATGGCCTATCTCACAGATACGGATGCACACGACGGCGCATTCACCGTATGGCCGGGCAGCCCGCGCCAGGTATTTTCGTGGGCTTATACCAACAACATCGACCTCGGAGAAAAATGGCGCACAACCGGCAGCACGGGCGCGCCGGACATCCCGCTCAACGATCCAATACCCATCGTCGCGCAGGCGGGCGACGTGGCGATATGCCATTATCTCATGGTACACGCCAGCTCCGCCAACCGGGGCGACCACGTACGCGTTGGGCTACACGGATGGCTAAAAGCAGACCCAGAATATCAATACAACCCAAAAACGGGACCACCCCAAATGGACTGGACCCCGTTGGACTGGATATTGAGAACGGACAATTTGAACCACAGATGAAAAGGCAAAAGCATCCACAGATGAACGCAGATGAATGCAGATGAACGCAGATGAAAAGGTAAAAAGTATCCACAGAGAATACAGAAGACAAGGGGAAGAAGGACAAAACCGCTGGACTGTGACCAGTTGTACAGGTATAAGAAAGTCACCGTTTCAAAGGAGGGCGTTATGCGCTGAGAATTGATAGCTTTTAAAGAAAGAAACCTAGTCGTTAGACGGGATTATCCCCGTCAAAACCCCAACCAAAGGAGTTGACACATGAAGCGAATGTGTTTTTTCAGTATGCTCGTCCTTCTCCTGGTATCTCAAGCCTTTGCAGGTACCACGGGGAAGGTTGCTGGCGTAATAAAAGACGCCAAATCCGGAGAAGTATTGCCCGGCGCAAACGTCGTCGTGCTTGGTACCCGTCTGGGCGCGACCACAGACACCGAGGGCAACTATTTTATTCTCAATGTCCCACCCGGCATGCTGGAAGTACAGGCATCAATGGTGGGATATGCGAAAGTCACACAGACCGATGTCCGCGTAAAAATCGACCAGACCACAAAACTCAATTTTGAACTGACCGAAGAAACCCTCGAAGCAGCCGAGATACTGGTCATGGCCGAACGCCCACCCGTAGAACTCGACCTCACGGGAAGCAAGCAGGCACTAACGACGATGGACCTGGAATTGAGTTGGGCCAATTCCGTGGAAGAGGCCGTGGAAACCCAATCTGGGGTAGGGGTTCGGGGAAGTATCCGCGGAGGATATGGCTTCACCGCCGCCTATATTATAGATGGTGTGGATGTGCGGGACGGCAATACCCAATCCAGCTTTGTCGTGACCAATACCGCGGCCATCCAGGAAATGGAAATACTCACGGGTGGATACAACGCGGAATACGGCCGGGCCAACGATGGGATCATCAACATCGTAACGCGATCAGCGCGAGACCGCTGGCACACGACTGCCAAAACGCGCATGCGCCCGCGCGGGAAGTACCACTGGGGCCGCAATATTTACAGCGAGGAAAATGTCGAAAACCAGGTTATCACCAAAGAGTTCTTCGACAAAAACGACATGGGAGCCTCCTGGAATAACTACTGGACAGAACAGGGCCAAAATCCTACACCCGAGTTCAACTGGCAAAAATACCAGGAATTCACAACGCCACCGGAAGACATGGGCAATTACGCCGATCTGGACCAGTGGGAGTGGGAAGGTGCTGCTTTCGGTCCCATCTCCTCCAATATGGATCTGTTGTTAAGCGGCAAGTATTTGCAAGGTGTAACCAGGTGGCCGAGCGTTTTCAAATACAGCCCCGAATGGAGCGCGCTCGCCAAATTGAATTACAACCTGACCCAGAACACCAAAATCACGGCATCGTTCAACCACCAGGGCACCGACAACAGTGGTCAGCCCAGATTGTCTTACATGTCGTCCGACGATATGGGTGGTTCAATGGGGAATCTTCCGTCGGGTGGAATCCGAACGCCTTTTCAGAGAGAGAAATGGAATTCGAATGGCAACAGCGTAATTACCGGCAATAACTCGCGCGTGCCGCCTCCACAGTATATTCGGACGAATGCGGCAATGTTAAAACTGACGCACGTCTTCAGTCCGCGCACATTTATGGATTTCCGCATTCAGCACTACCGAATGGATTACGACGCGCATTACGAAAACCTGGATACGAATCCCGTCTTATTCCAGGACCAACTCGATCGAACCCCGGTGTTTTTGGAACCCACCTGGTTCCCCACCAGTCCGGTCAGCACTGGCGGACGGCGGTGGCAATGGCCGAGAGATAACGCCAAACTGTTCGCCAATACCTGGCGAACATCAATCAATTTTGATCTGACCAGCCAGGTCAACGAATACAATCTGGTCAAGGCGGGCCTGTCATTCGATCCGCAGTATATCGATACCTGGTACGGTGGACAATTTGGATCGGCTTCACAACCGTTTAACAAGGTGCCAAACAGGGATTATAGCCCCTGGGATTTCACCGCTTATGTGCAGGATCAAATCGAAGCCGAAGGCATGATCGTAAACCTCGGCTTGCGCCTGGACATGTTCAACGCCAACCGGAACGTGAATTACATCCTGTGGGATCCCTACGCGCTGTCGAGTATTACCGATGGCAATATTGCGGGCGGAATTCTGTCCTTTGATCCGGACGGTCCCCATGCCGCCAAGACACCGCTACAGGTCGCGATTTCACCCCGCGTGGGCATCGCGCATCCCATTACCGCGAGCACCGTCTTGCACTTTATGTACGGACATTTTAACCAGCGACCTCCCTGGGTAAAAATTGCCGGGAATAAAGCCATCTGGAACCGCGGGGCACCCTCTGATCCGAGCGTTCAACTGCCACCCAACTACGATCCAAATCCCAACGAGGATTACAACTATATCCACTGGTGGGGCACAGGTGGCAACCCGGAGATCGGGTTCGAAAAGATGATCCAGTACGAAGTGGGCTTTGATCAGGATATTGCCGGTGTGCTCGGTTTAGATGTAACCATGTATTACAAGGACGCCAAGGATCTGACAAGGCGAGGCTTTCGACAGGGACGAGAGGAAGAAACCGGCAACAGTTCAACGCTTCAATTCACTCTGTTTATGGATCCCAACAATCCGCAGAAGCAAACACCTCAGAGTGGGTTTACCAACCGGGGCGCTTTCTCGATGGCGGGAGCTCGCCTCGATGCACGCGGTCTGGAATTGGAATTGAGCACCAAGCGCTGGCAAAATGTGCGCCTCCAGCTCAAATACGACCTGTCCTATTCCAGCACGGGTGCCTATGGCCCGACGAGCCTCTATATTCCCATCCAACAACCAGACGGTTCGATCAAGCAACTCGGACGGGATCGCTATCACGGATCCGGCGAGAACAACCTCGAGTTGTGGAACCCGCACAACACGTTTAAGCTCAATGCATTGCTCAGCACGCCCAACAACTTCGGCCCGGTGATGGGGAACTGGTTCTTGAATATGCACTACACCTACGCTTCGGCGCAGCGATACACCTATCATCCGCCCGGCGATACGAGTACCGAGCCGCTGAACCGGTCGTGGAAACCCTATCACCGCACCAATGCGCGCCTCTCCAAGCGTTTCGAATTGGTGGGTGGAATGAAGGGCGAATTCGCAATAGACATACACAATGTCTTCAACAACAAAATCCTGAAACTGTTCGGCGGACAGGATTTGTTCAACTACATTGAAAAGGGCGAAATGCCCGTGATAAAAGCCTCCTATCTGACGCCAGATGGTGCTTCAGCCGAATGGGTAGAGCCGAATCAGTGGACGATTTACCGCCCGGACCTGAATCCGAGAGAGTTGTTCTTCTCGCTGTCGATTGATTATTAGCCAAATAGCCGGGTGTCGAGAAAAATGAACGATACCCGGCCTGCAATTCCCTTCTCAAACAACAAAGGAGTTTCTGATGAATGCAATACGCAGGCTTCTCCCACTCTGGGTGATGTGCCTCGTGCTGATGTTGCCGGAGGTTGTAAATGCTCAGGTGCCCGAAAGCCAACTCGTGGGCAACAACCCAATTGAGTTTACCGCCGGAAGATTGTGGTGGGGCACGAGTACCGCGGCGAATTACGCAGAAACGGCGATTCCCAATGTCGTTTCATATCCTGGCTATTATCAAGCACCGGATCATATGGACATGATTGCGCCCTGGATCTGGGTCAACAATCAGGGGCGACGGGTCAAGATCAATTTGACAGAACGAAGCATTGTGTCTTTTGGCGGTGCCGTAACGCCCATGGTCAACAATTACAATTACAATTTCGTGGGACCAGGTGGCACTAACGAGGCCGAGCAATGGGGCGAAGGCGTTTTCCAGACCTTCAAAATGAATCCAGCCAGCCCGGCCGATCCGATGGGAGCAATGCAGATCACCACCAAGACAATGGTGTGGAGTGTGCCTAAATACGACGATTTTGTCATCCACAAGATCAAGATCAAACATGTGGATGATGTACCATTTAAAGATTTCTACATGTGTTTTCCCGCTCAGGTTCAGTACAACAACGGTCAACTCGTGAACAACGCCTTCAAGTTCAAGAACGACATGCAATTCGACTGGGATCCCGAACGGAAAGTTTTCATATTCTACGACGATGTGCAGTGGCCCACCACGGAAAGCGCGCCCATTTCGTTTAACATATTCGAGCCGCCGGGAGACGTGACCGGCGATGGGGGTGACCCCGGCAATATCACCGAGGCCGGGTCTCTGGATCGCAGGCTCTACGAACCAGAAGCCCGGGCGTGGGGCATTCTGAATCTGACTTACAACGGCCAGCCCGAAGAACCCCATTACAATATCCTCGCTGCGGCCGAGTCTGGCACGCGGACGGGCAACTTCGCGGGCAGGATGAGCGATGCCCGCGTACCAGCGCGCGAATCCGGACGTCTGTGGGCAGGGCAAAGCTGGGAACAGGATTTGCTGGCATTTTCACACGATCAGGAGCGGGCGAGTTGGATTGACCTCTGGAACGACCCATCCCGTCCCAAAGACGGATCGGTGGATGGCAATCTGTTCGAGCGATCCCCCATGCTGTATTCCTACATTGGTCCCTACAATTTTCAGCCCGGCGATGAAATTGAACTGATCATCCTCTATTGTTTTGGCGAGATGGACCGCAATGTGTCCCAACGCGGTGGATTAGAAGCCGCACAACGATACCAGGCAGAAGGTATTGCTGCGTTAAAGCAAAACTGGGATTCGGCTCTGGAACTGATCGCAAATGATTACAAGCTGCCCGCCGATCAGTATCCGCCCCCTCTTGTGGGAACCCAGCCATTTGTCGAAGACGGATATCCCAAGCTGGAGGCTGAGCCATTTGCCGACGCCAGTACTGGAAAGCAGGGTTTCACCTTAACCTGGCAAGCCGTTCCGGACAATTACCAGGACCCGGGCACAGGTGAAAATGACTTTGCCGGATATCGGGTTTACCGATCAGAAATTCACATCACCGGTCCCTGGGAAGAGCTTGCGGATATTTCCGCTTCAGAAGCCGCAGCTTATAAGCAGGGGGATAAGATCGCTTTTCAAGTCGAGACCGATCCCGGTATCCCCTTCCGCTTTGCGGTGACCTCCTACGATACCCACGGCCTGGAAAGCGGCATAACGGCCTATACATTTTTCGCTACGGAAGCCCCCAAGGCGCCTTCGGATGATATGACTCAAATCCGCGTGGTGCCCAATCCCTTCCGCCAGCGAAGCGGGTTGCTGGATGCATCTCAGAACAATCGCTTGGCTTTTGTAAATATCCCGGCCAAATGCACCATCCGGATTTACACGCTTGCGGGCGATTTGATAAAAATTATTGAACACGACGGTTTTGGAGAAACCACCTGGGGCAGTCAGGCCAATGGCAATTATCTCCAGACGGACTTTTCCGAAAGCCCAGCAGCTGGGCTTTACATCTATCACGTAACATCTCACGTAGCGGGACAAGAAGGCCAGTCTCACGTTGGGAAATTCATGATCATTCGATAAACGGAGGCTATAATGAAACGTTGTACATTTAAATGGACAATGGTCCCGATCCTTTTGCTCGTACTGGGATTTGCAAGTGAGGGGTTCGCGCAGCGGCGGTTCGAGGCAGAGGTAGGCCCAGGCGTCGCGGCTCTACCCTATAGTCGCGTGGGACGGTCGGGCTGGCAATTTGCCAAATTGCCCACCTCGGCACGCATGGCGAGTCTGGGAGGTATTGCAACGGTATTGAGCAAGGCAGACGCCAACGCCGCATTGACCAATCCAGCTACAATCTCAGATGTGAAAAATATTGGCCTTTCGGGCAGCAACATGAACTGGATTGCCGACATCACCTATTATTCCGGTGCCGTGGTCAAAAACTTTGACCAGTGGGGTGTTTTCGGTCTCAGCATCAGTACCCTCGATTACGGGGATATGGTGCGCACGGAAAACCAGGAACTATTTGGTTCCGATGGCGAAACCCTGGGCCGCACCCAGCCCGTTATAGAAGGCCTGGGCACGTTTTCGGGTGGCGACCTCGCCGTGGGCTTCAATTACGGTCGGCGCATCACAGACCGCTTGCAGGTAGGCGGCACGGCGAAGTACTTTCAGGAAACCTTAGACGATGCCACCACTGGCAACTGGGCGATTGATATCGGCACGTACTATCACACCGGCATCAAAAGCCTGCGGATAGCCATGCTCGGGCAGAATTTCGGTCCCGATACCGAGTTCACCAAATACGACGAACAGATCCAAATCCCGCCATCGCAAGTGCGAATGCCCATGGTATTCAAACTCGGTGCGGCTTTTGATCTGGTCGAACAGTCAGAGGATCAGCCCCATCTCCTCACGGTGGCAACCGAGTTTACGCATCCCAATGACGGCGACGAAAAAATGCACATAGCCGCCGAATACGGATTGCGAAACCTGGCCTATCTTCGCGGCGGGTACCGCTTCAATTACGACGAAGAGGGCCTCACCGCTGGCGGGGGTCTCAATCTGAAGCGCGATCAATACGGGATCAGCGTGGATTACGCCTACATCGAATTTGGCCGTCTGGGTTCAGTACATGTCGTGACGGTTGGATTTGACTTCGGGAACTAACGATGGGAAGGTATCCGCAGATGACGCAGAAAAAAACGCGAGTAATTTGAGCGTTTTTCGCGGATGAAAGGCGAAAGGCAAACCTTTCTGGATCGCCTGTCTGTGCATTGCACGCAGACAGGCGGCTAAAACCAAGCCGCTATGACGGGCGAGGCATGCCTCGCCCCTACATCCGTGTTCATCCGTGGCTATTTTTGTTTTCACACAGGCGCTTGACGGAGTACACTCATCCGTCGGTGCCTTTTTTTATCGAAAAATGCACGAGGGTAAGAATGAACACAACAAATACCGAACTGGACGAATACGGTGGATGGACGGGTATTCAGGGCGAAAAGACCGGCTTTTTTCATCTGGAAGAAATCAATGGTCGAAACTGGTTTATAACGCCGCAGGGCAACGTCTTTTTTCCCGTAGCGCTCAGCCATCTGCTGTCGGGGGAAAGCGATGTAGCCTGCGAGAATGTTTACGGGGGTGACCGGGAAGCATGGGTGCGCGGCTCGCTTGCCAATGCCCGCGCAATGGGCTTTAACTGCGCCCTGGGCGGTGCCACAAGCCCGGAACGCAACCTGAACGGATTTGTCGATATCGCAGAATCAGAGACAATATTTCGGGAAGAGAATTTCCCCTTTGCAGTTGGCGTAATCTTGCTAAAACATCCCTGGGAATTTGTCGAAGGAGAAACACTCCCGGATATTTTTGATCCCGCGTTTGAACAACTGATCGAATCCAGAGCCGAAGCGGCTTGTCCAGCTGCTGCAGATGACCCGCTCGTAATGGGCTATTATTATGGCTTCGGTGCATTTAACCATTCAGAACACTGGGTAAACCACCATCTATCCCTACCGCCAGACAGCCCTGGACGAAATGCCATCATCGACCTGCTCGCACAACGGTATGACAACGACGTTCAAAAATTCAACCGGATATACGACATTTCTTTGAGCCAGATTGCCGACCTGAAACAGACGGAAATACTCGCCTACGACCAGACCTTCGAGAACCGCAATTATCCGGCAATACAAAAAACACTAAATCCACGGCAATTGGATGATTTCGAAGCCATCCTCTCCCACATGTGTGTCACACTCTACAAAATTGCCCACACGGCTATTCGGCGGTGGGACAGCAACCATCTCATCTTTGGCTCCTTTATCAAAGAATGGGCTTTGACCGGAGAATCGTGGAAAGCAGCGGCACCCTACATCGACATGATCGCACCCCAGCATGTTAACCGCGCAATTTCAGTCAATGAACTGGCCGATACCGCAGGATTGCCCATCCTTTTATCGGATGACTACTTCGGTTTCCACTACCCCGGCGAAAAAGGCAAGCGTCACGCGGGTGTATCATCTCACGACGCGCGCGGTGAAATATACCGGGCAAGCCTGATGAGACATTATAAAGACCCTCAGGTTCTGGGCGTCACGTACTGCGCCTGTATGTACGATCAGGGCGGCGACACACTCGCAAAGAACAACCAGAATGGCTATTACGACCTGCAGGGGAACCCGCGCGAAAATCTGATCCAGGCAGTAACCGACATCAATCGTGCAGTCTATACACACACTCCACATCCCGGCACAGCCGATGAACTCCGAGCATTGGAAAAGACACTTTTTGAGACCTGGGACAAATACCAGCGCGGGGACTGGTAGGCTACTCTAAAAATCTTTCATCTGAATCTACAGGCGCCTGACGGATTGTATCTCACCCGTCGGCGCCTTAAGTTTGTACTGCAAAAACGCTTGACAGGGCGGATTAAATCGCTGCCGCCAACGATTCGGATCCCACGCTTCGTGTACCTGTACTGAGCCATGTCCAACGCCAATTTTGTTAATGGGATAGCGACTCTGTAACGATGAAATTTTTTAAAAATTAGGGTTGCTTTTGGGTCAGGATGTAATATATTATCTAAGTGAGTAAATGGTTACTTAGTAAAACTTATTTATATCTTGCAAAAAAGTCTTTCCAATATTACTGAATCGCAGCTAAAATCGTGCGGCAATACCTTTCAAATCACTACTTAAAACTATGCTACAACAACAAATTTTTGATAATTTTAATTAATTTAAAAGATTAATATATTGATTACATCTATGTCGATAAGATTAACTGACCCATAAGGTTAATACATTTCTCAATTCCATTTGAAAGCTCGCCCAAAAAGGAGAGAGCCTTTTTGATAAAACAGCCGCGCTACGCAAAAAATGCAAGCGCGATTTTTTTATCTGAAAACCTCTTTATTTGCGAGAAACACACATGAGTCAAAAGCCAAATATTCTAATCATCACCAATCACGACTCGGGCCGTCACTTCGGGTGTTACGGGGTGGAAACCGTACATACCCCCGCGATAGATGCACTGGCTGCTGATGGGATGAAATTTGAAAATTATTTTGCAACCGTACCGCTTTGCAGCCCCAGCCGCGGGGCAATGCTCACCGGTCGCTATCCGCAAGCACCGGACTCATGGGCTTGACGCACTCCCCCTGGCACTGGTCCCTCAACGAAGGAGAACAGCACCTATCGCACATACTCCGCGATGCCGGTTACCACACCGCACTATTCGGATTGCAACACGAAGCCGCCGATGTACAAACACTGGGCTTTGAGGCATTACACGCCCAGCGCGGGGATGGAGGCGGTCGGTGTACAGCCGATGAAGTCGCGCGGGTGACAGCCGAATTTCTGAAAACAGAAGCCGTCAAACGCACGCCATTTTACGCACAGGTGGGATTCTTTGAAACACACCGTCCCTTTGACTTCGGAGACGTGACACCCGACGACAGCAAAGGGGTTTTTGTACCCCCCTTCCTGGCTGAAAACGACGCAATAGTCGCGGACCTGGCCCATTACCAGGGCGCACTCCGAAAAGCTGACGAAGCAGTGGGAATTATTACAAAAGGACTTGCCGAAAGCGGCCTTGCGGACAATACCATCATCGTCTTTACCGTAGATCACGGCATCCCCTACCCCAGAGCAAAAGGCCATGTGTACGATCCGGGATTGTCCATTCCCCTCATCGTGCGATGGCCCGGCGGCGGGATTCAAGGCGGCAAAACCTGCGACTGGCTCTTGAGCAATGTGGATTTTCTCCCCACCCTGCTGCACCTCATCGGAGAGCCAATACCCGAAAACGTGCAGGGCGTGAGTTTTTCCGGCGCTTTCGGAAAAGGCAAACCGCCGCGAGACGCAATCTTCGGATTTATGCAATCGGGCGAATTGCGCTGCATTCGCACACAACACCACAAATTGATCCGCAATTTTGAACCCCGCAGACTATTTGCCACGCCTGTAGATGTATCGGTTTCGGTATCATCCCGGTGGCCGAACACGGCATATCTCGTAACATCGGAAGAATGCCCGGCAGTGCAACTCTTTGACTTGCAAAAAGACCCGAATGAGTTTCACAACGCGGCGGAAGACCCGAATTACGCAGATATACGCGCCGAACTGGACGGACGATTGTGGGCCTGGCTGGAAGAGGTCGGCGATCCAATCCTGAAAGGTCCGGTGCCCACGCCGTATTACCGCCGGTTGATGGCCGAAGCAGGACGCGGGTAATTTGAAAGGAGGTGAGGAACCGGAACAGAGAGAGAACGTCGCGTTTCAGAAGCATCAGCAGTTAAAACAGTCTCTGAGACTGAAAGGAGGTTCCGAATGAAAAAAATGGCAGTTATCATAACCTGTGTGGGATGCTGCCTGGGATTGTGGCAGACAGCAGACGCTCAGGAAACAGGGCAGTGGGGTATGGGGGCCTTTGTCGATTATGCCAGACCGACACTGGGACTGGCCGACCGCTGGAGCGGCGTGCCCAAAGGCGGGATAACGCTGACCTACACAGCCAATCCCAGGATCTCGGTAGAAATGGAATATCACTATTCCCTGTTCGGCGATGGATCCCTGGAAACGACGCCATTTACCTGGGCGGTGGATAAACGGGATTACGTAAGCCCAAATGCGGTACACGAGATGCGGATTAACAGCTTTTTGCTAAACACCCTCATCCACTTTCAGGACCGCAACCGCAATACGGGCTTTTCGTCCTATTTCGCGATAGGGACCGGGCTTTACGCTTACCGCACGAAAGTGCAGAACCTGATCTTTCCCGGTCAAGCCGTGGAGCCGCTAAACCAGTCGCTGCACCTGCCCGAACAATCCGATGTCCGCACGGCACTGGGCGTCAATGTGGGCCTGGGCGGAACTTTGCCCGTCGGCACACAACTCGCCCTGGACGTACGGACGCGCTATAACGTCATTTTCGGTTACCTGAGGCCGCATCTGGCCTGGGGAATTGCTCAGACCTCGTTCTTTCAAATGCTGGATCTGGGCGTAGGTCTGAAATACTATTTTTAAGAGGAGGTTGCAATGAGAAGACTTGCCTTATTGAGTCCTTTTCTGCTACTCCTGATCTGTCTATGTGCGGGAAATGCCTGGAGCGGTACAACGGGCAAGCTCACCGGCGTGGTATTAGATCAAAGAGGTGAGCCACTTCCCGGCGCCAACGTGGTGATCAAAGAACTGCGGCGGGGCGCGAGCACAGATTCGGAAGGCAGATATTTTATTTTATCCGTGGATCCGGGCACATACCGCGTAGAAGCATCTCTGGTGGGCTATCAGTCCATCGTGCAAGAAGATGTGAAGATGATTGTGGATTTTACCACAACGGTGGATTTTCGCCTGGAGGAAATGGTACTTGAAGGGGCAGAAATCGTAGTTGTGGCCGAGCGGCCCCTTGTTGAGCCGGACAAGACATCGACCAAATACGTGGTGACCTCCGAGGAAATCGAGGCATTGCCAATGGTGCGCAGTGCATCCGATTTTGCCGAGTTGCAAGGCGGTGTATCCGTAGATGGCAACTGGACCATCCGCGGTGGAGACGCGCCGGATGCCTCGGTAATTATCGACGGCGTCCGTCTGGTGAACAACGACCTCGGCGGATTTAACCGGTTTATGGGCGTAAACACCAACGCCATTGAAGAGTTGCAGGTCATCACCGGTGGGATGGAGGCGGAATACGGCAATGCACAGGCCGGGATTATCCGGATCGTAACGCGAGACGGAAGCAACACATTGAGGGGCCTGGTGGAATACCGCAACACGCCGCCTTCTAAAAAACACTGGGGACCAAATATCTATGAGCACCCGACCGTACTCCAACAGGATTTCCCGGACAACGCCACAAGGCTGGACTACACCAGCACCTCAGGGCATGAAGTAGATATGAGCTTGTCGGGGCCCCTGGTGGGCGGTTTGCAATTTTTTGCCAGCACCAAGTGGGACGGCAGGGTGCCGCGGTTTCCCGGGCCAACAGCGCGGGTGCCGTGGAATACGCAGAACCACATGAAGTTAATCCAGCAGGTCAACCCCAATTTGAAGGTGCGCGTGGGGGGTCTTTTTGAGCGCCACAAAGGCTACAACGGCGATTCCCGCGGTGTTGGAAGCAGCTTCCGCAATTTGTTCCTGCCCGACGATTTTGCCACAGCCGGCCACCGGTGGAACCAGGAAGACATGATTTATTTATCAGCCACGCACACGATCACTTCCCGCACGTTTTACGAAATGCGTCTTTCGCGTTCACACAGCAGCATAGAGACAAGGAACGGCCCGACAGCCACCACAAAGTGGACCAGAAGCGGTTATTTCAATATGGACCGCGCCTTTTTCCGCCCAGAGGATTCGGAGCGGATCCGGTGGAATCTGAAGGCGGACCTGTCCAGCCAGATAACGCGCTCCAACCTCATCAAAACGGGTATAGATATTACGTATTACAACGTGTGGTGGACCTGGATTCAGCACGCCACTGAAGCGAACCGCACCATAAGATTTATCGGCCAG
Organism: Candidatus Latescibacterota bacterium; assembly: GCA_022821275.1. Lineage (GTDB taxonomy): Bacteria > Latescibacterota > UBA2968 > UBA2968 > UBA2968 > VXRD01. The sequence continues at coordinate 28,020 of JAJEDY010000095.1, read as the reverse complement.
GATCACAACATCGGCGAAGGGGTACAACCCCTGGAAATAGCCCTGTACCTGCAGGACCGGATCGAGTTTGAAGGCATTGTGCTCAATGCCGGTATTCGGCTGGACCGCTTCGACTTCCGCAGGGATGAACCGCATCCCTACCTGTGGGGCACCACGCCGATGTACGTGGGCTTGTTGCGCTTCCGCAATGCGCCGACCGAACCGGCCGAGCCGATGATGCGATGGAGCCCGCGCCTGGGCATCTCCCACCCGATTACCGAAAAGTCAACGCTTCGGTTTTTCTACGGCAAATTCACCCAGCCGTTGCGATTTGACCACTGGTATCAGGAAGAGTGGGATTCCGGCACCACAGATGACCGCAATGGAGATGGCGTGGTGCAGGACTACGAATGGGGCAGTGGATATGTGAAAACACAGGGCCTGCTCCACGGGCACTCGGCATTTGCGCCCTATGAGCAGACCACGAGTTTTGAAGTCGGATTGGACTGGAACTTCGTGAGCGACTACGTGTTGAACCTGACCACGTATTACAAAAGCGCGGTTGACCAGTCGCGCGCGGGTAGCCAGACCAATTATCGCGATCCATTGAAGAACGGAAAAAACATCGTGGGACCTTCCCACAGGATGGCCGGATATTCAGAGGATAGTCGCGGGTTTGAGGTGAGCCTGAAAAAGCGATTCTCTCACCACTTCGCCTTCCAGGTGGCATATAACGTGCAGTGGGCCACCGAAGACCAGTCGGGCTGGCGCGGCGCTTCCGCCTTCCCGGACTCGCTATTTATCGCCAGCGGTCTGTTCTGGCGGCAGCATACCTACGATCCGAATACCGGTATGGAGACACCCGTGCCGATGTCCGAATCCGAAATCAGGAAATTCGGCGCTCAGGCGAACAGAACCCTGCGCTCCTGGCAGGCTGGCGAAATCAGCCTCGCGCCTTTCCGCAAATCCTTCCCCGATCTGATGTACGAAGCGCCCAACGGGGGCAAGATGTGGCTCTTCATGACGCTTTCGGGCGGCAATGAATCCAGGCCGCGCATCAACGCGGACCAGCGCGCTTTCGGCAGCATCCAGGTACTGGTATCCACCCCTGCGGACTTCGGCCCGACGCTCGGGAAGATAAAACCCCTGGGCAACTGGCGCTCCAATATCATCTATCGCCTGGATACGGGTACGCCGTTCCAGTATTCGCCTCCCGACGGGCCTACAGTGTGGGCAAATTCCCCGCTGCGGACCCGCACGGACATGAGTCTGGAACGCAGCTTCTACATCAACCGTTATGAGGCGATCTTTTACACGGAAATCAGCAACTTGTTCAACACCCAAGACCTGCGCAACAACAACCAGTTCGACAACAACCAACCGCCGTTCGACTGGATGCAGTGGGGTTTGACCACACCGCGTCCGGGCAATGCGAAATTTGAGCAGTACGGAGACGAACTTGTGTTGAACCGGTATATGGGCGCCCCCCGGCATGTGGTGCTGGGTTTGAGGGTAAAATTCTAACGGCGACAATTTGTTGTCTCAATTAAAGGAGGTAGGACAATGCGATTCAACGCACGTCCAATATTGTGGGGCCTTGTGGGAATGCTCGCGCTGATGCTGTGCGCGCCGAGCATTGTGCAGGCCCAGAGCATGGAATATCTCAACCGGGGTAAGCTGTGGGATGGCGTGGTCGAAAACGGCGGCTCTGGGATGATCTTCAACTACCAGAAGATCTACGAGCGAATCGGCCTGGCCTATCCGGGCATGCTGCAGTTGAGCGGTTCGTATGGGTCGCGGAGTACCAAATGGTACCAGTCCTCTGGTCAGGGCGTCTGGATTCTCCTGAAAGATGGGGGAACCTACGAGGTGTATTCCAGCGGAGGTCCGCGCTACAACAGCGATGGGGTTCATCAGGTGGATTATCCCGCAGATCAAAGAGAAGAGCAGAATCAGGGCTATGACAACCAACCCATCAGCGACGACCCCTCGCTTTTGGAAACACACGGCTTGCCGAGTTTTGTACAGCCCAACTACTGGGCTGGCGTGGCGCCGCCGAGTGCGCGTCCCGTGAATATCCACAACTGGACCTATGGGGAATACGCGACCCCGGACAAGGACAGCTATGGCGAGCAGGTCGTAATCGCCCATTGGCAAGCAGGCCCGATCCTGGGCACGCGCAAAGGCCGCGTGTGGAGCCATCCGGATTACGATGACTTCATCATATACGAGTTGACATTCGAGAACGTGGGTGACAAACCCCTGAACGACACGTACTTTGCGATGAACAACATCTTTCGGCCCGCCCAGCCCGGGCATATTTTCACGGGTGGGTATCCCCTGTGGTATGCCGGAACCAATACGGCAGCTTATGACGACCACTACAAATACACGGGGTCGCCGGGCTATGTGGGGCCGCCAGGCGTATCTGCCGAGGCCATCGCAAAGGCGCGGATGAGCTATAGCTATGACGGGGATTATCCCCTCAGTCCACACGATGACAGGGGAGAGCCACTGGTCAAATCGCGCGAAGACCCGCGCTATCCGCCGCAGATCGACCGTCCCGAAGGCACGCTGCTATCGGCCGTGTACATTGGCTTTGCCACCATCGATGCTGATCCCACCGACGGATTTGCCCACGAGCCGGATGCAGCGTCTAAGTACGTGGCGCCAAAGGTAGCCGAACAGCCCACTTCGGTCAATTGGTACCAGGTGCGCAATCGGTCGGACTACGACGATCCGCACGAAGCGCAGCACTCAGACGAGCAGATGTACGACATGATCACGGCCCCAACGCCAGCCGACCCCACAGAAGTATCCGCTTATGCCCACACCCAGGCCTGGGGACCTTATGACCTGGCACCGGGCGAGAAAGCCAAGGTGGTGACGGCTTATGTTGCGGCTCAGGCGTCTGGTCACGACAAGTACAAAGGCCAGGTCCAGCCCTATGACTGGTACTGGATGTTCGAAGGCAAAAAGGACGAAATCGATCTGGGTGAAGAAGTGCTCTTCAAGCATCTGGAAAGGGCGCAAAATGCCTACGAACTGGACTACAACGTACCCAATCACCCGCCAGATGTGTACTACGAGATCCGCAGCAATGCCGACGGCAACTTTACCATAAGCTGGTCTGGCGATGTGATGGATGCGCGCGATCCCGACTACACGGGCGCTGAGGCTCAGGACATAGCAGGTTTTCGCGTCTATGTGTCGCGTCAGGCTTTCTTCGGTCCATGGGAACTCGCCGTTGAGGTAAAAACCGATCCCGTCTCGGGACCCGTCAACCTGCCCGATGGCGTGACCTATGACGGCGCGACCAACTTCTTCTCCTGGACGGATACCGAGTCCCTGCCTGGCTTTGCCTATTGGTACATAGTGCGGGCTTTCGACAAGGGTCACGACCACTGGACAGGTGCCAATGGCAAAACTTTAGCCGACCTGCCCCCCGATGTACAGGACAATGTGCGAATGGGCCTGGAAGGCGGACACAGTTCGCAAAACCAGATCAGCTATCACAACGGCGTCCGCCCCGTGGTGATTTCCAGTTCGGCATTCGACCGCATGGAAGTGCCGATTCAAGTGGTGCCCAATCCGTTCCATCTAACGGACAAAGCCGGCCACTACAAGGCATCCAAAAATATGCGGTTCACGGGTTTGCCTCGCCATGCCCGCATCAGCATCTACTCTATATCGGGCAACTTGATCGTCACCAAAACCCACAACAACGCATCGCAAGGTGAGGCTGTGTGGAACCAGAACACGATGCATTCGGGCAACGTAACAGAGCGGCTCGGCAGCGGCGTGTATTTCTGGGTGGTAGAGTCCTTAGTTCCGGGCAGTGAAGGCAAAACACAGACCGGAACATTAATGATTATTCGATAATGAGGAGGAGGCCAGAACATGAAAAGAAATACCCTCTTAATCGGACTGATTGTGGCCCTTATGGCTGGGCTTTCGGCCCCTCCTGTATCGGCCGAAGAAGTCAAGTCCGGTTTTCGGCGCACAGCTTCTACCGGCTTTGGATTCCTGCTGGTGGGGCAAAGCGCGCGAGCCACAGCGATGGGCGAAGCCTATATACCGATCGCCAACGATATCAACGCAATTTTCTGGAATCCCGCGGGGCTGGTCGCCGTCGAGCGCGGGGCTTTTTCCGCTACATACACGCGCTGGCTGGTCAACTCGAAGCTGTATTCGGGTGCCGTGTCTTACAATATCCCATTCGGGACATTGGGCGTCAGCGTCATTTCATTTGCACCTGAGCAATTTGAAGAGACCACGATCTTCGAGCCACAGGGCACGGGCGAGATGGTCAACGGCAATGGCACGGCGCTGGGGCTGGTATTTGCCAAGCGCCTGACCAATAAACTGTCGTTTGGCCTGGAGGTGCGCTACTTGCAGCAGAACCTGCACAGAGAACAGATTACCCACATCGACTTCGGGGTATCCAGCATGTTTGCCACGGGCTTTGCCAGCAGCCGCATCGGCATGTCGCTGAAAAACTTCGGCGCAGACAAAGCCGTCGTGACCGATGACCCATTTCGGATGCCAATGGTATTCAATTTTGGCGCTGCCATGGAAGTTATCGGCAATTTGGGCGATCCGGTCTCATTGACATTATCGCTGGTAAATGCCTATAATCTGGAGGTAGAGAAAGAGCAATTCAGAATAGGCACAGAGCTGTGGTTGCAAAATATGCTGGCTCTGCGCGCGGGCTACAAATTCGACAAAGGTCTCTTTGGATTTAACAGAGATATCTATAGCTGGTCTATCGGTGCGGGAGTCAAGCAGAGCATCGCAGGGCGAAGTCTCGCGGTTGACTTCTCGTATGCGGCCGTGGATGAAGTCGCGTTTTCCGCGCCGCTGCGGTTGACCCTTAGTGGAACATTCTGATGCGCTCATTGGCATAAAGCCCACGCATTTCTGGCGGCGGTCCAGCGAGGATAGGGCCGCCGCCTCTTTTCTGTGAATCTACGAATCAGCAAATCTACGAATGGAGTTCGTACCGATTTGAGGTGGCGGGGTAGAGTTCGTCTATTCGTCTATTCGTCTATTCGTCTATTCGTCTATTCGTCTATTCGTCTATTCGTCTATTCGTCTATTCGTCTATTCGTCTATTCGTCTATTCGTCTATTCGTCTATTCGTCTATTCGTCCAAAGGACCTGCCGTGGCGATTTCCGAACGCACAATTGAGGCACCGGTTGCAGAACCCCAGGGCGTGACGCTCAGAGCCTTTATTCTGGCGATGATCACAATTGCAGGGGTATGTATTTTTGCGACCTATTACGGACGAAATTTGATGAAGAGTTTTTTGCCCGTAACCGCATTGCTGCCCCTCGTGGTGTGGATCGGAATCAACACCGCGTTAAAACTGACAGCACCCCGATTCGCCCTATCGCGCAGCGAAGTGGTCACGATTTTTGGGATCGTGTGGATGGTCTCTACGGTGCCCGCAATCGGGTGGGTAGGGTATTTAATCACGGATATTTCGGCACCCGCGGCCTTTTCTTCACCCGAAAACCGATTCTGGGAAGTGGCGGGGCAGTACCTGCCCCGGTGGTTATTTATGGACCGGGGAAGCGAAGTGGTAGAGCGGCTATACGTGGGATTGGGGCACAGAGATGAGATTCCCTGGGCGCACTGGGTCGTTCCGCTGTTCTGGTGGTTTGTGGGAAGTCTATCTCTGGTACTGGCCGGATTTTTTGCCAGCGTACTATTCTACAAACAGTGGCTGATGCACGAGCGCCTGTCCTTTCCCCTCGCTACCGTACCTCTGGCACTCCTGGAAGAATCCGAGGGAAGCCGGGTTCCCGATGTGTTCAAAGACTGGGTTTTCTGGGCCGGATTTGCGTGTACAGCCGGCGTGATTTTCTGGAATATCACCGGCTATTTTGTTCTGACATTGCCCCGCATCACGATCTACGACCACTGGCTGACCACAGCGGTAGATACGGGACAGTATATACCCACCATCTATTTGCGCATTCACCCACTGATGATGGGTCTGGCCTATTTGTGCCCGCTGAATATTTTGATGAGTTTCTGGTTTTTTTTCCTCGTCAATGCGTTTAAGATGACAGTGATGAACCGCACGGGCTTTACCATCGGGTTGCAGGGCCAGACAGCCGCGCCCGAAGAGATTTTGATGCTGGAGGCGCACGGCGCACTGGTTTTTCTGGTCATCTGGTCGGTATGGGTGGCCCGAGATCACTTGAAGGAGACGCTGCACAAGGCTTTTGGAGATATGCGCTCACAAGACGACGGGGTGCCCGTATCCTATCGCACGGCCTGGCTGGGATTTTTAAGTGCCACAATTTTTTTCACGGGTTTTTTGCTCTCAATGGGCATCAGCCTACCTTCGGCAATGGTGCAGATGGGGCTTCTGTTCATCATCTACTTCGGCGTAACCAAGTTTGCGACGGCCACGGGCTACGTGTTCCTCGCACCCCAGGGAGAAAAGGGGTGGCAGATTATGAAGGCACTCTACGGGACATTAAATATTTCGAGCCGGGATTTGACGGGTTTGATAGTGGTAAGCCGAAACGCGCTCGCCGGAGCGCCAGCCCGCATGCTATCTGTGCCGGCAATTCCCCATTTTTTTAAGCTCCTGGGCAATGGGCTACAGCGCTCATGGACCATCGTGGGCGTGTTGCCCGTTGCCCTTCTGGGCGCATTTGCAGTGGCCTGTGCCGCACAACTCTACGTGTGTTATATGGAAGGCGGATTGAATTACGCCTATATGCCCGACTGGCGACACATGGTCAGGCAAGTGTCGCTGATTGAAGGCACACAACCGGCGTATTTCGATCTGGACAAAACCATAGTGTGGTTTTTGGGCATTGCCGAGGCGGGATTATTGACGCTTTTGGGCATGCGGTACGCGGGTTGGCCAATTCACCCGTTCGGCCTGGCTTTTCCAGACAACCGATTTCGCTACGGGTTTGGGATATTCATCGTATGGCTGGCCAAGTCATTGACATTGCGCTTTGGCGGGGTGAGCCTCTACCGGCGATCGCTGCCATTTTGGTACGGTATTGTGGTGGGATATCTGGTGGGGGTAGGAGCTTCGACAGTAGTAGATGCGATCTGGTTTCCATTGAACCGGCATTTTGTACACGGATGGTAACGGAGGTGTGTCATGGTGCGTTTTGCATTTCTGGTAATACTGATATTCTCTTCAGCAACAGTCTTTGCCACAACCAAAACGGATTCACTAACCGCGCTGGGCAAAGAGCAGATGGCGACTGACTTATTCGAGGCAGCAGTCGAGACATTTGCACAATTGACCAAAGCCAAACCCGACGATGTCGAGGTGCAAACGCAACTGGGATATGCGTATTTGAAAACAAAGAATTACGAAGCTGCCGAAAAGGCTTTTAAAGCGGCAAAGAAACTGGACAAAACCTTTGTCCCTGCCTATGTCGGATTGGGGATGGCCTATGTGGAAGGACCGGCAAAGGGCCTGGAAGCCGTATATCACTTTCGACGCGCAGTGGGCGAAGCCAAACGGGCGACCAAACTCGACCCGAATTACGCGCCAGCCTATCGACTTTTGAGCGAACTCTACGAACGGTTTCGAGAGGACCGCGAAAAGGCGATTACATACTATTTGCAATACCTGAAACGGGAGCCAGACAACCCGGAGGGGCTTTATTCTTTCGGACTGGTCTGCATCCAGGCAGGACAATACGACAAAATTGAGCGGTATATCATCCCCTATCTAAAGACCCATCCCGACGCCATCCATCTCCTGCCTCTAACTGCACAGAGCTACTTCTTTCTGGAACATTACCAGGCTGCACTGGAACATTTTGAGCGTTATTTGCAGCACCAGGACGAGGCGGAGCGGGCGCATTATACCGATATTTCTCTCGTGGCCTCTGGAAAAGAGCGCCAGGCATATCAGGCTCTGTCCGACGAAGGCGAGCGACAGGCTTATCTAAAAGGGTTCTGGAGGCGGCGGGACCCCGATATTTTGACCGGGATCAACGAGCGGATCATCGAACACTATCGCCGGGTGTGGTACGCCCGGACGTTTTTCTCCAAACACGAGCAACCCTGGGACAAGCGTGGAGAGGTCTATATCCGCTATGGAGAACCCGATCACCGCGCCCGGTCTATCGAGCGGCAGGTGCGAGTGAGCACAGAGGTCGAGGCAGTGCGCACGCAGATGGCGGTAGATATGTACGGCCCAGAAGCCGCGTACCTGACGTTTAGCGGTCCGGTTTTTCCGGTAAAGGTGCAGCGCGATCCCTATAGCACCAGTGTGACATTCAACGCCCCAGACGAATTGCTCGAAGCAACGCTGGCCCGCCTGGGAGGAGAAGCGCCCACGTCAAATCTGGACGAACAAGACGATGTGCTGGTGACGCAGGCAGAACAGGGGGGCCTGGAGAGCCTCGAAGCCGAGACGTTTCGAGATGTGCCCAGCGAATCGGAATTTGTGAACCAGCGCAACGAGGCATGGCGGGTTAATCCCCGATTCGGATTTGAAGATTACGCGCCCGTAACGCTCGATTCAGAATTACAGGCAGTACCCTGGGAGGCCTGGACCTATACCCAACTCGGTCGCGGCGTGGAGTTCACCTTTACCGACGAACTGTCCAGCGGTCAATTTGAATTTGCCCCAATGCCAACCACGCCGACAGGAGAACGGGTCATCAGCAAGGTCGGACGCCTGACCGAATACGCCCCAGCAGTGATGTTCGAACGGGTCCAGGACGAGACACCCGATTATTACCGCCCAGGAATAGGCAAAGCCCCGCTGCACTTTTTTTACGACCTGGCCTCTTTTCAAGGACCCGGCGAGCAGACCACGCTGGAAGTCTATTACGGCGTACCGCCAGGAGAAGTGAAAATCGGACAGACAGAAGAACAGGACTATATCCGGGTACAGGCTGCATTGGCACTGGCCGACGCGGGCCATACCCATATTTACAGAGAAGCCGAGGTCTTTTTGTACGAACGCCCCCAAAACGAGGGGTTCAGCCGGGCAAAAGGCGTATTTGTGCCCGATGTATTGACCCTGAATATTCCACCTGGAGAATACGAACTTCAGGTACAACTCAAAGATATGAATTCGGGGCGAGTGGGACTTTATAAACAAGCCGTGGATGTACGAGATTATACATCTCAGGCACTTCAAATTAGCGATATTGAACTGGCTTATGACATCGGTGAGGAGCCGTCGAATATCCGATTTTTGAAGGAGGACATCTGGGTGGTGCCAATGCCTTCTCGAGCGTATGCCGGATCGCAAAAGGTTTACGTCTATTTTGAACTCTACAATTTGAAACAAGACGCATTTGGGCAGACCCGCTATAAAGTGCAATATCTGGTTCGATACAATCCCAGGGCCATCTCTGGTATTCTGGGTTCGGTCGCCACGGGACTGAGCGCGTTTATCAAATACCGCAAACCGCAGGTATCCGTGAGTTATGAACAGGTGGGCAAGGACACGCGCACGCGCGAATATGTCGAACTGGATCTGCAAAAGGTCAAGCGCGGTGTGAATGTGCTGGAGATACAGATTACGGATCTCGTGAGCGGTGAACAAACCAGTAGAGCGGTAAGTTTTCAATATGGATCCGCAGATGACGCAGATGAACGCAGATAAATAAGAGAGGGGCTGGGGGCTGGTTTCGCACCATCATTTAATAGGCACCTGACGGAGTATATTTTTTCGTCGGTGCCTATTTTTTTCTTGAGCCTTATCGGTCTTTTGCCGTATATACCCGGTATCCGCATTATATCTCTTCCTTTTTTTATTCAATTCATGGCTCAATTACAAAGCGTTGAAACTTTAGAGACAGAGAACAGGGTACGCAAAACCGCTGTATTGGCGATGGTAGGCACGCTGGTATTTACGTGCGTGATGTCAACGTATGTGGAACTGAGCACGCGATCCGGTCTCCTGGCAATGTCCAATCTGCCAATGACCGTATTGTTGCCCTTCGTATTCTGGCTCCTGGGCAATTCGATATTCAAGCGTTTTTGGCCCCAATTATCGCTATCCGCAACAGAGATGCGGGTGCTATTTTGCCTCTTGTGGGTCGGCGGCTTATTTGCCGGTTTTAACTGGGCAACGCAGTGGGCTGGCATGATGGCCGCACCGCGCTATTTTGCCTCGCCAGAGAACCGCTGGGAAGAATTGTATTTTGACGACTTGCCCAACTGGATGCTGCCGTTAAACAGTCCGGGTGTGGTCGATGGCTTCTATCAGGGAATATGGTCAGGCGTACCCTGGGGCGCGTGGTTGGGACCAATTTTCTGGGCGGGATCCATCGCTCTCGCAATCACAGCCGTCGGATTGGGATTAACCGCATTATTTCAAAAACAATGGGCGCAACACGAGCGACTCGTCTATCCCCTCGCCGAAGTCTCCCTGGAACTCACCGAAGGATTTGACCGAAAACCGGGTTGGCCTGCCTTTATGCAAAGCAAGGCATTTTGGGCGGGGTTTTTTATCGCAGCACTACCCCTCTTGTGGAACATCGCAGAATACTTCATCCCCGATTTCCCTCGCATTGCAATTTTTGACCCCATGTTCGGGCGAACCGGACGCAGAGGCGCGCCCCTGTCCCGGTACTTGCCGCCATTTGCCTTCTCCTACCGCATTCTGCCCACCCTGATGGGATTTACTTTTCTGTGCGACCTGAACATCCTGTTCAGCATCTGGTCGGTTTATCTCGTAGGGCTGGGGGCACAATACGCCATGAATCGCGTGGGGTTCACAGTGGGAATGAGCGGGCAAGAAGCCGATGCGGGCGTCATCGTGAACCTTTTTTCAAACGGGGCGATGTTGGGACTGGCTCTCTGGGCGATATGGGCAGCACGCGGGCATCTGAAACGCGTCTGGCGACAGGTTCGCAGTCCAATTGCAGGAGAAGCCTCCGAAACAATGATCCTGTCTCCGCGTAGCACTTTGCTGGTGCTTGCGGGTGGATTGCTCTATATGGCATTCTGGCTCTATCAGTCGGGCAACAGCCCATCAACACTGATATTGTGGATGGCGGCATTCTGGATCGGCCTTTTTGTATCGATGAAGCTGGTAGCTGCCACTGGTTTCGCCTATTTATTTCCCTTTTGGGCAGGTGGAACAACCATACTGGGCGATATGTTTGTGGGCACGCGCAATATGTCCACACCCACGCTGGTAAGCACGCACATGGTCAATCACCGTTTGCTGGCAGGCTGGCGCGTACCAACGGCGCTACCCAATATAGAACGGACAATGGCGAGATCCACAAAGACAAACCGATTGATCTGGATCGGCGTGCTCCTCGGCGTGATCATCGGTGCTTCTTATACGGTCTGGCTGTGTTATACCTGGGGCGGTGCCAGCTTTCATTCCTGGGCATTGGAAGGTTCTGCACGCGAACGGTACAATATCATCGCCGGAGCGGTTGGCGACACAGACCGATCTGTTCCAGATATAGAAAAGACCGGCGTGTATTTATTGGGCACCCTGGGTGCGCTAATATTTGCCGTACTTCAGGCGAGAATCCCCTGGTGGCCCATCCACCCCATGGGATTGATGGTCATGTATAGCTGGTACATGCGCATTTATATTCTGGATATTTTCTTAGTATGGCTGGCCAAGCTGCTGGTGTTGCAATTCGGAGGGATCTTGCTCTACCGGCGGGTGCGCCCGTGTTGTTATGGGTTAATCGTGGGATTTGTATTTGCAATAGGAATCGCATTCCTTGTAGATGTGATCTGGTTTCCAGATCAGGGACACGGGATTCACGGATGGTAATTTATTTCAGGAGATGAAAACCATGTATATGATCTTGCTGATCCTGGCTATAGGCATTCTGGTTGCATTGCAAGTCGTGGGATATATAAAATGGCGAAAAGGTCAAATATCCTTGCGTCGTTTTATAGGTCCCCTTGGTGTTCTCATTGTGCTACTTATACCCGCATTGTCCTTACCCTCAAATTGGACTTTGGGGATACTCATAGCAGCGGCAATCATATTTGGAATCGCCGCTTTCGGAGACAAACGCACTCAGGACTAACCAGTCATTGCTGCTACAGTTTGATACAATCTAACCTCAGCCGGAACCCCAGGGCGGAAATAATAGCCATCAGATTGTCGAGCTTTGGTTTGCTGCGACTTGAAAGCACGCGATAGAGATGTTCGCGGTTCAATCCAGCGCGTTCTGCCAATGCACCAACGCCACCTTGTGCCTGGGCGACATCGCGCAACGCCAATAACAGCCCATCGGTCTCACCGCTTGCTTCACACTCATCCAATGCCACTTCCAGATAAGCCCGAGCTTCTTCGGGGTCTTTAAGAGCTTTTATCAGTCCCTCTTCGTAACTGACCGTGTGTTTCAAAACCTGTTTTTTAGTCATTGTTGCGGCTCCTCAAATCCTGCCAATACATTTTGGCGCGTTCAATGTCGCGGCGTTGTGAGCGTTTAGTACCGCCACAGAGCAATATTACAACTACTCTTTCCAGTTCCCCATAATACACGCGATACCCTGGACCATAGTGGATTCTCAGTTCAAATACGCCTTCGCCCACAGGCTCGGTATCGCCCATATTCCCCAATCGCACGCGGTTGATTCGGTTGCGGATAATCGCTCGTGCTTTTCTATCTCTAAGAGATTGCAACCAATCCTCAAAGGGCACACGCCCTTGAAGGGTAACATAATTGCGTACCGTCCTGGGAAATACATTCATATTCAGAATGTAGCGTACACGCTACAAAAAGCAAACGAAAAATGTCAGAAGCATCTCAAGCATTTCTCCTCGCCCAAGTGTTCATTTTCGGACACCACTGTATCAAAATCGGACACTTTATAAGACGCTAAATTCCAGTAATTTTCGTAACCTATTGTTATATCAATATTTGACTTTTCTGGCATAATTTTTGCTTCATTAGGAATCGATTGGGGATGTGGCGGAGGCTGTCTCTCCATCGCTGCCAGTCGGATTCCCGAAGTAAACCGCATAATTGGATTCGACATCACTGAAGACAATGTGGCAACAGCCAGCGAAAACGCGCGATTGAACAAGGTCGAAGCGAAAACCAGATTCTTGCGCTCCGACTCCTTCGACCCATTTTCCGATACAGATCGCCGTGAACTGGAAAGCCTGAAGGGAAAAGTGAATTTTATATTGGCCAACCCGCCGTCCAGCGAGAACGATGACGGATTCGAGTACAGGAGAATCGTTCTGCGCGGTGCCAGAGAATACCTGGTCAGCGGAGGTTGTGTGTTCCTCAGCATCTCCTATCAGTACGGCATGTCGCGGATTACCAATTTGGAGAAAGACGTCCCGGGATTCCATCACGAAGGCGTTCTGGCGACCACGGATTGTGTCCCATTTGATCTTGCGCGACCAGACCTGATGCACTGTTTGGAATCATACGCGCTTGAAGAAGACAGGGGAGGACTCGAATACACCTTCTGCAACCCATTGCAATCATCTGAAAGCCTGGACGCTCGGGCCTCTTTGAAGCTGTTCAATCAAACGCAACAAAGCCCCTTATCGAGATGGCAAACCCATCTATTCAGGTATTCTTGATCACCCTTTCAGGAAGGAATAAATACCAATGAGCAGTAAGGACTATTTTGATCGCGTTGCCCAAGACTGGGACGACATGCGCGAAAATTTCTTCTCCGATGAAGTCAGAGTGACAGCACTTTCTACCGCTGCTGTACAAAAAGGCAAAATTGCCGCTGATATTGGCGCAGGTACAGGCTTTATCTCTGAGAGTCTTATACGGGCAGGGCTTCAGGTCATTGCAGTTGATCAGTCTGAAGCAATCCTGAAAGAAATGAAGAGAAAATTTGCGGGCATTGAGACAATTGACTATCGCATTGGACAAGCCCAAAATCTACCCATTTCCGATGCAACGGTTGACTATGCTTTTGCCAACATGTGTCTCCACCATGTCGAATCCCCGTCAGAAGCAATCGCAGAAATGGTCAGAATCCTGAAGCCTGCCGGTAAACTGGTGATCACTGATCTTGATGAACACGAATTTGACTTCCTGCGAGAAGAACACCACGACCGCTGGATGGGTTTCAAAAGAGCAGATATTGTGGCGTGGTTTCAGAGCGCGGGACTGAGAGAAATACGTATTGACAGCATCGGTACGTGTTGCGAAGCGCAGTCGAGTTGTGGCGGCGAGTTTGCCAGCATCGGGATATTCGTGGCTTCAGGTACGAATTCAGAATGAGGTCAAAATGGTTTTGAGTTATCTCCGCACATCTTTCCGCAATCTTTTTCGGCACCGCCTTTACACGCTCGTCAACATCTTTGGCCTTGCCGTGGGGATGGCGGCTTGTATCCTCGTCGGTCTGTTCTTGCAGCACGAGTTCAGCTATGACGCCTATCATCGGGACATAGACCGCATTCATCGCGTGATGCGGCTTGTACACCCATCAGGTGGCGGCCTCCCATATTACGCACTCGGTACTCAGGACCGGGCTGGACCCACACTTATCGATGAATTGCCCGAAATTAAGGATATGACCCGCTTTCTCACGCGCCCCATGTGGGCTGGTCTTGAAGATCGCGGCTTTGATGTGCGCGGTACTGTGGCCAATCCCAATTTCCTGCGCTTTTTCACCTTCCCATTAATTGACGGAAGCCAGCCACCCGAATTAACACCTGGATCCGTCTATATCACAGAAAGTTTTGCACAAAAGCTCTTTGGCACCACAGACGTTGTTGGTCGAACGCTCAAAATTTACTACAAGTGGGTGGAAGGCGACTTCCTCATCGACGGTATTCTCCGCGATCAGCCAGCTACCACATCGGGTGAGTTTATGTTTGACCTGTTAGTGACTCATGAGGGAACCAGGGGACCTGCAGGTTCAGCATGGAATCGAAGACAGTGGTCACCCACAACGGGATTCCTCATTCTGCGAACCTTTGTCCGGCTCGCGCCTGATGTTTCCCCGTCATCTCTTCGTTCCAAGCTCCAGGATTTTGCACATCGTCATCTGGGCGATGGTGCTGATCCGCGTGATACTTACGACCTTATGCCTTTGCGTCGTCAGCATTTATATGCCAGACGCGATTTCCAATTGCAGATGGATGGGTCGGACCGGCAGGTCGGTCTTGTTTTAGGAGACATCAACCGCTGCTATACTTTTGGCCTTGTCGGAGCAATCATTTTGGCGCTGGCATGTGTCAATTTCGTAAACCTATCCACAGCGCGGGGAGCGAACCGCGCCCTGGAAGTTGGTGTCCGCAAGGCCGTGGGATCTACACGCGCCCAGCTTATCACCCAGTTTCTCGGAGAGACTGTTCTCCTTGCCGGGATATCGGCTATTTTAGCACTTGCTATTGTCGAGCTTGCCCTTCCTACAGTCAACAACCTGCTAATTTCTTCTTTACAGCTAAGTGTCTGGTCCGTCGTCGGTGCTGCATTGCTCGCACTCTTTGTTGGCCTAATTGCCGGTGCCTACCCAGCGATGTTCTTATCATCCTTTGCTGCTGTGCAAGTTCTAAAGGGATCAGGACAGAAGATCGGCGGACGATCCCAACTTCGGCGTAGTCTGGTAACTTTCCAATTTGCCATTTCGGTGGTCCTTGTCATTGGTACCCTCATTGCCTGGCAGCAAACAAACTATATTCGCACACGCGACCTCGGGTTTGCAAAAGAGGGCTTAATTACAATGCCCCTGATTAAAGAAGATCGACGCTTGCGCGAGCACTTTGAAATTATTCGAGACCGTTTTGAAGCAAGTGCCGACGTTTTGGGCGCGACTGTTTCTCTGGCTCCGCCCGGTTATGAAAATAATACTGACCGCTCGTTGGTCAGACGGCTGGACCACGCAGATTCCATGAATGTCCACTACCTGTCGGTGGATCACAAATTTACCGAGGTCTATAACATCCCCATCCTTGAAGGCAGGCCGTTGGCCCTAACTGACAAAGATCAATTCAAATTGCTCCTGAACCAGACAGCCGCTCAGGCACTGGGCGGCGCAAAACCGGGTATCGTCCTGCGCGTTTGGGATAGGGATTGCACTGTCGTCGGTATTTTCAAAGACTTTCATAACAGCAGTCTGCACAATCCCGTGCGGCCCCTGATGCTTATATACCACGGACGAGCGTACGATTATGTCACCGTCAAAGTGCGTATGGACAATCTGCCCAGAGTACTGGACTTTCTCGCATCAGTATGGAAGGATTTTGTGCCAGCTCACGCCTTCAAATTTCTATTTGTCGATGGTTTTTTGAATAACCTCTACCAGGGCGAAATGCGTACCCAGAAGGCCTTCACTTATCTTTCAGGCCTGGCCATTTTTGTCGCCTGTCTGGGTCTATTGGGCTTGATTGCCTATACCACAGAAGTCCGCACCAAAGAAATTGGTGTTCGCAAAGTCCTTGGTGCATCGTCTGGCGATATTCTAATTCTTCTTCTGAAGGAACTTGCAGTGCTCATCATAGTCGCAAGTCTGCTAGCCTGGCCTGCCGCATATCTCTTCATCCGGTCCTATCTCAACCGCTTTGCCTACCGAATCGATCTGGATCCGAGCGTATTTCTCTCTGGCAGCCTGCTGGTGCTTTTGATCGCATTTTGCACCATCAGCTTTCAGGCCATCCGCGCTGCACGCGCCAATCCGGTTGACGCGCTTCGTTACGAGTGAAAGGAGAAAGACTCGTGTTATTCAACAATTTTCATATCAAAATTGCGCTTCGTAACTTTATAAGGCAAAAGTATTATACCCTCATCAATATCCTGGGCCTTGCTATGGGTCTAACTTGCTGTCTCCTGATATATCTTTTTGTACAGGATGAATTGAGCTATGACCAGCATCATGTCAAATACGATGAAATTTATAGAGTTATTCGAGAAATTCGCACGCCTGGCGTTGGGAATGAATATACTGATCTTACGCCTGGAGAATTAGCTCCGAGCCTGGAGGCCAATTTTCCAGAAGTAGAATATGCGATTCGCACGTATTTCCGAGAAAGTGATGCCTGGATTCGCTACAAAGACAAAATTCATCGGCAGCGATTTTGTGTAACAGACCCAGACATTTTTAATGTATTTACTCTCCCTTTAGTCCAGGGAGATCCTGAAACCGTTTTTGATGAACTTAATTCTGTCATTATCACCCAATCTATTGCGCGTAAATATTTCGGTGATGAGAATCCGATTGGCAAAACCATTGTCGTTGAGGACCAACGCAAAGTTGGTGGCGATTATATCGTAACAGGCGTGCTAAAAGACGCGCCTGCGAATACGCATTTACAAATTGAATTTTTAACCACGACAATTAGAACGGAATTTGTGAAATCAATATGGGACTCCAGCAGGTTAAATAGCACCTGGTCGGGACGAATACAGACATATGTTTTACTGGGAAAGGGACAAGAATCAACAGAATTAGAACAAAAAATTGAATCTCTTGTCGCTAAAGAGGCAGGGGATCAGCCCGTTCGCGTGTCATATCACTTGCAGCCCCTGTCGCGTGTACATTTGTATTCCAAAGCCGATTATGGAATCTTCGGGACAGGTGATATAACTCATATTATCCTCTTTTCAACCATTTCGATCTTTATTCTCCTGATTGGCTGCATCAATTTCATGAACCTCTCTACTGCGCGCTCTGCCTATCGCGCACATGAAGTAAGTATGCGTAAAATTGTCGGCGCTCAGAGGCATCAACTCATTCTACATTTCTTAGGCGAGTCAGTATTTCTTTCGATAATAGCGTCAATTCTTGCGCTTAGCTGCGTAGAGATGGCACTTCCTTATGCCAATGCCTTTACTGGCAAACATATCATTCTCAATCAATCAGATGTTTTATTAACAATATGTGTGGCTTTTGGGGCTGGTATTCTCGCTGGAAGCTATCCCGCTTTTTTTCTTTCAGCTTTTCAACCCATTCAGTCTTTGCAAAGACGATCAAAAACCGATTCAAGAGGCATCATTCTTCGCAAAATTCTCGTGGTTTTTCAGTTTGGTATCTCCATTGTTCTCATCATCGGAATATTGACCATCTACAATCAATTGAAATATGTCCAAAATAAAAATCTGGGTTTTGATAAGGACCTCGTAATCACGATGCACCTGTTCTATGAGAACTACGATCTCATACCACAATACGAAACAGTAAAGCAGGCATTCCGCGCTCATTCCAATATTATTGCTGCTTCTGCATCTGAAGCCATACCGAGCATTCCCTATAACTCGTCACTGATTCTTCCCGAGGATAATTCCCAGAGCAATTTGCGTATGCGAAGGCTGTGTGTAGATGAAGACTATGTAGATGTCTATGGTGTGGAGATTATTTCTGGTCGGCCTTTATCGCATATAGCGGTTTCAGACAACGTTCAATTTGAGTTTCTTATCAATGAGACCGCTGTAAAGCAACTGGGTTGGGATGCCCCTGTCGGGAAACAACTCAAATTGGGATGGCGCGGTTATCAAGGTACTGTGGTTGGTGTTATCAAAGACTATAATTTTGAGTCTTTATATGAAAAAATTGAGCCCCTATTCCTCATTAAGGAACCCACGAGTTTTCGGTGGCTCTCGTTGAGAATTCGTCCTCAAAACATATCAGAAACACTATCCTTTATCCAATCAACCTGGGAACGGTTTTTACCAAACCGCCCTTTTCAATTTAGCTTCTTAGATGAACGTCTAAATCAGCTTTACCTTTCTGAGATGCGGCTGTCCCAACTTTTACATTTCTTTTTTGCCTTAGCACTCGTTATTTCGTGTCTGGGATTATTGGGACTTTCTGCCTTTGCCGCGGAACAACGAACAAAAGAAATAGGTATTCGAAAAGTATTAGGTGCTTCCGTATTTTCTGTGACAAGTCTCCTTTCGACAGAATATCTAAAACTATTGTCAATAGCTACACTTTTGGCCTGGCCAGTTGCCTTTTATGTCATGAACGACTGGCTACAAGAGTTTGCATATCGTGACAATTTGAAAATAGAGACCTTTGTTGCAGGAAGCGGTGTTGTAATTGCCATCGCTCTAATTACCGTCGTCTATCAATCATTGCGAGCGGCTTATCTAAATCCCGTTGACGCATTGAAGTCCGAATGACTCATGCGTCGCGAGTTAAAATTACTGGCCTCTTCTCAAAACGCAACGGGTTCTTTGAAAAGAGGCTGTAAATTGAGGAAGGGCAAAGTGGATATTATAACCAGCCGTAATCTTAATGACTTTGATGAGAGAGGATTTTTCATTGTTGAACAAAAAATCTCGAGTGAGTGGCTCAATAAGCTGGCGGAGGAATATGAAAAATACAGCGCAGACAATCCCAAGTGGTTTCAACGCAATCCTCATTTGAAGAGCGACTTATTTGCGGAGTTCGTAAAACAACCTCTTTTTGTCGAAGCTTGTAAGAAACTGGTTGGGCCCAATGCTGATCTTCATTGGAATTTGATAGCTAATAAACCTCCGTTTCAAGGCAAAGAATTTCATTGGCATCAAGACGCTCAGTACGGTCTAACAGAGCCGGAACATTACATCACTTGTTGGGTTGCTCTTGATGTTGTTACTATCCGCAATGGATGTCTATGGGTGATTCCAGGCTCACACAAATGGGGGCGACTTGATCATGTATTATTGAGAGAGACGGAAACATTCTACGCAGGTCGATTGGCACACGATGTGGATAAAAAAAATCAAGTTCCAATCGAAATGCACGCAGGTGAAGTCGTCATTTTTCATTCGCATGTTTTACATAGAAGCGGCTCCAATTTATCTGATAAACCACGTAGAAGCTATATCTGTGCGTATCATCATTGCAACCTTATATATTTGACAGATACCGGAATGAAAGGTGCCGAATTTCCGATTCTTAGAAAGAATAAGGTAGTAGGTGGTTGACTGTAATGTTAAAGGAGAAAAAACCAGTGCCAAATTTTGGAGCCAGTGCAGTCGTTGTCTCAGACGGACAAGTCCTGCTCATTAAGCGGAAGGATGTCGAGGTCTGGGCATTGCCCGGTGGTGCAATCGATTCAGGTGAATCAATAGCGCAAGCGGCAGTACGCGAAGTCAAAGAAGAGACGGGAATCGACATCCATCTCGTACGCCTGGTTGGTATATACTCAAGTCCAAACTGGCGCTCAGGCGGTGATCATGCGATCGTTTACGCAGCCATTCCTAAGAATGACAAACCAGTACCTCAAGCGAAAGAGGTTTTAGATGTCGGCTATTTCAGCCCAGATCAGTTGCCCGAGCCGTTTACGTGGTGGCATCGTCGAAGAATCGCTGATGCCTTGCGTGGGATCACAGGCGTTTCTTGCGTACAGGACAGAGTATGGACACTGGATCCAAACCTGAGTCGCCGAGAGATATACGACATGTTGACCCGTTCAGGTCTATCGCCCAGTGACTTCTATGAACAGTATTTCACTGAAATAGGACAACCCGGAGAGAAAATCGAAGTTGATGGCGTTTCAGTAATAAGAGAATAACTCAGGGAATTGTGCATGAGAGTCGCCATTTTTTCTGATATTATCAGACATCCGGCGAGCGAATGGATAATCGGACACTTTCGGAAAAGGAACACATAAAACAAATGGCTTCGAAACTTGAATAGTTCTGAAAAAGTTCAGCCTTGAAAAACGGTTATTATTGACTATTTTATAGGAAAATAGTCGTATTGCGCCGCAAACATCAAGAGGTCTATATGAAAATCACGATGGATATTCCCGATGATCTAGCCGCGCGGTTGCGCGATAGAGAAGATCACGCCGAAATTATAGAACTTGGACTTCGCAAAATTGATGCAAATACGCATTCGACCTTTGAAGACGCTTCGGAGATATTAGAAAAGCTGATCGCCCTTCCTTCTGCCGAAGAAATTATAAAGCTTCGACCATCAGATAGATTACAAAAACGGATTGATGATCTCCTTAAAAAGAATCGTACGGAAGGATTGCAACCAGAAGAAGAAAGAGAGTGGGCGCAATATGAATACCTGGAACATCTGGTTCGCTTAGCCAAAGCCAACGCTGCCTTAAAGCTCAAGACCAAATGAGTTCATCATATATTCCCACCAATCTGCGCAGTCAAGTCATTGAACGCGCGAATGAACTGTGCGAATACTGTCGCATTCCACAATCATTTTCATTTTCTACACACGAAATTGATCACATCATCGCCCAGAAACACGGTGGGCAAACCATCTCGGAAAACCTCGCGCTTTCCTGTTCATTATGTAATAAATACAAGGGAAGCGACATAGCCTCTATTGATCCACAAACAGGGATTATCACCCCGCTGTTCAATCCTCGCCAGGATATTTGGAATGATCATTTCGAATTGCAAGTACCTGGCAATATTCATCCGCTAACGCCAAAAGGTCGCGCAACAGCTCGCTTGCTCCAATTCAATCAATCCTTTCGCATTGCAGAACGAAGACTCCTCATTCTACCAAGGGTTTAATAACCTTTACTAAAGTGCTGTTTGCGTCAGCCAAATCCCGAACTGTCATAATAAAATCAAGCAGTTTCAAGATTCGCCTCAAGATGCAGGCGTCGCCACTTGCGATGCACATGCTGCCAAATGGAGAGGCAAAGACTACTTTGAAGATCAAGTCCCGCTACCGCAGGCTGAAAAGGCTATTTACACAAAAAGTGAGATTTTATTCTGGCGTACATAATGGCCAGGTGGTCGCTACGTCTATGATCTTCTTCTCCGCAGGTGTGGCAGGGATATATTTTGTATCTGTCATTCCAGAATTGAGAAATCGCGGTATGGGTAGGGAGATGATGTTAAGATGCATATACGACGCGCAAGAATTGGGATATAATTATTGCATCTTGCAAGCAACTGACATAGGTGAGCACTTATACAGAAGTCTGGGATTCAAGCTCTGTGGCACATTAAAATACTTCTTCTTTACCGATGTGAGCGTACAAGCATTTTTACAAAATAATACAAAAGGCACCTGACTTTGTTCACGGAAGAACGCCAATGCTCAAAAACTATTTAACGATCGCCATCCGAACCTTTTGGTTTAAAACATTTGTTCGTTATGAAGACACACTGTTCGATCTCCAATATTGTATTGCCGACCCTGAAATTTTAAATGTGTTCACCATCCCATTTCTCAAAGGAGATCCAGAAACAGCCTTACAAGGTGCGGGCACAGCGGTTTTGACAGCATCGGCAGCAACCAGAATCTTCGGCAGGGTTGATCCCATCGGCAAACAACTTCGGGTAGATGGCGACAGAGATGGCACCATCTACACCATAACGGGCATTGTCTCAGATCCCCCCACGAATAGTTCATTGCATTTTGAACTGCTCACGACGCACGTCTCGCGCATCATACCTAATTTTCTCTGGTATTGGACAGAGTGGCGCCCTATGTCACAGTATCGCGCTATTGAAACCTATGTTTTGTTACGTGAAAAGGCAGACCCAGTAGTGTTTCAAATGCAACTTGCAGAAATTATGAAGCGCTACATGGGCGATACAGTTGCAGAAAACAATGCCTATCACTTGCAGACCATGAACAGGATGCACCTGTATTCAGCACAGGATTTTGGCATGCGCGACTACCTCTCGCAAGACGCAGGCAGACCGGCCTATGGCGATATCAATCAAATTTACCTGCTATCCATTATTGCCCTGATCGTCCTCGTTATAGCCTGCGTTAATTTTATCAATCTGACGACATCGCGAGCGATTTCTCGGGCAACCGAAGTAGGCGTCCGAAAAGTAGTAGGCGCGCATCGAGGGGTATTAATACGCCAGTTTTTTTTTGAAATCATGCTCTTAACATTGGCAGGCAGTATCATTGCCCTTGTTTTAATTGAACTGATACTGCCCGGGTTTAATGCCTTTGTTGCCGAAGACCTCACCCTGAACCCACAACACAATCCAATCCCCTATGTCATCGGACCTGTGGTCGTATTGATAATAGGTATCATAGCTGGTAGCATCCCGGCGTTTTACCTGTCCGCCTTTCAACCCATCCAGGTACTTTCGGGAAAATCCCCGGCTGGACTAAATCAAAAATCCAGACTTCGGCAAGGGCTTGTGATCTTTCAATTTGGAATGGCAGCAATTCTAATCGCATTTACCTTTATCGTTCACAAGCAACTCAAATATATGCAGGGAAAAGACCTTGGATTTTCGAAAGAACAGATAATTGAATTAGATATATTCTGGAAAGCGCGAGATGTCCAGGGCAGGAATTTAGTGGCTCGCTATCGGGAAGTGAAACAGATCTTTTTGCAGCACCCAAATGTCCTATCAGCCACGGCGATGCGGTTTCCACAGGATCGTCCTGCGCCCTTAAATGTATATCAGGCTGAAGGCTTGTCAGAAGAATGGCGATTTGGAGAATTTGACATAGACGAATCGTATGTTGACTTCTTTGGAGTAGATGTCGTTCAAGGCCGGAACTTATTCATAGGGGATCGCTATCAAGATAGGGATTCACCAGTCAAATATTTGCTGAATGAAACCGCCGTGAAAATGATAGGCTGGGATCAACCTATCGGCAAGCGATTTGGCCGTGCAGGCAGAATAGACGGTGTAATTGTGGGCGTAATCGGTGACTTTCATTTGGGGAGCCTGCATCATCAAATCCCGCCCCTGGTCTTTCGACAGGGTTCGATAAAATTTCTGTATCTCAAAATTGCCCCTCAAAATATGCGTGAAACCCTTCAATTTATCGGACAAATGTGGAATGAACTATTACCCGAACGACCTTTTACTTATGCATTTTTAGACGAAAAACTGGACCGCACAAACTATGCGAAAGAAATTCAGTTGAGCCAGGTTTTCGGTGCATTCTCTGCATTGGCCATTCTCATCTCTTGCCTGGGGCTCCTTGGACTGGTCTCATTCATGGTCGAGCGACGCACAAAAGAAATTGGAATACGGAAAGTATTAGGCGCATCAGAGTACGATATTTTGCGACTATTCTTAAAAGAATTTTTGCTCCTGGTCATTATAGCAAATGCGATTGCTCTCCCCATCGCCTACTGGGGCATTCACCAATGGTTAGAATCATTTGCCTATCGAACACAGGCGGAAATCACCATCTTCGCAGAAACTGGATTATTAACCCTGTTCATTACCGGGATCACCGTAGGATTTCTCATCTTAAAAAACGCGCGCAGAAATCCAGTGGAAGCTCTAAGGTATGAATAATCAGGTATAGTGTTGGAAGAGGTGTTTCCCGAAACGAAACACCCTGTGCCATCGGGACTTTCGGAGATCGTTTCATGCTGAAGAACTATATCGCAGTCTTGATTCGATACATGCTGAAAAACAAGCAATATGTTGTACTGAATATCGCGGGACTTGCCATAGGAATGACCACTGTGATGCTTATCGCGCTCTTTGTCCGGCACGAGTTTAGTTATGACCGCTTTCACAAAGATTCTCATCTGCTCTACCGGGTCTTGCGAGAGACGCGATCCGATCAGGGTCAATCCACATATTCAGAGCGACTGTCTGGCGCGCTTGGTCAGGTTATTCGGGAAGAAATGCCGGAAGTAAATCAAGTAGTCCGTCTGCATCGTCGTGACGCCTGGATAAAATATCAAGACAGAGTGTTCGAGCAGATCTTCTGTCTGGCCGATGAAGGGCTTATGGAGATGTTTCACTTTCCCGTACATACCGGGGGACAAGCTCAGTGGGTACTCATGGAGCCGGGATCAATCCTGGTAACGCAATCCGCAGCTCAAAAATTCTTTGGAAGCGAGAACCCAATCGGTCAGGTCCTTTCAGTAGAAAATTACTTATTCGGAGGAGAATACCGTGTGGCAGGTGTTCTGGAGGATATCCCGCATACATCTACGATCTTTTTTGATTTTCTCATCTCTCCGCAAAGTCTGAGGAATGAGTTCAGATACTGGGATACGTGGCTTCCACGAGGCGCCGCCCGTGTCGAGATCTATTTGCGCCTTTCCGAAACGGCCTCTTTAAAGAGCCTGGAAGCAAAGCTGAATGACGCAATGCTGAGACATATGGGCGAGGAGATCGCGAGGACCAATGCCTATCATCTTCAGCGTGTGAACGACATTTACCTCCACTCAGGAGACCGATTTGGCATCCTCAAACAGACATTCAGTTATATCATCAAGCGGCCGTATGGGAGCCTGAAAACCGTGGAACAAGCCTCGCTCATCGGGATCCTTATTCTCATCATTGCCGCAATGAATTTCGTGAATCTGTCCACAGCCCTATCGATCAGCCGAAACAGAGAGGTTGCACTGCGAAAAGTTGTAGGAGCAAACCGGGGCCAACTAATCAGACAATTTTTAGGGGAGTCCCTGCTATTGGCCCTGCTTGCGCTACTGGTCGCCGTTATTCTAACGGAACTCACGCTGCCTATATTCCGGTCCTTTGTTGACCGACCTCTGTTCATCAGCACAGAAGACTTCCCCGCAATTGCAATTTCGGCACTCGGATTGGCTTTGATTGTTGGCCTTGCGGCGGGACTCTATCCTGCCATTTTTCTTTCTGGCTTCCAACCCGCGAGTACCCTCAAGGGAGGCCCTCAGCTTGGATCGAGCAGAAGGGGCGGATTTCGAAAAGTACTGGTCATGCTTCAGTTCTCAATATCCAGCATTCTGATTGTGGGAACCCTGGTGGTATCCAGTCAATTATCTTTCATCCGCACTCAATTCGGGTTTAATAAAGACCATATTATCCTGTTGCCAATTTTCCAGGTAGCCGGCAGCGTCGAAGAGCTTGGACCACTCGGGACCCAGTTAAAAAAACGATTTCAGACGATAAAACAGGGCTTCCTCGATCACCCCAATGTTTTGAAGGCCTCAACGTCGCGATTTTATCTACAGGACTGGTCAGCACACTATAAATTCAGAACGCCAGAGATGGCTGAATTTTTGGAGATGCGGACATTTCCAGTGGATGAGGATTTTTTCGAGCTATATGAGATTCCATTCGTGGGCGGAAGGACGTTCCCAAGGGAGTACACGGCCATCGCACATCGAGAACGAATCAGGACGGGACAAGAGGAGTTCTTCATACTCAACGAAGCCGCCATAAAGCGTCTGGGATTGGCCCATCCCGTCGGACAGCCGTTTGAATGGGCAGGACGCACAAGAGGAACGATCATAGGCGTTGTGAAAAATTTTCATTTACGCACGCTCCATGAAGAAATTGAGCCAGCCGTGTTCACAACAGAACACTGGAATATGAAAATCCTGCATCTGAAGATCGCATCGGAAGGAGTGCCCGAAACCCTGGAATTCCTCAAAAAAACCTGGCACCGTTTTCTCCCTCAGCGTCCATTCGACTATGAATTCCTCGATGCGCGTTTGGATTTCTACTATAGAGAGGAGATTCGACTGGGCCAGATCTTCGGTGTATTTTCTTTTATCGCCATCTTCGTTGCTTGTTTGGGACTCGTCGGTCTCTCCGCCTTCGTTATCCAACTTCGAACCCGAGAGATAGGCGTTCGAAAGGTCCTTGGTGCCTCTGTGTCGAGCATCGTACTATTGCTCTTCAACGAGTTTTCGAAGTTGATTGTCGCTTCAAATCTCATTGCTTTGCCGATCGCATTCTATCTCCTGGGTCGCTGGCTCGAGAGCTACCCTTACCGGATTCAATTGGGCATCGAGCCGTTTCTTCTGAGCGGAATCATTACGATCGTCGTTTCTTTCACGACAATCAGTTTCCATGCTTTCAGAGCGGCGACAACCAATCCGATAAACGCACTGCGGACAGAATAGATAGTGATGAGGATAAGAAGGAGATATTGTCATAAGATTAATTCTCATCGGAGGTTCATCCCATAGCGGGAAGTCGGCACTATCCGAGTCGATAGCCGAAAACCTGGGATGGAACAAAATCTCCACAGACACACTTGCCCGGCATCCTGGCCGACCGTGGAGACCTGCGCCAGAAAAAGTACCCGACCATGTGGCGGAACACTATCTCTCCCTATCAGTTGACGAACTGATCAAAGATGTACTCCAGCACTACAGGGTCAATGTATGGCCGAAAGTTGAGGAAATTGTCGCGTCTCACATCCACGATCCTTCCCGAGGAGGATTAGTCATAGAGGGGTCGGCTCTATGGCCCGACCTTGTAGCAACCCTTGACTACGACAATATTGCTGCATTATGGCTTACAGCGAGTGAAGAAGTTTTTCGACAGAGGATCCGCGATGAAAGCCTGTATCACTCAAAGTCTCTTCGGGAACGAAGGATGATCGATAAATTTCTGGAACGCACGCTCGTCTATAACGCACAGATGATTGAGATTGCCAACCAGCATGGGTTCATTCTCGTAGATGTTCAACAATCTAATTTAGCAGAGCTAACCCAAAGGTGCTTATCAATACTCAGGAGTTCCCGCTGAATAGGCTATTTAGCGGGAATCTTTTATTATTGAGAAATTTGTCGGCTGACATCTCAACAAACAAAAGGAACAAACAATGATTTTAGAAGTTGCAATATTGGATGTGAAGCCAGGGCGAGAGAAGGAATTTGAAACTGCTTTTGGCGAGGCGCAAAAGATTATATCGCGTATGGAGGAAGATCATGTATTCAAGATTCATCCTGAGAACTCTGGGGAGTTTTTCAATTCTCTTTTTTTGTAATACACAAAATATAATGGGGAGTGAGTTGAATATCGCGGCGCAGATGGGAGATAGCACCAAAGTAAAAAACTTACTGAAAAAAGGTGTAGATATAAATGAACGAGATAACTTCGGACGAACAGCCCTCATCTATGCGGCTCTGAATGGCCATGATCGCATCATAAACATGCTACTTGAATCTCATGCTGATATTCAGGCCAAAGATCATTTCGACCAAACGGCATTGATTGCAGCAGTCAATAGAGGACATGTGAACACCGCTGAAATTTTGCTCAAAAATGGGGCTAATTCATCGGCTCCCAATGGTGAGGGTGTGCCTCCTATACTTATAGCCCTGGGACGGGAAGACTTCGAAATGGTAGATTTATTAACGCGAATCAAGAGTAAAAAGCGATTAAGAAGCAAGCAGCGGCTATTCGTCCAAAGATATGGACGAGTAACCCGTTATAGGATCGCACCTTACAGGCTTTTTGTATGCCAGTTTTATCATCAATCCACTGAAACAA
>JAJEDY010000001.1 GCA_022821275.1 Candidatus Latescibacterota bacterium | reverse complement strand
GATTGGCGGATTCCCGCTTCAGGTCCAGGAACTGTGATTTGCTGGCTTGTTTTGGCGTTGTACGGGTTAAGCCAGTCAATGAGATAGGTCGCATCTTCTGATCCGTAGGGGAGCCATCGGTAGGCGATACCCTTTTCGTAGGCGGATCTGTGTCGCTCGATATCGGGATCCCTTAGACGGTCGGTCTCTGGCGTCCAGATCCGGCTGAAGAAAGACCAGTCTGCGAAGGAAGTGTTCTCTAAGATCTGCGCCCACATTCCATTGTAGATGTTGCGACCGAGATGCTCGGTGAATTTCCCGAAAAGATTTCGATTGATGGGTTTATCCGCTTTCCGATTGCAATCAATGAACACACGAGCCTCGCCATCGGTAGGCACGATCTGGATTAGAGGATCGGCGTTGAGCATGTATTGGTCTCCAGAATTTGGATGATGTCGATTGCATTCGAGTCCAGTTAGCAGAGCCAATATAAGACATTTTCCCGAGTCTTGAAAATCTGATTTTTCGGGAGAGATGATGACTTGCGATTTCTAATTTTTTTAAGCTGATTTCCCTCGTTAAAGAAACGAGCGATTCATAGAAGTCTTGACAAAGAAACGGTCGTTTCTTTAATTCTGGCTCAAGAAAGGAGAGTTTCTCAGACATGATTCGCCAGACAGGTCAATACCGCATTACCAGCACCCTCGGAGAGAAGGTTCGCGCGTTCGTTCCTTACCCTCTGCCTCCCGTCAATCCACCGCTGGTAATAGATGACTCGACAGCAGAACTCCTTGCAAACGTTCAGACAGAGTTGGCACGTCTTGCAGTGGCGGGTTCGATGGTGCCGAGCACTGGTTGGTTCCTGTATGGCTTCGTCTGGAAGGAAGCGGTCATGACCTCGCAGATAGAGGGGACACAGGCCACGCTTCGCGACGTTCTCACTTTCGAAGCGACGGACTATACAGACCATCTGGACGATGTCCGAGAGGTCTGCAACTATGTGGATGCCCTCGCACATGCCCGAGGACAACTCGCAGACCCGCAAGGATTGCCGCTGAGTATCCGCCTACTGTGCGATACCCACCGTATCCTGATGCGCGGCGTTCGTGGCGAGAACAAGCGTCCTGGAGAAGTCCGTCGATCGCAGAACTGGATTGGCGGTAGCAGACCGGGCAACGCTCGCTTCGTTCCGCCACCGCCCGGGGAGGTTCCCGCCGCGCTTGGAGCGCTGGAGCAGTGGTTGCATGAAGATAGTGAGTTCCCTCCGCTGATTCGGATTGGGTTTGCGCATGTGCAGTTCGAGACAATCCATCCATTCCTCGATGGCAACGGACGCATCGGACGGCTGCTGATTGCACTGCTGGTGGAACACTGGGATCTGCTCGAACAGCCGCTACTCTATCTCAGCCTGGCGTTCAAGCGTGCGCAGCAGGAATACTACGCGCGGCTTGCGGCCGTGCGTAGCAACGGTGATTGGGAAGGCTGGACCCGATTTTTCCTTGGGTGCGTGCGCGAGGCCGCTGCCGATGGTGTTCGTGTCGCGCAGGCGCTCCATGCTCTTGTTGGACACGACCGCAGGCGCATCATCACTCATGACCGGTCAACTGTTGCCGCTATTCAGTTGCTCGAGCGCCTGCCGTTCAATCCAATCGTCACCGTTCCCAAAGCGTCGGGACTACTCGGTTTGACGGCACCACCGACGCGCAAGGCGATTGAACTGCTGGTAAGCCTCGGTGTGCTGCGTGAGATCACTGGCAAGCGGCGTGGCCGTGTGTACGCCTATCACGAATACCTGCAAATACTGACGGGCGACGAAGCGTGAGATAGGATAAGGCTATATAGCGATATGAATTACGACTACATCATAATTGGCGCGGGGTCGGCAGGGTGTGCTGTTGCGGGGCGTTTGAGTGAAAATGGAGCGTATCGCGTTTTATTGTTGGAAGCCGGTGGACCGGACGATCGGGATGCGATTCACATTCCTGCGCGATTTCCAGATCTGTTTCATACAGATAAAGATTGGGATTATGAAACCACACCGCAAGCCGGGTTTAATGGGCGGCGGGATTACGTGCCACGCGGCAAGATGTACGGCGGTTCGAGTTCTATTAATGCGATGGTCTATCAGCGAGGTCATCCGAGCGATTACGATCAGTGGGCTGCGATGGGGAATGACGGCTGGGCGTATGTCGATGTGTTGCCCTATTTCAAGAAGATGCAGCACCAGACGCGGGGAGGCTCTGAACATCACGGAGTAGAAGGCCCGATTCATGTGTCAGATCCTCGGGATCCAAATCCACTGAGTGTGGCGTTTGTCGAAGCGGCTCAGCAGGCGGGATTCCGTCTGAATCGAGACTTCAATGACGGGGATCAGGAAGGGTTCGGCCTGTATCAGGTCACACAGAAGGAAGGCCAGCGGTGCAGCGCTGCGGTGGGGTATTTGCATCCGGCATTGGAACGAGACAACTTCACCGCGATTCCATACGCCTATGTTATGCGTCTTGAATTTGATGGCAACAGGTGTGTTGGTGTTCATTATATGTACGAGGGGAAGACGCATGAGGTTGAGGCAGGGAGAGAAGTGGTAATGTGTGGCGGGGCAATTAATTCGCCTCAGTTGCTGATGCTGTCGGGCATTGGTCCGACAGAACATCTCAAGACGCTGGGTATTCCGGTTGTAAAGGCATTACCGGGTGTGGGACAAAATTTGGTGGATCACGTTCAAGTCGGGATTGCGTATGCCTGTACTGAGGAGATTACGCAGGCTGGTAGAGACAACCCTGAGCAAGCGCTCAGATATCAGAATGAAAGAATGGGTTTGCTCACTTCCAATTTGGGTGAGGCGGGCGGGTTCGTGAAATTGTCTGCGGATGCGCCCGCGCCAGAATTACAATTTCATTTTGGACCTGACTGGTTTGTTTTGCACGGGTCTCAAGAGATGGAAGGACATGGATTCACTATCCTGCCGGGACTGGTGGGGACAAAAAGTGTGGGAGACCTTAAGCTGCATTCGGCAGATCCGTTTGAAGCACCATTAATTGATCCCAAATGCCTGTTTGAAGAGGCCGATGTGCATGTGATGCTGGAAGGTGTTAAATTGGCGCGCAAGATTGTACATGCACAAGCTTTTGACCGATATCGGGGGCGGGAGTTTTTGCCTGGGGATGACGTGCAGGATGATCATGCGCTGGTTGATTTTATTCGCAATTATTCAACGACTATTTATCATCCGGTGGGTACGTGTAAGATGGGGAACGATGATATGGCTGTGGTGAACAATCGACTACAGGTACACGGAATTGAGGGGTTGCGCGTAGCTGACGCTTCGATTATGCCTATCATTATCAATGCAAATACCAACGCGCCCTGTATGATGATCGGGGAGAAAGCAGCAGATATGATTTTGCGTGACTAAGTTGGCGACGACTTTAGAAAGGATTGTGTATGGCGGAGAAACCCAATGTAATCGTAATTTTTTCAGATGATCAGGGATATGGTGACGCGAGTTGCCTGAATCCAGATGCGAAATTTCAGACGCCAAATCTGGACCGGCTATCAGCAGAAGGGATCGCTTTTACCAATGGGCATTGCTCAGATACGGTTTGCACGCCTTCGCGTTATGGATTGCTGACTGGACGCTATTCCTGGCGGACGTTGAAGAAACAGGGCGTTTTTCCCGCCGAAGTGCCGTGTCTGATTACAGACGAACGCATGACGCTGGCTTCAATGTTTGGGGCAAATGGATATGATACGGCGATGGTGGGCAAGTGGCACCTGGGTATGAATTTTCCCGGCGAGGTGGGCAATCGCGATTGGCGTCTGCCTGTTACCGATATGCCGTTGGATAAGGGCTTTGATTATTTCTATGGCATACCCGCTTCGCTCAATTACGGAATTCTCGCCTGGTTTGAAGGGCGATATGCCAGAGTACCGCCGACGGTTTATACGGCTAAGAAACCGAATGACCGGCATATGGATTATCGCATCATGCCGCCGTATGAGAATACGCCAGAAGAAACGCTTGAAGCATTGGGCACAATGGGGATGGAGGTTGCGCCTGATTTTATTGACAATGAGTGTTTGACGCGGTTTACCGATAAGGCGATTGAGTGGATGCAGGGCAAAGAAGCAAGCGCCAAAAGTGGTAAGCCGTTTTTTTTGTACCTGCCATTTACGTCACCGCACTATCCTGTATGCCCGCGCGAGGAATTTTGGAATCAGGGCGATTGTGGTGGCTATGGTGAATTTATTATTGAGACAGATCACCATGTAGGGCGCGTGCTGGATTATCTGGAGCAGTCGGGATTGGATGACAATACGATTGTTGTGTACACGAGTGATAATGGCCCTGAGAATTCGTGGCGTGGGCGGGTAGAAGAATTTGGTCATCATAGCAATGGTATTTATCGCGGTGGCAAAAGGGATATTTACGAAGGTGGACATCGCGTGCCATTTTTTATGCGGTGGCCCAAAGGCATTCAGAATCCCGGGCGCAAATGCGATGATCTGGTAGGTTTGGTCGATTTGATGGCGACTTTTGCTGAGATTGTAGGTGCCGAGTTGCCCGCTGATGCGGGCGAAGATAGCCAGAGTTTTGCGAAGATACTCAGTGATCCTGACACATCCCATGAACGATTGCCTTTGATTAACCACGGTGCTGGGGGACGGTTTGCGATTACAGAAGGCACGTGGAAGCTGATTATGGCGCACAGGGACGAGCCGTTAGAACTTTACGATCTCGCGAATGATCCCGGTGAGACAAAAAACGCGATGGGCGATCACCCTGAGATTGTAGCAGATTTGACCGATAAAATTACGAGTATTGTGTGCAAT
The DNA here is from genome assembly GCA_022821275.1 of Candidatus Latescibacterota bacterium. Taxonomy (GTDB): domain Bacteria; phylum Latescibacterota; class UBA2968; order UBA2968; family UBA2968; genus VXRD01. The sequence goes on along the minus strand of JAJEDY010000001.1, from coordinate 114,537 downwards.
GGGCGCACGACCCATGGAGGGATTCAGGCGAACGATACCGATTACTGGGATGATTTGACGTGGATTTCATCTGAGGATTATCGGGCAAGGAAACTAAGATGAGAAATTCTCAACAAATATCGGGTCAGCGTCCCAATATTCTGATTATATGCAGCGATCAGCATCATCCGGCAATGGTGGGATATCGGCAGTACCCATTTGTGGAGACGCCCAATCTGGATCGCCTGGGGCGCGAAGGGACACACTTTACGCGGGCGTATGCCAATTGTGCGGTGTGCGGTCCCAGTCGCATGAGTTTTATGACAGGGAAGTACGTTCACCAGATTGATAGCTGGTCGAATGGTGTGCCTCTGCCCGAAAAAGAAAAACAAAAGACCTGGGCGGCGCGGCTGGATCAGAATGGTATCGAATCGACTTGTATAGGCAAAATTGACTCCGCTGGCACGGTTGACGATCACAACCCGGGATTTACGCATTTTGACGAACCTCTTCACCGAACGGCATGGGATCCCTATCCGAGAGAGTTGCCTTTTGTCACGCGCCTTCCCGGATACACGCGGCCAGCCAGTCGGCGATTTTTGCTCGAAGCGGGTGGGGGAGATGTCGCAAAAATTGATGACCGGCAGGAGTTGGGATTCTATGGTCACGACCGCGAGGTGACGGATAAGACATTGGCGTATTTGCGAGAAAAAGGGCGGGCTAAATCGGATTCCCCCTGGGTGCTTTATGTCGGTTATCTGTATCCCCACTGGCCGTATCGCGTACCTCAGAAATATTTCGATATGTACTATCCCGATCGCGTTTTGATGCCCCACGATGCAAAGTTCCCAAATCGCGATATTCATCCTGCGATGCAGGAATGGCAAGCCTCCAATGTATTTGGAGAAGTGACAGAGGATATGCTGCGCCGGACGATTGCTGCTTATTGCGGTATGATCACCTGTATGGATGATATGATCGGCGAGATTCTCGATGAGTTGCAGGACCAGGGGTTTTATGAAAATACATACATCATCTACACATCAGATCATGGGGAATCCATGGGCGAGCACGGACTTTTTTTTAAGCACTGTTCTTATGAAGGGGCTATTGGGGTTCCTCTTGTGATCACAGGACCGGGTATTCCTGAGGGAGTGGTCAATACCGACACGCCCGTTTCTCTTGTGGATCTCTATCCCACCATTCTGGACATAGCCGGGGTAGATCCCGAACCCGGTCTGCCTGGTTCGAGTTGGTTGCCACTTGTGAGGGGTGAACCACACGAACGGTCTGAGCGCGTTTTTGCAGAATGGCACGGCCCGCAACTTCGAGGTGCGTATTACATGATTGTGCGGGGCGATTACAAATACACCTGGTATGAATTTCATCCGCCCTCGTTGTTCAATGTGAAGGAAGATCCGAAGGAAGAACGCGATCTCGCATTGGATATTGAACAGGCCGGTAGGCTCAGGGCATTTGAAGAGGAGTTGCGTTCTATAGTCGATCCAAAAGCGACGGCTCTGCGCGCCAAGCGAGATTTGGGGCTGATCGCGCCAGATGGCACGGATATGACCGATAGCCTGATACCCTGGGCGGGATTTGAAGACGGGACACTTGAGAAAATTCAGCGTGCCGACAGTGCGCGGCACAGGCGGTCATAATGGAGAAAAAGATATGACATCTGTAAATAATTCATTGCCCTTTAGATTGGGTGTGGGGTCTGCGTTAAAAGCTGGGGCTCTGGCTTATTCGCAGACTGTTCGCAACGAGTCTGGGCTTTTGGCTTATTGGCGAGTGGGGGATACTCAGGATGCGGATGCCAGTAGAGAGCGTTCGTATGTGGCTTTGGGGATTGTGCCACATCTGGATGAAGATCCACTGGGCGATGCATCTGTGGAATTCTTTTTTCAAGTTATCTCCGATGAGCAGTTGGACTACGAACCCTGTCTTATTTCGCATCAGATATCCCACGGCGAACAGACGCGATTCGCGTTTCATGTGACGCGGGATTTGACGGCGCTTCGATTTCTCAATGGCACAACAAATACGCTGATTTTTCCACCTGATGGACCGATAAAAGTGGGGCAGTGGTATCATTTTTTAGCTACCAGTAAGCCACGACAGGAATTTCGCGCTTATATCGATGGCGTCGAATGCTTTCTGGATATGGGTTCTCTGGCGTTTGGCGTGCGGCCGCAGGCTCGTCCGATACAGATTGGTGCGTCTAGCGAAAGTGGTGAAGATCGGGCTGTAAATTGCGCGATAGATGAGGTCGCCATATACAATGTGGCTCTGACGCCATTGGATATCGCGCGACACGTTGATGCGGCTGGTCGAGAGGCGCTTCGAGAACGGATGGTGCATGACCGGAGACTACGAGAGGATAATGCAAAAGAGGTGGCGACGGAGGCGCTTAGAGCGCGTCTAAACGATCCCGCTTTGCTCGATCCCGGCGAGACAAAAGTCTATGAGGGACAATATCTGGATGCGATTTCTCTGCCAGTGGGGGGTATTGGCGCGGGTTTGATTCAGGTGAACGGTAAGGCAGAGCGGTCGGTATGGCAAATATTCAACAATTTTGAACATGTTGAAGTGCCCAATAGCTTTTTTGCTGTGTGGGCGAGATCCCGGGGAAAAGAGCCTGTGGTCAGGGCGTTGCAGACTTCGGATGTTGGGGTATTTCCCGCGATGGATCGTCTGAGATTCAGAGGGGAATATCCGTTTGGATGGTTTGAGTTCGCAGATGCCGCTTTACCCCTTCGGGTCGAAATGGAGGTTTTTAATCCGCTTATTCCCCTCAATGTGAAATGTTCGAGTATCCCATGTGGGATTTTCAATCTGACGACGAGCAATGAGGGTGATTCCCCTGTGGAAGTCAGTTTTCTGGCTACGCAACAAAACGCGATTGGTATCACGGGAAATGAACCCCATGAGGGTTATGGCGGCAATGTCAACCGCGTGATTCGAGAGGATGATGCAACTTCGATTCACATGACGCAGGTGTCGTCATCGGATGTGGATATGGTGCTGTCGGCACAGGGGGAAAACGCCTGTGCGACGGCTTCGTGGACTGACTTGCGCGATTTGTACGAAGCGTTTTCACGAGATGGTGAGCTGAAATATGTCGAATCAGCGGGGCCGTCGGGTACAGGCGAAACGGTCAATTGTGCGCTGGCTACGCCATTTGTGCTTCAGCCAGGAGAAAAACGCACCATTACCTTTGTTCTCACCTGGTATTTTCCCAACACCAACCATGGTACACATATCTGGGTGAAACACGGCAATATGTATTCAAATTGGTGGACTGGCGCGCTGGATGTCTATGCGTATCTCAAGGCTAATCTCGATGATTTGACACAACAGACGCGACGCTTTCACGATACGCTTTATGCGTCGAATCTCCCACACTGGTTACTGGATCGAATAAGTTCGCAGGTTGCCGTGCTGAGAACCAGGACGTGCTTTTGGGCACAAGATGGGTATTTTGGGGCCAATGAAGGTTGCGCCCCAACTTCGGGTTGTTGTCTGGGAAATTGTAGTCATGTGTGGCATTATGCCCAAGCGCATGCGCGTCTTTTTCCCGAGATCGCGCGGAGAATGCGCGAGCAGACGTTTGCTCTGCAGCGAGAAGATGGGGGATTGCCTTTTCGCCACAGCGATCGCCATTTTGAAACACAAGGCCCGGCAATTGATGGCATGCTCGGCGATATTTTGAGTACGTATCGCGAGTACCAGTGTGGCTCAGATCAACAGTGGTTGCACGCGCATTGGCCCAGTGCGCAGAGGGCGATGGATTTTGTGATTGCGCGGTGGGATTCAGATGAAGATGGTTTGTTATCAGGCTCACAACACAATACGCTTGATGGTGAACTGTCGGGGTCAACATCGTGGATGGGGACACTTTACCTGTCGGCTCTTGCGGCGTGTGAAAAGATGGCTGCATTGGAAGATGATGCGCAGTCCGCTGGTCGATATCGCAGGTTGCGCGAAAAGGGAACTAAAAACCAGAATCAGACGCTCTGGAATGGCGCGTATTATGTGCAGAGCCCCGACGAGGATGCCCATGAAGACTACGGGGATGGTTGCCATATCGATCAGGTGCTGGGTGAGTGGTGGGCACCGCAGGTGAACTTGCCGGGGCACTATCCCAGGGCAAATATCCGTTCGGTGCTGCGGTCCTTGCTGCAGTACAATTTCAAGCATCATTTTCGGACGACGACACAGCGACCGAGAAAATTTGTCGATAATGACGATGCGGCCATGAAGATGATTTCCTGGCCAAAAGGTCCTCAGCCATTCCGCAGTATGAAATACGGCGACGAGGCGATGACGGGTTTTGAGTATGGTGCTGCTGCAACGATGGTTCAGTTTGGAATGCTCAGGGAGGGGCTGATGGTTGCCCGGGCTGTTTACGATCGCTACGATGGCAGGCTGCGCGATCAGTTGACGGAGATGAATACGGCGTCGTGGGGGTATAGTGGGAATCCGTTTGGCGATGATGAATGCGGCAAATTTTATGCACGGGCGATGAGTGTGTGGTCATTGTTGCTCGCTTGCCAGGGCTTTGTCTATGAAGGTCCCAAAGCGCGAATTGGCTTTGCACCTGTATGGAAACCCGATGATCACGCATCCTATTTTACCGCAGCCGAAGGATGGGGCCTGTTCAGGCAGCGCCGCGATGTGGAAATACAGGTTATGGAATTGAGTGTTGAGTGGGGACGTCTGCCCGTTCGGATATTTGAATTTGAATTTCCAGAAGGTCGGCAGGTACAATCGGTTGTTGCTTCCGTCGGTGGGGAGGAGGTGAATAAGATCGCCTCATTTAGCGGTTCTAAAGTGACTCTGACTCTGGAAGACGAATTGGTTTTGACCGCTGGGGATAAGATGGTCATTGAGGTGTCGTTTCCTCCCTGACAATAAAAAAAGAAAGGATTAAGACATGAATCAACCTCTACAGTTGAAGAGGTATTTTTGGGATGCAGTTGTTACAACCATGCTTTGTTCGCTGGTTACCACATCGGAAACAGATGCACAATCTGAGGGAAATGAATGGGTTGAACTTTACGAACCCCATGTTTTCAACGAGATGCCATATCGGCTGATGAAGCCCATAGATTTTGATTCGGACAAGCGCTACCCCGTCATCGTTTCATTGCACGGTGGTGGTGGCCGAGGGACAGATAATCGAAAACAATTGCGTGGCTGGAATAGACCGCTTGCAGACGAGCAGAGGCGAACAGATTATCCCTCTTATGTGCTCGCTCCTCAAGTCAGTAGTTTGTGGAATGCAGAAGACCTTCAAAAGATCAAGGATATCATTGCGACATTACCATCCATCGATATGGACAGAATATACGTTCTGGGGCACTCCATGGGCGGCCACGGTACCCATGTCTTTTTACAAATTGATCCCCATTATTTCGCAGCGGCAGCACCTTCGGCTGGAACGGGGTTGCCTCAGACAGAAGAATTTATTGATGCGTCAGTGATTAAAGATGTTCCGATATGGGCTTTCCACGGGGATCAGGATAAGGTCTGTCCATTTGACCGCGCTCAAAAACTTTTTGGGGAGATGAAGAAATTAGGTGGGAACATGAAGTTTACGGTCTGGACGGGTGATGGACATGGTGTTGCCCTGAAAATGATTACTGGTGCCGACAATGGCAGCACCCAACTCAGCAGCGACCGCTGTGATCCCGAACCGGTGTTTATGAAATGGCTTTTTGCACAGAAACGCACGGCTGATTGAGTAGATTTTTGGGTACTTGAAGAAGAACAGTATGTTCATATTTTGGAATGTAAATTGAACATTGTGTTGCAAATATTGCCTCCTTTTTTTCACACTCAAAATGTAAGTATTTGTTAATAAACAATTTGAAAAATATCCCGATCAACGGCACTAAATTTGCATGATGCTGTGAAAAACAATATCGGGGAGATGGGACATGAATGGTTTTGTAAAAAATAGAGGCGGTATCGCAGGTGTGGCGGATGTGGATATGCCACGAGAAAAGCTCGAGCGTTTGGGACCAGAGGCATTGCGCGATGAGGAACTGCTGGCGATTTTGCTGCGAACGGGATACGAGGGCCGAAATGTGCTGGAAATTTCGCGCGGGATAATCAAGAGGTATTCTGTTAATAATCTCGTGGATATGGATCTGAAAAAGCTCACGACAATAAAGGGAATCGGGCGGGCAAAAGCCGCGGGTTTGGTCGCGGGATTTGAACTGGCAAAACGGGGTCTCAATCAGGGAATAGGGATTGAACCTTCTATTACGAGTCCGGTTGACGTTTTGGGGTTTCTGACCGATATCAAAGATCGGCGCAAAGAATATTTTGTGGCGCTTTTTCTCAATGCGCGGAATCAGGTGATTTGCCGCGAGGATGTGTCGATTGGCTCGCTCAACGCCTCGCTCGTGCATCCGCGAGAAGTGTTTGCTCCAGCCGTGGGGTCATCTGCTGCGAGTGTCATTCTGGCGCATAATCATCCCAGCGGTGATGTAACACCGAGCAGGGAAGATATTGAACTCACGCGCCGCATGGTGCAGGCCGGTGAGATAATGGGAATTGAGGTGCTGGACCATCTGATCGTCGGTTCGGAGCGGTTCTTGAGTATGAAAGAGGCGAATGTTTTTTAGGTGGTGATATGAGCCGGATATTAACGCTGACAACGGATTTTGGCATTTCTGATGGCTATGTTGCTGCGATGAAGGGTGTGGTGTTCACCTGTGCGCCAGAGGCCCGAATTGTCGATATAACGCATCGGGTGCCACCTCAGGATATTGCTGCTGGCGCGTTTGCCATGTATTGCGCGTGTCCTTTTTTTCCAGAAGGTAGCGTACACATTGGGGTGGTTGATCCCGGGGTGGGGAGCGATCGACGGGGTATTGTCGTTGAAACAGAGCAATTTGTGTATGTCGGGCCGGATAACGGCCTGTTTTCTCATGTTTATGAGCGAGAAGAGGTCCGGCGCATTGTGGCGATTGAAAATGCGGCGTTGATGCGCCCACAAGTGAGTTCGACGTTTCACGGACGGGACGTATTTGCCCAGGTGGGGGCGCATTTACTCAGGGGAATCTCATGCGACGAGATGGGACCGGAAATTGAGGATCCGGTCTCCTGCGATTTGTGGGGCGTTGAAGAACGTGGCGATACACTCGTTGGACGGGTGGCGTGTGTCGATCATTTTGGCAACGCGATTTCAATGATTGCGCGGTCTCAAATTGATGCAAAATATCCCGATGGGGATTTTGAGATCGCGATTGGCAAGATCCGGTTTGATCGGATATGCCAGACATATAGTCAGGTTAAAGAGGGAGAAGCACTGGCGCTTTACGGCAGTTTGGATACGCTGGAGATCGCGGTTTGTGGGGGTAGCGCAAGCGGGACGCTCGGTATAAAACGCGGGGATGCAATTTGCGTCTGTAGGGGTCAGGGCAGGAGAGATAGAAGTTGAGAGATGCGGTCTATTTCGATATCGGGTTGTTCTGCCGGGATTTGGGGCTTTCTGCTTTTTTGTCGGCCATGACGCATGTGTGCGGTGGTCATACCCAGGGTTTTGGCTGTGGCGATTTCGTCGGTGAGTTTGTCGCCTACGCATAGAATGTGGGCGTGGGGCAAGGATCGTGCTTTTGCAGCCAGCTCAAGCGATGGTCCTTTATCACCGCTTTTTCGATCATTGAGTAAAATGAGGGTATTGTTGGCCTCGGTAAAATAATTGCACAAGCCGAGAAGGCGGGCTTTTTCGCGCTGACGATCGGGATTGCCAGAGGTGACAAGGGCGAGTTGATAACCGCGTTGGACAAGGGTATTGAGGGTAGGGATTACATCGGGGAAGGGGGTAATGGCTTCCACGTTGCGGGGATTGTAGGCATTGAGCGCCTGTTCTACGATGTTGGCCGGGATATTGTACTGTGCGCCGAGTATGCGAATGGCTTCTGAAGACCCATGTGTTTGGGAAAGCGTTACCTGTTGTTGATAACTGGTCTCTGTTGAGAGGTCGAGATGTGCTGAAGCGAGGATTTGGGCAGCTCTGCGGCGCGCCGGTTGGGTGAGTTGGCCCGTGCAGTCAAAGAGGGTGTCGTCGAGGTCAAAAATAATACCTCTGATTTTTGCCGTCATTCGTCCAGACCCCAGTAGTCGGGCACACTCAGACCGCAGAAAATGCGACAGATTGCATCGGCGACTTTGGCCGGATCGTGGCTGATAAAATCGCCTGCATCGCGCTCTATGGCATCGGGGCGAAATTCTTCTAAGAAGTCTGCGTGGGTCCAGGCGCCGAGTGTGTCGAGGGTTTCCGAATCGCATTCAACCAGGACTTTGCCATCTTTTTTGTATTTTTTGAGCAGTGGGTGCCAGTCTTCTCCTTTGGATGTTTGGAATATGCGGAGATCCTGCACCAGCGTGTGATCGATAACGCCATCGAGTTGATTTTCGGGAAGGTGTTTGAGGATGGCTTTGAGGTGGTCAGAGGCTCTGAAATCATCGGTCTGCCCGGGTTGTGTGACGATGTTGCAAACATAGATGGTTTTGCCTTGAACGCGTTTGCCCAGTGCTTTCTGAATGTCGGGTACGAGGAGATTGGTGATGACACTTGTGTACAGGCTGCCCGGTCCAATAACGACGATATCTGCATCTGCAATGGCTTGCAGAGCACCGCGCGGCGCTCTGATTTGATTTTGTTCCAGATTTGCTCTGCGCCCCTGGCATACGCGGATTTCAACCTGTCCTGTTTCGGGATCTATGACGCGCTCGAGCGCGCTGTTTTTGCGATTGAGTTCGCGCAATAGGGCGTCGTTGGTGATGAGATACGCCCGCTCAATTGGTGGCTTGCCGGTTTTTCTGACCATCCATTCGGTATATCGATGTTCGCCGTTTGTCAGTTTGGCACAAATATCGACATTGTCGGTGCTGGCAGGATATACTGTGCCCTGTACGTGCAGCATGTCGCTGGCGGTTTTTATAGCCGCGTTAAAATCACCGAGTTGTTGAGTGAGCGCAGCCACGAGAAAATTGCCAATATGATCGTTCTTAAAAATACCGGATTCTTGTTCGGTATTGGGAAACCGGTGCTGGAAGACGTTGAAAAGCCCCTGAGATATCTGTTCGGGATCGGCGAGTGCAGTGAGGGCATTGCGGATGTCGCCGGGAGGCTGAACCCCCAAATTCCAGCGGATACGCCCGGAGGAGGCACCTGTGTCGGTTACGGCAACGACGGCTGTTGGATGACTGGTATAGGGACGCAGGCCGCGCAAAACAGTGGGCAGGCCGGTGCCGCCGCCGATAACTGCAATTCTAAATCGGTCGGGGGTTTTGCCGGTCCGCGAGAGGTGCAATAATGTGGATAGTTGGGCGAGGTATTTGATTTCGTAGTCGGGTCGATCGCCTATCGCGGGTATTTCGCGGGAGAATCTTCCGCGTCGCAACCAGATTGTGGTAAGGCCCTGGCGATTGCCCGCGCGAATTTCATCGTGGGTGCGGTCGCCAACGACGATGAGTTGGTCGAGGGAGAGATTATGGCTTTCCATGAGTTCTGAAAACCAGTAAGCATGTGCTGGGGGACCTTCGTTGATGATGCGATCAAAATAGGGTGCAATGCCCAGGCGATCAATTTTGTTGCGCTGTCGGCGCACCCTGCCCAGTGTGACCAGAAATAGTTTATAGCCCGCGTGGCGCAATTCCCGAAGCGTGTGTAACGCATCGGGATAGGGGCGAATATCTTCTACATCTTCGGCATTGTAAACGCGCTCCATTTCTGCTACGAGGGCTTCGACCGGCTCGGCTTCCGGGTCGGTATTTTGTTTGTCGAGAAAACGACGCACCTGATCGGGTTTGTCTTTGAAGACGGCTTTGGCGATATCGAAAAAAGCAAAATAATAGGGCGAGGATGAATAATAGGGACCGTGCTTGCGTTCGAGCGTATTGATGCGCCAAAGGGCGTAGGCGCGGGTGGCAAAAAAACCGTTTGAAAATAGAAAGGTAGCAACGCGTTGGCGCGCAGCATGTACAACGGGTGTCAGGTCAAAGAGGGTTCCGTCGAGGTCGAACGCGATTGCGCGGGCATTTTCCAGAGACACGGCACATCTCCGCGATTGAGTTGTGGGAGCTAAAGAAAAAGATAAGGACTTTTTAGGTTAAGAAAAAAAATAAATGTGGGGAAGAAGAAAGATTGTGCAAATAGTATGGAAAATTTGGAAGGCGGCACTCAATTTTGTGTATCCGTCATCTTGTATGATTTGCAAGGCATCGCTACCGGATTCGCCTGGACTGTGTGATTTGTGTTGGGATGATATCGAGATTTGGGATTCGGAACGACACGAGGTGGGTTTTGAGCGCGATTTTGATCAGATAGTTGTTTTGTACCAATTTAATGATTGTATTCGGTCATTGATTCACGCGCTCAAATACCAGGGCAAAACGCTGCCCGGACAGATATTTGGCAAGGCTTTGGGGCAGCGCATTGCGGACCTTGTTGAACCCGATACGGTAATTGTCCCGGTGCCTCTTCACGCTGCAAAAAAAAGATCCCGCGGGTATAATCAGAGTGAGATTATTGCACGGGCTACAGGACGGGTATCGGGCCTGCCAGTGGTGACAAACGCGTTGAAAAGAGTGCGGCCAACGCCTACGCAGACACAACTGGGGGTTTTGGAACGCGAGTATAATGTACAGGGGGCATTCCAGGTGTGCAGGTCCGCGTCTATTGAGGGGCAGAATATATTTCTGATTGACGATGTTATCACGACGGGTGCGACGCTCAATGCATGTGTTCTGGCTCTGCGATCTGCGGGGGCACAATGCGTATCTGTTGGTGCTGTTGCCTGTCCTCCATTAGATGAGGATGATTTGTCCCAAGATGTATAAAAAACGGGAGCTTGGTGCGCGTTTTATATTTTAGTAAGCGTACCTGCGATGAATACAACGGGCTTGACAGGTATGTAGCAATACCTTAAACTTCAGGTCTTTGAAAATCTTAAAGGACTCAGGCGATTATGCTCATCATAGTGATTTTGCAAGAGGAGATATTATGTCTGTAAAACGCGTTGGCATACTTACAGGTGGCGGCGATTGTCCAGGTCTTAATGCGGTAATTCGCGCGATTGTACGCAAAGGCATTATGATTTACGATTATGAGATGACAGGTGTGCAGGAGGGATGGCGGGGGATGCTTGAGGGGCTATCAGTGCCTCTGGATTTGGACGCTGTTTCGGGAATTTTGCCGCGCGGGGGCACAATTTTGGGATCGTCGCGGACAAATCCGTATCAAGATGGTGCAGATGGCGGTGCGCTCGTGCGTGCGGGGATGGAGAAAATGGGTCTGGATGCGCTGATTGCCATTGGAGGCGATGATACGCTCGGTGTGGCCCATCAGCTTACAGATCAGGGCATCAAAGTGGTTGGCGTCCCTAAAACTATAGATAATGATCTGGATGGCACAGACCAGACCTTTGGATTTGATACGGCTATCAATATTGTGATGGAGGCAATTGATCGCCTGCATACAACGGCTGAATCTCACAACCGCGTGATGGTTGTCGAGGTTATGGGTCGCCATGCCGGTTGGATTGCCGTGGAGTCCGGTATTGCAGGGGGGGCGGATGTGATTCTGATCCCGGAAGTCCCGTTTGATATGGATGACGTATGTGATACGATCAGAAAGCGCCATGCCCGCGGCAAGACATTTAGTATTGTAGTCGTTGCTGAAGGTGCCAAGCTCGACGATGACAGTATGGTGTTGCAATCCCAGGAAAGAGATGCATTTGGGCATGTTCGCCTGGGGGGCATTGGCAATTTGCTGAGTGATGAAATTGAGCGGCGCACCGGATATGAAAGTCGCGCAACCGTGCTGGGCCATATTCAACGCGGAGGTAGTCCTTCTGCTTATGATCGGGTGTTGGGGACGCGCTTTGGAATTTCGGCAATTGATCTGATACACGAAGGCAATTTTGGCAAGATGGTGGCGCTGCGAGGGCAAAATATTGTTGCAATTGACTTGAAAGAGGCCGTGTCGAAGTTGCGTACCGTGGATATGGGGCTTTACGATATTGCCAAAGTATTTTTCGGATAATGAGTTTGGAGGAAATTATGGTAGGAATGAGAGTAGGAATCAATGGATTTGGGCGGATTGGACGGCTGGTATTTCGCGCGGCTATGGCGCGAGGTCTCAATGTGGTGGCTGTAAACGATTTGACCGATGCTGCGAGTCTGGCGCATTTGCTCAAATACGATTCGACTCATGGACGATATCCGGGATGTGTTAAACATCGGGAAAACGGCGTGCAAGTTGAAAAGTCATCGGTTGACGCGCTTGTGGTAGATAGCAAAATGGTGGCTGTTTTGTCCGAACGCGATCCGGCACAGTTGCCCTGGAGGTCATTGGGTGTGGATGTGGTGGTTGAATCGACGGGCTTTTTTACCGATAAAGAGTCCGCGAGTGCCCATCTGGGAGAAAAAGGTGCAAAGAAGGTAATTATTTCTGCGCCGGCCAAAGGGGATTTGCCCACTGTGGTGATGGGTATTAATGATGATGTTTTACAAAAAGACGATGCGATCATTTCCAATGCTTCATGTACGACCAATTGTCTGGCGCCTATGGTGAGTGTGTTGCACGCTTCTTTTGGCCTTGTACACGGGCTTATGACCACGATCCATTCTTATACAGGCGATCAAAGTCTTATCGATGCGCCCCATTCGGATATGCGCCGTGCGCGGTCTGCTGCCCTGTCGATGATTCCGACAACAACGGGCGCGGCGAGTGCCGTGGGTCTGGTTATTCCCGAACTCAATGGGAAACTCGATGGCATGGCCGTGCGCGTGCCCACGCCAGATGGTTCGTTTACCGATTTTGTCGCGGTGCTACAAAAAGAGGTGACAGCAGAAGAGGTGAATAATGCCTTTAAGTGTGCAGCGCAGGGTCATTTGAAAGGTATTTTGGAATATACCGATGACCCCATTGTTTCTGCCGACATCCTGGGGAATGCCCATTCCTGTATTTTCGATTCGATGATTACCACGGTGATGGCTGGCAATATGGTGAAGGTGTGTGGATGGTACGACAATGAGTGGGGGTATTCCAACCGGTGTGTGGATTTGATCGCAAAGCTGGCAAAGATGGAAAAATAGTCGCTGATTTTGACTTTTGAGAGGCGATGGCGTGGCGAAGTTGTCAATTACAGACCTGGATTTGGGGGATAAGCGCGTTCTGGTGCGCGTTGATTTTAATGTGCCCATTGAAGATGGGCAGGTCGCAGACGACACGCGCTTGCGGGCTTCACTGCCCACAATCCGGCACATTTTGGATGCGGGGGGGCAGCCCGTGTTGATGTCGCATTTGGGTCGTCCTGATGGCGAGGTAGTGCCCGAGTTATCGCTTGCGCCAGTGGCCGAAGCTCTCCAGGTGCTACTGGGACGCGAAGTGCTTCTATCGCCAGACTGTGTGGGTGAGGCGACAAATTCATTGGTGAAACGCGCGCCCGAAGGTTCAGTTGTACTGCTCGAAAATTTGCGATTTCACGCTGATGAAGAAAAAAATGCGCCGGGTTTTGCCACACAATTATCGGAATTGGGCGATGTGTATGTCAACGATGCCTTTGGCAGTGCCCATCGCGCGCATGCCTCTACTGAGGGTGTTACCCATTATTTTGTTGACTGTGCTGCGGGTTTGTTGATGCAGAAAGAATTGGATTATCTGGGTACGGCATTGGCCGATCCAGCGCGTCCTTATGTCGCGATTATGGGCGGGGCAAAAATTTCCGGTAAGATTGATGTGATTGAAAATTTGTTTTCAAAAGTAGATATTTTGCTCATTGGTGGTGGCATGGCGTTTACGTTTTTTAAGGCGATGGGCCTGGAAATTGGGAAATCGTTGTTGGAGGAAGACCGCGTTGGCGTTGCTGCCCATTTGTTAAAGCGCGCTGAGGACGAGGATGTAGATCTGGTATTGCCAACGGATACGGTTGTGGCGTCAGAGATGACGGAGGGAGTACCTGCTCAGATTGTACCGCGAGATCAAATTCCAGCGGACCTGGAAGGGTTTGACATTGGGACTGAGACGCGGAAGCGATTTGCCGATGTGGTTTTGAGTGCCAAAACAGTGGTGTGGAATGGTCCTCTGGGCGTGTGCGAGATTTTCTCGTTTTCAAAGGGGTCTCGTTCGGTTGCCGAGGCACTGGTTACTGCGACTGAGCGCGGTGCAACGACGATTGTTGGCGGAGGGGAAACCGCTGCTGCGATGGCAGATTTTGGCGTGGCGAAAAAATTGAGTCATGTCTCGACTGGGGGTGGGGCTTCACTGGAGTTTTTAGAAGGCCAAACACTGCCCGGTGTGGCGGCTCTTTCGGATAGGGAAATGGAAGAATAGGTGCGTGTTCAAATTTTGAAAGGAAGTCGTGATGAGAACGCCGTTTGTGGCGGGAAATTGGAAGTTAAATAAAACACCTGATGAGGCAGAAATACTCGCGCGATGCGTGGTGGACGCGGTTTCGGATGTGACGGGTGTCGATGTGGCAATATGTCCGCCTTTTACGGCGCTGGAACGGGTTTCAAGCGTGGTGTGCTGTACTGGCGTGGGGCTGGGTGCCCAGAATATGTACTGGGAGGCTGAAGGTGCTTTTACGGGTGAGGTTTCGGCTCCCATGCTGTTGACTTGCGGTTGTGAATACGTTATATTAGGACACTCTGAACGACGGCAGTTTTTTGGCGAAACAGATGATACTGTCAACCGCCGTTTAAAGGCTGCCCTGAGTGCTGATTTGAAGCCTATTGTGTGTATTGGCGAGTCTTTTGATGAGCGTCAGGCCGATGTGACCGAGCAGGTGGTTGAGACGCAAATTCGGGGGGCACTCAACGGCATTTCCGCTGGCGATGTGCGGGGGATTACCCTGGCTTATGAGCCTGTTTGGGCTATTGGCACGGGGCTGACGGCGACGCCAGAACAGGCAGAAGCCGTCCATGCGTTTCTCCGCGATGTGTTGGTTCAACTTTATGACGACGATGTCGCACAGGGGGTTCGCATTCAGTATGGCGGCTCTGTGAAGCCCGATAATGCGGCGGAGTTGTTTGCGCAGGACAATATTGACGGAGGATTGATCGGCGGGGCTTCGCTGGAAGCCGATGACTTTGCCGCTATTGTGAAAGCGGCTGTATAGAGGATAATATGGAAATTTTTCTTTTGATTGTGCATGTCGTGGTTTGTGTGGTGCTCATTCTGATTATTTTGATGCAGCCCGGCAGAAGCGGTGGGCTGTCCGGCGGTGCTTTTGGCGGTATGGGTGGTGGTGGCACATCGATGTTTGGCGGTGGTGGTGCCGTGCCCATGTTGGCAAAAGCGACGACGTATGTGGGGATTATTTTTGCGCTGACATGTATCGGGCTCTGGTATGCGGGACGTTCGACAGATTCAGTACCTGCAACGGCTGCTGAGCGATTGATGGAAGAAAGTCAAATGCCCATGCAGCAAATTCCCCAACCTTTGACCTTTCCAGAAACCACACCGACCGAAGGCACAACCCAAACAGCACCGGCCGATACCGGCAGTACCACGCCGTAGATTTTGTGCCGAAGTGGTGGAATTGGTAGACACGCTGTCTTGAGGGGGCAGTACTCGAAAGGGTGTAGGGGTTCGAATCCCCTCTTCGGCACCAGAATAATGAAAAGGGCTTGTGATACATGAATCGCAAGCCCTTTTTCTGTCCATAGGAGTAAGAGGCCCATGCTAACCTTTGCGTTGCTATCCATTGTGCTTCTAATCCAACCACTTCGGGCCAATGGCGCGTTAGAACAAGTCTCCAATCCAGATTTTGACAATAGCGGCGTGGTTGATTTTCCCGACTTTTTACTTTTTGTCGCCGGGTTCGGGGCGCGCCAGGGCGATGAGAGGTATGAAGACCGTTTTGATCTGGATAGCGATGGCGAGATCGGGTTTGGCGATTTTTTGAGTTTTGTCGCGAGCTTTGGGAAAGGAGTGCCTGGTCCTGCGGCACCGACGGATGTGAAAATTCTCGGCTCGTTATTTATCTCGAAGGTATGGGCCGGGCATCCCGTTAGTTTTGACCTGTTGACTTATGGCGATGTACAATTTATCGCATTTTACGATGCCGACCGCAAAATGACGGTGGGAATGAGAAATTTAGATGCCGAGACGTGGACATTTGTACAGCCTATAGGTGTATGGCTGGAAAATCGAGGCCGACTGTCGTCGGAGACCGGATGGGACACGCACAATTATCTGACGATGGCCATTGATACAGACGATCACATTCATCTGAGCGGCAATATGCATGTGGATCCACTGATTTACTTTCGCACAACGCGGCCACTCGATGTGACGAGTTTTGAACGCATTGATTCTATGGTGAAAAAAAATGAGGATCGCTGCACTTATCCCGTGTTTATGCGCGGCGCGAATAATGAATTGATTTTCCGATACCGAGACGGTAGCAGTGGCAATGCGGTTGAATTTTACAATATCTACGATGTTGAGACCAGAACCTGGCAGCGGTTGCACGATACGCCTTTATTGGACGGATTGGGACGAATGAATGCGTACGCACGCAGTCCACAGAAAGGTCCCGATGGGATGTATCACATGATCTGGATGTGGCGCGATACACCCGATGCTGCAACCAATCACGATATCTCCTATGCCCGCAGCCGCGACCTGGTCGCCTGGGAAACGGGGGGCGGCGATGCGCTGGATTTGCCGATTACAATAACAAGCGGAGCTATTGTCGATCCCGTGCCGCCGAGGGGTGGGATGATCAATATGACGCAGTCGTTAGGTTTTGATCATCATAATCGCCCGGTGATCAGTTATCACAAGCACGACGAGAATGGGTACACGCAAGCTTATTGTGCGCGGTTGGAATACGGCGAGTGGGTCGTGTATAAGGTGAGCAATTGGACCTATAGGTGGGAGTTTGGTGGAGGTGGATCAATTGTCGCGGAGATCCGGTTGGGCAGCGTAAAGGTAGAACCCGATGGAGGTCTGAGTCTGAGTTATATACATGTGAAAGAAGGACGGGGAATCTGGAAGTTGGATCCCCAAACCCTGCAAGTGATCGGGACTTATCCGCCACCTCCGAGTACGATACCCAGAGAATTGGCGCGCGTGACTTCTCAGTATCCGGGGATGAGGATCAACGCGCGTTGGGCGAGGGGGTCTGGCACAAGACCCGGCGAACGATATCTCTTGCGCTGGGAAACGCTGGGGCGCAATCGGGACCTGCCCCGAGAGGAGACCCCACCGCCGAGTGACTTGAGACTTTATATTCTTTCGAAATGAGCGTCGGTTGCTTATATTTTAATGTGTACAACCTCAATGGAGAATGCTCTATGAAACGGCTCTATCTCGTGCGGCACGCCAAGTCGGATTGGAGTTATGCCGGGTTGGCTGATTTTGATCGGCCTCTGAATAAGCGGGGAAGAAGGGATGCGAAGCACATGGGCAAATATTTGAAGCGGATACGGAAGGTCGAGCCAGATTACTTGTTGTGTAGCACGGCCAAGCGCGTGCGATCTACGGTCAAGCGGTTGCGCAAATCTCTCAAGTTTTCCAAAAAACGGATTGCATGGCACGAGCGCATTTATTCGGGGCATAGTGGAGATGTGTTGGATTTGATTCGACAGGTCGATAATCGCTATCGGGAGGTTATGGTGATAGGACACAACCCGGATATGACCGCATTGGTCAATGAAATAGCGGGATATGCCATCGCCAATGTGCCGACTTGTGGTGTTGCAGGTATCGATCTGCCGATTGACGATTGGTCAGATGCTGTGTCGGGGGATCTGGTGTTTTTTGAGGTTCCCAAATCGATTTGACGTGGCTGTAACGTATCCGAAACTTTGTTGTCACAGAATGCGAGTATTTTCGCATTAGTTCAGCTTCCGCGTGGGGGTCGGTTCTTTGCTTGAGAATCGCCCCCCGATTTTTTGTTCTCAGTACGTCTCTGATACGTCAAGCACGGTACTGGCGTCCGCGCTTTTAGTCGTATTGGAATTTTTGATCTTTTCCCTGAGTTTTTCGTAGAAGAGATCGCTGTCAACCGGGATATCTACCCAGTCGTCTGTCCAGGCAGATAAAAGCATGGCGTTGGCGAGTTCGACGCCTTTGATGCCTTCAACGCCAGGTGCGAGGAGTGGACTGCCCGTGCGTATGGCATCTATCCAGTTTTGCGTGATGCCGCGATGGGCTTCGCCGCTGCTGCCCGTGGGGATGTCGCATTTCCAGACTTCGGGGTTGCCAAAGCCGCCTTTGTACTCTTTGCAGAATTTGCTGACGGATTCGCGGGTGCGCCAGAAGGTGATGTTTCCGCCTTCCATGACGACTTTCCCGCGGTCGCCAGTGATTTCGAGGCGGTTGGTGCCTGGGGCTTCGCCTGTTGTGGTGATGAATACGCCCGTTGCGCCATTCTCGTATTCCACATAGGCGGTGACTTCGTCATCGACTTCGATATTGTGGTATTTGCCAAATCCGACAAATGCTCTGCATCGTATGGGCATGCCGCAAATCCATTGCCACAGATCGAGGTTGTGCGGGCACTGGTTCATTAAGACGCCGCCGCCTTCGCCTTCCCAGGTTGCGCGCCAACCCCCTGAATCGTAATAACTTTGCGAGCGGAACCAGGTGGTGATGATGTAGTTTGTGCGCTGAATTTCGCCCAGATCACCCGATGCGACCAGGTCTTTGAGTTTTTGGTGCGCCCCTATGGTGCGCTGGTTGAACATGAGGCCGAAAACGCGGTCGCTTTTTTCAGCTACGGCATTCATTTCTTCGACCTGTTTGGTATAAACCCCTGCGGGTTTTTCGATGAGTACATGCAACCCGCTGTTCATGGCTTGAATTGCCAGTGGCGGATGCAGGTAGTGCGGTGTGGCGACGATGACGGCATCGACGGTTCCAGATGCCATCATGTCATCGGCGCTATCGAATGTGCGGACGTTTTCGCCCAGGTTTTCGCGTGCCCACTTGATGCGGTCGGGATGTATGTCGCAGATGGCGGTTAGTTCGGCATTGGATACCTGGCCCGGGTGCAAATAAAGACTGTGTCCACTGCCCATGTTGCCGATGCCGATAATGCCGATACGTACCTTATCCATAAAAAATTCTCCTTTATTTTTGTTGGGGGTAGGGGCATCCCTACATCCCGATCCCGTTTTTTTCGATATAATCCCAGTTGATGTTCATGCCCAATCCCGGGCGCTGGAGAACGTGGACGAATCCCTGGTCATCCATGGGTTCGCCGTGTTCGTGGAGCCAGGGTGCGTGTTCGTCGAAGTCGATGAAAGGGTGGAGGAGGCCGCGTTCGTAAAATTCGCCGTTGGTCATGGCGCACAGGGCGTGCAGGTTGCCGGGACCGCCTCCGTGGATTTCGCAGCGCATGCCAAAGGATTCGCACAGGTGAACGGTTTTCATGAGGGGCGTTAGACCGCCCACATCGCCGACGCCGCAGCGAGAAATGTCACACGCTCCGGCTTTGATCCATTCGGCGCGCACATACATTTTGCCTTCGCAGGTCTCGGGACCACATATTGGTAAGGACGTTTGTTCACAGAGCCAGACATAGGACGACATGCTGTGTTCGTCCATGGGTTCTTCCATCCAGTAATAGTCGAGTTTTTCAAGTCCTTTTGCCAGGGCGAGCGAGGCTTCGCGATCATAATAGTGATAGGGGTCGAGCATGAGGGGGATGTCTGGACCGACGGCTTCGCGCACGGCAGCGCAGGCTTCGAGGTCGCGTTTGACACTGGGGGCACCTTCGTAAGGTGGTTGCCATGTGTGGAGTTTGAAGGCGGGGTAGCCGCGTTTCATACACCATTCGGCAAATCGGGCATAGTCCTCGGGCGTGGCCAAACCGCCTTCGAGGTCGTCGCCGCACATGGTAGAGGCATAGGCCGGCACTTTGTCGCGGTAGCCGCCGAGTAATTTGTAAACGGGTTGATCGAGGGCGCGACCGGCCAGGTCCCAGAGGGCGAGGTCAACGGACATGATGACTTTGTCGGTTATCGTGTCTGAGTTGATGCGCTGGCGGTGGTTGAGGTCGTGCCAGATTTGTTCGCGCATAAATGGGTCTTTGCCAATGAGTTCTGGCTTGACCATGCTGTTGATCACCCGCGCATTTGCGCCGAACCAGTATCCGGATATGTCTTCGTCGGTTGAAATTACGAGCAGGGTCTGAACGGCTTCGCGTTCGGGACCGGGATGCCCGTGTCCGTCGCTGTCCTGTTCGGTGTTGGCGATATATTTGAATTGAATGGTTTCGACATCGGTGATTTTCAAGAGAAACTCCTTTATAAAGTGAGAAGTAGGAAGTTAGAAGTAAGAAGTGAGAGGAATGATATGAAGCACCCATCTTTGGGCGGTGGAGCGGGTTTTCACCCTTCACCCTTCATCCTTCACTCTTCTCACTTCTAATACAGCGGTCTGTAACGCAGGTCGCCGCCTTCTTCGCGTTGTTTTTTGTAATCGGCTTCAAGCGCTTCTCGCACCCAGTATTGCGGGGCAGATGTGTAGTTCGATTGGTGCTTCTGGTTGTCAATCCAGTGTTCGAGCAAGCGGGATTTGAGGTCGTGTTCAACCTGGGATAGTTGCGCGTCGCCCGCGCGGTTGACAATTTCGTCGGGGTCGTTTTCGAGGTCGTAAAGTTCGGCAGATCCATCGGCGTAGTGCGCGTATTTGTAGCGTTCGGTTCGCACCATAGCGCGTCCGCCGATTTCGCAAAATGCGGCCTGTCGAATGGTCGCGGTGGGGTCTTTGAATAGTGGGCGAATATCTTCGCCTTGTAGCGTGCTGGGCGGTTCGGCATCGCAGGCGTGATAAATAAGCGGTACGAGGTCAATGGTGCTGACGAGGCTCGATGCGCGCTGATCGGCGGGGATATCGGGACCGCGCATGATGAGAGGGACGCGGGACATGCAGTCGTAGAAGAAGCTTTTGAAGGGCAGGCCGTGATCGCCCAATGCGTCGCCGTGATCACTGGTGAAGATGATGAGGGTGTCGTCGAGTACGCGGTGGGCTTCGAGCGCGGCGATGATTTTGCCAATGCCTTCGTCGATCAGGCTGATGTTGGCGTAGTAGTGCTCGCGCCATTTTCGGTAGTGTTCCGGGGTTGCTTGTGAATAGTCCTGGCGAAACATAGAGTTGGACAGGCTGCCGCGGCCGCGGTCTCTTTGGGCAGGTGGTTTGTCGGCGAGTTCTTCTGGGGAACCGACGGGTTCGGGTATGGGCGCGTCGGCATACATACGGGCCATGTTTTCAGGAGGGTCGTAGGGATCGTGCGGTCCGGGAAAGCTGACCCAGGCGGCAAAGGGGTCGTTCCCATTTTGTTGGAGCCATTCGGCTGCCTGGTCACCGACAAAGCCATCGACGTGGAATTTGCGCTCGCGCGGTGTGATGGATGCGCCCAGAGTTTCGTAATAGCCCGGCAATGTGGTGGGGTGGGGACGGTCCAGGCCGTGTGCAGCGAGGAATTGTACGTGGTGGTCGGGCAGGAAAATGTGCCGTTTATCTTCTGCCATGATGCGTTCGTCAAAGCCCTGGTGCGAGTCCCAGGGATGAAAGTGCATTTTGCCGATGGCTGCGGTGCGCCTTCCGGTTTGCGAGATGATGCGCGGCCAGGTCGGCACGTGATCGGGTAGCCAGTTGCCATTGCCGAGGACGCCGGTTACGCTGGGGTACTGCCCGCTCATGATGGACGCGCGGCAAGGCACGCATACAGGGGAGGGGACAATGCAATGGTCAAATACCATGCCTTCGCGTGCGAGGCGGTCGAGGTTGGGGGTTTGCATAAAGTCGAGGCCGTAACAGGGGAGGCTGTCCCAGCGCTGTTGATCGGTGGTTATTAAAAGGAGGTTGCGAGCCATAAGGTGCTCCGGAATGAGGATGAGTTCAGGTGGATCAAATGGACGGGACAAGATAGGATGGAGAAATCGGTCTGGCAAAGTATTTTTGTTGGTCAAGTAAAGTAAAAGAGCCTGTTCTGTATCATTCAGAGCAGGACTATTGTTTTTTATGCATTGTGCTGTTGCGTATATCGAGGTCTAACACTATCTTGTGGGGCGGTTTGGTTGTCTCATTGAATTGTGCATGGAATCCTGATCGGAAGGATTGCTATGGATGTGTTGCTGGATGATGTCAAATTGCCGTCGTATTTAGACCGTCTGACGGATACGGCTCTGGATCTCAGGCGCGTGCAGGGTATGGTGCGCGTTGGTCCCGATGTGTTATTTGTGATCTTGAGTGGCTCCCTGTTCAAGTTGACCGCAGAGAGAGGGGTGCTCGAACCGGTGTTTGATTCTGTGGGGCGGATTTGGTCGGCCGATGATAATTGTGCGCTGGTCGAATCGGAAGGCGCGCTGTGGCGGGTTGATCTGGATGGTACAAAGGGGCGTTTGCTCACGATTCCCAAGGGGACAATTTCCTATGATGTCAAATGGGGCATACGGGGGTTGGTTGTGGGTGCGCTTGTAGATCGCCGCGCGCCTGCGGATCCCAAAGCACCTTATTTTTATCCCGCGCCGAGAGAAAAGGTCACGCTGTGTCGATATGCTTCAATCGAGGGGTGGCACGATCTTGCCGATGTGCCAGAAGGATGCGGGAACCTGAGTATGTGTCGGTATGGCCGTCGAATCGCCTGGCGAGAATCCCTCAATGTGGTTCCCGAAGAAGCGCAACGGGGAGAGTTTTACGGTTTTGATTTGAATGCAAATGAGGTCCGAAAGTTGACCGAAGGAGCTGGCAAAGCCGGTCGCGTGGTAATGGCTTCGGATGGCTCTGCGCTGCTTTACGAAGCCAATCACGAGGCGGTGTATCCCATTACGACGCATACGGATTTGTGGTGGTTGTCATGGGATGGGAGCGAACGGGTAAATCTCACAGAGGGCGGGTGCTGTATTGCGCGCTTTGGCTGGGGACCGCGCGAAAAAACCGCCTGGGTGTCGTTTGTGGAGGGGTTGGAAACGCAGACGGAAGTGCTGGCTCTGGACGGGACGCCAGAGGGAACATTTGGCGATCTGGACGCAGTATCAGATATTGTGTGGATGCCCGATGGATTGGCTATTTTTGAAACCGAAGACGCGGAGCGATTTCCCGCAATTTGGACGGGGACGCGCCGGGTGCCCGTGCCCCAGCCAGAGAATTACGAGGATTTGCGCGTTTTAGAAATGGAATGGGAAGCCCCAGATGGCATGGAGATCGAAGGCGTACTCTACGAAGCGGATCGCCTTAGAGGCTCTGCACCGCTGCTGGTTTCAGCGCACGGCGGACCTGCTGCGCCTGTGGAGAATTTACGCAGTGAGGCGGTCCGATATCGCCATTTGCTGCGGGCGGGCTACCGGGTTTTTCGTCCGGCATTTCGGGGGTCTCTGGGTTTTGGCGACGATTTCGCACGGAGTAATATCGGATGCCAGGGGCGGGCTGACCTTGAAGATATTATTTCGGGTGTTGATTTTTTGATTGAAGAGGGGCTTGCAGTAAAAAATCGGGTGGGTATTTTCGGTGCGTCTTATGGAGGGTATATGACTTTGCGGGCACTATCTGTGACGGACCGATTTCAAGCCGGCGTCGCGCTTTTCGGTTTTATCGATAACAGGCGGATGACTCTGGAGACGGGTGATTTTACGTATGAGACAGAGTATTTGGAACCGCTATCGTGGCCGATTACAGAGCGTACGCGCGGGGGCGATGTGTTTCCCAATTTGGGCGCAATTCGCACGCCGCTTCTGTTGTTGCACGGCGATCAGGACCCGATTTGTCCGCTGTCGGAATCCAAAGTTACCTGTCGCGCGCTGGAATCACTTGGGGTGCCGGTGGGGTTGGTGGTGTATCCAGGCGAAGGGCATGGATTTCGGAAAGAGAAAAACCGCCGCGATAGTGCGCGACGGACGCTGGCATGGTTTTTGAACTATTTGTCGCCATGAGGATAATGGTCGTAGTTCGTCATGTCATAGGGCTGCGTCGAGATTGCCCAGTTGACGCCGAGTTCCGAGAAGAGCTTGCCCGTGCGGAAGCTGCGATCTAACAGGTCGTCCAGTCCCTCGATGATGTGGAAGGTTGCGCCATCGCGTTTGACATCGCGGCGATCAACTGTGACGATATTGGGACAGCTTTCGTGTGCGCCATTGACGCACAGGGTTTGTGCGCGTGCGACTTCTGGTGGGCATAGGGGCGTGGCGTTGTTTTGCAGTACGTCGATGGCGTTGTGAAACGGACCGTGATGGTCGCGCATGTTGTGCTCTTCAAAGGATTCCGTGCTGCCGTCGTTGTAGCGGATGATCGAACCGGGGCGACTCCATTCGACTGTTCCGTGCTCGCACTGAAGTTGCATGAGGGGGTTGAAATTTTCGCGAGTGGAATGGGAGAGGCCGATGAGGACATCGACGCCATTTGCCAGAATGCGGAGTACGGCTGTGTCGAGTGTCTGGATATCGCGTGCGCGGTAGAGTTCGGCCTGGACGGTTTCGGGCATGGTCGATTCATGATGGGTTGCGCCACACAGGTACATGGCATTGTTGAGGTCGTGTGCCATGGCGTTGTTGATCGGGCTGTCGAGGACCAGGGTGCCGTCGTCGAGTGTGAGCCGCCCAGCCCAGGTATTGCGGCTGTAATACAGGTTGTTGCGCGGCCACCCACCTTTGATGCGGACAGTGTGCAATTTGCCCAGTCGGCCGTCCAATAAGCGGGTTTTGATGGTCTGGATGCTGGGGGTGTAGATCGATTGGTATCCGATAAGTGCGATTTTGCCCGTTTTATTTTTTATTTCGATTAAGTGATTGGCATCCTGTACCGTGGCTGCCAATGGCTTTTCACAGATAACATTGAATCCCGCTTCGAGTGCTGCGATGGAATAGGGAACGTGATAGTGAATGCCAATGGGCAAGGTGATGTAATCTATGTCTCCTGCGCTGAGCAGATCGTCATAAGTGTCGTAAACGCGAACATTGCGGGTTTTTAATTCGGCGAGTTTTTCGGGATGGTTTTCAGGGTCAATGACAACGGCGGCATCGAGGCGCGCGCGTCCCTCTCGTTCGAGTGCTTCGACAGAGCGTACATGTGTTTGCCCAAAGCCGCCAATGCCAACAATGCCAAATTTTACGGGATTCATAAATTGCTCCTTTGTGTATGAAAGAATAAGTAAAAAAAACAAAAGCTATTGTGGGGGCAAATGAAATTAGTGTGATAAACGCAGGAGGACATGATGAAAGACGTTTTATCTGTTGGGCTGATTGGCGCGGGTTCAAATGCGGGGGGACATGCGCGCAGTATTGCGGCTAATGGGAATATCCGTCTGGCGGCAGTTATGGATATAGACCGCAGTCGGGCAGAGGCTCTTGCCGGTGAGCACAACGCCCGCGCCTATGGGGTGTTGGATGATTTATTGAATGATCCCGAGGTGGAGGCCGTGCATGTGTGTTCGATCCACAAAGCACACGCCGAGCAGGTGGTTGCCGCGGCGCGTGCGGGCAAACATGTGCTGGTTGAAAAGCCTATGGCGCTGTCTGTGGCTGAATGCGATCGCATGATTGCGGCGTGTGAAGATGCCGGTGTGGTGCTGATGGTGGGACAGGTGATGCGGCACTTTCCCGTGAATTTGAAGGTGAAGGCGCTTATTCGGGAGGGTGCAATTGGCGAGGTGGGACACATGATCCGGAGGCGATACGGCAATTTTGATCCGCCAGACCGGTCGTGGTATCTCGATCTGGAATTGGGCGGTGTTTGTGTTTTGTATTGTTTTGGTCCGCACGAGTACGATATTTTGCCCTGGTATATCGATTCTCCGGTGGTAAAGGTATATTCGCAGGGCAGTGAGAGCGCAGAGCGATACGCGGGGCAAAAGGATTCGTATTCGACGATTATGAATCACAAAGATGGCACAGTGAGTGTGCTGACGCAAACTGTGGTGACGCATACTGGCGCACACGATACGTATATTATGGGTAGCGAGGGATCCATCTGGATGACCAATCAGAAATTGATGGTCAATGGCGAAGAAGTGCCCATAGATGAGACCTCTCGGGTGGGGATGCCCAATCAGATAGCCGAATTTGTAGATTGTTGTCTCAATGGCAAAGTGCCCGATGCCAATGGGAGGTCCGTGCGGCATACGATGGCTGTGATTGAGGCGGTGAAGCACAGTGCTGAGAGTGGTGAATCGGTGATGATAAATGGAGAAAATACATGAACCAACCCAACGTGATTATTATCATGAGCGATCAGATGAAGGCCACGGCGAGCCACTTATACGGCAGTGCGTTTTGTCAGACGCCATCGTTAGAGCGGATGGCGAATGAGGGCGTGTTGTTCAAACACGCGGTTACGCCGCATCCCCTTTGTGTGCCGTGCCGCATTTCGTTTTGGACCTCTCAGTTTCCGCATTCGCACGGTGGGCGGCGAAACCAGACGCTGATGCCGGGGGATGCCACGCATGCGTTTAAGCTGTGGAAAGCGGCGGGATATCGGTGCGGATTAATTGGCAAGAATCACTGTTTTGAGGAACAAAGCGATCTCGATTTGTTCGATGTGTGGTGTGAGATTGGACATGGGGGATTGCCCAGAGATGCCGCGACAAGGGGGATGGATTGGTTTCGGCCAATTGAGTCGATTAATGCCGCGCATGTGGTTCGCAGAAACCTGCCCGATATTAGCCCGCAGTTTTCTTACGGGACCAGTGATTTTCCGCTGGAGGATTATTCGACCGGGTTGGTGGCGGGGCAGACCGTGCGATTTTTGGAGCAATTTGGCAATGACCCATTCGCGCTGTGGGTTTCCATTCCCGATCCCCATACGCCGTATGAATGTCCCGAGCGATATGCGATTGCACCCGATGATGTGGTGATGCCGCCCTGGCGAGCGGATGAGTATAGCGATGGTACAGCGCCCGAACGCAACCGGGTATTGCACGCGATGATTGGGGTGGAAGGTGATTCGATTGAAGACGTAAAGGGTTGCGTGGGGGTGTATCACGGGATGGTGCGTTTTTTGGACGATGGCGTAGGGCAGATTTTAGACGCGCTGGATCGGCTCAATTTGCGCGAGAATACGGTTGTGGTTTTCTGTGCGGATCACGGTGATTTTTCGGGCGAACACGCGCAGATCGCCAAGGGGGGCGCGTTTTACGATTGTCTGACGCGCGTACCGCTTATTGTGTCGTGGCCGGGGCAGATTCCGCAGGGCGTGGTGGATGAGAGTTGCATCAATTTGATCGATATTGTGCCGACGGTTTTGCAATTGCAGGGGCACGATGTACCGCGTTCGATGCACGGAGAGGGGTTACCCACGGTTACGGATACGGCGCCGAGAGATGCGGCGTTTTCAGAATACGGCGCGGGTGGCCCGGCTTTTACTATGGCGGATTTGGAACAGTTTGAGAAGCCCTGGGGGCGGCGGGCTATTGGACAGTCTCTACAATGGCGCGAGGCTGAGGGGCGCCGCAAGATGGTGCGTACAGCCGAATGGAAGTATGTGCATGATCCCATGGGGGATCGGGATGAGTTGTACGATCTGGCGAACGATCCGTGGGAATTGTACAATGTGGTGGATAATGCCGATCACCGCGATGTCATCGCAGATTTGCAATTAAAATTGGCGGATTGGAGTATTCGCACAGAGGATGCGAGACCCGTACCAATGCCAGCGTAAGGGATATAACTATGAACCAACCACATCCGGAAATACAGAAATTCGTACAGACATTTGAAAACGCCATGCAAGGGGATGGTCTGACGGATCTACACAGCAGAGGAGTGGCGGCTGCAAGGGCTTTTAACGATTCGCGCAAAATGCCAGATGATATGTTGCCGCCTGTTTATTATGTGGAAGATAGCGCGATTATAGGTGAAACGGGGGAGATCCCCATTCGCATTTATCGGCCCAATGGCGACCGCGATTTGCCGCTGCTGATGTGGTTTCACGGCGGGGGTTGGGTGCTGGGCGATCTGGATACGGGGGAGTTTAAATGCAGGAAGCTCGCACACGATGTGGGGTGTGTTGTTGTTTCGGTAGATTATCGCCGTGCGCCAGAAACGCCTTTTCCCGGTGCGATTGACGATTGTTTTGCCGCTACGTTATGGGCGACGTCTTCGGCAGATGAATTGGGGATTGACTCTTCCCGCATTGCCGTAGCTGGCGATAGTGCCGGGGGCAATCTGGCTGCCTGTGTCGCCCTTCGTGCCCGAGATGCGGGATTAAATCTCGTTTTTCAATTGCTCGTCTATCCCGTTATTGAGGCAAATTTTGATCGTGGCTCTTATTCTGAAAATGCCGAAGGGTATTTGCTCACGGCCAGTGCGATGAAGTGGTTCTGGGATTGCTATGTTCCCAATATCGCAGACCGCAACCATCCCGATGTTGCGCCCATTTGTGCTTCTGATCTGTCTGGCTTGCCGCCCGCGCTGGTTATGACCGCTGAATTTGATCCCCTGCGCGATGAGGCTGAAGATTATGGACATGCCTTAAAAGCTGCAGGTGTTGACACTGTTACACGGCGTTATATTGGCATGACGCATGCGTTTTATATGTTGCCCACCGAAAATCCCGTTAATGAAATTATTGCGGCGACCAATGAATCCATAGAGGCATTGCGCTGGGCTTTTGATAACTGTGAGCACCAGTAGGGATTGCGGCTTTAGACAGGCGTCCAAAATGAGGGAGGTTGACAATAGATTACTGATGATCAAATATAGGAGACCATATATGTCGTCATTAAAAGAACAATACGTAGAAGAGGGATATGTCGTTGTCAAAGATGTGCTCAATCCCGAGCAGGACATTTATCCCTTGCAAAAAGCCTATTCTGCGCTCCTTGATGCGCTGGCGCGGATTTATCTGGTTGAGACTGATTCTGAAGCACTGGATAGATTTGATGAGATGTCTTTGCCCGAGCGGTTTGCAATGTCGCTCGGTGCGAGTCGGGGAACGGTTTTGCACCATCTCGATCCCGTGCTGAATATCTTTGTTCCTACTTTTCAGTGGCGCAAAGACCTGCCCGATGCACGGATTCCAGAAATGTTTGATCTTATGCGCCATCCAAAAGTCTTAGATGTTTTGGAAGTTCTTATCGGGCCGGAGATAGCTGCGTCGCCGATTTACCATTTTAATCTCAAACTCGCGCCCGATCATCTCAAGCTGGCAGATCAGGTGGCTGAGTCCGTGGGTGCGGATCTGTCGGAGGAAGGGTTTTATACATTTCAGGTGGGCAAAACAGGATGGCACATGGACGCGGGTTCGGGCCTGAGGGATTCTCATGAGAGCGAGATTGTCAATGCGTGGATTCCAATGACCCATGCGACCGAAGAAAATGGCTGTTTGGTGGTCATTCCCGGCAGTCACAAAGAAGGCGTAAAATACCATCCCTATCCGGAAAACCTCGATGGGCAGGGAATTACTCTGCCCGTCAATCCTGGAGATATTGTTTTTTTAGATAATAAAGTGATGCACAGCTCTACGCCCAACACGAGCCGTGAAGATTATCGCTGGGCTTATAATTTCCGTTATCTTCCTATTGGACAGTCCCCTGGTCGTCCCTTTATACCGGGTTTTGTTGCGCGCAGCCGCTCGGCGCCAGAAACAGAACTACACAATGCCTACGTATGGAGCGCAATGTGGGGTCGCTGTCTGGATTATCTCACTGAAAAGGGCGTGCCCGCATCTTATGAAGACAGGAGCAAAATGGGCCTTGAAGAAGCGCAGGCGATTACCAGCCACTGGCGCGAACTCGCCCCCGATGTGGATGGCTGGTTGAGCCTGGGAAAGGATTGATATGGAGAAGGTAAAAATTGGTCTTATCGGTCTCGGTCCTTTTTGTTCGGGCTATCATGTCCCGAATTTGCTCAAGAGGTCAGATGTGGAGGTTACGGCGATTTGCGATGTTTCCGAGGAAAGTTTGGATAATCGCAATGAGGGGCTGCGTGAGAGTCAGACATTTACCGATTACCGGGATATGCTCGATCCGGATTTGGTCGATGGCGTTTTTGTGAGCACGCCCAATCAGATACATTTTGAGCCTTGTAAGTTGGCGCTTGAGCGGGGGATTCCGGCGATTGTCGATAAACCA
Source organism: Candidatus Latescibacterota bacterium (assembly GCA_022821275.1). Taxonomy (GTDB): domain Bacteria; phylum Latescibacterota; class UBA2968; order UBA2968; family UBA2968; genus VXRD01. The sequence continues at coordinate 84,511 of JAJEDY010000001.1, read as the reverse complement.
ATGACGGTGACTTTGGAGGATGCCGAGGAACTCGTCGCGTTGAGCAAGTCGCAAAATTGCATTTTGATGACGGCGTTTACGCGCCATTTTATGTCCAGTACTGAGTATGTGCGCAGGGAAATCGCGTCGGGGGCTATCACCCCACAAATGCTTACGGCTGTCCAGCGGAAGAGTCCCGTAAAGCGCAGTGTAGAAGACGGTGGCATGTTGCATCGGCGCACGATTCACATTACAGATGTTTTGCCGTGGATCACGGGCAGGCGCGTGGTCAGGGTGGAGGGCAAAATTCAATACGAGACCGGGCAGATAGAGGAAACGCTGGTGGATATGCGTCTCGAATTTGAAGGGGGATTGCGTGCCAGTTTGCTCTGTATAAAGAGTTGCGACGAGAATCAGGATGAGGTCAATATATATACTGACAAGCAGAGTTATCGCCTGGAACGCCAACGCCTCTATGCGATTGCGCGCAGAGGTGGATGGGCGCGCGTGGATAACCTGCCCGAATATGGAAATTCGAGCGATCATTTTGTCGAGGCGATTAAAGGCAATCGCCCCGCTCCCAATGACCCTTACGCCGATCCACACAGCGAAGACGGGCTTCAGGCACTGCGCGTTGTTTTTGCTATGCACAAAGCCGCACAAACAGGGCGTGTGGTAGAAGTTTAAATTGATCACATCTATAATAGGAAACTAAAAATGCCTTCTCAACCGAACATAGTTTTCATTCACGCCGAGAGCATGGATGGGCGTAAGATGGGCTGTATGGGCCATCCCGCCATGCAAAATGCCACACCCAATATGGATCGTCTTGCCAGTGATGGGGTCCTGTTCACCAATGCGTACACCAATTGCCCGGTGTGCAATCCGTCTCGGGCGAGTATGTGGAGCGGGAAATATCCCAATTATTACGATTGCTGGAACAATCACGAAGGGCTGCACGAGAATGTACCCACGTATCAAAATACATTTGAGAGCGCGGGCTATCAGACCTCTGCCATTGGTCCTATAGATTACGCTTATGGCAAACACTCCATCCGCGATCGCATCGGCTCCTGGACGCGCGCGGCCAATATTCGCCGGCCTTTATGTCGCACGACCTTGCCACAAGTTGTAGATGATGGCAAGGCGAATGGGCGCGATTGGGATCGGACGTATCAGGCTGTTGATCAGTTGCATCAATACGCGAGGAGTGACCGGCCCTTCTGGCTTTATCTCACGACGGGATTGGTGCATCCAGCATTCACTGCTGAGAAACGCCACATGCCGTTGATCGATGCGGATAATGTCGATATTCCGCCGACTTTGATGCCGCTCGAAGCTACGCATAATGAGGCAATTGCGTATCAGCGCGTGACCAAAAATTGCGATAAACAGTTCTCCGAGAACATCGTCCGAGAGATTCGGCACACTTATTTTGCGATGATCGCCGCGCTCGATGAGATGGTCGGTCGGGTGCTTCAGTCCATTGATGATCTGGGGTTGCGCGATAATACGTATGTCATTTTTTCAAGTGATCACGGCGAAATGGCCGGGGATCAAAATCAAATACTCAAGCGTTCAATGTACGAGGCATCATCCCACGTTCCTCTCATTATTCGCGGTCCCGATGTGCAAAAAGGCGTTGTTGTCGATACGCCCGTTTCTCTCGTTGATCTATATCCCACGTTTATGGATATGGCGCGTATTTGCTATCGCGATTATGCGGATAATGCCGCGTATCCCGATGCGCTGGATGGCGAATCTCTATTTCCACAACTCGTTGAGGGGACAGAGCGCGAACGCGATTGGGCGATGTGCGAATACCACGGCGATCGCTGTGCCACGGGCACGTTTATGTTGCGCCAGGGCGACTGGAAATACGTCAAGCACACGGGTTTTGAATCCGAACTCTTCAATCTCAAAGACGATCCCGATGAAACGACTGATCTCGTTCATGACAAATCTGAAATCGCCCGCGAATTGGATGGCGTGTTGACCCGCAACTTCGACTGCGAAAGCATTGATGCGCGGGCCAAAGAATACGACCGCAGAAGTTTTGTCGCATGGCGCGAGCAGGCTCTGAAAGAGGGTGTTTACGAGGATACAATGGCGCTCGTTTATAGTGGTCACGACCGCATTTGTATTGAGGATATTGCGCCGTGGACAGACGCGGATGAACAGCGGATTGAAGCATGGCTGGACGAATAGACGAATAGACGAACCCTACCACCCAGAGTTATTATAAACTCCGCCGTTGATGAACTGGCCTGAACCAGTTGTACCCCGTTCCGCTGATTCGTTGATTCGCATTTACAACTATGCCTACTGCACTTCTCATTGTCGATCACGGTTCCAGGCGTGAAGAAGCCAATCAGATGCTTCACGGCGTTGGCGATATTTTGCGTCGAGCGCGCCCCGATATCATTGTCCACATCGCGCATATGGAACTGGCCGAACCCACTATTAGACAGGGCATTGATGCATGTGTGCGCGAGGGGGCAAGTGAGATCGTTGTTCATCCCTATATGCTGTCTCCTGGTCGCCATGCTACAGAGGATATTCCGCGTATGGCAACAGAAGCCGGGGCGGCATATCCAGATGTGCATATCCGCGTTACCGAACCTCTGGGCCTGCACGAAAAACTCTGCGAGGTCATTCTCCAACGCGCCGGGTTGTGAGAAAAGGCTATTCTATGTCCACAGAAACCACGCCATCTTTTCGTTCTGATCCAAAAGGGGCTTTTCGCCCTGTTTTTTATATTACTGCAGCACACATGGCGTTGGATTTTTATATGGTCCTCACGCCGCCATTGTGGGCTTTTTTTCAGAGTCATTTCAATCTCACGGTGGCGCAGTTTGCCTATTTGCCCACGGTGATTGTCTTTTGCGGTTCTATCACGCAGCCCTTTATGGGATATTTTAGCGATGGACGCGACCGCATGGCCCTCGTTGCACTGGGGCTTTTTATTACGGGAATTTTTGTCTCTTGTATCGGCTTTGCGCCCTCCGCTTCTATACTCGCTGTTTTTTTAATTTTCGCGTCTTTTGGGTCCTCTCTTTTTCATCCCACCGCCGGGGGATTGGTTACGGCTTTAACGCCGCGCCGCGCCAATCTATCTATGGCTATTTTTCTGACGGGGGGAACACTGGGGATGGCGCTCGCTTCGATTACCGGGACGCAAATTGTCGAGCGATACGGTATCCAATATCTGTGGCTTATTGTTATCCCCGTCTTGTTTCTCGCGCCATTTATCCTGTGGCAGTCTCGAAAAGTTCCCGTGCATGAACGCCGCGTAACCGCAGGCAAAATCGATTTCTCTATTTTGAAAAAAACCCGCTCTTTGTGGACGCTTTTTGCCATTAGTGTTTTGCGCTCTGTTATTCACACGGGATTTGTCAGTTTTACGGCTATTCTGGGGGCGTCTCGTGGCTGGACTACCAGTGATATCGGCTGGGTTTTTTCCTGTTATTTGCTTTCCAGCACGCTGGGGCGCATCACGGGCGGCTATCTGGCAGATCGCATGTCGCAGCGCAAACTTCTGGCTTTTTCGTGTGCTTCATCCGCAATTTTTCACGCGGGTTTTTGTCTGGCAGATGGGTACCTGGCGCTCATTTCGTTTTTTGTAGCGGGGTATTTGTTCGATCTCGGCATTACGACAAATATCTCTTTGGCGCAACGCGCCTTGCCGCACAATACGAGTACGGCGACCGGATTGGTGATGGGCTTTTCCTGGGGCATGGCGGGCCTTGCCATGATCGGCGTGGGGAGCCTTGCCGAGTGGACCTCTACGGCTACCGCGCTTACGGTTGTCTCCATGTTGCTCTTCCCGGCAGCCCTTCTGGTTGCACTGCTGCCTTCCGATTATAGTAAGGCGAGATGAATCCGCAGATGAACGCAGAAAAAACGCGAGTAATTTGAGCGTTTTACGCAGATTAAAGGCGGGAAGTGAGATGGCTCACACGGAGACACAGAGAGACAAGGAAAGGCGAGAGGCTGGGAACTGGGGGCTGGGCAGGTGGTTCTACATTTATCTGTGTTTATCTGTGTTCATCTGTGGTTGCTTTTTGCAAACAATTCACGCGCAGTCCGCGTATTCTCCCGGGCAAATTCTCGTCAAGTTTCGCAATGCAAAGCCGGCACTCGCACAATTCCGCGATCTATCAGAATGGTATGGCATAACATCGATTGAACCGCTTTTTACGCCGCGAAGTGCCAAGGCTGTTTATCCCCATCCCATGACGCATGTGTACCGCGTGCGTTTGTCGGGCGATCCTATCGCAGCCGCAGCCGATTACGCCTTGCGTCCCGATGTTGTGTACGCACAACCCAATTATTTGTTTACGCACCAACAAGCACCCAATGACCCGCGCTATGGCAACCAACGTAGCCTTCAGACCCTTGATTGGGAGCTGTTGCAACAAAGCCTCGGTTCCATTCAAAAACAGATCGTTGTCGCGATCATTGATTCCGGCGTCGATTATAACCACGAAGACTTGCGCGACAATATCTGGCACAATGCTGCAGAAGTGAACGGAGCGGCTGGGGTTGATGACGATGGGAATGGGTATATCGATGATATAAGGGGTTGGGACTTTACCCATGCACCAGATCTGCCGGGGATGGGGGATTATCTCAATCGCGACAATGATCCGCAGGATGAATCGGCGCACGGTACGCGCGTTGCGGGCATTGTTGCAGCGGCGACGAATAATAACCGAGGTATTGCCGGTATTGCGCCGAATGCCCAACTTATGGCACTGCGAGCGGGGTTGAGACGGCTTGGCGGCATTGGTTTTCTCGAAGAAGATGATATCGCTGCGGCTATTCTCTATGCCGTGGAGAATGGCGCGCATATTATTAATATGAGTTTGGGGGGACCTGAACGCACTTTTATCCTGGGCGACGTAATCCAATACGCGCACGCTCAAGGCGTTGTGCTCGTCGCCTCTGCGGGGAACACGGGCGATGAGTTGGGGTATCCCGCGGGCAATCACTATACGATTGCTGTGGGTGCGGTAAACCATACCGACCGTCTGGCGGGTTTTAGCAGCACGGGCGCGTCGCTCGATCTGGTTGCGCCGGGCGTCAGTATTCTCAGCACACGCCTCAATAATCGCTATGCCTCCGGTTCTGGCACTTCTTTTTCCGCGCCTCACATATCGGGTTTGGCCGCACTGATTCTCTCGCGCCGGCCCGATCTTTCGCCCCATTCTGTGCGCAATTTGCTCATCGCATCTGCAATTGACCTGGGGCTGCCAGGGCACGACAATGACTATGGTGCAGGGCGCGTGAGTGGGGGGCAACTCGCAAGCCGTCTGGGTACTTTCGAAGAACTGACAGTTGCGATACAATCTCCCGTCAATGATGAAGGGAATGATACTGCGTTTGATATTCGCGCTTCTGTTTCGGGCGCGCAGGTCACGGGTTATCGCCTGTCTTATGGCATAGGACGCAATCCGCAAACATGGACAGGTCTTGTAGAAGGAATACCCTCTCAGGACATTCGCTATACCTGGGATGTTTCTGCTTTTGCTGATTCTGACGCGGTTTTGCGACTCGAAGCAGATTTGTCGGATGGTGTGGTCGTGGAAGATCGGGTTCGCGTTGCGATTGAAAAAGTGGCCCCCTCTATCACCGCGCTTGCGTGTGGCGATGTGTTGGAAGGCGATCGCCGCGTTTTTGAATGTCGCTGGCGCACCGATCAGCGCGCACACGGGGGTATTGCCTACCGCTATGGCGCGGATTTCGATACCCTGTACACCGGTCTGGTGCAAAACAAACACCGCGTTGTTCTGCCCCATACATTGCCATCAGGTGTTGTGACATTCCACATTTTGGCAGATGGAGAAAACAATATCCGCGCGGTGCATCCAGCACAGACAATTGATTATGTTCCTTTTCGCGTCCCGCAAAATGGATTTGCGGAAATGGGCACATTGCCCGATGGCTTTTTGCCCGATCGCGCATCGGATTTCGACCGCGATGGTAAGCTGGAAATCGCGCTTATGCCATATCTTACGGGCGATTCTTATGGACCCGTGCATATTTACGAACGCCAGGCGGATGGTACATTTTCTGATGAATTTCAAAGCGACGAGCGTTTTTTGCCCTGGTCAATTGGCGATATTACAAATGATGGGACCGATGATTTATTGGGCGTGACTTATGAGCGTCTTGTCCTTTTTACAGATAGCCCCACCAATCCCTATCCCGCGCAGGTAGAATTTGAACAGCGCGACACATGGGGTGGCGATTTTGCCGATGTGGATGGCGATAGTATTCCCGATATTATCGCGCGAGCAGGTGATCAGCGCGGTATCCGCGTGATTCGGAATCTCGGTAGCGTGATCCGCGAGGAGGTATTTCTCGTTGATCCCTCAGAGGGCAATGGCGATCCTGGTCCGCGCTTTGTGGTTGCGGACTTTGATCGAGATGAGCAGCGGGAAATTCTCGCTGGCGATGCCGATGGCGATCTCTGGATGTATGAGTACCGCGCGGGGAGATACGTGCAGACCTGGTACTTGCCGGGCGAGGGGGATGCGCGTTGGGTTGGTGGGGGCGTGGATTTGGACGGCGATGGATTGGTCGAATTTGCCGTTGCGCGCGCGTACACAGATGCGTATGAAGCTTCCAATGGTTTCTGGGAATTGGAGATTTACAGCATGCGTGCGCCCGATACTTATGTACGCGAATGGACGACGCGGATTAACGGCGTGGCGACCACAGGCAATGGGATTTCGGCAGGGGATATCGATGGGGATGGCCTGGACGACCTGATCGTATGCCTGCGTCCGGATCTCTACGCTTTTCGTGCAGAGAAACCCGATCACTATCGCCCGATCTGGCATACGCCAGTGGGTTTGATGCGCCGCGCGCTCATTGCGGATCTGGACAGAGATTTTCGCAATGAGGTGCTTTTTAATTTCGATGGCACAGTGCATATTGTCGAACGCGACGAACCGCCTGTCGCAATGGGGTCGCCACAGATTATACGCGCGCGGCCGCTGGGACCGACCCGTGTTGAAATCGACTGGATGCAAGTGCCCGATGCGTCTTCTTATCAGATTTATCGCGCTGTTGGCGATGGTGCGCTCGGTTATTTTGATGAGATCAGCGACCGCACGGTGTACATTGATTCTTTGCTGACTGAAGGTCAGACCTATCGCTATCAAATTGTCGCTGTGGCTGATTGGGATATTCGCTCGGGTATTGTATCTCTTATGCCGAACCGTGCGCCAGAAGTCCTGCGCGTTGAAACGCTGTCGGACAGTCAGATTCAAATTTTCTTTTCGGAAGAGATGGGACCAGATGCGGCACTGCCATCGAGTTATCTGCTCGGCGGTATTGGGCAACCCACATCTGTGATTCTCGACCGGCAAAATACCCGAGCGATTTTGTCCTTTGCCGTGCCATTTCCCGCTCGGTACACACTGACGATTCTCAATACAGCCGATGCGAGTGGTACACCTCTCGGATTGATAAGGATTACTGATACTGTTGATCCAGACCTTCTTGCGCGGGCCGATGCCGATGGTAGCGGGGTTATTGATTTTGCAGATTTCCTTTCTTTTGTCCGTGCATTTCAAACTTCTGATTCCACTTATGATTTTGACGGTGATGGCATCGTCAACTTTCCCGACTTTCTCATCTTTGCCAATCTTTTTGGTCGCAAGGTTGGGGCTGGGGGATAGGGTTATGAATATTGGTATTCCCAAACGCGCGTTTTTTCAGGTGGCTTTTCCCTGTCTGTTTCGCGCAGATGTCCCGACGATTGACGGTGTGATCAATGACTGGGAGACGACTTATTTGGTGCCAGATTTGACCGGGATTGAGGGAAAAAATCCCTTTGCCGATGTGTATATGGCCTGGCACGATACCGGGTTGTTTTTTGCCGTTGATGTAAAAGGTGCCGGGGGGCGTGCGCCCGATGTTCGCCGGCCATTGCGCGGTGACGGCTTTCAGGTGTGGATCGATACGCGCGATGTGCGTACTGCGCCCCGCGGAAGCCGGTATTGTCATCATTTTTGTTTTTGGCCGGGCAAAGGGAAGAGGCAGGCTGGCGGGAGACAATTTCGGTTGCGGCGGGCGAGAGCGCATCCGAGGCTGTGCGATCCCGAGCGTTTAGAGGTGGCTTCAAAGGTGCTTAAAACGGAGTATCGCCTGGAAGCCCATATTCCCGCTGCTGCAATGACCGGGTTTGATCCCGATGAGAATAATCGGATCGGTTTTACTTATTTGTTGCGCGATAAGAATTTGGGGCGGCAAGTTTGGACGGCAGAGGAGATTTTACCCGTGTCTTACGATCCGAGTTTGTGGGGTACAGCAGAATTGGTGAGGTGAGAGTTAAAAGACGGGAAGCGGGTTTGTATTTCACCAAAGAGTTTTGTATATTGGAAGTATTGAATGGGGCGATGGCTTTGTATCCGAGGCTGGTAGCATGGCACAAGAGAGCGAACTTTCCCAGGACCTCACCGCTCGCGTGGAGCGTTTGGAGTCACTGCTGACAATTAGCCGGTTGATGAATGCGACGTCAAATCAGGGTCGATTGATCAGTGGTATTGCACATGAAATCTCCACGTATTTGGAGGCGGAGCAGTGTTCGATATTTTTTCACAACCGCCTGACAGATGAGCTTTATACGCATGTTGGTGCAGGGGTCGAAAAAGACACGCAGGTGCGAATCCCGAGCGATAGGGGTATCGCAGGGCATGTGTTTAAGAGCGGCGATGTGAGAAATGTTTTGGATACCTCCAAAGACCCCTTGTTTTCCAATGTACTCGGGTATGAAACGCAGACCATACTGGCCTTCCCGCTGCACAACAGACGCGGGGAGGTGATAGGTGTGCTGGAACTCCTGAACAAGCAAGGCGATCCGGAGTATTTTACAAAGGATGATGAGGATTTTTTGCACGAGGTGGCCGCGCAAATCGGTGGGTTGGTCGATATGATGCTGCGGCGAGAGGAGATGGCCCACCGCAATGAGTTGCTCGAAGCTCAGATGGAGCGCTTATCGGGTTTTGAGCATCTGGTAGAGGACCGCACGGTTATCAATACGGTGTTTAAGTACAATCGCAAGATACACTATTGGGCCGGGCTCGTCGGCATGATTTTGTTGGCAGTGATGTCTATTACCTCTCTGGTGATGGTGCGATCTGCTGATTTCCGGAAAATCATGCTGGAGTTGCATTCAGGGGTTATCTTTGCGGGTGCCAGCAACGCGTATATTTATACCGATATCGTTGCCTATGTTACGTTGACGATTTGTCTTTCTGGTTTTCTGATGTATGCCTATCCACCATTGAATCGCTGGATGAGGGCCAAAAAGGACCGGCTTTCGCGGTTTATGATTCAGGCGGGGGTGCGTCAGCACAATCAAAATCGCCGGGTTCAGGAGGGGTTGCGAAAAGTATTGGGGGGGCGAGATAATCCCTCTGGAAAAACTTGATTTTGTGTTCGGAAAAGTTTATTATCATGACTCGCACTGTAAAACGAGAAAGGAAATAGGAGGTATCAATGCGCTATTTGAGGTTTATGGCTTTGGGTTCGGTAATTCTGGGTGTTGTGATGGCTGGTATCACTGGCTGTGGTGGAGGCGGCGAACAGTCGGACAATAATCTGCCAGTGAGACGTGCGAAAATGCGCGAAATTAAGTTGAGTACAGATCGGATTATGGTCGCGCTGAAAAACGAGACAGTTGATGGGATTGCCGATGATGCCGAGAAGATCCAGGATGCGTTGAAAGCAGTGATCGATCTCTATCCGCCAGAACACGAAGAAAAGTACACGATTTACAACCAGGCATCCCAAACACTGGCTCTGGGGATTGCGTCTGCAGCCAAGGCGGGAAATGTCAAAGAAGCAAATAAGAAGTTCCGCGCCATGGTGCCTTATTGCGGCAAATGCCACGAAGATTGTGCATTTTTGCTGGCTCCTGCATTTCCCGAGTATGAAGAGTGAGGCAGTAAAAATTAAAAAATAAAAAAAGCGTCCGCTCAAGTAGCCGACGCTTTTTTTATGCTCAGAACCGCCAGATTTTCAGGGCGGTTTTTCCGAATATCCAATCTCTGTCTTCTTCGCTGAAGGCAGACAGGTAATCCATCGGGACTTTGAGGCTGTTGTCATAGCCTTCGCGTCTGCTCACAGGGGGATAATCGCTTCCCCACATGACCCTTTGGGGACCGAAGGCTTCGATGGCCATGTCGGCGAGTGGGGGGATGGGATCGAAGGGCAAGGGGACGGGGCAGATTTCTCCGAATCCGGGAAGTTTGATAGACAGATTGGGCTGTTCGGCGAGTTCGAGAATCTTTTTGAAAGTATCATAAGGGGGCTGCTGGCCTTCGCCGATGCCCGCGAGGTGTTCGATCACGATGGATAGGTTTGGGAATTCTCTGAGTACTTCTGCAAATTCATCGCTCAGAAGGCTCTGTGGGGCGCTCGGCGCGCTGACGACGAGGTCGAGGTCGGCTGCTGTGCGCCACTGCGCGAGGGGATCGGCGCAATCGGCGCGGCTATTTGCCGGGAGGCGAATGCCGACAATGCCCTGTTCTGCCCATTGTCGCATGGCTGTACCATCGTCTGTGGGTTCAACGATCATGGCCGCTTGAAATTTTTCCGGATGTGCCGCCATGCTGTCAAGCATATACTGGTTATCCGAGTTTCCCGCGTATTGGATGAAGACAGCCCGATCAACACCGGATGTGTTCATGTGGTAGAGTAGAGATTCTACGGGTTCGTATTTGTGAAGTCCAATGTGGCAGTGTGTATCGACAATGGTCATTGCGTTTTACTCCGGGAATGGATGGGGTCAAAACAATGCGCTCTGTTCGGGCGGTTTTGCGGGCTTCAGACAGTCTGGCGTGTCATTAATCGGACTGTTGACAAGGGTGGAAACGGGATATGCGGTCATCTCTTGAGCGAAATAGGGTGAGAGAAGGGCTTGCAGGTCTGTTCGCTCTGCCGGGTCGAGCCAGAGGTCATACGCGTTAGCCGGTAAAATAACAGGCATGCGATTGTGAATCGGTGCCATCAGGTCGTTGGGTTCGGTTGTGATAATCGTACAGGATTGAATACGTTGTCCTTCGGGTGAATGCCACGATTCCCAAAGGCCAGCAAAAGCAAAGGGGGCGCCGGATTTGAGTGCGATATACATGGGGGTTTTGGTTTTGCCGTCGGGATTGCGCTGCCATTCGTAAAATCCCGTTGCGGGAATTAGACATCTCCGTCTTTTGAAGGCTGTGCGAAAGGAGGGTTTTTCCGCAAGGGTTTCTCCCCGCGCGTTGATAAGTCGGTTGCCTATTTTGTGATCTTTTGCCCACGATGGAATAAGTCCCCATTTGAAGGTGTCCGCACGCGGCTCGGCAGTGTTGGCAATCGCCGTGATGTCCTGGCCCGGTGCGATATTGTATCGCAATGGTATCTCGTTGGGAAAAACAACCTGTGGAAATGCGAGCTGGTTTTCACCGCATTGGGCAGCATAAACAAATCGACCGCACATAATATGACTCCTTTGGAAAGCAGCGATCAGCTTTTAGCTCCCCAGCCCATAGGAATAACGATTGTCATCGCGGTATGTCTAAAGCCGCGATCCAGGAGGTTTTTAGCTGACTGCTGACCACTTATCTATGTATAGTCTGTTCTCATCAAATGTCAAGGTCTTTCCCTATCATAATTTTTTCTTGCTCGCGGGCGAGTGTCTCATTACATTGAGCCGCGTTTTATATTGATCTTTACATTTCCGATTGGAGGGATGTTATGGCAGCAGAGTTGGGTTTTGGCGTTGTTGGACTGGGTATGGGCAAGAATCACTGTCGGTCTGTCGCGCGGGCAAATGGCGCGAAGCTGGTGGCTGTGTGCGATGTGGATGAGGAGCGTTTGGGACCGACGGCTGAGGAATACGGGTGCAAGGCTTATACGAGTTATGAAGAGATGCTTCAGGACGATGAGGTCCAGGTCGTCAACGTTTGCGTTGAGTCTGGAAAGCACGCCGAGTTGGGTATTCAGGCTGCAGATGCAGGTAAGCACATGATCGTTGAGAAGCCTGCGGATATTACGCCTGAACGCGTTGATCAACTAATTGGTGCGGTGAAAGATGCTGGCGTAAAGGTCGGGTGCATTTTTCAAGCGCGTTTGGAACCTCTAAACAGGCGGATTAAAGATGCTGTTGATAGCGGCAAATTAGGCAAATTGATCGGTGTACACGGGCATTTGCCCTGGTATCGCGCGGATAGTTATTATGAAGGCCCGCATGGATCGTGGAAGGGAACGTGGGATCTCGATGGAGGCGGCTCGCTGATGAATCAGGGCGTACATACCGTCGATTTGATTCAGTGGCTGGCTGGGGGTGTCGAGTCTGTGATGGGTATGTTTGGCGTTTTTGGACACGATATCGAAGCGGAAGACCAGACTGTGGCGTTGTTCAAGTTTAAGAATGGCGCGATTGGCACGGTTTATACGACGACATGTTGCTATCCCGGGCTTCCACAACTGGTGACTATTTACGGCGAGAATGGGTCGATCATGAAAGATGCTTCTAAGCTGATTTCCTGGAAAATTCAGGGTGAGAACGAGGCATCAGAAGAAGCAGAGATGCTGGGTTTTTACGGCGACCAGGAAGATAAGCAGAAGAATATTTCAGCAGATCCCCTGGCCGTTAGTTCCGATGGGCACACATTGATTATTGAAGACCTCGTCGGGGCGATCAATGAAGACCGCGAGCCTATGATTGGTCTTGAAAGCGCGCGCCATGCAGTGGAAATTATCACTGCGGTGTTTGAATCCGGGCGCACGGGGCGGGAGGTTAAGGTGGGGTAGGGGAAGTGTGGAACGGTGTACAACTGGTCGCAGTACAGATCAGTTCACTAGTGGGTCATTTGGCATGGAAATCGCCATTGAACTCAAAACACTTAATATATTAATAAATAGACTCTTAATCTAATTTTAGGCCTGAGTAAATGGCTATAATCAAAGCAAGTGACCCACTAGGAAGTGTGAAGTAGAAAAAAAGCCAGATATTTTGTCTGGCTTTTTTTATGGATCGTAGCCAGGGAATGCCTCTGCCATCGCCGCTTTGTCCGTGCCCACAAATAGCCGATCACCAGTGTATATCAGCGGTCGTCGTATTAGCCGAGGCTGTTCAGCCATGTGGCGAATCAGTTCGTCCGGCGATACTTCATCTGGGTCGAGTTTTAGCGTTCGCGCCGAAGGACTTCGCCACGAAAATATATCGGCTGGGGGAGTGTCGCCCAGCAATTCTCGGAGTTCTTCCTCAGAGAACTCATCTTTGAAGAAATCCCGTTCCTCAAAACTCACACCTTCTCGTGAAAGCCACGCTTTCACCTTGCGGCAAGAGCTTCATCTGTTCCAGGTATAAAAGTTGATTTTTGCCATGGATATATCCTGTACCTTTTTTAAGCGAACTCAAATACTTTCAAGGGGATGGACTTTTTCGGTTTTGCCTGCCCGTGGACCATCAGGCGAATCTTTTCCGCGGTTTCTTGGCTAAATGTCTCTTCGCCGCAGCGGTTACATACCGTAGCCGGAATGCGGTCTATCAGGACGTATTTCCCATCGATTTGGAAGATCTCTTCTACCAACTCCTCACGGCTTTCTTCAGCACCACAAATCGAACATGTGAACATGCTCACCTCCGTTGAGAGTAATTGATCCATTCTGCTGTATCCGGTTCATATAGGGTAATAATTTTCACGAGATCCGTGTCTGCACGCGATACCTGGATATGTAGAGGGCGTCCTGTTTGTGTATAACCCAACAACAAGCAACTCGGAGAATATTTGTCGTCCGGATATTCCTCAATCATGTTCGCATTCATTCCAATCTGTTTGATTTCGGTTTCGCTAATGTTTCGTTCAACAACACGTTTGAGGGCATGGCGACTGAAGTTAAACTCACCGACGGATAATTGATCCCGGATCTGATTAAGTGTTTTCATCTTGCTCTACAATATATAGCCAAGCCTCTATTGAAGCAATAGAGCAAGGAATTTCTCTTTGATTTATTCACATAGAAACGCCCAAAAGCCCTCGGGTAAATTGGAAGTCTGTGTTGCCTGTTAGAGGTGTTTTGGGCGTGTATTGGCGAGAGGCGACGGCGATGATCTGGCGCAAGAGGGCGTCGGCATTGTGTTTGGCGTTGGCGTTGAAGATGAGGTCAAAGTCATCGCCGTAGGAATTGGCGACGCGTTCTTCGGCGGTTGTTTGAAGCATGGGGGTGAGGGGATGGCCCTGCAATGGGTGGTCGCCCGAGTAGGCGACGATGATGTGGACGCCTGTGCCACCCAACCCTGTAAGGGTTTCGACCCAGTGGTCGGTCTGGCTGTCCATGATGTGATAGCCCGGTTGGGCGGGATTTTGCCCGTGTGCAAGGGTGGGCACAGGTGGCGTACTACCCAGAACTTCGGATAGATATATGGGATGGGACAGAAAACTCGCATTGTCGGGGACAATGAGCGTGGCACCTGTGCCGATCAGGGTTTGGGATAGAATGGCGAGGGATTGCGCGGCTATATCGGAAACGGGACCAGAAGCGTGAAGGCCGACGCGGAGTGTAGATAGGCTGGTGGGAGTGATTTCAGGAGGAGAGGCCTGCGCGAATTGGTCGAGAAAATAGGCTTCGACCTTGTCGAGAACGGCGTCGATACCGCCGTCGAGTTGTACGCTGGCCCATCCAAATGCATCGGGACTGATCCCTTTGTCGTCCAGTGCGTGCCGGATATAGTCGTTGTGGGTCTTTTCACAGCCATGCTCTAATAACAGGCATGTGTGTACGAGGGGGTGGGTGAGGTAGCCGAGCATAGTGCGCGTGTAGAGGCGTTCGGTGGCTTCTCCCGATACACCGCATCCTTCGGTGTGCGGGAGGGCGACAAAGCGTGAGATGCCCTTATCGAGGCCCAGACCCTTTTCTGTGAGGCGTTTTGCCGCCATCAGCGCGATTTGTCCAGAACATAAGCTGGTGGGCAGAATCAGGCCCAGGCGGTCGGTTGTGAATCCATCCCGGGTGCGGATGGCTTGAAATTGGTGTTCGTCGGCGTCCAATGTCTGGATAGGGAGAGGTATGCCCTGGGGGTCTGGCCGGTTCTCGAGGTCGGGCAAGTGGTCTGTTGAGGTCTGTCGCCAGGTGCGCCATATCGAGACTTGTGCGTGTGCGGCCTTTTCGCCTTTGCTGCGTTCTCCCGAGGCGATCTTACAGGTCAGGTCGAACATATCGCTGCCGAGGTCGTCCATGGAGGTGCCTTCCAGATATGCACCCGCGTTGACATCCATATCTTTACTGAGCAACTGATAGCGTTCGGATGTGGTCACGATCTTGATGGTGGGTACAAAGGGGAAGTTTGTGATTGAGCCATTGCCCGTGATAAAGAAGATCATGTTGCACCCCGAAGCCACCTGGCCGGCGATGCTTTCGAGATCATTGCCTGGGCTGTCCATGAAATAGTATCCCGGGTTGATCATAGGCTCTGCGTAATCAATGACAGAATCGAGACGGACATCCGGGTGGCGTTTCATAGCTGCGCCAATGGATTTGAGTACGATGTTGTAGAGGCCGCGAAATTTGTTGCCCCCGGAGGGGTTGCCTTCTGCTGTTGTGCCATGCCATGCAGCGAGGGTTTTATAGGCTTCTACTTTGTCGAGAAAGCACTGGGCAACATCGTAAGATGATACATTTTGGAGGACATAGGACTCCGCGCCGATGAGTTCATCAGTTTCTGCGAGGTTGGCTGATCCGCCGTGGCGAATCATCTCTCTTGCTACCCACGAAGCTAATGGATTGCCAGAGATACCCGAAAATGCATCTGATCCGCCGCATTGCAGTGCGATTTTGATGTGCGATAGGGGTTCGGGCGTGCGGACCATTGCCTGGACTTGTGGCAGCCATTTGGCAATGATGCTTTCGCCCTGTTGTAGCGCGTTTTCAAAGCTGCCTTCAAGTGTGAGAAAATGGTGTAGAACATGGTCGATGGGATAATTGTTTTGCGCGAGAAATTCCCGAAGGTGCTGGTTGGTGATGGCTTCGTGACCATAGTCAATCGCAAGTACCGCGCCAACATTTGGATGTACTATAAATCCTGCGAGTGTACGCAATAAGAGGTCTTTGTTATTGGGGATTTCAGTACCGCCGCCCTCGGTGTGGGCAACTGCAACAATGCCATCGATATTGTGATAATCTCGCACCTGGTCTTTTAGTCGCGCTTCGAGTTGTTTGGCATAACTCGCTGTGCGAGAAGATGTTCCCAGTATAACAATATTATTTCGCGTGCCTACGCCTCTGCCTCCCGATCTTTTGTATCCCTGAAAAGTGGCGTAATGATCATAGCGTTTGACTTGATCGCCCGCCTCAAAGGTGGCCTCGTCAATCTGGTGTGGAACAATGCGGTCTTCAAAGTTGGGCATCTCTGGAAGCTCAAAGTCGAGATCGCGGAGTTTAAGTGCGCCGAGGATCTCCGGGTTGCAGACATAATCTCCGGGAGATATATGGTGTGTTGCAATACCAAAGGGCAAACCCCATGAGAGAAGGGGGGCGCCAGGTGCTACGGATTGGATGGCAAAACGATGGCCTTCGAGGATGGTGTGCCGAAGCGAGAAGGTGCGATCTGAATGGATAATTTGCGTGCCTCTGTCCAGTTTTCGGGTCGCAATGCCGACATTGTCTCCCGGAAGAGGAAGACGACCGATTTCAGAAAAAGTATGTGTCATGGGATGCGTTCCTTTGAAAAGTTTGTTCACAGTTATACGGAAAAGAAAAAATGATGTCAAGTTTCATATAAAAAAGACCTTGACATATCACGTACATTTGGTTTATGTTTCTATCAGTTGTTTTATTAGCAAAACATCGGTTAAATGGCTAAACTCAGTTGTGCAAATATTCGGGGGGGTGGTCACATGATGGTATCGGATGTATGGAAAGAATACGAGAGCAACGAGATCTCTCATAGTGTTGCCCATCATCTAACTGCCATTCACGAGTTGATGGACGATCTGGGCTATGCGCGGGTATCGGATGTGGCGCGTGCGCTGGAGATTACTCGGGGCAGTGCATCGCTGACTCTGAAAGCCCTCAAGGCACGCGGGCTGGTTGTGGAAGATCACAACAAGTTTTTAAAGCTATCTGAAGATGGTCGCCGCATTGTCGATTCTATTTTAGCCAAACGCGCCGTTGTTCGCAAATTTCTCAATGAGGTGCTCAAGCTCGACGAGCATCAAGCCGAAGTAGATGCGTGCAAGGTCGAGCATCTTTTGAGTGCACAAACGGGTGGGCAATTGCTACATTTTGTGCATTTTTTGCTCTCTGATGATCCCACTGCGCAGCAATTTCTCGCCGAATTCTGGTCCAAACTGGACCAGAACGAGGAGTGGCAGTGGCCCGTTCAGGATGTTGATCAATTATTCAATTTGGAGTCTCGATAATGGCTTATGCAACGGATGCTGCAACCCCGCTTTCAATATGGGGCCGGGGTGATGAAGGCACTATTGAAAGCGTTTCAGGCGCCAATCAACTGTCGGCTCGACTGCGCGAAGTTGGTGCTATACCAGGTGTTCCCGTGCGCGTGTTGCGCGTTGGGAGTACCGTGGTGATTCAGGTGGGTAGCAGCAGATTTTGCCTGCGAAAAACCGATGCTACATGCATCAAAGGAATGAAAGCGGCCTGATTTATTATGGCAACGGATATAGCGGATCGAGAGCGACCTTATGTCGGTCGTGCCACGGTCGCTGTGGTTGGCAATCCCAATACGGGTAAGACAACGCTTTTTAATGCTCTGACGGGGCTTTCGCAGCGCGTGGGAAATTTTCCCGGCGTTACGGTTGAGCGCAAGGTTGGACAATTGACATTGCCCGACAAGAGTGCGATTGACCTGTTGGATTTGCCCGGTACATACAGCCTTTCAGCCAAGTCTCCTGACGAACTTATTGCTGTTGAAGCACTGATGGGGTTATTGAAGAGCGAGAGCACCATCCAGGCAGTGCTTGTAGTTCTCGACGCCAGCAATTTGAGGCGCAGTTTATACATCGTATCTCAACTTCTCGAAATCGATTTGCCCCTGGTCGTGGCCCTCAACATGTTAGATGTGGCCAAAGCCAGGGGTATTCTTATTGATGCGCCCGCTCTGAGCGAGCGTTTGGGCGTTCCAGTTATTCCCATACAGGCGAATAAACGCACGGGGTTGGACGAGTTGAAAGAAGTCCTTTCTCGAGTTGTTGAAAAGGGTGCGGTTCCATCGCGCAGCCCGATATTGCCGCAAGCCTGGTGGGTAGAAGCCGAGCAGTTGGCGCAGAAATACGAAGGTGTATCTACGGGTTTGGTGCTGCGCGTGTTGATTGATAATCAAAATACCTTTGCATCTCATGTTGTAGAACGCTTTGGCGATGACTTTGCCGCTGATCTTCACGCGTCGCGAGCAAAGGTCAATGTAGGTGACGCTCTGGCGAATCAGGAGATCGAATTGCGCTACGGATGGGTCGATGAGGCCCTCGATGGTGTATTGCGCGATCCCGAACCACTTCGCGTGACCCGTTCGGATCGATTGGATCGGGTTTTGACTCATCCGCTGTGGGGGAGTCTGAGCTTTGCTGTAATTATGGCCTTTGTTTTTCAATCGATTTTTTCGTGGGCCGTGCCACTAATGGATGGGATTGATGCGTTGTTTGGGACGGTCGGTGGATGGGCTTCGGGTTATCTCCCCGAGGGCGCATTGCAAAGTATGGTGGTAGATGGGGTGATTGCCGGGGTGGGGGGCGTAGTCATTTTTTTACCCCAGATCTGTATTCTGTTTCTCTTTATTGCCGTGCTCGAAGATTGCGGTTACATGGCCCGCGCGGCGCTGCTGATGGATCGCCTGTTAACGCCGTGTGGCTTGTCGGGCAAGTCGTTTATTCCCTTATTGTCGAGTTTTGCCTGTGCGATTCCGGGGGTGATGGCTACGCGAACGATCAATGACCCCAAAGATCGCATTGCTACAATGCTGGTCGCGCCATTGATGAGTTGCTCGGCGCGTTTGCCGGTGTACGCGATTTTTATTGGGGCTTTTATTCCCGATCAAAATGTTTGGGGAGGGATTGGGTTGCAGGGACTTACGCTTTTCGCGCTGTATTGCGTTGGCATTTTTGTGGCTATTCCAGTTGCGTGGATTTTGAAAAAGACGCTGTTGAGGGGGCAGCCCACGCCTTTTTTACTCGAGTTGCCGTCTTACAAAATTCCAGATGTGGGCACTGTTGGGATGCGTATTTATCAAAGTGGGCGGCATTTTATCGAAAGAGCTGGCACATTGATTCTCGCCGCGACGATTGTGATGTGGGCGCTGGCGTATTTCCCGCGGTCTGAGACGATTACCGCGCATTACGAGGCCGAGCGCGAACGGTTGGCAGGGGCATCGGAGGAGATTTTGGATGATTTGCGCGCAAAGGAAGCCGGCGAGATGCTCCAGCAGAGTTTTTTGGGGCGGATGGGACAGGCTCTTGAACCAGTCGTAGAGCCATTGGGATGGGATTGGCGGATTGGGATGGCGGCGCTGGCGTCTTTTCCTGCACGGGAAGTGATTGTCGCCGTTCTGGGCACGATTTACAGTTTGGGAGAGGTGGATGAGGAATCGACGTCGCTTAGAGACGCGCTTCAGGCTGCGACCTGGTCCGATGGGCGAAAGGTGTTCAATATCCCGGTCGCACTGTCTATTATGGTGTTTTTTGCACTGTGCGCGCAGTGCGTTTCTACGCTTGCGGTTATTCAACGAGAGACGGGCGCCTGGCGGTGGCCTGTGCTAACTTTTGTTTATATGACGGTGCTCGCCTATATCGGCGCATTTGTGACTTATCGCCTTGGTATGGCGCTTGGATGGGGGTAATGGTATGACCGACTGGCAAAATTGGATCGCGGTTGGAGTGGCACTCTGGTGTGCCTATCGCGTCATTGGCGAGGTTGTAAAGCCGTTTTGGGCTTCGTCGTGTACGGGTTGCGGTGGTGCGTGTGAAGAGGAAGCAAAACGCGAGGATTTAATAGAGATTGAGTAAGGAAGGAAGAACAGCGTTTCGTTTTGTATAAAAACCCTTCAATCTATGGATTGGAGGGTTTTTCTTTCTTGACCGGGTCCCTTGATTTTTATACTTTTAGCTAAGACTAAATTTTATTTTAGTAGTAATATAAGAAGCATTGTAGCCATATATAATTGTAGATATTTTTATGGGGGGTGTATGTACCGTTTTTTTATTATGGCTGGCGTTTTGTTGCTGTGTGCGTGTGGTGGGGACGAAATGCCGCTGGTTGAAGAAGATAAAAAGCTGGTGGTGTGTACGACCGGGATGGTCGGCGATCTGGTGCGCCATGTTGCGGGGGATCGCGCAGAGGTGATTTCCCTGATGGGACCTGGGATTGATCCGCATTATTACAAGGCAACGCAGGGCGATTTGCAAAAACTGTCTCGTGCAGATGTGATATTTTACAACGGTCTTTTTCTGGAAGGCAAGCTGGAGGGTATTTTTAAAAAAATGGCGCGCAGCAAGACGGTGATTCCCGTGTCGCGAGATATTCCCAAAGAAAGGCTGCGGAAACCGGTTGCAGGGCAAGGAGAGCACGACCCGCATATCTGGTTTGACGTCGGCATGTGGGCAGAAACCCTGCCCGTGGTTGTTCAGGCGCTGATCGGGATTGATGCAGATGGTGCAGATGTATTTCGCGCCAATGCAGAGGCGTATCGCGTGCAATTGTTCGATCTCGACGCCTGGGCAAAAGCGCAGATTGCACGTATTCCCAGCGACCAGCGCGTGTTGATTACAGCACATGACGCCTTTGGATATTTTGGTCTTGCTTACGGCATTCAAGTACGCGGGCTTCAGGGGATTTCGACTGTGGCGGAATACGGCGTCAACGATGTGTCGCTGCTGGTGGATTTTATAGTCAAACGGCAGGTAAAAGCCATTTTTGTGGAAAGCAGTGTGCCCGAGCGCTCGATCAATGCCGTGCGCGAGGGTTGCAAGGCGCGGGGGTGGGATGTCGCAATTGGCGGCACACTGTATTCCGACGCTATGGGACCCGCGGGCAGTGGGGCCGATACGTACATCGGTATGGTCAGGTCAAATGTGAACACAATTGTCGAGGCGTTGAGATAATGTTACATGCCGTTGATGAATCGGTGACGCCCATTCATATCCACGATATGACGGTGGCATATCACAAGAAACCCGTTCTGTGGGATGTCGATCTCGCTGTGCCAGAAGGCAAACTCGTAGGGGTCGTGGGTCCCAATGGCGCGGGCAAGAGTACGATGATTAAAGCGATTATGGATCTCGTGCCCAAGGCTTCGGGGTGGGTCCGTATCTACGGCAAGCCCTATTTGCGCATGCGGCAGGCCATTGGCTATGTGCCACAACGAGAGTCGGTGGATTGGGATTTTCCCATCAATGCCTTAGATGTGGTGCTTATGGGGCGTTATGGGCACGTGGGGTGGGTGAGACGTCCGGATAAAATTGATAGAGAACTGGCTGAGGAGGCACTTGAAAAAGTCGGTATGACCGATTTTGGGCATCGGCAGATCAATCAACTTTCGGGAGGCCAGCAACAGCGTGTTTTTCTGGCACGCGCTCTGGCTCAAGATGCACAAATTTATCTGATGGATGAACCTTTTGCAGGTGTGGATGCGGCGACCGAACGCGCCATTATCGACATTTTGATGGATTTGAGGGCGCGCAAAAAGACCATGCTGGTTGTACATCACGATTTGCACACGGTGAATCAGTATTTTGACTGGCTGGTTTTGATCAATATGCGGATCGTTGCCGCTGGTGAGACGAAAAATGTATTCACAGAAGACAATTTGAACAAAACTTATGGCGGGCGATTGACGGTGCTTTCCGAAGCCGCGCAGGCCGTTGCCCATCATCAGAGGGGTTTATGAGGTGATTTGGGATGCGACATTTCAACTGGTTTTGCTCGGTTCGCTATTGATCGGGGCGACATCGGGCACGCTGGGTGCATTTGCCGTGTTGCGCCGGCGCAGCCTTTTGGGCGATGCGCTGGCGCATGCAGCGCTTCCGGGCGTTGCGCTGGCATTTCTGTGGACACAGAGCAAGGCATTGCCCGTTCTGCTTTTGGGCGCAACTGTTTCCGGTGTGGTGGGCGTGCTTATTATTGAGGCCATTGTCAATTACACGCGCATCAAAGCAGACGCCGCGCTGGGCATTGTGCTTTCAGTATTTTTTGGTGGGGGTATTGTGTTGCTCACGCATATTCAGCAGAGTGAGGTGGGCAATCAAAGTGGTCTGGATAAATTTCTTTTTGGACAGGCGGCGTCTATCGTGCGTGCTGACCTGTATGTGATGTGCATTGTATCTGTACTGGTTATGATTGCGGTTTTTCTTTTTTACAAGGAGTTTAAGGGGCTTATTTTTGATGCGGAATTTCTCTCTGCACTGGGATTTTCCCAGCGTGTGGTCGATCTTTTGTTGATGGGGTTGATCGTGCTTACTGTTATGGTGGGGCTTCAGGCTGTGGGGGTTATTCTCATTGCTGCGATGTTGATTACCCCGGCTGCTGCTGCGCGGTTTTGGACAGATCGGCTGCATGTGATGGTGCTGGTGTCGGGTATTTTGGGCGCGCTATGCGGTGCGATGGGCGTTGGCTTGAGCGCGCTTGCTCCTCGAATCCCAACGGGACCGGTGATGGTGCTGGTCGCAACGGCTGCATTTCTCGTCTCTGTGCTGATTGCCCCCAGGCGCGGGGTGCTCGCCAGGAGGATGCGGCTCAGGGCAAACGCGTTGCGGGAGAATGGTCAGCATTTTTTGCGGGCATATCTCGCATTGCAGACGCAGGACAAGCAGAAGGTTGTGTTGGTGGACCTGGCCGGCGAGCTTCAGTTGCCGCTTTACCGCGTGCGTCGGCTCGCAAAACGTCTCGCACGCGATGGGTGGGTGAGCCTGCACAATGGTGCGTGTTCTTTGACGGAATTGGGACACAAAGAGGCGGATTTTGTGGTCAAATCCCATCAGCTATGGGAATATTATCTGGTTTATCGGTCTATTTTGGAGGAGGATCACGTCGATAGGCCCGCCGATGAGGTCGAGCATATTTTAACGCCTGAGATTATAGAACAGCTCGAAACAATTCTGGCAGAAGAAGATATAGATATTGTTGGAGATATTCACAAAGCGCACAGTGGCTATCGGAGGACCGGCAAAGATGAGTGAGTTCTGGGGACCATTTTGGATCGTGCTGGCAGGTGCGCTGGCAGGTGCGTCGTGCGGTCTGTTGGGCGCGTATCTCGTGTTGCGCAAGATGTCGCTTTTGGGCGATGCCCTGAGCCATGCTGTTTTGCCGGGCATTGTTATTGCGTTTCTACTTTCGGGCAGCCGCGATGTGATTCCGATGTTTATTGGTGCTGCTATATGTGGGGTGATTGCCACGGTGTTAATTGAGACATTTCACCGCAGGTGGCGCGTGCAAGAAGACTCGTCGATAGGCATTGCTTTTACAGCGCTTTTCGCGCTGGGGGTTGTTTTGATCACGGCATTTGCCGGGCAGGTCGATCTCGATCAGGAATGCGTGCTTTATGGAGAGATTGCGTACACGCCGTGGGACCGTCTGTTCTGGGGAGAATGGGATTTGGGACCGCGCCCGATATGGATTCTCGGAACGGTATTCGCGCTTAATCTCGCATTTGTTCTGGTGTTTTACAAAGAGCTTTTGATCGCGTCTTTCGATGCCGAGATGGCGCTTTCTGTGGGCGTGAGTGCTGCGCTGGTGCATTATATGCTGATGGGAGCCGTTTCTGTGACAACGGTGGCTGCATTCGAGTCCGTGGGGGCTATTCTCGTCGTGGCGATGCTGATTGTTCCCGGTGCTTCGGCCTATTTGTGGAGCGATCGGTTGAAAGTCATTTTGACGTTGTCTGCACTGATGGGCGTTATTTCCGCAATAGCCGGATATTTTCTTGCAGGAGTTTGGAATAGCTCTATTGCAGGAGCTATGGTTGTGGTGATGGGCTTCCTGTTCGCGCTTTCTTTGATTTTTGCGCCTCACTATGGGGTGCTGGGGCGATTTGTGCGGCAGGTGCGACTCTCTTTGAAGGTTGCGCGAGATCACGTTTTGTTGAAGTTGCTCCGCGAGCGAGAATCGCAGCGCGTCTCTGCACTCAGTTGGGGCGACCTGGTCGATACGGCTGCGCGCTGGGTGTCTGGTATTGCGATTCGGTCGTTGATGTGGCAAGGGCTGATCACGCGGGAAAATGGACATTTTTCACTGGGGGAGCAGGGGGTTATACACGCGACCAGATTGCTCCGCAATCACAGGCTTTGGGAGTCCTACCTGAACCAAATAGGGCTTCCGCCAGATCATGTACACGACCCTGCCGATGCGCTGGAACACTTTACAGATGACCGCTTGCGGGAAGAAATTCGAGCGGCATTGCCCAATATTGCAACCGATCCGCAGGGCAAGCGCATTCCCGAAGGATAGGATGTGCTTGCCTGTATGTGAGGTTTATCTTACTTTTTGTCATAGTTATTTGGAGAGATGAAGATGATCAGTCAATCGTCACAGGATTATTTGAAAACGATCTATAAGCTGACACACGGGCAGAACCCCGTCGCATCTGTGACGACTTCTCTCATTGCAGAGCACAGAGCGGTGGCACCTGCTTCGGTCACCAATATGCTCAAGAAACTCGCGGCGATGAAATTGGTGGAACACACGCCTTATCAGGGCGTTGTACTCACATCGACGGGAAAACGCATTGCCCTTGAGGTCCTTCGCCACCACCGTTTGCTCGAGCTTTATCTGTCAGAAGTACTGGGATTTGATCTGGATAAGGTCGATGAAGAGGCGGATCGGTTAGAGCATGTGATTTCCGAGGAGTTTGAAGATAAAATTGACCGAATGCTGGGGTATCCAACAGTTGATCCCCACGGCGCACCGATTCCGCGCAAAGATGGTTCGATAGAATACGACCATTATCTGTGTCTGGCAGATATTTCAGCAGGTGAAAATGTACGCGTCAGACAGGTGAGTGATCAAAGCGCGGAGATGTTGCGCTATATGGCGACGATGGGTATTAAACCCAATGTCGAGATCGAGGTGGTGGGGCGCGCGCCTTTTAACGGCCCGCTGGAAATTGTGGTCAATGGCGAGGCCAGGTATTCTCTCGGCCTTGAAGTGGCTGCACATATTTATGTTTCATCATTGGGGGAAGATGGCTGAGATGGGCAGGGTTGTTCTTTTGTTGGCGATTATTTTATTGGCGGGCGGATCCGTGCATGCACAAGTTCCGCCCATTTTTGCGCCCGGAACTGAATTGCACGATATTTATTGCCGTGCATGTGCTCATTTTTTTCCCGATGTACTGCCCGTTGATAGCGAATTTCGGCTGGATAGAGCTACCTGTGGGACATCGGCGATAAGGGGTTTGACCGCAAATTGGGACCGATTGCCTCCCGCAGCAAAGGAGGCATTTGCTTTTCTTCTGCAGCGTCCCATCCTGAGTCATTCAATACTGTCTCCGAGAGGACGTTTCAAAATTCACTATAATACCACGGGGACACACGCCGTTGCGCCAACAGACGCAGATGCCAATGGCGTGCCGGATTATGTCGATGAAACTGCGCGGGTTTTTGAGGCGGTTTGGGATTTGGAGATCAATCAGTTGGGCTACAATCCACCTCCATCCGATGGCGATGGTGTTTACGACATTTATATTAAAAATCTCGCGATTCAGCGAGTTTATGGTTATACATACCCAATTGTATTTACGGAAGTGACGACGTCGAGTTATATGGAAATTGACAATAATTTTACGGATAGTATTTATCCTGTAAATTCACGTGGATTCAACGGGTTGCGCGTGACGGCTGCACACGAGTTTTTCCACGCGATTCAATTTGGGTATTATGCCGATTTTGCCGCTGCGTGGTGGCAGGAACTCACGGCGACCTGGATGGAGGACGTGGCCTATCCCGACGTGAATGATTTTTATCAGTATATGAGTTGCCCGAGCAATTTTTCTTGTTTTTACGACGATCCCGAAGCGTCATTAGACAAGTTTTCTAATAGTGCCCATCCTTTTGGCGCGTCGATTTTTGCCCACCACATCGAGCAGGTTTACAGTGCAGATGCGATCAAAAGCGTTTGGGAGTTGCTACAAAGACGCGATCCGAGCAATTATAGTTTGTCGCTTATAGATGATGGGATGCCTCTGGGGGGATTTGCACAGGTGATGCCGCGGTTTGCCGCGTGGAATTATTTGACTGATGTACGCACGCGTCCCGGGTATTATGTTGAGGCGCGCGATTTGCCCTCGATAAAGCACGCCGATATATTCCTCGGCACAGGTGGTTCTGTTGATGGGTCTGAAACGGTTGATCATTTGGGGGCGACGTATTTGCGCGTGGCAACTTCAAATATCTTTGGCGGGCTTCGGGGGACATTTGCACTGGACGCTCAGGGACAATGGGCATTGCTGGTTATGCTGATCTCTCCGTCTGGCGTCGAATTATTATACCCGCGGGGAACAACAGTAGTTATTCCAAGAGCCAATCGTTTTGACGAGGTTGTATTTATTGTGATGGAGGCATCGCTTTCGGGTGAAAGGCGGCGCGTGAATTACACGCTGTCAACTGGCGGCAGTATGGCGACGGATCTCGTATGCGATGTCGATGGCGATGGGCGCGTTGCATTTTCCGATTTTCTGCGTTTTGCCGATGGTTTTAAGCGTTTGTACACGGATAGTAAGTACGATCCGAAATTGGATTTCAATGGGGATGGGCCTGTTGATTTCCTGGATTTTCTCATTTTTGTTTCCCATTTTGGAGAATCGCGTTAGGGGAGTACGCTGTGATTGTATTGCGAACAGATCGAGAACTGGATTTGATGGTTGAGGCAAACCGCATTGTGGGGCAGGTGCATCGCACACTTAAGCCGCTCGTCAAAGTGGGAACGACGACCAGAGAGCTGGATAGCGTGGCCGAAGATGTGATCCGGTCACACGGAGCAGAACCCGCATTTAAGGGCTATAAGGGGTATCCGGCAGCGAGTTGTATTTCAATTAACGAACAGGTCGTACACGGGATTCCCGGATCGCGGAAGCTGGTAGATGGCGATATTGTCAGCATTGATATCGGTGTAAAATTGCGCGGCTACTACGGCGATCAGGCAATTACGCGCGTTGTCGGCAATATTTCGGAGAGAGAGAAAGAATTGCTGAAGGTGACGCGAGAAGCCCTGTTTAAAGGGATTGAGCAAGCGGTTGCCGGAAGACGCCTGAGCGATATTTGTGGTGCGGTGCAAAACTGGGTTGAGCAATCTGGATTTTCTGTTGTGCGGCAATTTGTTGGGCATGGTATTGGGCGCAGGTTGCACGAAGAACCCGCCGTGCCAAATTACGTGCCTCCAGAGCGCAACCCGCGCCTGCGAAAGGGAATGGTACTCGCCATTGAGCCGATGGTCAATTTGGGGACACACGAGGTCGTGGTGGCAGATGACGGCTGGACTGCATCGGCTGCTGATGGGCTGCCTTCGGCACACTTTGAGCATGTCGTGGCGATTACGCGTGGAGAACCCAGGATTTTGACGATGTTTGAGGAAGAGATCGATGCGTAAATCTATTTTCTTATGCGTTCTTATGTCGTTGCTGTCTTGTAGTCAGCACTATGAGGAAGGGGCGCATCCGCCGCCAAAGCCTCCACCTGCTCAGGCTACAGAAGATAAAGCGGGGCCACAGGCATCAGATGCCGTGGTTTCGGGCACGATTCGATTGGCCGATGGGCTGGACGAGCGCATCGGAAGCAATGCCGTGCTATTTGTTATTGCGCGACCTGCTCCTGTTGGCGGGCCACCGCTGGCCGTGAAGCGGCTCGACATTTCCGCATTTCCCCATTCGTACACGTTGACGCGAGGGGATGCTATGATTGAGATAGACTGGTCTGAGATTGATGCGTTGTACGTTTCTGCAAAAATTGATGCAGATGGGAGTGTGGGGGGGTCAAAGACAGGGGATATGGAGGGAATTTATCCGCAAAACCCCGTTGCCCCTGGAGCCGTAAAAGTGGATATTTTGATCGATACGGTGCATTGAGTTATGACCTATACGGTGATTCACGCGACACACGAAGCAGTTCGCAAGGCCGGTGGTATCGGGACTGTGCTCGAGGGCTTGATGACCTCTTCTGTGTACCAGAAATCCGTGCGGCGATCTTTTCTCGTCGGTCCGCTTTCGCACCTGGGGGATGAAGATATTCTCGCTGAAAGTGGCAAGGTACTTTTTTCGACCATTTCCGGTGTGCAAAATGTGGATTGTGCCGGCGTGCTCAATCGCGTAGCAGAGCGGTACAACGTCAATATTCTTTACGGGATACGCCAATTCTCGGGTGGATATGAAGCCGATGTGTTGCTCGTCGATGCCGAAGATATCAACCCCCGGCGGTCCCGCAATTTTAAGTACAATCTCTACCGTCATTTTGGCCTTGCGTCTGACCGGTATGATACGATCGCGGATTACGCGCTTTATATCGATAGTGCGGAAGCCATTTACGACGCCGTTGTCGCACTGATCGGAAAGGATCCCGGCCCGAATATTGTGCTGGCCCATGAGTATATGGGCATGCCTGTTGCGCTCAAAACTATTGTGAAAAATGATCCGCGCTTCTGGGCAATTTTTTACGCCCATGAGGTTTCGGCGATGCGCGAGATCACAGAGGGCAACCCGGGGCACGATGTGATGTTTTACAACGCGCTGGCGCGAGCACTTGCACAGGGCGAAGTGGTTGAGGATGTATTTGGAGATCAGTCCGATTATTATCGGCACGCGCTGGTTCAACTGGCATCACACTGCGATGGTATTTTTGCCGTGGGCGACCCCACACTCGATGAACTTCGGTTTATGGGACTTGAAGCGGAAGCGATAGACCTGGTGTACAATGGTATTCCCGCTGTGCGGATTTCTTATGCAGAGAAATTGCAGTCTCGCTCGCGTTTGCAGGCGTATGCGCAGAATTTGCTCGGATACGAGCCAGATGTGGTCATGACGCATGTTACGCGCCCGGTGATTAGCAAGGGGCTGTGGCGCGATTTGCTCGTATTGTCGCATCTCGATAAACTATTGGGGGATAGGGGACAAACGGGCGTGTTTTTTGTGCTTACAACGGCTGCGGGGCAACGCAGTGCGAGAGATATCGAAATTATGGAGTCCGAATATGGATGGCCGGTTGTACACCAGATAGGACCACCTGATCTGGTTTCAAATGAGGTGGATATCTGGCGGGATATAGAAGCGTTTAACCGCGCGGCTGTGGCCGTTCAAGCCATTTTAGTCAACCAGTTTGGATGGGATCGGGCGAGTTGCGGACAGCGCATGCCGCAAGATATGGCGTTTGCGGATTTGCGCCGGGGCACGGATATCGAATTTGGACAATCAATTTACGAACCTTTTGGCATTGCTGTGCTCGAACCATTGACTTTTGGGGGGCTTTGTGTGCCGAGTAGTGTGTGCGGATGCTGTGGTTTTTTGAACCGCGTGACAAAAGAACAGGCCGATCCTCTCGTCGTCGTGGCCGATTATACATCAGATATCGCAATGGAGAGCGCCGCGTCTGCACGCGCAATAGGAGAGTATGAACGCCGTATTCAGGAGGACAAAGTGGCAGAAAAAGTTGCGTGGGATATAGCAGATGCATTGCCATCATCAAATAGGGAACGCGAGGCGCGATTGCATTCGGGTTACAAATTGGCGTCACAAATGAGCTGGGATCGCGTGTGTGAAGCGTTTTTTTTGCCGAGTATAGAACGCGCGATTTCACGTCGTGAAACACAACGAAACGTTTGACGCTTTGAAACGTGTAAGAGATTATTGGATATTTTTACCCATTGAGTGATCATTATGACGAGAAAACAGTTTTTACTCATTTTTTTACTTGTGACATGTCTCGCAGGTTGCAATACCGAAAAGCGCAACCCGCTGGGCGAGGGCTTTGTTGGACGCGATCCAGGCAATACAGTGGCATTGCCCGCGATTCCGCTAAAATCGGCGCGGTCATTTCAGTCTCTGATTGAACCCACAGTGATGGGGGAACAAGAGGAATTGCTGATCGGGCAGATGAATGGGTTTTTGTTGCGCAGTCTGTTGCGTTTCAATGTGCCAGATGAGTTGTCTGGCGGTGTTCCGCCGGGTTTGACGATAGATTCCTTGCGCGTCAATCTGGGTATTCGATCGGCGCGGTTGGTCGAAAATGCGTCGCTGATTGCATTGCGACCCGATTCGCCGTGGGAAGAACTTCAGACTTATGTCGATACGATCTCGCTGGTCGAGACCGAGGTCCTTGCGACGCCAATCCCCGATGCTGTGGTGCAGGTGTTTGATGATCTCGTTCGAGTCGATTTGCCTGTGGCGCTCTTGAAGGATGCGGTAGATGCGGGGGATTCGTCTGTGGAAATTTTGTTGCAACCCGATGGAGAAGCACCCTTTTTGCTGGATATTTTTGCACGCGAAGCTACCGATATTCGCGCAGATGCGCCGATTCCCGAATTAGAGGCCGTGTATCGGGTGGGTGATGTGATAGAGCGTGCGGTTGTTCAAACCGATGCGGATACCTATTGGAGCGCACGGGTCAATGGCGGTCCGCCAGAAGATCTGGCGATTCTTGTCGAGGGGTTTTTTTACGGGAGTGTTTTGAACTTTGATCTGCCCAATATTCCGCAAGGGGCGACGATCAATTCGGCCAAATTGCAACTGGATATCGACCTGGATCGTTCCTATTTTTCCTCTTTTCCCATTGAAATATACGGCCTGAGAATTGCAGAAGGCGATACCGTATTTACGCGGTTTAATGAGAGATTACTCATTGAACCAGCGACTGCGACTTACACAATGAATCAGACTTTGATTCAGGCCTGGATCTCTGGTGTGCGAGCAAATCACGGGTTGGCTCTCTCACCTCTCAATCTTATAACGGGTTTTCCCCTGCCCTTAAGTTCACCTTCGCTCATCCGATGGCTTGTGTTAAAAGATGCGCGTTTAAATCTCATTTACTCTCTTCCTCCGGAACTGTAATATGATGCGAATCATTCTCGCTTTGGGGTTTATTTTTTTGTTGGTGCTACCAGCTTGTGCTAATACAATTTTTTCTTTTTCTGGGGTTGGCGATCCCGTCAGGCGCGTTGATGCGCGGTCTCGAAGTATGGGCGGTGCCGGGCGGTCGCTTGCAGATGGGCTAAATTTTTCATCCCACAATCCCGCTTTATTGGGTGCTTTCCTCAGGGCGTCTGTGAGTATGCAATTTATGGCTCAGCACCGATTTTTGAATGGCGACAGTATTGTGAATGATGGGGATGTCGGTGCTTTTCAAATCGCGCTACCTATGAGACGGGGGTCTGTTTTAGGCGTGGGAATTGAACCGCTTACAGATATGGATTTTGGGGCGATAGAAGATCGAGGAACGGGTGATTTGAAGTATCAACTGGAAGTAGAAGCGACCGGTGGTATCCAGGCTATTTCTCTGGGGCTGGGGCATCGGATCGGGCGCAGGCTCTTTGTAGGAGGGCGTATAAATTGGGTGGCTATGGGGACGTTTAACGAGTCATGGATCAAGAATTTCGACAATGAGACGGTCTTCTTTTCTCACGATGAAATCACGCGTGCCCACCGCGGATGGTTGCCTTCATTCGGGATTATCTATACGCCCACTTCGCGGTGGAGCCTGGGTGCAAATGTCGATATCGGAGGCAATATTAAGCAGCGCCAGGTTCAAAGAAATCGTTTTGTGGGACAGGGCGAATCCGTTGAGGTTATAACGGAAAGCGATGTGGAATTTCCCCGAGAATTTGGGGCGGGAATAACATATCTGGCGGGCTATCGCTGGCTGGCATCAGTCGATATTTCTCGAGGGCTGTGGCGCGGGACAGGGGATGGTCGGTTTGATACGTGGGATGTAAGTGCCGGGATGTTGTGGCGCACGGGAAGTCCCGATGTGCTGGTGCGGAGTCGGCGCTTTGAACTCGGCGCGGGTTTTCATTATCGGTCGCTTTATTTTCCGACGACCTCTAATAGCCAGATTAACGAATTGGGGGCCAGCTTTGGCATGGCGTTACCCTTTGTGAATAATAGCGGTCGCTTTCGCTATGTGCTCGAGGTGGGTAGGCGTGGCGATCGCTCAAAACACGGCGCGTCAGAGCGATTTATTCAGCACTCTTTTTCCGTAGTTGGTTTTGTAAGGTAGTTTGCGGCAGGACAGTTTAAACGGCCTGTGTTCGGCGCGCGAGCGTTCGGATACGGCCGTTTTTGATTTTTTGGGCGATTTGATCGACTACAAGGTGCAAAAGAGGCAGCCCTATCCCTGTACAAATGAAGTACAGAGGTGCTATTTCGGATGCAATAGATTCAAAGCAGACGATTGCAAGGAAGCCTTGCGGCAAGAGTGGAAGCCAGGCTTGAACGGGTTGTGACGTAAGGCGGCTGGACAGCAGACCGCCCGCAATTTTGCCCAAAATTAAGGCTGCGATCAGGGCATAAAAATAAGGCGGTATAGGAAGTATTTGCCAGTCTAAAACGAGGCCACTAACATAGTGTGCGAGGGCAAAAGCAATCAGTGCTTCCGCATTTGGTGGGCGCATATTGGGCCTCAATCCGCGTTTGGTGCGCAAGGATAATGCAAGGCCCACCGCCCAGGCCAAAATAAGGGGATGAATCCAAATGTGCCACGATGCAAGTGCGAGCAGAAACGATAGGGTAAACCAACTCGTAAATTGGCCTGTGGGGGTGTGAATGTGTTGCAGCCAGCGATGCGCGAGTTCGAGGCCAACAATTCCCATTAAAACGACCAGTGCTATATCGGCGGCAAGATGAAGGAAGGGGCCAAATCCATCTGTCTGTATAAATTGGACGCCAAAGATAAGCCCTGTTAAAAAGAGCAAACCGAGACCGATTGCCGTGACACATAAAGAAAAAGGCCAGGTGTCTCGCAGATTGTGTTCTGTTCGGTCTAAAAATATGGGAGATGAGATACCCGATAGGATGGCAAGTTGCAAAGTGGTGATTAAGTGGAGATCGAAAAAGATGAGTAATGAGAAGGTCGTGAGAACAGGTGTTGCATACAGGTAAATACTCCCCGTAAGCAAACGTCGATTTGCCAGGAGAGGGCGAGAGAGCGATGTGCCCAAATAAAGACCGACCCAGGTCATTGCGATATCTGCAAAGGGTTTTATACTCTGGTGACTTTCAGCGGTTGTAATAGGTGCGAAACCGATGGCGAGACCCACGACAATCATGCCCAGAACATTGGGTAATTTGGCGCGATAAGCCAGTCGCGCACCCACAATAGAAGCCGTCATCAAAAAGCCGACCCAGGCCATTTCAGGGGGTGACTGGAGTTGCCAGATCAGGATACCGATACCAAGTGTCATGCAAAAAAGGCGCATGGGAATCGTTTCAGGTATGAGATTGTGGTGAATTTGCGGGTGGTATGAGTATTATTTGACTTAAAAAAACAGCAATTACGAGTCCAGTAATAAGCGTGTAGTGCTGAAAGTCGAGGAGGTAAATGGCCTGTACACCAATAGCAATACTCAGCGTACCCTGAGGGTGCCAACTTATGACGAGCAATTCGCGCCAGGTCTGCGGTATTTGCCAGAGGGTTTGGGATACCGTGAAACCGATAGTACGGCCCATTCCGCGCACGAGTATCACGGTGAGAACAAGCGGATAAAGGGGGGACCAAAGAAAAAATATATCGCCGCCAAATTCTCCTATTATCGAACCGATCAAGGCGAAAAAGATCGGCTCGATCACATCATTTGCGCGTGCTGTAAATTCGACGATCTCGCGTTTTGCCACGGTTGTATTAATCAACCAGATACCCGATAGAAAGCCCACAGAAAGAGATGGCAAGTCCAGTGCCTGGCACAATCCGGCAAGGGCGATCACAATCCCCAGCACGAGACTTATTGCGCGAGCACCCGTGCGGTGGCTGCGAAATGAAAAATCGAGCGCGATGCCTCCGACCACGCCTGCGCCGAGCATGAGCAGGGCTATACCCGTTGTGCCTATAAATGGTAAGTTGCCCAAATAAAAAATGGAGTTTTCCGCAAGTGGAGGGAAAGCGATGCACAACACGGCCATGGCCACGATATTGCTAAGTGGTAGGTTTTGACCTGGAATAGGAGTTGGTATAGGGCGGTTGGGCCATTGAAAAAAAGGGGCGGGAAAACGCGCAGTAAGAGCGAAACAGGTAAGCAAGACTATGGCGAGGGGTAAATTTTGGAGCAATCCGAGGTAGCGATAAAGTATTAAACCACTGGCAAAGGCCGCAAGGACAGTGAATCCGCCTGTGGCGAGTACAACGGCTGTTTGTGAGTAAATCACTGAGATCCCGTGATTTCTCAAATTTTGGAGGTTTGTTGACAGACCTGTTTGCAGACCAATCCACAGCAAAATAGCGCCGATGCAATTGTATCGCAGCACTTCAAACAGGTGAAACACCTCATCGGTTTCAGAAAAAAACATTCCCACGAGAACACCGAGGAGCAGATAATGTGCTCTACCTATTCTCAGACTGTCTATCAGTGGATATGGCGGCATTCGCCGAAAAATCTTTTGGCCCAGAAAAAAAACACCAAAACCGGCGATTAAGCTTAAAATAAAGGCCATAAAATGCCTGCTCTTTAGGGATACCAGATGTCTTCTTTACCGCGGAGGATTATACTTTTTTCCATAGTTTGGGTCAAGAGCGAAGTTGACGACCCATGCTTGACAGTCTTTAAAATATAGTGTATAGTCAAGATTGAGCCATAGCAGGCGGGATGTGAGAAAGTCCCTTCTCTATAATTTTACTCATGTAGTGCTGTGCGTAGGGGCGGATTGACCGGGTACTGATAGCACAAATTTTGGAGATCCTATGTCCAATTCATTACCTCAGGTGCTGATGCACAGTGCCCCAAGTTTGTACGAGCATCTCGACGCATTTGCCGAGGTTGTCGAGTCGGCTGTTCGCATAGCTGGCGCTTCAGAAGATGAGCAAGTTGATCTGATGGTTGCCGTCATGGAAGCGCTCAATAATGCGATTGGCCATGGCAATGGTGAAGATGCTTCGAAGAAAGTACATCTCAAGATCGATATCCAGCCTGCTTCTATCACGGTCTGGGTGCAAGACGAGGGAGGAGGTTTTGATCCCAGTGACGCACCTGACCCGGTTGCGCCAGAAAATCTAATGAATGATTCTGGGCGCGGGCTTTTGATGATGCGTGCGTTTATGGATGAGGTGGATTTTATGTCCTCTCATAAGGGCACACTGGTTAAAATGATCAAGTATTTTTCCCCTAAGTCGTCGCCATCTCACTGTTGAGGAGGATGCCCATGCAAATTGTGATTTCTGGACATCATTACCACGTCTCAGACAGTACGCGTACCCATATAAAAGCTGCTGTCTCCCGATTTGAGCGATTTTATACACCAGTGCTGGGGTGTCATGTCACCATTACAAAAGAGGAGCCTGCGTTTCGCGTTGACATTATTGTCAATGTGCATAGACAAACCCTCAAAGCCTCCAACGCTGGCAGTAAGCTCTTTCCCGTTATTGATGGTTCGGCAAAAAAGATGATCCGACAATTACAGAAACTTCGCGATCGACGTAGAAAACATCGCGTTATTTCTGAGTCCAATATTGAGGTGTAAGCCGTGCCACGGATTTCTATTGGCAAGATGTTAGAGGATTATGGCGACCAACTCTCACTTTCGTCCGTTGCTGGACAGGAGGGGATTGGCAATACGCTATCTACCAGTGATGTCCATCGGCCCGGTCTCGCACTTGCGGGTTTTCTCGGGCTTTTTACTTTTGATCGCGTTCAGGTTATGGGCAATACGGAGATGCTTTATCTGTCGAGTCTTGATCCCGATGTCTGTCGCCAGACCCTTGAAACCATTTTTCAGTTTGACATTCCCTGTATGGTTATCACAGATGGAAATGAAGTCCTGCCGGTGATGGTCGAATTGTCCAACGCGCGGCACATTCCCCTGTTGACCACGCCGTTTGCGACCACCAAGTTTGCCCACCTTTTTTCTTATTATCTCGACGATGTGTTTGCACCGCGCACAGCCATTCACGGTTCGCTGGTCGATGTATATGGCATTGGGCTGTTATTTGTTGGGGCAAGTGGGATTGGAAAAAGTGAGATTGCCGTTGATCTGGTGGAACGCGGGCACCGATTGGTCGCAGATGACGTCGTACTCGTGTCGCGCAAGTTACAAGGCATAGTTGTAGGTAGTAGTGGGGAAACACTGCGCGATCATATAGAAATACGCGGTCTGGGCATTTTGAATGTTCGCAATATGTTTGGCGTGCGTGCCGTTCGCATGCAAAAGCGCGTCGAGGTTGTTGTCAAGCTCATTAAATGGGATGAGACTGCTGCATACGACCGCATTGGACTCGATGAGGATTGGGTCTCGATTCTCGATCTCGAAGTGCCACAGGTTACAGTGCCGATCTATCCGGGAAAAAACATCACGGTGATTGCAGAGACGATTGCATTGAATTATCAACTCAAAATACAGGGTTATCACACGGCGCAAGAGTTCAATCGCCGCCTTGTTGAGCGCATGAAAAACAAAGTCCAGGACGATATGTCTATCCGCGCGGATATCGAGTAAATATGGAGGTATAAATGAAAAGATGCGTTGTCTTATTGTTGTTTGGGATCCTGGGGTGTGGGGAACAGAGTGCTCTGGAAAACGATGCCCAGCGCATGCTGTCTTCTGTCCGGGACCTGGAAGAAGAATTGGCCGATTTGCCGCAGGCGATTGCGCGGTATGGAGAAATCTCAGCGCAATTCCCACACACTGAGGCAGAAAAAACCGCGCGCGCGCGCCGGGCGATGCTCGAGCAGGTACAGACACGTCTGGCAGATCGAGAAGCTGTTCCGGAAGATAGTATAGAGGCATTTTACGAGCGCGTGGTCGAGATCGCGCCCGATTATTTTGCCACGTTGAAGAAGCTCGGTACAAATTACAGCAATCAGATACACTTTACTTCGCGTTTTGCCGCTAATACAGGGGCGGTGCAGATCAAAGAACAGGCAATGGGAATATGGGAGAAGCAGGATCGCATGTGGTCGCGCTACACTTTTCGTCCCATTCCATCAAATCGTTTCTGGCAGGATCAGTTGTGCAAGGACGCGCTGAATATTACAGAGATGTTAATTGCCAGGCCGTTTAGAGATTACAACCACGCCCTAAGTGTTATTAATAAGGGATTGGATTATGCTTCGGGCGAAGATGTGATTGCACGAGCCAAAATCTATGCTGCCTATTGCACGTTTTGGCAGGGTAAAGCAGAGGACTTCGAGCAAGGGGTCACACTGGCAAGAGAGGCTTTGAAATATGAATTTTTGTCGGATAATGACCGCGCGCGTGCCTATCATGTTGTCGGCCTGTGTTATGCGTATATCTACCAGGATTCCGAGGATATGACGCACCTCGACGAGGCGATAAAAGCACTCAATGAAGCCGTGAATATCGATGGGAATATGGGCGAGGCCAAGGAGTTGCTCAAAGCATTGCGACTACAGCGAGGAAGGGTAGCATCTTGAGATATGAAAAAAATCGTTTGTAAATTTGGCGGTTCATCGGTCGCCGATGCCGCGCAGGTCGAGAAGGTAGTGTCTATTGTGCGGAGCGATAAACGCCGTTGTTTTGTCGTGCCTTCTGCGCCGGGTAAACGGTCTGATGATGATACAAAAATTACCGATTTGCTCTATTTGTGCCACGAACTCGCGCGACAAAATGTCGATTTTTCAGAGCCATTTAACAAAATCAGTACGCGTTATTTGGA
Source organism: Candidatus Latescibacterota bacterium (assembly GCA_022821275.1). Classification (GTDB taxonomy): domain Bacteria; phylum Latescibacterota; class UBA2968; order UBA2968; family UBA2968; genus VXRD01. Next base: position 46,736 of record JAJEDY010000001.1, on the reverse strand, counting down.
TCTCTCAAAGGCTCTTGGTGCGTCGATTGATATGGAGAGACTGCTCTCTGAAGTCGAGAGCAAAATTGCGGATGGCGCGGGGCGAGATTATGTGGCGTCGCGCGGCGAGTATTTGTGCGGGCATATTTTAGCCGATGTTTTGGGTGCCGTGTTTATCGATCCAGCCGAGGCGATTCTCTTTCGGGCTGATGGACGTCTCGATAGCGATTCATATCGGCGACTGAGGGCGCATCTTTCAGATGAACAACTCTATGTTATTCCGGGATTTTACGGCGCGGATGCAGAGGGTGAGATCGTGACATTTTCTCGCGGGGGGTCGGATATTACCGGTGCGATTGTCGCCCATGCAGTTGGGGCAGAAGTGTACGAAAACTGGACGGATGTGTCCGGATTGCTCATGGCCGATCCCCGCATGGTGCCCAATCCATTGCCCGTGGAGGAAATTACGTATCGAGAAATGCGCGAGTTGGCATACATGGGAGCCGATGTTTTTCACGATGAGGCGATGTTTCCAGTGCGCGCGGCTGAAATCCCCATTCACATTCGCAATACCAATCAACCAGAGGATGCTGGCACGCTGATTTTGCCGAGCCGAGAGCTTACAGAGCGCCTGATCGCCGGGGTTGCGGGGCGTCCCAATTTTAGTATGCTGTTTATCGAAAAAGATCTGATGAATCAGACAACGGGATTTGGGCAGCGGGTCCTGGAAGTAGTCGCACGACACGGGATCAGTTATGATCACACGCCGTCGGGCATCGATACAATGTCGGTGATTATACAGGATGAGCAATTGGACGGCAAGGGCGAACTGCTCGTCGAAGATATTCAACGCATTATCGAGCCTGATCGCGTTGAACTGATCCATGGACTTGCGCTGATTGCGACGGTTGGCGAGGGAATGTCGCACAGGGTTGGCATTGCTGCGCGTCTGTTTACTGCACTGGCAGATGCTGGTGTAAATGTAAGGGTGATCGATCAGGGGGCTTCAGAGATCAATATTATTGTGGGGGTCGAAGAAGCCGATCTCGAGACGGCACTGGTTGCTATTTATCGAGCTTTTGTAAAATAGAAAAAACTGGGAGGGGATATGAAAATTCTCGTGACGGGATCGCACGGCAGGGTGGGGGGCAATCTGGTCAGACGTTTGCTCGACAAGGGCCACGATATACGCGGCTTTGTCTATCCCGGCGATGCCAGCCGGGCGGGTAAATGGGAAGGCATTGATGAAGTCGAGGTCGTAGAAGGCGACTTGCGCGATTACGATGCCGTATCTCGCGCGGTTGAGGGTGTGGATGCCATATATCACCTCGCCGCGGCTTTTGCAAGCCCGCATAGCCATATCGAATATTTGCAAATCAATGGGCTGGGCACACTGCATTTGCTCGAAGCAGTGCAAGAAAAAGTACCCAATTTGCAACGTTTTGTCTATGCATGCACAGAAGCGATATACTGGAAGGTTGAAGAGGCTGGACGTTTGTTTGAAAAGCCCGTTTCCGAAGATATGGTCAGCCCGACTCATGCGATGCCGTATTTTTTGACCAAGTGGATCGGCGAAGAACTGGTGATGAATTACCACGTTCAATACGATGTTCCGAGCGTTGTGTGTCGGTTTGCGACTATTTTTGAACCGAGCGAATTTTTGACCGAAGATGGCGTTCCAAAGTTTTGTTCTCTCAGACCGCTACTCGAACGACTGCGACGTGCGAAAAATGCTACGGATGAACAGAGGGAGCAACTCGCATCTATGGAAAAAGCATGGGCAGATGGCGCGCGGGTTCTGGTTAGCAGGTGCCCCGATGGGAGGAGTTTTAAGCAGGAATGGGCAGATGTGCGGGATATCGCCCTGGGCCTTTCTCTGAGTTTGGAGCGCGATGAAGCCGTGGGCGAGGCATTTACCCTTGGCGGACTGCTCATTGTGTGGGAAGACGATGTTCCAAAAGTTGCCGATTATCTCGGCGTAGGCTATACAGAAGCGATCATGCCTGCGCCGAATTTTTTTGAATTTGATCGAACAAAAACGCAAAATTTGCTCGGATATCACGCCGAGCACGATCTGTGGAGTACGCTGAATACGGCTCTGGCGATGGGAGAAGGCAAAGAGACAGATGTTGTTCCCACAGGTGTGCGATACGGATGAACCCCACATAATGGGGGTCTTATGGCTCTCTTTAGCAGGTATATTCCTATTCTGGTATGCGCGACATTGCTTTTTGGCGTGAGCGAGGCTCAATCTGTCGGAAATATTACCGGTACAGTGATCGATGCTGAAAGTGGAGAGAAGCTGGAAGCGGTGCAGGTCTATATTCCAACCCTGAAACTGGGCGCGGTGTCGGATGAGCAAGGCCGCTTTATTATCCAAAATGTGCCAGCAGGCACGCATGAACTTAAAGCCGATTTGATCGGCTATGCGAGTGCGACAGCGGTTATTGAAGTGATGGCTGGACAGACAGTGACGGTTGCGTTGCAGATGGCGTTGTCCGCACTTTACCTGGATGAAGTGGTGGTGACAGGTACGGCTTTTAAGGAATCGCCTATCAATTTGCCCTATGCGGTTACCGTGGTCGGGCGGGAAAAGATGGCAGAACAGGGTTCCCCGCAGGCGGTTGATTTTTTTAAGAATCTGGGTGCGAGCCACGGCGTGATCGGCGAAGCGAATAGCTGGTACAACGACCAATCTGTTTCGGTTCCAGAGACCGTTGCCAATGTGAACCTGCGCGGACTGGGAGCTTCAAGGACGCTGGTGCTGATTAACAGCCGCAGGCAGGTGTATATCCCCGCGCGTTTATTTGGCGGCCGCTTTGTCGATGTGAATGCCATCCCATCAATTGCGATTGACCGGGTCGAAGTGCTCAAGGAGGGAGCCTCGGCCATTTACGGATCAGATGCAGTAGCTGGTGTCGCCAATTTCTTGACGCGCAACGACTTTACGGGTTTTGAGATTTCGGCGGCTCACGATTATTTCGCCGGTGCAGGCGATACAAATTTCGGTGCAATATGGGGTGGAAAGCTCGGCAAAGCACATGCGGTTATTTCTGCGGAATGGATGGGACGACAGGAACTGAACGCGCGGGAGCGGAACTGGACATTGCGCGGGTTCCCATTTTGGGGATGGTCGGGGACTGGTAATCCCGGTGCATTCCTCATGCCGTCGCTATCGGGTGCGGAGAACAAGGATGAATTTGTTCAGGCACTCGTTAATGCGCCTCGGTTTATTGATCCCAATTGCGAGGCTCTCGGCGGCCATGCCGAAAGCTGGACATGCCGTTTCCGATACCAGCCCTGGGATATTTTGATCGAGAAACAGCGCCATCTTCGAACCTTTGCCGAGATCAATGGACCTTTGGGCGATGACGCGAAGTATCATATAGAGGCCATGTGGGCCGATACCGATATGCCCCATTACACGACGACGCCTTCTTTTCCTCCGATCACGCTGTTCAACGGCAATCAACTCATTGAGAGCAGCCACCCGGGACGGCAGGCGTTTTGCGGCTCGAGTTACGAGGCCGCGGGGTTTGCCTCTCGAGAAGACTGTCTCAAAGACGAGTGGTATTTTTTTGGTCGGCTCGTTGGCAACGAGGGACCGGGACGCTCACTGAGCCGTCAATCGCAGACTGGACGCATCGCAGGATCTGTTACGCGCGATTTTCAGATTACAGATCGAGACGCCCGATTTGATTTTGGCATCAGTTATTCCCGTAGCAGTGGGAATATGAACCAGCCAGCGGAATACGCCTACCGCAAGTATCTCGCTTTTCGCGGCTATGGGGGGCCAGATTGTGGCGTTGAGGTTATCGCAGATCCAACTGCTCCCGAAGGGATGCGCCTGGGTCCTCTCAACGGCAAAGTAGCTGGGCAGGGGGATTGCATGTACTACAACCCGTTCAGCAACGCGATTCAATTTTCCACGCAAGCTCCTGACGGATTGGACCCTGTTGCGTTTGTATTTGCTGGCAAACAAAACCCCAATTATGTCTCTGGTCTTGAGAATAGCGCGTCGTTGATCGATTGGATTAACGAAGAAGTCGATTTGGAAAACGACGCCGCACTGCTGGTCGCAGACGCGACACTGACGGGGGCCTGGACGGAAAATGTCTGGCTCAACGCGAGTTATGCCGTGGGCTACCAGTTCCGTCGCCTCGATGTGTCTGCACAACCGAATGATCCGGGCAATCTGACTACCAATCCCTGTTTGGTTCCCGGCGATAGATCGTGTATCGACACGGCCGGACGTCAGATCGGTTTCGGCTCTGGTCTTTTTACGCTTATCAACGGATATTATCCCTATGAAGACAACCAGATCGTGCATCGGATTTTTGGCGAACTTCCCCTGAGTATGGGTGAGGATCTCGACGCGCAAATTGTCGCCAATTACGAGTTCCACAAGGAAGCGAGTAGTTTTAATCCCAAGGTGGCGGCGAGCTGGCGTTTCTCGGATTCTGATGCTCACTCATTGGATTTGCGCGGTTCCGTGCAGACGACTTTTCGCACGCCTTCGGTAGATGATCTGAACACAGATGTTCGCACAACACTCGAATACCTTGATCCCGTAGGAGTTTACAAGGCGATAGACGCTTATGGAAGTACTGATCTCAAACCCGAAGAGGCGTTTACCTATAATTTGGGGATTGTCCTGCTTGCAAATCCAGATATCGAAATGACTTTCGACTACTGGCATTATGACTTCAAAAACGTGATTGCCACGCTGCCACAAAACGATGTGGTGCGGCTCTACGGGGAAGGTTATAATGGCGACGAAAGAAAATTAAACGCCGTGAAGGATCGCATTTCATGCCCTGGCAATGTCACGGACGGTTCTTGTGTCCCTGGAGATATTGAGCGCGTGAGGATTGATTTGATCAATTGGCCCGGTGTTCAAACTTCGGGGTTCGACTGGCATATAGGGATGCGGTTCAATGCGGGGGCGGGACAGCTTTCTGGCAGTCTGGATGGCACGTACACGCGCGAGTATTACATGAAGGAACTTCGCATAGATGGCGTGGAATACCGCGCTGCGCTGGATGGCGCGGGATATTACAATAGAACCCATCCGCTGGCGTCGCCGATTCCACAGTGGAAATGGCGAGGTTCTGCTGGCTACCACTGGGGCAACTACAGTCTGGTCAATTACGTCAACTACATATCCACTTATGAGGATAGAGACGTGTGGACGCTGGACGGTCCCATTGACTCATTTCTCACCTATGATGTCAATTTTGTGTGGCACTTGCCCCGGCGCGGTATGAATATCACATTCTCTGCGTTGAATCTGACCGGAGAAGTGCCACCTCTCGTCGATTTTGAACTGGGATTTGACGGCTTGACGCACAATCCCAAAGGCCGACGGTTCAAGCTGGCGGCTACATATCAACTTGGACATTGACGGAAGGAAAGTTTTGCAAATGCATGAAGGACTACATGATAGGGAGTATCGCAGGCTATTCGGTTTAGATATTTATCTGACGCCAGTGTTTGTGATTTCCGGTATTACCATTATTGCATTTGTCACTGGCGCACTTGTTTTTCAGGAAGCCGCGACCGAAGGGTTCAAAAATATCCGCGAGTGGCTCACTGCGAATCTCGATTGGTTTTTTCTCATTGCTGCTAATCTCGTCGTGCTCTTTTGTTTCTATGTGGCACTATCTCCCCTTGGGAAGGTGCGCCTGGGAGGTGCAGATGCAAAACCCGAATACACCTATTTAACCTGGATTGCCATGCTTTTTGCGGCTGGCGTGGGCATAGGGTTGCTGTTTTTCGGGGTGGCAGAGCCGGTGTACTATTTTAAGGCGCCACCGCTTGGCATTACGCCCAGAACAGAGGCGGCCGTTGCCGTGGGAATAGCGGCGACGGTTTTTCATTGGGGGCTACACGGTTGGGCGATCTATGGCGTCGTTGGCCTCGCTCTGGGGTACTTCGCGTATAATCGGGGATTACCCCTCACCATTCGTTCTGCGTTCTATCCCTTGTTTGGCGACCGCGTCTGGGGTTGGCCCGGACACATTATCGATACGTTCGCCATATTCGCGGGATTGTTTGGGCTTGCAACCTCCCTCGGTCTGGGGGTTCAGCAGGTTACTTCCGGATTAAACTATTTGTTTGATATTCCCGCGAACAATACCACTATGGTGGTGCTGATCGTTGGAATTACTGCCATCGCACTTATATCAGTGGTGACGGGTATTAATGTCGGTATCAAGCGTTTGAGCCAGTTCAATATCATTCTCGCGTTTTTACTGCTGTTGGCTGTTGTATCACTTGGACCAACGCTCTACATTTTTCGCAGTATCTTCGCTGGTCTCGGCAGTTATTTCACTCAGATTATCCCGCTCAGCAATTGGATTGGGCGCGAGGATGTCGCCTTCGTGCGAGACTGGACGACTTTCTACTGGGCGTGGTGGTTTGCCTGGGCACCGTTTGTCGGCACGTTCATCGCCCGCATTTCAAAGGGGCGCACTGTGCGAGAATTTGTCGCCTTCGTACTCTTACTGCCAATGCTTTTATGCCTGCTGTGGTTCGGTACTTTTAGCGGCACGGCGTTCTACCAGCATATTGTTGAAGGCTATACCGGTGTAACTGAGAATGTCGAGGCTTGGAAGCTCGAAATCGCATTGTTCAAAATGTTTGATAAGTTGCCGATGGCGACACTGCTTTCATCTGTGGCGATGCTGCTGACTGTTGTGTTTTTCGTTACTTCGTCAGACTCTGGATCGTTGATTATTGACACGATTGCAGCCGGCGGCAGGGTTGATGCGCCAGTCGCACAGCGCGTTTTCTGGTGTACGATTGAAGGATTGGTCGCCATAGCGCTCCTGCTCGGCGGAGGTCTGAGTGCGTTGCAAGCTGCCTCGCTCGTAACCGGTTTTCCGTTCGCTATCGTACTGTTGGGAATGGCTGTCTGCGTGTGGATGGGGCTTCGCAGAGAAGTGCGCGAATCGCGCGGATAAGAGTATCGAGTCTCTCTACATTTCCAGGCGAGAATTTGACATTGAGAGAATTCCAACCTATTTTTTATAAATTTCAAAAATATTGCTGTACGGTTGTAAGAATAAAAAAGGGAGTCCAACGGTTGAAACAACAAAGGGAGGACCAATGACGTTCTTTAGCAGGTTTATTTCGATTCTGGTGTGTGCTGTATTGTTTTCTGGCGTGGTCCAGGCGCAATCTGTTGGAACGGTCACCGGCACTGTGGTCGATGCCGCAAGTGGCGAGAATTTGGAGGCGGTGCAGGTCCATATTCCGACTTTGAAATTGGGCGTAGTGTCGGATGAGCAAGGTCGATTTACCATTCCAAATGTGCCTTCTGGTGTGCATGAATTGAGGGCCGATCTAATCGGCTATGCGAGTGCGACCACGGTTATTACTGTGACGGCAGGTGAGACCCTGACGGTTGCATTGCAGATGAATCCCTCTGCGCTTTATCTGGATGAAGTGGTGGTGACGGGTACGGCATTTAAGGAGGCGCCCATCAGTATGACGTATGCCGTCGCTGTGGTTGGGCGGGAGAAGATGGCAGAGCAGGGGTCTCCTCAGGCGGTTGACTTTTTTAAAAATTTGGGTGCGAGCCACGGCGTGATCGGCGAGCGGAGCAGTTGGTACAATGCGGGTCAAGCTGCCACCCTTGCGGAGAGCATTGCCAATGTGAACCTGCGCGGGCTTGGGGCTTCACGGACGCTGGTGTTGATCAATAGTCGCCGACAGACTTATGTCCCCGCGCGCTTGATCGGTGGGCGCTTTGTCGATGTGAATGTCATTCCCTCTATCGCCATTGACCGGATCGAAGTGCTCAAGGAAGGAGCCTCGGCCATCTATGGATCGGATGCAGTGGCCGGCGTCGCCAATTTTTTGACCCGATCCGATTTTGAGGGTTTTGAAGTCTCGGGTGCCCACGAATATTTTGCCGGTGCTGGCGATACAAATATAGGCGCGATATGGGGTAAAAACCTCGGCAATGCTCATGCAGTTATTTCTGCAGAATGGATGGGGCGCCAGGAGCTACCATCTAAAGAAAGGGATTATTTGTTGCAGCCGTGGCACGGCGGCGGGCAGCGTTTTGGGTGGTCGAGTCTGGGGAATCCTGGCACTTTTGCCATTGGTGCACCAGCACCATGGACAGCTGCCATCCACGCCCCTCGGTGCGAGGAATTCGGCGGGTTCCGGGAATCCTGGACATGCCGCTTCCGCTATCAGCAGTATGAAAATCTGGTTGAGGAAATGAGCCATATCCGCGCTTTTGCCGAGATCAATGGCACTCTGGACAATGGCACGGATTATCACGTCGAGGGCTTGTGGGCTAAGGCCGAGATACCCAATTGGTACACGACGCCTTCGTATCCTCCGTTTCCACTGACAGATACGAGCATTATGGAGGTCGCATCCGACCATCCGGGGCGACAGGCATTTTGCGAGGACTACGGTGCAAATCCCGGTGATTTGTATTACGACGCCTGTCAAGGCGGTGAGAACTGGTATTTCAATGGGCGGCCCTTTGGGAACTCTGGTCCCGGACGTATATTGAGCCGTCAATCGAATACTGCGCGGTTGGCCGCTTCGGCAAATGGCGATTTTAAGGCATTCGGCGGGCGGGATGCCCATTTTGATGTGGGTCTGGCTTATTCGCGCACATCGGGCAATTACAATTTGCCGGGGGTGTACATCGAGCGGTTGTTCCTCGGATTCCGCGGTTTTGGGGGGCCAGAGTGTGGCGTTGGTGTGGAGGCAGATCGAACATCTCTTGCGGGAATGCGGCTCGGCCCGCTCAATGGCAAAGTGGCCGGCCAGGGTAACTGTCATTACTACAACCCCTTCGGCAATGCCATCGAATTCACGGATCAATATGGCTCGAATTTTGCGAACTCACCAAATCCCGATTACCGCTCTGGTCTTGAGAATAGTCCAGAACTGCGAGAGTGGCTCGCCAATCAGGAAGTTGATCTGCAGAGTACCGCGGATATACTGGTTGCCGATGCGACGTTGACGGGAACCTGGACAGAGAATGTGTGGCTCAACGCGAGTTATGCCGCCGGGTATCAGTTCCGCAAGCTCAGTGCTACTGGCGATCCAAACGATCCGGGGGATGTGACCATCAACCCATGCCCGGTTCCGGGGGATAAGGGTTGCTCAGAGGAAGATAAGTTTGGTCCCTATGCGTTCACGAATGTGAATCGACCATACTCCGAAGACCAGACGGTACACCGATTTTTTGGCGAAATCCCCTTGAGCCTCGGAGAGCGCGTTGATGTGCAACTCGCCGCGAATTACGAGTTCCACGATGTGGCGAGCAGTTTCGATCCCAAGGTCGGCTGGCGCGTGCAGCTTGCGGAATCCCCGACCCATTCCCTGTTTATGCGAGGCTCGGTACAGACGACGTTTCGCACGCCATCGCTGGACGATGTAAATGAAAGTCCTTTATCGACCCTCGAGTGGATCAACCAGACGGGTGCGTACCAGACGGTCGATAGAATTGGGAGCAAGGACCTCAAACCGGAACAGGCTTTTACCTATAATGCGGGCCTTGCGCTGGTTACAGAGGCAGGCTTTGAAGCGACTTTCGACTATTGGAGCTACGATTTCAGCGATGTCATAGGTGCTATGCCCTACGGTGCCATTACCGGCCTTTACTCATCCGAAGATCAGCGCGTGCGGGATGCGGTGAAGCGATTTATTGTCTGTCCGGATGGAGTAGGCACTGGTACATGCGCGGCCTCAGCACTCGAGCGGGTGCGGGTTGATATTGTCAACTGGCCGGGGGTCAAGACTTCGGGAATCGATGTGCATTTGAGCACGCGGATGCCAGCGGGTACAGGGCAATTCGCGGCGAGCCTGGATGGCACTTATACGCTGGCCTATGAGACAAAGGCGTTGATGCTGAGCGACAGCGATCTGGTGCTCCAGGAGGGAGCAGACGCCGCGGGTTACTTGAATTTTGGCAATCCGATTGCGACTTCGCTTCCGAAGTTGAAAGGGCGGGTATCGGCGGGCTATCACTGGAAGACCTATAGTCTCGTGAGTTATTTGAACTATATTTCGTCTTATGAGGACCGCGGGTCAATGGGTTCTGATAATACGGCTATTAGAAACATATTCGGTACTATTGACTCGTTTGTCACCTGGGATGTGAGTTTTCTGTGGAACGTGTCCAGAGGGGTGAATATTGCGTTCTCTGGAATGAATTTGCTCGATACCAGGCCACCTCTGGTGAATATCGAGCAAGCCTACGATGGTTTTACACACGATCCAAAAGGTCGGAGGTTGAAGCTGGGTCTTACATATCAATTTGGAAGATGATGGTCGGATTTTTGACCGGAAAAAAGGCATCTACTTGTCGGGTAGATGCCTTTTTTGTTTGCTGTGGACGAATATAGCTGATGGTGTTTTATGATTGATCCGCGATTTCTTTTTTTCGCACAGGGGATTTTTTAGATTCCTCGTAAAGTTTGTCAAATGCTTCTGTACCGTCGTCTTCAATGACGTCGAGTGATGAGTCGGGTTCTGATATGGGCTGGGAATCTTCGGGATAGACGTGGTGCATGTCCTGTTTTGTGCAGGCGTAATAGGTGACTTCACCGCTTTTGCGGCGGTACGCGTAAATATGGCGCGGGGGATCGACCCAGGTGTAGTTTGCTGCGTATTGTTCCAACGCGGCGGGATCAATTTCCACACCGAGGCCAGGCGTTTCGGTGACGTGGTAAAAGCCGCCCCGAACTTCGATCGCGGGTTTTACGAGTTGATGTTCGCAGATGTTCATACACGTAATGGCTGGCCATTTGGCTTGGGGGAGGACCGCGCCCAAATGCGCTGCCCAGGCTGTTGTGATGCCCGAGCCGACGAGTTGCAGCCAGAAGGGTTTGTTCCATTGCTCGCATACGGATGCTTGTTTGAGGAGGCGCGAGGCACCTGCACAGATGACAAAACCATCAGTGACATCTTCTTTCATGGTCGTTTCAATAGGTGGATTGTTGTAGTGCATGGCAATGGGCCGCGCGATCAGATTTCTGATTTGCTTGTTGCCCGCCACGTCGTTTTGTGGAATCGGCGTTTCGATCATCGCCACTTCGGGATAGGCTTCCAATTCTCGAAGATGTGGGATTGCATTGGCGGAATTGGCGAGGGTGCCGTTGTAGTCCAGGTCGAGGTGAAAACCGGGTGGAACTACTTTTTGAACAGCCTGAATGGCTGCGTGCAGGTCAAACCAGGGGCGGGCTTTGAGTTTTGAACTGGTATATCCCGCCTGGGCGGCTTGTCGGCATTCTTCTGCCCATCCTTCGGGGGGCATGTCCATATTCCACCAGGAAATTGGACACCAGTCGCGCACTTTTGTGCCCAGCAAGCGGTATATGGGAACGCCTTGCGCTTTTGCTATGGCATCAAACAGAGCCATTTGTACGCCAGCGCCGAGGCTGTCATCCCACATCAATTCAGCGGCGGGTCTGCCGACGATCCTGTCTTCGATATCGCCCGGTACTTTGGCCCAGGTGTAATTGGGTATGGTTTCGCCCCATCCCTCAATGCCATTTTCGAGCGTGATATGGCAAATCTGGTGTATCCGCCAGTGTGGAAGCCAGTAGCCGAGGTGTTTCTGGCTGTGTGGCGTGAAGGGCACGTCGAGATTGATGAGTTCAATGGTTTTGATTTTCATATTTACCTCCAGGAAAGTTGATGTGTATAGCGCACGATATGACACGCATAGCGCGATGTCAAGTACAACGGAAGAAAGAAAACGTGCATAGCAAAAAAAAAGATTTATATTGAACGCGCTATTATCAAAAACTAACAATTCAAGGAGGCGATGTATGGCAGTGCAGTGTATTCACCTGGGTGTTGGCGGCAGAGGAAAGTGGCCGGTTGCTATGTTTGCTGAGCGAGATGATGTGGAAAGTGCGGCTTTTGTCGATGTTCACGAAGGCAATATGAATGACGCTATGGAAGTGTCGGGTTTGCCCGAGTCGAAGTGTTTTAGATCGCTTGAACAAGCCCTGAACAACGTGGAATCGGACTGTGTGATCGTTATCACCCCTCCAGATTCTCATGCGGATATGATTTTGGAAGCGGTGAGGGCGGGTAAGCACGTTCTGGTTGAAAAGCCTTTTACAAAAACTCTGGCGTCGGCAAAGCATGTTGTGGAGGAAGCCGATCGCATGGGGGTCAAAGTGGGGGTGAGCCAAAATGCCAAATACAATGCGGCGACGATGACACTATCGCGTCACTTGCGAGAAGAGACGTATGGCAAGGCGAGTTTCGGGCTTTTTACCAAGGTGGGGTGGCGCAGCAAGGGCGTGCACCATTCGGGTCACGACGATCATTCCTATTTGTGGGAGCGCGGGATTCACGACTTGGATACGATGCGATATATTATGGGCGAGTTGCCCGTGCGGATGTGGGCGCACAGCTTTAATCCGCCATGGAGTCCGTATAAGGGTGGGGCAGGTGTTTCGGGATGGGTGGAATTTGATGGGGGCGCGACTGCGACCTATTTTGCGACTTTTGAACCACATAAATCGGGTGGCGAAACCCGGGTGGATGTGGATGAAGGTACGCTTTCCCTTGAGGGCGGCAATCTCGTTTTGACGCGCCGCAAAGCCGATCCTGAAATATTGCCTCTGGACGCGGGACCTACTTCGACAGATCTGATTGTCAATCAGTTTGTCGCGTGGATAAATGGCGGTGAAGAACCCGAGTTTTCTGGGCGCAATAATCTGGTGACTGTGGCGATGGTCGAGGGGATGGGTATTTCATCAGAATCCGGGCGGATTGTGTCACTCAAAGAGTTTGTGAATGTGTGAGCGGGATGTTGCCATCATCCGGATAATAGACACATGAACTATATCGGAAGCAAGTATTCTCTGCGTGACTTTCTCGAAGCGGGTATCCTGAAAAATGTAAATGCAGATTGTAAGGTGTTCTGCGATGTGTTTGCTGGTACGGGTGCTGTGGGAGTGCATTTTAAGCAGAAGAATTTCAAGATCATTTCTAACGATATTCAGTACTATGCCTATTGTCTCAATCGCGCACTTGTAGGCATTAATCGCATCCCTTCATTCTCTGGGATTCTGGATGATCTGATACCTGCTGCACAATCCTGCGATACTATCGACACTGTATTGGAATATCTCAATAATCTGAATGGAAAATCCGGATTTATATATCGCAATTATTGTCCAGGGGGAACAGAGGGGACGGAGTTTAAGAGACAGTATTTCTCCGATGAGAATGGCAGGCGGTGTGATGCGATTCGGATGCAGATTGAGGAGTGGTGGCAGGCAAACAAGCTGACGGAGGATGAGTATTTTTATCTTTTGGCGAGTTTGATTGATGCGGCAGACCGGGTTGCAAATACGGCGTCGGTTTATGGTGCGTTTTTGAAGCATATCAAGAAGAGTGCGATGAAGCCCCTGCAATTGAAGCGGCTTGCTATTGTCGAGAGCGATGAGGAACACGAAATACACAATGTAAATGGACAGGAGTTGGTCGAGCGTCTGTCTTGCGATGTGCTGTATATGGACCCGCCCTATAATCATCGCCAGTATTGCGCGAATTACCATGTGCTTGAGACGATTGCGCGATACGATGATCCGGATTTAAAAGGCGTGACGGGGCTGCGGCCACAGGACGATCAAAAGTCGGATTTCTGTATGAAGAGACGGGCTTTACCCGCATTTGATAATATGGTTAAAAAGACATCGGCGCGATATGTATTCCTCAGCTATAATAGTGAAGGGATTATGGGTAAGGATGAGATTTTGCAGACCATGGGACAATATGGGCAGGTGGATTTGATGACGAGGGATTACCAGCGTTTTCGGGCAGATGTAGATCGGGAGAACCGGGTTTATAAAGCAGATCAGGTGGAGGAGTATCTGTTCTGTTTGAACAAGCAGTGAGGTACGGGACGTTTTATGGAGCGGGTTACATATATTGCGTTGGTGCTGGTTCTCGCTACTCACTTTCCATCTCAAATACAGGGAAAAACGATGATTGTTGCAACGCAGAGTTCTTCGGAAAAGTCAAAAGCCGCAGCCGATTTTGTGGACGATGGGGCGGGCGATCAGGAGGAGATTTACGCGGCGATTCACGCGCTTCCATCATCTGGCGGAACAGTGACGCTGATGGAGGGCACGTATGATATTCGCAAGGTGGAGGGCAAGCTCGGGGGGGTAATCATCGACCGCAGCAATGTGACACTCATAGGGCAGGGGACAGCCACGCGGTTGATTCTGGCGCCGGATCAGAATACCAATGTGATCCGCATTATCGGGAATGGCGTGGGAAATATTGTGATTCGGGATCTCTGGGTAGATCAGAATCGGGATCAGAACCCGTATGATGGGGCTGAGTTTGTAAATATTTCGCACGGGCGGTTCGAGTATAACGGCATCAAAGCGTTTTGTGCAGAGCCAGGCGGGTCCTGTCCGGAGCCGACGCACAATATTACGATTGAGAATTGTACGGTGTTGAACGCGCAGAGGTTGGGCATTATGCTCGATGGGCCCAATATGCGGGTGGTGAATAACCATCTGGGCAATGCCCACTCCGATGCGGTAGAACTTCTGGAGGGGCCGGGTTTTGTCATGGGAAATTTTGTGGAGATTACCGGGCGCACGCATGTTGCGGTGGGTTCTGATCGCGGAAATTCGATTATTATGGCGAATAATGTCGTGCATGTGCGAGAGGGGGGCGATCTGGATATTGCTTTTCGGTCCTGGGCAGATTCAGAGCGGCATGTGATTTCCAATAATATCGTTATGGTAGATCAAGGTGGGAAATTGGGGCTGGCGATGGATGTGCGCGGGTTTGATACGTCTATTACGGGGAATGTGATTTGGGGGAGGGGGGAGGGGGAGCGTCTGCCACTGTGGCTTACTGGCGCGGGGATGGCGATTACTGGCAATCATTTTCAGAATGTGGAACTGATTGTGAATGATCAGACCGGTACGAATCGCCCGATTCTGATTCAGGGTAATATAATGGAAAATTCGGGTGTCTCACATGAGGTGGGGAATTTGATTCGCTCGGAGGGAGATTGAGTATGAGCGAAAATAAGCTGGCGTTTGACCACATACACATCATCAGCGAGGATCCACAGGCTTCGGCAACGTGGTACGTCGATAAACTGGGCGCGACGATCAATGCCGATTACGAGCTTCGCGGCGCGCCGCAGATCAATGTAAGTCTGGGAGGGATGACGCTTCTGATCCGAGGAAGACGCTCCGGTGAAGATCCTTCTATGCCCAGGCCGATGCGAGATTTCGAGGATTATTCGAGCCATAATGAATACGGTACGGATCACTTTGGTTTTACGTACCGTGGCGACTTGCGGGCGTATTGCGAGGTGTTGCGCGATAGGGGAGTGAAATTTGTGGTCGAGCCGTGGGAATTTATACCAGGTAGCGGCGGTGTGATATGCTATATCGCCGCGCCCGATGGCGTGAGTATCGAGCTTGTTCAGGTACGTTGACTGTTAGAGCGATATCGCCTATAAGAATACAATATTGTCTCAGGATGGCATCTGCATTATGTTTAGATAGGTTATGAAACTCCATATTGATTATGTGTGTCGAATAAAAAAGGAGATTTGATATGTCAGAACAGGATTATCGCGTGGCACCGCCGGGGTTTACGTGCGAGCAGTGGGAAGAATTTCAGGAGGATGGCATGCTCGTTGTCGAAGATGCGTTGACAGACGAAGAATGCGATCGCTATATCGAGATGATGGATGCCGCGGCTGCCCGCAGTGAAAAATACGATCCCGCGAAGTTTTTTGGTCCAAACAATATCGTGGAACGGTATCCCGAATTTGCCGAGTTAATTGATCACCCTCGGCACATCGGCTTTATGCACGATGTGTATGGCGAATTGTTAAAACTCCATATTTCTCAATTTTTCTTGCGCCCCCGCGATACCAGTCGCAACAAGTGGCATCCCGATGGCGCGCGCGCTTTGCCCTATGGCGTTTTTTCACCAGTGTTGCCCATACAAATCAAAGTGGCGTATTGGCTGACCGATCTTCCCGAGCCGGACATGGGAAATTTTGTCTATATGCCCGGTAGCCATAAGGGGCAGTATTTTGATTTTTACGATACCCATGAAGAAGTTCCCGGCGAAAAGGTAATTTGCCCGAAGCGCGGCACAATGACGTTTATGCACTGCAATACATGGCATCGCGTAGCGCCGAATAATACGGATGTTGTGAGAAAGAACATCTTTTTGGCTTATTGTCCGTCGTGGATTTGCGAAGCAGATCGGCACCAATGTGATCCCGATTGGCTCGCTACACTGAACCGCGAACAGCGCATTATTATGCGAAGTTATAATAGCGGATATGCGAGAACCAAGCCCGCGGCCAGTGAATTTCCGCTCTTTCTGGATCGGGAAACGGGTTTTGATCGAGACTATGGTGTTTGGCCCGATCACGTTGCGTTGCATCGGCGCAAACGCATGACCACAGTTGAAAAATTTGAGTTGGCATCTACTTGATGCAGGAGGCTGTCGTGAAGGTACTGATTAATGATCGCCTAGACGATCATCACCTGGTGCAGATTCAATCGTCGGTTGAGGATATCGATTTGATTATTCCCGAGTCAAGTGATGATGCGCTGGATATTATGCCCGAAATTGACATCATTTTTGGGGGCATGAGCCGCGATATGTTCAAACGCGCCGAACGCCTGAAGTGGGTGCAGACCTGGGGGGCGGGCGTCGATGGAATGATGTATGCCGAGTTTGTCCATAGTGAGGTGATTCTGACGAGTGCAAAGGGCACTGTGGGCGTTCATTTGTCGGAACACGCGATGGCTCTTTTACTCGGATTGACCCGGGGGATTGCACGCGCGATCAGAACGGAGGATTGGAATGAACGCATGCCCATTCGCCACGCATCGTGGGAATTGATCGATAAAACAATGGGGATTGTGGGGTTGGGGGGCACGGGATGCGATGTGGCAATCCGGGCGCATGCGTTTGGCATGAGAATTATAGCTGTTGATCCAGAAGACGTCGAGGTGCCAGACTGTGTAGAGGCCTGTTGGAAGATGGATCGCTTTTACGATCTTTTATCCGCGTCTGACATCGTGGTGGTCTGCTGTCCGTTGACAGAGGAAACGCGCGGACTTTTCGACCGCCTGGCATTTGAGAAGATGCAGAATCATGCACTTTTGGTCAATGTCACGCGGGGTAAAATTATGGATGAAGCATCTCTGGTTGAGGCATTGGAAACCGGGCAGATTGCCGGAGCGGGGTTAGATGTGACGCCGCAAGAGCCATTGCCTGCCGATCATCCGCTGTGGCATATGCCCAATGTTATTATCACACCGCATACTGCGGGGGGGTCTCCCAATAGGCAGGACCGCATTGTGAATCTGTTTTGCGAAAACCTGCGGCGTTTTCTGAATGGGGAAGATATGCTGAGTGTGATCGATAAAAATAAGGGGTATTGAATACGTTTTCTCTTGACACAATGTTACAAATATATTGATATTTACAACGAACATATACTGAGGTGTATTACTCAGTATAATTCTATTATTTAATGGTCTCGGGCAAGGGTGACTCGAGGTCATGTGCCCTTCTCTCAAGTAGGAATCCCTGTGTTGGGATCACCGAATCGGGAGAAGGGCGTTTTTTGTGTGGCAGCACCCTCGTAAGGCGTTATATTAGGCGGTCAGAAAGGTAAGAAGGAGGTTTTTGAGTGGCTTTAGCAAGAGAAGCTGTTGTTCCTGAATCTGCCAGACCCGCCGTGACGTTCCGCGCACTCGTTTTGGGTACTTTTCTCACGGTGATGGCGACGATTGCCGGATCTTATGCGAGATTTATTCTCCACACTACGAGGTTGGACCAAAACCATCTTTCTGTCGCTGCTGTTTTTCCCATTGTTGTGATCGCCCTCGTGCTTTTGCGTCCACTCAAGCTGAGCCGGGGCGAGCTTATTGTCATGTTTACTATGGCATTGATTGGCGCGACTATGCCCACGTATTTTGTCGGGAAATTGATCGCCAATTTTACGGTGCCGTACTATCTGGCAACGCCCGAGAATCAGTGGGCGACTTATTACGAACCCTATTTGCCAGAGTGGTCTATCCTGCCCGCGGGCGAACCTCTGCGATGGTTTTTTGAAGGGCTGCCGCGCGGGGTTTCCGTGCCGTGGGATGCGTGGATTGTGCCCGTGTTCTGGTGGATAACCGTGATTGCGGCTTTTTATGGCTGCTGCCTTTTTTTAATGGTCATTCTGCGAAAACAGTGGATAGAGCACGAGCGCATTGATTATCCGCTGATGGAAATGCCTTTGGCCGTGATGGAGGAGGACAAACGAAGGGGCTTTTTCCCAATTCCCATTATGAATAACCCGTTGTTCTGGGCGGGATTCAGTCTTACGTTGTGTATTATCCTCTGGAATGTCATTTCCTATTTTAGTCCGACCTTTCCGACGATTCCATGGCGCTTTGCGAGTATTCAGTTTGGGCGCGAATTTCCCCCGATTCCCGTGCGGCTATATCTGATGGTTGTGGGCTTTGGGTATTTTATCAATCTGGATATTTCGCTGAGCCTGTGGGTGTTCAATGTGCTGACCAATCTGGAAAATGGCTTTTTTAACCGCTTTGGTCTCAAAGCGGGTACCGATGAAGAGTATTCCACAGGACCGCTGGCGATGGGCGCGCAATCCATGGGGGCGTTTATTGTGGTGGTACTCGTGGGGTTCTGGATGGCACGCGGGCACTTGCGCGGGGTTTTTCGCAAGGCATTTTATCGCGATGATTCGGTTGACGATTCCGATGAGATCGTTTCGTATCGCACGGCGGTTTTTGGTCTTATAGCCTGTTCTGCCTATCTGGTCGTCTGGCATTTGGCAACGGGCATGGCGTTTAAGTATATCCCAATTTTTCTTTTTGGTGCTCTGGTCATGTATTTGGGGATTACGCGGGTTATTGCAGAGACCGGTCTGATTTCTATTCGCGCACCTCTGATGCCTCAACCTTTTGCCATGTTTGTGATGGGGTCGGATGTGCTTTCGCAACAGACGCAGGTTTCTATCGCGCTTTCGTATTCCTGGTGCAGCGATACCAAAACCACGATTATGCCCGCGCTTGCCCATTCTGTAAAGCTTTACGATACTGTTCGAGTCAATCAGCGGCGGTTGATTGTTCCCATTGTGCTGGCGATGGTCGCAGGGGTGGTGGCTACATTTATCTATACGATTTATATGGGCTATTTGAATGGCGCCGCAAATTACGGTGGTATTTTTCACGGGGGGCTTGCGCGTTTTCCCTGGGATAATCTGGTCAAGAAGTCGAAAGATCCATTTTCTGTGCAGTGGTTGCCCATTATGTATATGGGTATTGGCGCTGTGGTGACGCTGCTTTTTATGATTTTGCGTTATCGGATTTCGTGGTGGCCGCTTCATCCGATTGGATTTGCAGCCGGACCGGTTTATCCGGTTAATAATGTCATCTTTGCAATTTTTCTCGCCTGGGCGATCAAGTCTATTGTTTTGCGGATTGGGGGCATTCGCGCCTATCGCGCGGGGCGGCCGTTTTTTATCGGGCTTATTATGGGGCATTTTGTGGGGGCTGGCATTTCATTTGTCGTCGATATGATCTGGTTCCCGGGGCAGGGGCATAGCATTCCGTTTTCGGATTAATCCGCAGATAAACGCAGATGAACACAGATGAAAGGCGAATGGGGGGATCGTCTCGCGTCTCACGTCTTAAGGGTGGCGGGGTCGGGCGGACTGACAACCGACAACTGACAACTGGAGTTTTGAAATGAAAATCACAGGTATTGAACTCGACGCCGTGCAGGTCAATCACCGGGGAGATTGGGTGTTTGTACAGGTACTGACGGATGAGGGCATACAGGGGATAGGGGAGATGCGCTCGGGTAACAATTATGCAGCGCAACTGTCGGCTTTGCGCGATTTGGGTGAATCGGCCATAGGGTGCGATCCGAGAAATATTGAGGCTTTTGTGTCGCGCTATACAAGTACAGAGCGCACAAAGGTGGAATTGTTCGCCCTGGGTGCGTTTGAACAGGCATTGTGGGACATTTTGGGCAAATCGCTCAATGCACCTGTTCACGCGCTTTTGGGAGGCGCGTGTCGAGATGAGATCCGGCTGTATGCCAATATCAATCGGGCGACGACAGATCGGTCTCCCGAGGGGTTTGCCAGGAACGCCGCTGCTGCGGTGGCAGAGGGGTTTGATGCGGTCAAGCTGGACCCTTTTGATGGGGTACGCGGTGCCGACAATGCCAGAGACGCTGCAAGGGGAATTGCGTGTATGCGGGCGGTTCGCGAAGCCATAGGGACAGAGGTCGATTTGCTCGTGGATTGTCACAGTAAGTTCACGGTTCGCGGCGCGATTGAGGTCGCGGATGAGGTGCGCGATCTCAATCTTTTCTGGTTTGAGCAACCCACACCCGAATCGAGTCTCGACAATTGTCTCGCCGTAAAAGAAGGATGTGGATTGACCATTGCGGGAGGCGAGCAGCGGGGCTTGCGGCGGGATTGGGTTGAGGTGGTCGAGAATCTCAGTATGGATATTCCCATGCCCGATGTGACGGTTGTAGGTGGAATTGGTGAATTAAAAAAAATAGGGGATATGCTCCACGCCTGGGGATTGCCCACTGCGCCACATGGTCCCTTTGGTCCGGTTGTGATCGCGGCAGGCGTGCATGCGATGGCTTCTTTGCCGGGTTTTCTCATTCTGGAATACGGCTGGGGAGAGATTCCCTGGCGAAAGGATTTGACCATTCCCGGCGAGGAGATTGTGAATGGTCGCATTCGCATCAATGATCGGCCGGGTCTCGGCGTTGAATTAAATCCCGAGATGGTAGAAAAGCACAGGGTTCATGTATAGGTGGGATAAGGTTGACAAAAACACAAAGGAGTATTTGATGTTTAAAAGTCTCAATGCGGGTGCGATTGGCGTAAGAGGAAGCGTTGATGAGTTGATCGGCTATGCAAAACGCGCTGGATTTCAGGGGGTTGATCCCAATATTCAGGAGATTACTTCTCTGGTCAATGCGCATGGTGCAGAACATGTGAAAGCTCTGTTTGCCGATGCCGGTTTGCAAATGGGCGCGTGGGGTTTGTCTGTGAATTGGCGAGGGGATGAAGCCGAGTACAAAGCTGGTCTGTCAAAGCTGGCCGATTTCGCCGCTGCTGGTGCCGCTGTGGGGGCTACGCGGGTTGCTCAATGGGTGCCTTCTGCTTCTGAAGACCTCAAATTTGGCGAGAATTTCAGGTGGCATATTGATCGTTTTAAGCCGATTGCCGAAATTCTGGGTGAGCATGGATGCAGTCTGGGGCTGGAGTTTATTGGGCCGCGTACTCTGCGGGTAGATAAATCTTATGGGTTTATTCATTCGCTGGATGGCATGCTCGCACTTGGTCATGCGATTGGTACGGGCAATGTGGGGCTGCTTCTCGATTGCTGGCACTGGTACACGGGTTTGGGTACGATATCAGACCTGATGGGATTGACGGCTGACGATGTGGTGCATGTTCACGTCAATGACGCGCCCGATGGCGTTTATGTGGGCGATCAGATTGACAACAAACGCGCTTTGCCGGGTGAGACGGGTGTGATCGATCTGGTTGGTTTTTTGAGCGCATTGCAAAAAATTGGCTATGACGGTCCAGTGTCGCCCGAGCCTTTTAGCCAGTTCGTGCGAGAAATGGCGGCGCAAGATGCCGTGCAAACGACACACGACGCGCTGGATAAGAGTTGGCAAGCTGCTCTCTCACCGTGAGGAGGATAGCGATGGAGGCTTTTGTCGAGAATTATATCGCGCAAAATTTGACCTTGCTCAAGTCGCTGGATGTCAGGGCGATAGCTCGTATTATTGCCGAGTTTGAGAAGGCGAGAGATACGCGCAAGAGAATTTATGCCATAGGTAATGGGGGTAGCGCGAGTACGGCGTCGCATTTTGTCAACGATATGGGCAAGGGCGCTTCAATTGGGCGCGAAACGCGCTTTAAGACGATTCCGCTGACGGATAATGTGGAGTGGATGACGGCGTTGAGCAATGATTTGTGTTACGAAGATGTGTATGTCGAGCAATTAAAAAATTTTGCGGAGCCCGGCGATGTTTTGCTGGCGATAAGCGGCAGTGGAAATTCCGAAAATGTGTTGCGGGCGGTGCGATATGCCAACGAGGTTGGCTGTGTCACCATTGGGTTTACGGGCTTTGAAGGGGGAAAGTTGAGAGAACTCGTTCAACATTGTGTGGTGATTCCCTCTGACCACATGGGGCGCATCGAAGATATGCATCTTATTTTGCAACACATGATCTGTTATTATTTTATGGAACAGTGAGCGTCAGAAATGGTTCGGCTTTCTGGGTGTCTGCTCATTCTCGTGTTCGGCTTTGGATCCGAGATCGGGTATCTCTATCAGTTGCTCAAAGGTCAGGTCGCAATTCTGTGGAAGGCAGAACCCATTGACGAGGTGCTGGAAGCGGGAAAACTCTCATCTGATCAACGCGCAAAATTGGAACTCGTGCAGGCTATTCGCGCGTTTGCCCAACGCGAAATTGGTCTGAATACCTCGAAAAATTATACCACGTATGTCGATATCGGGCGCGGGCCGGTGTCGTGGAATCTCGTCGTTTGTCCCAAAGATCGTCTCGAACCGCTCGAATGGTCTTACCCGGTTGTGGGCGCGGTTCCCTACCGGGGTTATTTTGATCGCGCAAAAGCCGAGGAAGCGCGTGATCGATATGTGGCTGAGGGGTATGACACCTATTTGCGACCGGTGGGCGCGTATAGCACGCTGGGGTGGTTTTCCGATCCGGTGTTGAGCACGATGTTGCGCTATTCCGAAGGCGATTTGGCCGATCTCATTATTCACGAGTTGACGCATGCGACTGTGTGGATTGACGGAGATGTTACCTTTAATGAGAGTTTGGCGAGTTTTGTCGGTGAAACCGGGGCGTTGATGTGGTTGCAGCGCAAATACGGCGCTGATTCTGAAGCGGTGCAACGGGTGCTTGCCGAATGTGCAGATGGCGTTGTTTTTCGGAAATTTATGCGCGATATTGCTTCTCGTCTCGATTCACTTTACCAGTCCAATTCTCCCCATAAAATAACGCTGCGCCAGCAGATTTTCGATTCCGCACGCGCAGAATTTCACACGCTCCCTCTGAAGACCAATCTATATGTCCGATTTTCTTCGTGGGAACTCAACAATGCGCGGATAGCTCTTTACAGGGTTTATCGGGAGCGCACGGATGTGTTCGCTCGCGTGTATCTGGGATGTGATAATGATTTGAAAGCTACGGTTGAGGTTTTGCGAAGGTGCGCAAATGCGGAGGATCCGGCATTGTGGCTGGAGGAATGGTTGCGTAAAAATTAAAAATTAGGAATTCGCTATGACTTACAGAGTCGGTATTATTGGATGCGGTTCGATTGCGCGCAGTCACGCCGATGGGTATTTGCGCGTTGCCAATGCAGAGATGGTCGCGGTTGCCGATCCCCATCCGGTTGCGCGAGAGCAATTTTGCGAGGAATTTGGCATTCCCAATGCCTATGCTTCGCTGGAGGAGATGGTCGCAAAGGAGGATCTCGATATTGTCAGTGTTTGTACATGGCATCTTCTCCATCCGGATTGTACGATTGGCGCGGCGAATGGCGGTGTGCCGGGTATTATTTGCGAAAAACCGATGGCGATTGGCCTTGGCGAGGCAGATCGCATGCTGGATGCGTGCAAAAAAAATGGGGCAAAGCTGGTGGTCAGTCATCAGCGGCGTTTTACACCCGGTTGGGAAAAAGCGCGGTCGTTGATGCGCGAGAAGGTTATTGGCGATGCCGTAATGGTGCATGGACAGGTCGCGCAGGGTTTGATCAACTGGGCGACGCATACTATTGATGGCATTCGCTTTGTGCTGGATGATCCAGAGACAGAATGGGTGATGGGTGCTGTCGAGCGGCAGACCGATCGCTTTGAGCGCGATACGCCGATTGAAGATGCGTGTATGGGGCTGGTCGCGTTTGCCAATGGCGCTCAGGCTTTGATCCAGGCGGATTTGAACAGGCCGGGCGAACAGGCTGGGCATTTTCAGATTCGCGGCTCTGAGGGGTTGATGGAGGTGACAGAAAATTCGGTTCGCGTATTCAATGCGACGACCAATGGATGGAAAGATGTCGAAATTGTAGCGGACGAGGGGCACCGCGCAATTGGCGGCGAGACCAATGCCGCTTCTGTGCGCGAGTTGATCGCGTGGTTAGAAGGAGGCGAGGAGCACCGCGCTTCGGGGCGCAAGGCGCGTGCGACTGTCGAGATTATGATGGCGCTTTTTGAATCGGCGAGGCAAAATCGGGTTGTACATCTGCCGCTTGAGGAAATAGGCTATCCACTGCAATTGATGATCGAAGAGGGGAAGCTGCCCGTTGCAGTGCCCGGGCGATACGATATTCGCGCATTTCTCAATCCCGAGGGGATGGATGAAGCGGCTTACAGGCGACTGCGGGCTGAAGGCGTGAGCCATTCTGCGGCGATGCGACAGCTTGCAGAAGAAAGGCACTGAGCGATACTATGGACGCAAACCGTAAATTTTTACCTTTTCTAATTATCCTCTTTGTGGGAAGTGGATGCGCCGCACTCATTTACGAAATTGTCTGGTTCCAGATGTTGCAACTGATTATTGGGTCTTCGGCAATTTCTCTCGGCATCTTGCTGGGTACATTTATGGGTGGGATGTGCGCTGGCAGTGTGATGCTTTCCCGCATTATTTCAACGCGCTACCATCCGTTAAAGGTCTATGCGCTTTTGGAGTTGGGCATTGGCGTCGCTGGCCTGATTTTGCTCTTCGTGCTGCCCTTGATCGGCACGATTTATATCGGTGTGGCAACCTATGGCTTATGGGGACATTTCCTGCGGGGGATTGTTTGTGCGATCTGTCTTTTTTTTCCCACGGTGTTGATGGGTGCAACCCTGCCTGCGATAGCGCGGTGGACAGAATCAACGCCTCGCGGTGTTTCGTGGCTCGGTTTTTTTTATGGGGGCAATATCGCTGGTGCTGTTTGCGGGTGTTTGTTCGCGGGTTTTTATTTGCTGCGCCTGTACGATGTGGTTACGGCGACTTATGTGGCGGTCGCACTCAATTTTGCCGTGGCACTTATCGGATATGGATTGGCACAATGGGCTGAGTACGATGCGTCATCAAAAAAGACGACCACGCGTAGTTTGTGGATTTCAGAAGCGCGATCGGTTTATGTGACCATTGCAATTTCTGGCGCGTGCGCGCTGGGGGCACAGGTAATCTGGACGCGGTTGCTGTCGCTAATGATGGGGGCGACTGTTTACGCTTTTTCGATTATTCTCGGGGTTTTTCTAATGGGGTTGGGGATCGGTAGCAGTGTGGGGGCGTATTTTGCACGCACAAAAGTAAATCCCAAAATCGCACTTGGGTGGTGTCAACTTCTTCTCGTTGGCGCGATTGCCTGGGCGGCTTACGCGCTCTCCCAATTGCTTCCCTATTGGACATCGGGCGGGACTTACGCGGTGCAGTTTCAACTGGATTTGCTGCGTTGTTTTGTGGCTATTTTCCCCGCGACTATGCTGTGGGGCATGAGTTTTCCGCTGGCTCTCGCTGCGGCGCGTTCGCAGGGAGGCGATCCCGGTGCACTGGCCGGGAGCGTGTATGCGGCCAATACGGCAGGTGCAATTGTGGGGGCGCTCGGTTTTAGTATGGTTTTAATCGCGATTTTGGGGACGCAGATGGCGCAACAGGTGTTACTCATCCTTTCTGCATTTGGGGCTGTTTTGATGTTTGGGCGCAATTTGTGGCAGGTGAGAGATGGGGACAGGACGGTCAGATCAGATCGGTGGGTCGGCGTTGCAGTGGGTGTCGTTTTGCTGGTGTGGAGTATGCCGGGGCCGCCACCGTCGCTGATTGCTTACGGTCGAGCGCTTCTCGATTGGGGAGAGGACGCGACATATATTTACGCGGATGAGGGGATGAATGCATCGGTTGCGGTGTCTGAGCTGGACAATGGCGTGCGGAATTTTCACGTGAGTGGAAAAATTGTGGCTTCCAGCGAGCCACAGGATATGCGTTTGCAGCGCCTGTTGGGACATCTTTCTGCATTGATGCACAGGGCCCCGCGTTCTGTACTCGTGGTTGGGTGTGGTGCGGGAGTGACAGCTGGAATCTATGTTTTGTATCCGGGTGTTGAACGCATTGTGATCTGCGAGATCGAGCCGTTGATTCCGCCAGCAGCCGATGTGTATTTTGGCCCAGAAAATTACGATGTATTAAAAGATCCTCGCGTGGAGATCATTATTGACGATGCGCGACATTATCTTCTGGCAACAGATGAGAAATTCGATATTATTACGTCTGATCCGATTCACCCCTGGGTTAAGGGGGCTGGCGCGCTGTATTCGAAGGAGTATTTTGAGTTGTGCAAAGAGCGCTTGAATCCCGGAGGTGTTGTGACGCAGTGGGTTCCGCTTTACGAGTCGCGGTTAGATGCGGTGAAGAGCGAGATAGCGACTTTTTTTCAGGTGTTTCCGCACGGGACAATTTGGGGCAATCAAGATGAAGGCGAGGGGTATGATGTTGTACTGTTGGGACAAGAGGGATCCCTGTCCGTCGATGTCGATGCCTTGCAGGCGCGTTTGGATCGCGAAGATTACACGGAGGTGTGGTACTCGCTTGATGATGTGTCTTTGGGATCGGCTGTCGCGCTACTTTCGACGTATGCCGGGCGCGCGCGTGATCTCGGCGAATGGCTCGCAGATGCACAGATCAATCTGGATCGCAATATGCGGCTCCAGTATTTGGCGGGATTGGGTTTGAATAACTATGAGGCAGATACGATTTATACGGCCCTCTTAGAGCATGCGCGTTATCCCGATAATTTTTTTGTTGCGACCGAAGCGACTGAAATCGCATTGAAGGCGCAACTTGACCGGCAGCATACGGGTAGATGATGACAGGTTTAAAAGAGGAGGCGTTTACAGTATGGAAAAGGTGAGAGTTGGTATTATTGGCATTGGTGGCAGAGGGAGCGGTCACGCAAAGTTTTTTGTGGCGGACGATATTCCGCATGGGGAGTTGACAGCGGTGTGTGATACCGACCCGGATAGGATTCAGTGGGCGCGTGAAACCCTCGGGGAAAACGTGCGGACATTCGACAACGGCGATGAGTTGATCACGTCAGGAGCTGTTGATGCGATTATTGTGGCGACGCCGCATTACGATCATCCGACATTTGCGGTAAAGGGATTTGAGAACGATTTGCATGTTCTGATAGAGAAACCCGCAGGCGTATATACGAGGCAAGTCTATGAGATGAATGATGCCGCTGAAAAAAGTGGCAAAGTATTTGCCCTGATGTTCAATCAGCGAACCCGTCCACACCATCAAAAATTGCGAGAATTGGTGGCTTCTGGAGAATTGGGAGATATTCAGCGCACGAATTATATCGTCACCAACTGGTTTCGCGCTCAAAGTTATTACGATAAGGGCGAATGGCGCGCGACATGGTCGGGTGAGGGGGGCGGCGTGTTGTTGAATCAGTGTCCCCATAATTTGGATTTGTGGCAGTGGATTTGCGGGATGCCCTCGCGCGTACGCGCTTTCATCAGCTATGGCAAATATCACGATATTGAGGTGGATGACGATGTCACTGCGTATGTGGAATACGATAGCGGTGCGACGGGCGTGTTCATTACCACAACCGGAGAGTTTCCCGGAAGTAATCGTCTGGAGATAGCGACGGATCGCGGCAAGGTGATTATGGAAAACAATAAAATTGTGTGGTGGCGTTCAAATGTTTCTCTGAGCGAGTTTTCTCGGGGATATACGGGCGGCTTTGGCAAACCCAAATCGGAAAAACTCGATATTCCTCTCGGCGAAGATGGGGGGGCGCACCGCGGCATAATTAACAACTGGTGTGACGCCATATTGAATGGGAGTCCGCTTCTCGCACCCGGAGTTGAGGGCATTCGCGGGGTTGAATTGGCGAATGCGATGCTTTTGTCTTCGTGGCTGGATGATTGGGTCGATATTCCCGTTGATCGAGATCTGTATTTTGAAAAATTGCAAGAAAAAATCCGGAACGCGGATTAAGCGGATTAAACAGATAGAACGGATGAACTGATCTGTACACCATTGTAGGGGCGGTGCCTCTGTGCCCGCCCGATGTGAGGAGAAAGTAAATGGTTCCGACACCGAGTATTGCGGCATTGGATGAGGCGGCTGAAAAACCCGTTCTGGTCTTAGATGGGCTGGATGAGCCGGTTGTGATCGAATCCATTCGGTTGCTCAAAGATGAGCGAGAGTATTACGTGCATGTGCGTTCTATAGATGGCGCGGAAGGTCTGGCGTTTACGAATGGGCGGGCGCAATACGTGTATCCGATTCTCAACGAATTGGTGATTCCCTATTTTATTGGGAAAGATGCCCGCGACCTCGAAGACCATCTGTGGGGTGTGTATCGCCACAGCAGCAATTACAAATTGCAGGGATTGGCTTTCTGGTGTTGTGTGGCGTGGGTTGAGATGGCGCTGTTGGATTTACTCGGTCGGACGGCACAAAAATCCATTCCCGATCTCCTGGGCGGCGTTGTGCGCGAGTGGGTTCCCTTTTACGTTGCGAGTGGGCGCAGGGATAGCACGCCGGAAGAAGAAGTGGGGTATTTGCAGAAGCTGATCGATGAGACGGGTGCGCCAGCCGTAAAGTTTAGAATTGGTGGGCGTATGAGCAAAAATGCGGATGCCATGCCCGGGCGAACGCCAAATTTGATCGCGTTGTCTCGCAAGGTGCTCGGCGATGCGATTGATATCCACGCGGATTCCAACAGTTCTTACGATCCGCCGCAGGCGATTGAAGTGGGGCGCATGCTCGAAGATATTGGCGCTGTTTATTTTGAAGAGCCTTGTCCGTTTGATCACCTCGAAGATACGAAGGTCGTTGCCGATACACTGGATATTCCCGTTTCTGGGGGCGAACAGGAGTTCAGCGACCGACGGTTTCGATGGATGATTGCCAATCGCGGTGTGGATATTGTTCAGCCCGATTTGCATTATTACGGGGGGCTTATTCGCTCAACGCGCGTTGCGCGAATGGCCGAATTGGCTGGAATGCCGACAACGGTACATATTTCGGGAGGTTTTGGATTTATTTACATGCTCCACTTTGCCGCCTGTACACCGGATATTGGTCGGTATCAGGAATACAAAAGGGGGATTGAGAAATACCGCGACTGGTTTGATCCCGCACTCGATATTCGAGATGGGGAGATGAGTGTTCCCCAAGGACCGGGGTGTGGGATTGTGGATATTCAGTCTATTATTGACGGTGCAGATCGCTTATAGGACATACAAAAACATGGAAATGGCACAGCATGGGGGACCGCCGCTGCGCGATGTGGTGGCGGCGAGGCGCTCGCACAGAGAGACGCGCCGAAATAGCTGGTTGCTGGTGATCAATGGCGGCATGGTGATGATGGCCTACACGTTTATCAGCGCGGATCTGGTGATGCCGGCTTTTGTGCAAACACTGACCACATCCAGTATTCTGGTGGGTATGGCGGGAGCGCTCATGAGAATGGGCTGGGCCTGGCCGCAAGTCTTTATCTCTCGGATTATCGAACCCAAACCCCGAAAGATGCCCTTGCTGATTGGCGCGGGCATGGCGCGAAGTGCGATGTGGATTCTGGTGGGCGTGATGACCATTTTTTTTGGCGGGCGGAATCCCGCATTTTTTTTGTTTTTATTTATGGTATTTTACGCTTTGGGAACGTCGCTGATGGGCGTGATGAACGTGCCGTGGATGGATTTGATGGGCAAGGCGATCCCCGCGTCGCATCGGGCTAAAGTTTTTGCTCTGCGCCGATTTTCAGGCGGTGTGATGTCCATGGTTGCGGGCGTTCTGATTTCCTATATCCTGAGCGCGCAAAGTGGCCTCTCGTTTCCGAATAATTACGCGGTATTATTTATGCTCTCTGGTTTGGGCACCGCGCTGGCTGTATTGACATTTGGCATGATTCGCGAACCCATTGAAAAGAACACGCGCGCACAGCTTTCTCTGAAAAATTATTTGATCAGTGGTCTGAGCCTGATGAAAGATGATGTGAATTTCAGGCGTTTGTGTATGGTGCAATTTTTGTGGGGCTTTAGCATGATGGGCGGGCCGTTTTACGTGCCTTATGCGATTTCCGGTCTGGGTATAGGGGCGGTTTATATTGGGTTTTATGTGATCGCTATGCAGTTTAGCTCGGTTTTTTCAAATGTCGCGTGGGCCTGGGTGGGGCGTTACAAGGGCAATCAGGCGTTGTTTTTGTACGGTACCTGCTTACTCGCACTGTCTATTCTGATTCCGATATGTATCGTATATGTGCCCAATCACCTCCTCAATTTCTGGGGTACGGAGGTGGATTTGAGGGTTGTGGTGTATGCGTTTACGTTCATTTTTTCAGGCGCAGCCCAAAGCGGCATGTATTCGGGGCGCATGACGTATGTCCTCGATATTGCGCCTGCCGATCGACGGCCAACCTATACCAGCTTTATGAATATGTTTATGTTTCCGCAAGGATTGTTGCCCATGCTGGCCGGGGTGCTGGTCGCGTGGATTTCCTATCAGAATTTGTTTCGCATTTCCCTATTATTTATTCCGTTTGCCGCGATACTCGCCTATCAGTTAAAACCCGTTATTCACCGCGAGGAATGAATTTCTTCAACGAGGTCTTCTGCCGGATAGGTGAGAATTTCCGATAGTGTGGGGTGATAATGGGGGATGTGCATGAGGTCGTGTACTGTGCCGCGGAAGTGCATGATGGCGATGAGTTCGTGAAAGAGTTCGCCGGCTTCAGGCCCTACGATATGTCCACCGATGATTTCGCCTGTATCGGGATGGCATAGGATTTTGACAAATCCATGGAGTTCCCCCAGGACCATGGATTTGCCGTGGTCATCAAAGGGATAGGACGCAACGCGATAGGGGATGTTTTGATCGCGGCATTCTTTTTCTGTGAGGCCCACAGATGCAAATTGCGGATCGGTGAAGACCACTTCGGCTTTGAGCCTGTAGTCGATGCGCTGGTTTTGGGTTCCATCAACGGCGTTGTGACCGGCTATCTCGCCTTGCTGGACGGCGATGTGTACGATTTCGTATAGTCCCGTGCAATCGCCCGCAGCGTAAATATTGGGTGCGGTAGTACGCATGTGATGATCCACGAGAATGCATCCGCGCTCGACGTTTACGCCGGCATTTTCGAGTGCGAGCGATTGGATGGCAGGTACGCGTCCCAATGCATGGAGGATTATGTCTGCCGAAGCGCGACGGGGTTTGCTCTTGTGGTGAAAGTGGGCGATTTTGGCATTGTTTTTGGTCGTGAATTTTTGCAATCGCGTATCGGTAAA
Source organism: Candidatus Latescibacterota bacterium (assembly GCA_022821275.1). Classification (GTDB taxonomy): domain Bacteria; phylum Latescibacterota; class UBA2968; order UBA2968; family UBA2968; genus VXRD01. Next base: position 15,378 of record JAJEDY010000001.1, on the reverse strand, counting down.
GACTTTCATGCCTTCTTCTCTGAAGCGGGCTTCCACCGGACGCGCGAGATCTTCGTCTGTGCTGCTGAAGATGTGGTGGCTGCGTTGAATGAGTGTGGTGTGCGTTCCCAGGCGGCAGAAGAATTGCGCAAATTCCGTCGCGACAGGTCCGCCGCCTAAGACGATCATCGATTCTGGCAATTCCCGCAGTTCAAGTGCTTCATCGCTGGTGATATAGCCCACTTCTTTTAAGCCTGGAATGGCGATGTCGGATACGGTTGATCCCGTGCTGATGATGAAACTGCGCGCGGTGATATTTTGTTTTTCCACTGCGATGGTGTTGCGATTGACAAACTGCGCCGTGCCGTTTATGAGCGTAAATCGCGGATTGCGAAGTTGCTCGATGCGATAATTTGCAAATTCACTGACGAGTGCGCGTTTGCGGTCGTTGATTTCGTCGAGATTTGCGCGCAAATTAGACGCGCGCAGGCCAAATTCTTTTGCGCGGCGCATCAGGGACATGATTTCGGATGAGCGCAGAATGGTTTTGGTGGGCATGCAGCCGCGCAAGATGCACAGACCACCGAGAGGCCCTTTGTCGATAATGGCAACTTTTGCGCCGAGTTCCTGTGCCGTGCGTGCAGCGGCGTACCCCGCACTTCCGCCGCCTATGACGATGACATCGTAATCCATGGTGGTTTCCTCAGAAGTAAGATGTAAAATTAAGACGACCCAGTCCCTCTGGCGTTTCCCCTTTTGCTTTTTAGAGAACGATTGGGTGTGCTGACAACTTAAAATGTCTCTTGGATTTGAGCAAGGAGTTTGGAGGTTTTTATGCATGAACTCGTGAATGGTATTGTGCCGATAGAGGCGAGAGAACAGGAGCGGTTGATTCAGGTTCGCGATTTGAGAGAGACGGCGCAACGGCTTTATGAAGCAGTTGGTGTGCCGAGGGCAGATGCGCAGTTGATGGCCGATTTGCAAGTTGAGACAGATGTACGCGGGGTTCACTCACACGGTACGCGTGCTCTGCCGGGTTACTTAAAGCGCATTCAAACTGGTCATACAAATCCAAAACCCGAAATTCGCGTTGTTCGCGAAGGTCCCGCGTCGGCAACGGTAGATGGCGATGGGTGTTTGGGACATCTGGCCTCTTATCGCGCGATGCAACTGGCAATTGCAAAAGCGAATGATCTGGGGATTGCGGCGACAACAGTTATAAACAGCCGGCACTACGGCGCAGCGGCCTGTTATGCGACGATGGCATTGGAATGGGATATGATCGGTTTTTGCGTGTCGAGCAGCAGTCGAGGTGTGGCGCCTTATGGCGGGATAGATCGATTGATGGGCAATCACGCGCTGGGTTATGCGATTCCGGCAGATCGGGAATATCCCATTGTGCTGGATATGGCGACGGGGCGATCCGCCTGGGGGCGGGTGGGCACTATGCGTTTGTACGGAAAAAAATTAGATGGTGAATGGGTGTTAGATGAGGAGGGGCAGGTGACGGATGATCCCAATCGTGCGCACGCGCTGGTAGCGCCTGGTGGCGCGAAGGGATCGGGACTAAATGTCGTGATGGATGTTTTGAGCGGTATTCTGCCTTTTGGCCTGGCTACGGTGAATCGGGAAGATGAATATCAGGGTCAGCGGCGGGCCAGTCACTTTTTTCAGGCAATCAAGATCGAGACATTTTGCGATGTATCGGATTTTAAACGGGAAGTTGATCGGATGATTCAGACGATTCGGGCTTCTCGCCCAAAAGAAGGGGTGGATCGCATTTACGTGCCCGGTGAGATCGAGTGGCTTAAAAAGGCTGCATGGGAAAAGACGGGAATTCCGCTGCATAAAACCCATGTGGAAAGTTTGGAAAAAGCGGCTGAGGAATTGGGTGTAGAGGTGGCGTTTTGATAGAGGAAGCCAGAGATTTTCAGATGGAAGAGAATAATAAACCGCTGGTCTCAATTATCATTCCCCATTATTTGGGAGATATTCTTTCCGAGTGTCTGGAATTTGTCTATGCGCGGACATTGGAAGTTCCTTTTGAAGTTATTGTAGCAGATGATCAGCCCTATCCCGATGGCAGCCTGGATAGGGCATTGGAAAAGTTTCCGGATATTCGCATTGTGAAAACGGGTGGGGGACATGGGAAGCCGAGCAAGGGGATGGGCGCCGGGTGCAACCGGGGATTAGAGGTTGCAAAGGGCGCGTATGCGATGTTGTTAAATTCGGATGTGGAGGTGGGCGAAGGGTGGTTGCCGCCACTGATTGATGCCCTGAAATCCGATCCCGAAGTCGGGGCGTGTCAGTCCAGGGTGCGGTCGTTGCAGAATCGCAAAATGTTTGATTATGGTGGGGCTGCAGGTGGGTTGATGGACAAGTGGGGATTTACATTCTGTCAGGGCAGGATATTTGAGTTTGTCGAAGAAGATGTGGGGCAATACAATCACTCTCGCGATATTTTTTGGGCTATTGGAGGGGCTATGTTTTTGCGTATGAATTGTCTCGAAAAAACAGGGCTGATCGACGAGGGCTTTGTAATGCAAATGGAAGAGATCGATTTGTCCTGGCGGTTTCACCTTGCGGGGTATCGCATCGTCTATGTGCCCGATTCTCTCGTCTATCACTACGGTGGCTTTACTCTGGGCGGAGAGAGCTATAAGAAAGCGTATTTGAATCACCGCAATCAACTCGTGATGATATTAAAAAACTTTTCCCTTTCGCGGCTATTATATAAGTTTCCGGTTCGGGCCGCTATGGAACTGGCAAATCTGGGATTGCTGCTAAAGGGCAATTGGAAGCATCCCGTTGCGGCAATAGCTGGCCTTTTATGGGTGTTGCTACATCCGTTCAATATTTGGCGGCGGCGGCGAGAAGCCCAGCGGTTCAGAAGTGTGGGGGATGGTGAGGTAGAACGGCGATTTTTCAAGGGATCAGTAGTTTATCACTATTTTATTCGCGGTGTCAAAACCGTTCGTGAGATAGGAGCGTGATGTGAAAGCAATCGGTCTCATGTCTGGAACTTCTGCCGATGGGGTGGATGCTGCGCTTGTGGAGATCGACGAATCTGATATGTCTCTGCTCGGATATGTCGAGGTGCCTTTTCCCAAAAATGTCAGAAGGGAGATTTTGTCGCTTTGCGAAGATGGGCGGGTCGATGCAATATGCCGCATGGATGCCGCGCTTGGAGAGTGGTTTGCAGAGGCTGCACTGCGCGTGTGCGAGAAGGCCAATGTCAGCGTGAGAGAAGTCGATGTAATTGGATCGCACGGGCAGACGATTCACCATTTGCCCACGCTTGCTGTCGTTGCTGACAAAAAGGTGAGATCAACGCTGCAAATTGGCAATCCCGCGGTGATTGCAGAACGCACGGGAATCGCGACCGTATCGGATTTTCGGTCGCGGGATATGGCTGTGGGCGGACAGGGAGCACCACTTGTTCCGCTGGTGGATCATCTGTTGTTTCGGTCTGAGTACATGGGACGTGCGATGCTCAATATCGGCGGCATTGCGAACGTCAATATATTGCCCGCAAACTGTGGGACGTCAGACATTTTTGCTTTTGATACCGGGCCTGGCAATATGGTTGTCGATGGGGTTGTGCAGGCGATTACGCACGGCAAACTGAGTTTTGATAGGGATGGAGCAATTGCGGGCAAAGGACAGGTGTGTGAGGGGCTGTTGGATGTTCTTATGGCGCATCCCTTTTTGGACCTGGAACCTCCCAAATCGACGGGTCGCGAGGATTTTGGGACCGATATGATTCAGGAAATTCTCGAATGGGAGGGAAAACGAGAAGATATCCTGCGTACGGCAGTGCAATTCACGGTGGAAAGCATTGTACTTGGGTTGAAAAGATTTGTTTTGCCCAGGTGTGAAATCCACGAGGTGATTGTAAGTGGAGGCGGTACCAAAAACCCGCTTATGATGGATCTCTTGGATCGGGCTCTGAAAAATATTATGCTCAAGAGATTGGATGATCTGGGAGTGGCATCAGAAGCAAAAGAAGCCATTGCATTTGCGATCCTTGCCTGTCAGACCCTGAATGGGCATCCGGGAAATGTGCCAAGCGTAACCGGTGCTGATAAACAGGTGGTATTGGGATCTATTACACCGGGGAGAGAGCCGTCTCCCTATCCGTATGAACGATGTTAAACTGATGGATACTGGCGCAGTTGTACCCCGTTGCGTATATTTTTGTTATATTGCTGGTTTGGGCGCGGATGATTCGAGGAAAAGGCTATGATTTTGGACATCTTACTCATTGCAACAGGAGGGGTGTACATCGCCAGTGCGCTGGGTTACGCTTTGCATTTTCACCAGCCCAGAGCATACTGGCGCGTTTTGAGTACCCGGGGAATATGGGGCGCATGGTGTATGCACACTGTGCTGTTGGCTGTTATTACAATTTCTGCGGGCGAAGTGCCTTTGACCAATCAGGTCTTGCCATCGCTGTGTGCATGGTTAGTTGTGGTTGTTTATATTTATCTGGAAGTGAGTACGCGAGATCGATCTTTGGGCGTGCTGATTGTGCCCATTGTGGTGGTTTTACACATTTTGACGCTTACAAAATTGCTGGGTACTGGGGATATTCAGGTTACGGGGTATAGCGGTGGATGGTTTGAACTGCATGTGCTGGCTTATGGCCTTGCGTACACGGCTTTTGCGATTTCCTGTGTTGGGGGTGTGATGTATCTGATGCTTTTAAGCGAAATTCAGGCCAAGCATTTGGGTTTTTTTTATTCTCGCCTGCCTTCACTCGAGGTGCTGAACCAGATTAATAACCGCGCAGCCACCTTTGGTTTTGTCTTTTTGACGGGCGGTACGATTGCCAGTTCGGTATGGGCTTTTCAACACCTTTCACAGTTTTCTATTTGGCGCGAGCCAGTATTTTTACCCGTTTTGATTGCCTGGGTTATTTATGCGGGCAATGTCGTCGCACGGTGGTGTGGTGGCTGGCAGGGGAAGCGAGCTGCATTTCTGTCTATTATGGGTTTTGTCCTCGTGATTCTGGCATTTCCCGTGATCGGCATTCTTTTTTCTGGCCCCCATAATTTAGGACCTTAAGCCATGCGTTATCCCGTGTTTTTGAAATTGGAAGGTAGATTATGCGTGGTGATAGGAGCGGGGCGCGTTGCCGAACGCCGCGTGCGCGGGTTGTGTGAGGCCAGGGCGAGGGTTCGGGTTGTGGGTATAACCGCGACCGAGGGCATTTTGAAATTGGCCGATGAAGGTGTGGTCCATCTCTATCAACGGGCATTTGAGCCGAGCGATTTGGATGGCAGCGCGCTCGTGATTGCCGCGACTGATCATGTAGATGTCAATCGGGCGGTGCAAACAGCGGCGAAATGTCGAGGGATTTTGTTCTGTGGCGCAGACCCACATACAGATAGCGATTTTATTGTGCCCGCAGTTGTGCGGCGGGGCGATTTACAGGTGGCGGTTTCCACAGGGGGCAACAGCCCTGCATACGCCGCATTGTTGCGCCGAGAAATTGAGGCTTTTTTAGAAGATGGACACGTGGGTTTTTTGGATATGATGGGAGATTTAAGGCGCAGAGTTTATGCGCGATTCCCCAATGCGCCAGAGCGTCGTCAAGCGTTCTGGCAACAGTTGGTGACAGATGATACGCTTTCCCTGGCGCGCCAGGGAAAATGGACTGAAATTGAGGAGCGGATTGAAGTATGTCTCTCGTCGTAATTGGGCTGAGTTATCGCACGGCACCTGTTGAAATCCGGGATGGGGTCGCGGTATTGCCCCAGGCTCTGGATGCGGTTCTGCAATACTTTTCCAGTGTGCCCGAAATCGCCGAATGCGCGGTTTTATCGACGTGCAATCGCTCGGAAGTCTATTGTATTGCAACGGATATTCACGCTGCTCGCGCGGCTGTAATCGCGGGGTGGAGCGAGCAAAGTGGATTGGACGCCGACGCATTGGGGCAGCACCTATTTGTCTATCGCGATACGGAAGCTGCGCGCCATCTTTTTGGGGTCGCCTGTGGTTTGGATTCTATGGTAATGGGCGAGCCACAAATTGCCGGTCAGGTGAAAGATGCCGGCGCTGCTGCACTATCTATGGGAACGAGTAAGACCGTGCTGAATCGCTTATTTCGCGCTGCGACCGAAGTTTCAAAGCGGGCGCGCACGGAAACGGAGATTGCAACGGGCGCAGTTTCTGTCAGTTTTGCCGCGGTGGAACTCGCAAAGAAAATTTTCGGCAATCTCGAAGGGCATACCGCCCTGGTGCTCGGTGCTGGCGAGATGAGTGAATTGACGGCACGTCATCTCGCCGACAATGGGGTGAAGTCTTTGCAGGTGACGAGTCGGACATTAGCGCGGGCGCAAGATCTGGCAGGGCGCGTGGGCGGTCGCGCCATTTCATGGGACGACGGGATAGGCAATTTGCACAACGCAGATGTTGTGATCAGTTCTACGAGCGCGGAAACTTATGTTCTGGAACGCCCCCATGTGGCAGCGGCGATGCAAAAGCGCAATAATCGCTCGATGTTCTTGATCGATATTGCCATGCCGCGCGATATCGATCCAGCAGTTGGCGACCTGTACAATGTGTTTTTGTACGATCTCGACGACCTGGAGTCTGTTGTTGGTGCGAATTTGGAAAAGCGACAGGTTGAAGCGGATAAAGTCAGAGCAATCATAAAGGAAGAGGTGGATAATTTCTCTGCGTGGATAAATTCTCTTGAGGTCGTTCCCGCAATTGTGGCGCTGCGTGGACATTTTCAATCTTTTATGGATTCGGAACTCGCTCAGGCCAAGCTCAGTGAATTTTCAGAAGATCAACGCGCTCAAATTACCAATTTGATGCGCCGTTTTATGAATAAAGTGTTGCATAAACCCGTGACGCGTCTCAGAGAGGCTGGCGAGGAAGAAGATGGCGGGACGTATGTGGCTGCACTTTCCTATTTGTTTGATCTGGTAGTTGAGGAATATCATGAAAAAGAGATTAAAGAGGTGCGCGGTTCATGAAGGTGATTATCGGTAGTCGGGGCAGTGCGCTGGCCTTGTGGCAGGCCAACTGGGCAAGGAAAAAATTGGCGCGAGCATATCCCGATCTCAGCGTTGAGATTGAGGTGATTAAAACGGAAGGAGACCGCCTGTCGGAAATACCACTGTCTCAAATTGGTGGCAAGGAGGTGTGGACAAAGGAGATTGAGCTCGCGCTGCTATCGGGCAGTATTGATCTGGCGGTTCACAGTTTGAAAGATATGCCGACTAAGTTGCCAAAGGGATTGGTTTTGGGCGCGGTGAGTGCGCGCGAAGATGCGCGAGATGTGCTGGTCAGCAAAAATAATCGGATGTTTTGGGATTTACCAAAAGGCGCGACGGTTGCTACGGGCAGCTTGCGGCGACAGGCACAGTTGAAACACGCGCGGCCGGATTTGAATTTTGTGGCGATTCGAGGGAATGTAGATACGCGCCTGAAAAAGCTCGAAACGGAAAAATTGGATGGCATTGTTCTGGCTGCAGCGGGTTTGAAGCGGTTGGGATTGGGAGATCGCATTGCGGATTTTATTGATTCAGAAATCTGTTTGCCCGCGCCCGGGCAGGCCGCGCTTGGGATAGAAATACGAGAAGGGGATGATAAAATTACAGATCTCGTCGGCGTTTTGAATTGCGTTGAAACGCTGCAAGCCGTTACGGCAGAGCGCGCGATGCTGTCGGCATTGGGGGGGAGTTGTCGCGTTCCAATTGGGGGTTACGCGGTATTTGACGCGGGCTCCGTTGAAGTTCTCTTGCTTTCGGGTGTTGTTGCCACCCCCGATGGTCGTCGGGTGATATCGGAGAAGGGTGAAGGACGGGTATCATCACCCGAGCAGTTGGGAATGCGCGTTGCCAGGGGATTGATTGAGCAAGGTGCGAGGGACATTCTGGATCAGGATGGGAGGATGCTGTGAGCGAATGTGAACCGCCTGCTTACAAGACCGGGACATTCTGGGGACAGGTAAAACGCGACGTTTCGGAGTTGGTACTGCCGGAGAATGTGTCGGATCCGAAAAGCGAGACAACTGCCTGGCGCGCGTGGCATGCCTATCTGGCAAATAGGGACCAACCGACGTGGCATTTCGACTCGAAACGATTTGGTGACGCCATGCGAACGCACTGGCCGGGGTTGGCACGGGTATGGATTGAGGAATCGGACCGGCTGATCGATGGAAAAATGGTGTATGGAGAGTCGGTAGTGCCTTATGTGCCAGGCGTCGGATTGGATTGGAACTCGAATCCAGATCGGACGATGAACTGGGGCGGGTTGCATTATATGTTTTTTATGAGGTGGCCGATCCGGGCAGCTATGTTGACCGGCGCGGGTAAATATGTGCGGGCGGTTGCGGACTGCGTGCGGAGCTATTTCGACCAGATCGATGATATCCGCGATGAGGCGATGGTGTTGAATCGGGGGATGAAGGCAGGTGGGATTTATGCGGTTTGGAATACGTTGTCTGTCGGGTTGAAGCTGAAGGCGCTGGGCGAGGCGCTGTACGCGTTGCGCGCCCACCCGGACTGGACAGTGGAGGATTGCCGAGCGGCGTCCATCTTGATCTGGCGTCTGGCGCGGCATCTGCATGGGCATGTGGCTTCTCAAACTGCGGTAGAGTGGCAGCAACAGCTAAATTTTATTGCTTCAGGCAGCGGTGGAATGGGGGCTGTTGGCGCATTGCTTCCGGAATGGGAGGATGCGGTGGGCTGGCTGGAAGTAGGGCGACAGGTTCAGGAAGTGTTGCTTTTGAACCAGGTCTATCCGGATGGATTCCAAAAGGAAATCTGTACGCAATATCACAAGACTGTCATCCGGTCATTTGCAACCCTGCAAATAATTCTTGCCCGTCGAGGACTGCCCAGCTTCTACGATACCGAGCCTTTTCGGACGCGGTTTTTGGCGATGCACCGGTTTCTGGCTGAGATTCTGACACCGGATGGTTTTACGCCAGCAATTAATTCGGCGGTGTACGCGCAGGATTGGCCCGTATTTCTGGCTTCGGGAAATACCTTTTTCAAAGATCCGACGCTTCAGTGGCATATCGACCGCGGATACCATCCCCAGTTTGTGCCGGTTCAGAAGGGAGGAGTGGGTTGGGGCAACACAATATTGAACGATCTGTGCGTTTCGAATCCGACTGGTGGGCGGCAAAAGGTGCCCCCACCGGCTTCACACCTGTTTTCCGATTCGGGTATCGCCGTGCTTCGCGATGGGTGGGACCCTGAGGCGAACGTACTGACCCTGGATTTCGGACATCCGGAAGGCGGGCATGCTTACGGGGCGCAGGCCTCATTTTCGGCCTGGGTGAAGGGACGTCCGGCAGCCCTGTCTCCGGGATCTCCATTTGCATATAGCGATCCGGACTACCGTACCTGGTATCACAGCACGCGGGGACAAAATACGGTCTGGATTGACGAGGATGATCAGGATCTCTGGCGCCCGGGTGAAAAACGAAGGGTCTGGGGGCGGTTGCTCGATTGGCGAGAGGAAAAATCGGAGACGTATGTACGCATCTCTCACGAAGGATATCTGCGCTCGAAGGGGGTGCTGCACGAACGTACGGTGCTATTAAAAAAGAAGAAATATTTCCTGATTTACGATCTACTGGATGCTGCGGAAAGCGATGTTGCACACACCCTGCGCTGGACGCTGCGCTGTCCTGACGAGTTGCGCGAGGTAGAAAACCGCATGATTGTAAGCTCCGGTGATCCGGGCATCAGGCTGGCACCTGCGTGGTCGGATGCGATTCGCGATGTAGAGATCGGTTGGGGACCGAGCATGGTCCCATTGGCCTATAGACCGGATATGTCGGCGCAAAAGGCGCAGATCTGCCACGTCCGGTTCGTACAGGAGATTGATGCCGGGGCACAGGCGCGATTTCTGGTGTTGATGATCTCTGGAGAATGTCGAGACGGAGCGGTTCAAGGCGCGGTCGCTGACGGTAGAATTGAGGCCATCGTCACGGCGTGGGGAGAAACAGAGCGTATTGTGATGCCCTGATCCCGCTGATTGCTGAGAGTTAGTCATGGAAACTGGACGTGTATATCTCATAGGTGCCGGGCCGGGCGATCCGGAATTGATAACCGTGAAGGGTTTGCGCCTTATTCGGGAAGCCGATGTGATCTTGTATGACGGGTTGGCAAATCCCGAATTTTTGAAGGAAGTGCGGCGGGAATGCGAGTGTATCAACGTGGAAAAGCGCCCGGGTTTTCAGCGCGTACAGCAAGATGAAATTAACCAGATGATGGTCGATTTTGCCCAAAAAGGGTTGATGGTGGTGCGACTAAAGGGGGGCGATCCCATTGTTTTTGGTCGGGGTGGAGAAGAGGCTGAGGTTCTGAGAGACCATGAGATTCCGTTTGAGATTGTGCCGGGTATTACCAGCGCGATAGCAGCACCCGCTTATGCAGGTATTCCGGTAACGCATCGCGGTATATCCCCCCATGTGACGATTGTGACAGGGACAACGGCCTCACTTGAAGGGGAAGGGGAAGTCGATTGGGAGGGGTTGGCAAAAGTGGGCGGCACACTCCTGATTTTGATGGGCACGCAAAAACGAAGTGAAATTGCCCGACGTCTCATCGCGGGAGGGCGTCCACCTGAAACACCGGTTGCAGCCATACAGTGGGGATCTTTGCCATTGCAACGGACTGTGAGAACGACGTTGAGAGAGATGGGCACGGTCGAGATGACCAATCCCTCGGTTATTGTCGTCGGGAAGGTCGCAGCGATGGATCTGGATTGGTTTGCGTCTAAACCTCTGTTTGGACGGACAATTGCCGTAACGCGGGCACGCACACAGGCGAGTGAATTGGTACAACAGCTACGAGAGTTCGGCGCGCAAGTGATAGAAGTGCCGACAATTGAATTTGCTGAACCCGGAAATTGGTGCGAGGTCGATGGTGCTATTGCAGATATTCATTCATTTGATTGGCTTGTCCTGACGAGTACAAACGGAACCGATCGCTTTTTTGAGCGTCTGTTTAAGCAAGGCCGCGATGTACGCGCATTGGGTGAAATAAAAATTGCGACCATTGGCGCGGCGACATCGGCGCGGGTGCGCGAATGGCATCTCAATGTAGATATTGAAGCGACGAATCGCGTGTCAGAAGGCTTGCTCGCGGCTTTTGGTGCGGATCTTTCTGGACAGCGCTTTTTGATACCTCGCCCTGAAAAATCTCGGGATGTGCTCGCCAAAGGGCTTCGAGAACGCGGCGGTGAAGTTCGTGAAATTGTTGTCTATAAAACGATTATGCCCAAATGCTTGCCCGAGAAATTTTTACATTTTCTGGAAAAAGATACCATTGATCTGGTGGCGTTTACGAGTTCTTCTACGGTCTTAAATCTGGTGACTCTGCTGAAAAAGACGCGACCAAATTGGCAATACGTGCCAGCGGCGTGTATCGGTCCTATCACAGCTCAAACAGCAGTTTCACATGGATTTGATGTGGCTGTCGAACTCGACGAAACATCTGTATCTATTTCGGGGCTTGTGCGAGCGATTGCGGCGTATTTTAGCTAAATAAAAGTATATATAGGGCGAAAATGCGGTTGACATACAGGTAGGTAAGCAGTAAATTTACATAACTTAAACACTTTTAATAGGAGGCAGCGTTATGAAACGTCTAATTATTGCCACATGTTTAGGATTTGGGCTGGTTGGCTCGGCCATTGCCGGACCTCTGACACAGGGTATAGAATTTACGGGCGGCGAGAATAGCCTGGCAGGTCTCGTGCTACAACGCGCGCAAAATATCGTTGCGGAAGATGGCGTTTTGAAGTTGCAGGTCGCTATCAATCACGCGCAGAAATTGAAAGGTTATGGCTTTGTACTGCAGTACGATCAATTCAAGTACGAGTTTGTCGAAGCGCGACAGGTCGATCAAAATCTGCTCGATATGAACAGCGGGCAGCCCGCGCTCTTTCTCGCGTCTAATAAGACGCCAGGGCAAGTGGCTGTTGGCGCGATGAAGGTCGATGGGCAAGCTGTCAGTGGCGATGGCGCTCTGGTCGAGTTTACATTTAAAACCACACAGACACCCCTTGCCTCTGATTTTCAGATCCTCGACGGTGTGATGGTTGATTTGGCTGGCGGTATTGATGCGATTACCAATATTGAAATTGGTGCCCTCAAGCCCATGCCTAAAGATTATGCCCTTGAACAAAATATCCCAAATCCCTTTAACCCCTCCACGACCATTGAATATCGGTTGCCCGAAGCCGGTGACGTCCAACTGGTGATCTACAATCTGCTCGGGCAGGAAGTTCGCACTCTGGTTCAAGAAACAATGGATGCGGGTTTTCACTCGGTCGTTTGGGATGGCACAGATGAGTTTGGCAAGCAAGTAGCCAGTGGTATTTATATTTATCGCATGTCAGTGGCCGATTTTACCAGGGTTCAGCGCATGATGTTGCTCAAGTAATGGCGCATTCGGAAAGGCTACAACTGTCCAGTAAACTCTCAGGCCGCTTCTTTTGAGGCGGCCTTTCTTTTTTGGAGGGAGTATCATGATTCGCGTTGGACTGGTAGGCTATGGTTTGGGTGGAAAAGTCTTTCATGCACAATTGATTCAGATGGCACCCGATCTCGAACTCTATGCGATTTGTTCGCGTTCATTAGAGAAACGCCAGGATGCAGAGGCCGATTTCCCACAGATCGTGACATATGATTCTTTTGATGCGCTATTGGACGATGGTAATATCGATCTCATTGTGCTGGCGACGCCACACGATACGCACGCGCCAATGGCCATTCGGGCTATGGACGCAGGCAAACATCTCGTCACAGATAAAATTATGTGTTTGAATGAGTCTGAAGCACTGGCTATGATTGAAGCGTCCGAGCGCAATCAGGTGCTTTTAAGTGTGTATCAGAATCGGCGATGGGATGGCGATTTTTTGACGTTGCAACACATACTTGCAGAAGGGATACTGGGTGATATTTATACTATTGAGTCCAATATCACAACTTATGGAGGCCCACATGTCGGGTGGCGTGCGTGGAAAAAATACGGCGGAGGACGCGTTCTCGATTGGGGGGCGCATCTGGTAGATCAGGCTCTCAGACTTTACGGACCAACGGTTGAAACCGTTTTTGCCGATTTGCAATATCGCTATCCCAAAGACAAGGCCGATGTTGAGAGTCTGGCTCTGATTCACCTGCGATTTGCAAACGGAGTGCGCTATTTTATAGAATTGGGCTCTGCGTGGATGTATGCCAAGCCGCGCTATCACGTACGCGGCGCGCTCGGAAGTTTTAGAAAATATGGCATAGACCCTCAAGAGGCAGCGATGAAGTCGGGGGTTTTTGGCGTGCGTGTTCCGGAAGACCCTGCGCGTTATCAGTTGCGCGTTATCAATGATCGCGGACAGACTGTGGAGCATCCCGTATCGCCCCTGTTTGGTGGCTATCGCACGTATTACGATAATGTGGGGGCGGCACTTGCACATGGAGAAGAATTATTGGTTAAACCGGAGGAATGTTTGGAGGCCATTCGCGTGATTGACGCAATCAGGCTCTCGGCTGAACGAGAAGAAGTTGTCACGCTGATATAGGAAAGGGTCGTTTTATGATGTGGGGCATTGTATTATTTGTCATTTTTACGGGTTGTTATCTCGGGCAGTGTGTTTCTTCTGGCATGGGCGACAAGCGCGGGTGGTCATTGCAGTGGATCTGTTGGTTGATCACGAGTTTGACAATTCTGCTCTGCTATTTCATTGTTTAGGACCTCCATTGTGTTGTTCTGCGAATTCAAACGCCATCTCGACAAACCCGATGAAACATATATGTGCGATTTGGTGGCACGCGATACAGATTGGGTCGTCTTGTCCTATGTGTCAAACCGCGCCTGGGAAGTTGCTGGTGCGCTCTTGCCTGCGGGTTCTCAAACACTGGCTTTTTACCACACGGGCGTCGCGCATGTTCTGTGGCAAATGCATGCCCCTTCGGGTAATCTGAAGGGGCATTTATTTCATATTTGTCGAGATGTGCAGGTCGAAGAACGCAGGGTGAGTTATCTGGATCTGCTTTTGGATATATGGATAGGTTCCGATGGCGTTGTCGAGATCTTAGACCGAGAGGATGTAGATATGTGTTACAGAGAAGGCAAACTGTGTGAGGCCGACCTGGAAGCCATAGCGGCAGAGGAGAAACGGATTGTGACACACTGGCCCGTGCTGGTGCGCGAGATGGATGCGCTTTTGAGCAACCTATAATGATTTCTTTTTTTCTTCGAGCAGTGGGATGAGTTCTCGGAGGTATTTTCGAAAATCTTTGGCAATGGCTGGATGGCTAAGAGAAAAGGCCACTGAGGTTTTGAGATATGAAAGCAGATCCCCCACTGTATGCCACTCCCCTTCGATGGCGCAGGCGTACACCGCTCGGGATTGACTCATCAATTCGATGGCGGCGGTGAGTTGATATTCACCATTTTCAGCGGGTTCAATCTGTTCGAGGAAGTCAAAAATTTCGGGACCGAAGATATAGCGCCCCAGAGTCGCGAGATTCGATGGTGCTTTTGCAGGGTCGGGTTTTTCAATGAGTCCCTCAACGAGATAGACATCGTTTATGCGTTTGCCTTTAATAACGCCATAACTACTGATGTGTTCTTGCGGCACTTCTTTAACTGCGAGGATTGAGCTGTTGTACTTGTTATAGTGATCTATCATTTGCCCAATGCAAGGACGCTCTGAAACGACAAGATCGTCGCCGTAAAGAACGGCAAAGGGTTCGTTGCCAATATGTTTGCGAGCTTTGAGAACGGCGTGCCCTGTACCTAACTGGTCTTTTTGTCGCACGTAATGGATGTCGGCCAGTTGTTCGATTCGATCCAGAGTTTCCAGCATTTTTCTGTCTGCGCGTTCATGCAGTGCATGGGCGATTTCGATATTGCGATCAAAGTGGTCTTCAATTGCGCGTTTTCCCCGGCCCGTGATGATCAATATGTCTTCAATACCCGAGTTAACGAGTTCCTCAATGATGTATTGAATCGCCGGCTTGTCAACAATGGGCATCATCTCTTTGGGCAGGGCCTTCGTAGCAGGCAACATGCGGCTGCCGTGCCCCGCGGCGGGGATTACTGCTTTCCTAATTTTCAACAGGACCTCCAATACCGAGACTTGTCAAACTATCTGAATGACAAATTTCAGATTGCCAGAAAGAAATGTCAAGGATATTTTTCCACAATATAGTGTCTCTCGTTACCTCGACTTTGTCCAACAGAGTGTTTAAGCTGCGTGTGGCAAGTCGTATAGCCATAAAATGTTGTAGATTTGGTTGGGTAATTGCACAAAGTCGGGTTTTTGGTTCGAGTTGGTAAAAAACTTAGCCTGCCATAAGTGTCGTCTCACGATAAGGAGACAGTCAGCGAAGGTCGGCTTGGTCTTATGATACCATGCGGTGGT
>JAJEDY010000055.1 GCA_022821275.1 Candidatus Latescibacterota bacterium | reverse complement strand
TGCGACGGTGTCGATTGATTTGATTGCCGATAGCGGGGCAGGGAATATGATGGATGAAGGTGTTCATTCTGGCATTGTTGCTGGTATGGGCACGAAAATTGCCGTTGAGGTTTTCGCACAGGGCGTGACCACGCCGCTGGTTGGTGTGCAAATTACATTTGATTTTAAAGCTGAAGAGTTAAAGCTCGACAAGGTCGAGAACAGTGCGTTTGCCTTTATTATTCCAGAGGCTACGGGTGCAAATCTCGCAGGTACTGCGCCTGTTACACTGCCCGAGTCCGGTTTTTTGGGACGTGCCGAGTTTTCTACGGTGGCAGATCTTACGGATAAGGAATTTTATCTGGGCATTAAGAGCGTGACGCTCGCCGCAGGTGCAACGCCGGATCTGCAGGACACGATCACACCAGAGATGATGGCGATGATGAGCACGATTAGTTTCAATGTCGCGCCCAAGCTGGTGCTGGTTGGCGAGAGTCCAGTTAAGGTTCCGGTTGGTGGCAGTTCAGATGCGACGATTATGGCCGTGAATTTCCCCGCCGATGCGATGATTACTTTTGATGTGAAGATCGCTGGTGAGTTTAATGTCGAGCAGAAGCAGGATGGTGCGACGCTGACGCTGACGGCGGCTATTCCGGCAGTTGTGACTGTGACGGCTTCTGATGGTATGACGACGACCGGTGAACTGGTCGTTGAATTTGTCTCGGTGAAGTTTCCTGCATTGGATGCCGTTGTCGGCATGGATATGATGAATATGATGGATGATGGCATGATGGCGGCCAGTGCGGGTGCCAATGAAGAGATTGCCATTGAGGTGTTTGTGGGTGATGCCGAGGTAGAAGGTGCAATCGGCGGTGCGAGTGTCGCGTTTACGATTACGCCAGATGAAGCGGCGATGGTCGAGCCATCTGCGGCGGCGATGATTACGGGTTTTGAGCCTGCTGAAGGTTTGACGTTGCTGGGTATTGCCGATAATCAGGTCGATGTCGGTGCCGAGGAAGCCGTGATGCTGTCCAATGGTTTTCTGGGTACGCTGAAGCTGATGACAGGTGCTGAGGCCGTGCCGTTTTCGGTTGGCGTTTCGTCGTTTACTGTGCTTCTCGCTTCTGGCGAGACGACGATGGTGACGCTTCCCGCGCCGGTGATGTATAATTTCGGTCCGCGGCTGGAGGTGTCTGCACATATTGCGACCATTCCGCGCGGTGGCGAAGCGGTGATTAAGGTCACGGCGCTCGGTTTTGCCGAGGGTTCGAAGATTACCTTTTCGCATGAAGTAGAAGGTGCGGCAATGATCGATGCCCACCCGGAAATGGATATGCAGAATGTCTATACGTTGACGGCGACGGGTTTGGGTTCCGCGGTTGTCAAGGTGACGGCTTCCGATGGGATGTCTGCTGTCGAGGTAACCGTTCAGTTTGACGAGCAGGTGCCGATTGAGTTGTCGTCATTTGTCGGTTCGGTGATTGAAGACCGCGTGGTGCTCAACTGGGCGACGGCTTCGCAGACCAATAATGCGGGTTTCCGCGTGCTTCGCAGTACGGATGGCGAGACCTACGAGGTGGTTAGCGAGCTTATCGCCGGTGCCGGTACGACCGATCAGTTGATGGATTATATGTTTGAGGATATCAGCCTTCCCGCTGCTGAGATCGTTTATTATGTTCTCGAGCAGATCGATCTGGATGGGACGGTTAATCGTTCGAATCCGATTGAGGTGCTGTTGGGCGCGCGTTTCACCCTGCCCACGGAGTTTGCTTCGGCTATTTATCCCAATCCGTTTAACCCACGGACGACGATTTCCTACGATTTGCCCGCCGACACAAATGTGTCTGTCATCATTTACGATGCGATTGGGCAGGAGATTCGTCAACTCGTGAGCCAGCATTATACAGCGGGTCGCTATAGTGTCCAGTGGGATGCTAAGGACTTTATGGGCCGCAGTGTTGGTAGTGGCGTTTATATTGCCAAGATTGTGGCGGGTCCAAATACCGCGATCCAGAAGATGCTGCTGTTGAAGTAGGGGCGGATTTCAAACCCGCCCGTTGTAGGGGCGAGGCATGCCTCGCCCGTGAGAACGGTGCCAAATTCAAAGGCCATTGGACATTTGTCCAGTGGCCTTTTTTTTGTTATTGCGGTATTGTATATGTGAAACTATATTCGAGCACGTTGGTTGAAGGGATATGTGTGTAGGGGCGAGGCAAGTTGTAATCCGCGTCCATCCTTTAATCCGTTTAATCCGCGATCCAAAAGGGAGAAAGTATGCAGATTCCGACACCACAAGATAAGTTCGCAGAATTTGACGCTCGCTTAGCACGGATCGAGGGTATTGTTGAGCAAATGGACAAGCGCATGTCCAGCATGGAGACGCGATTGGCCAACCTTGAAGTGCGCGTTGATAGCGGTTTCAAATGGGTTATTAGCCTGCTGATTACATTGCTGATTGCCAATGTCGGCACGGCTATCACAATCATTTTGACGCTGAACAAATAAAGGAGTTTTGGATGGAGAAGGTGCGAATGGGCTTGATCGGGTGTGGTGGCAATATGAGTGGCCATATCAGGCGTTTGATGGATATGCAGGATGTGGAGATTGTGGCGCTTGCAGATCCGAGTGAGGAGAGTTTTGCGCGGTTGTTTGCGCGCGTGCCAGAGACAGAGGCGTTGCCGCGGTTTGCAGATCACAGGGATATGCTGCGTGAGGTGGAGATGGATGCGACCGAGATTTCTACGCCGCATACGTTGCATTTTGAACAGATTATGGACAGTCTGGATAAGGGTCTGCACGTGCTGACGGAGAAGCCGATGGTTTGTTCGGTCGATCACGCGTTTCAGGTGATGGATAAGGCAGAGGAGGTGGATCGCATTTTGATGGTGTCTTATCAACGGCATCTGGCGCCGACGTTTCGGTTTATTCGAAATCAGATTCAGGCGGGGGAGATTGGAGAGGTTCAGTTTATTCAGGCGATGCAGGATCAACACTGGTACGAGAATCAACAGGGGAAGTGGCGACAGGTTCACGCGCTGTCGGGCGGGGGTCAGTTGAATGATTCGGGGAGTCATTTGCTGGATATTGTGCTGTGGATGGTGGATCAGGCACCCACGCGCGTGTCGGCGTTTATGGATAATCTGGATACAGAGGTGGATATCAATTCGGCGCTGTCGATTGTGTTTGAGAATGGCGCGTTGGCGAATTTTTCGATTGTGGGGACGGGGCCAGGTCCCGGGATGTGGGAGGATATTACGATTTGGGGCACGAAGGGGGCGATTTATTCTCGCAATGGGAAGTTGACGTGTAAATACGGTGGCAGCGCACCCGTGGAGGTCGATGCGAATAGTTTGCCTTCGCGGTTTGTGAGTCCCGATCAAAATTTCGTGGATGCGATTTTGGGGCGCGATGAAGTTCAGGTGCCGCCGGTGTGCGGTTTGCGCGTGATTCAGTTGACAGAGGCCGCATGGGAGTCGGCAGAAAAGAATGGCCGTCCCGTGCGGGTGAAGCGCACGCGGAGAATCCGCAGATGACGCAGATAACGCAGAGAAAAAAGAAGGGCTGTGAAGAGTGAACAACCGTAGGGGCGAGGCATGCCTCGCCCGTCATCGCGGTATGGTGTTGAGCCGCGATCCAGGAGGTTCTTATGCGTATATTAAAATTAACACTTATTTTCGGGTTGCTCATCGGCATGGTCGCCGATGCTGGCGCACAGGCTACGGCGCTTGCACTGAAGTTTCCAGAGGGGCGCAAGGCGCGTTATAAGCACAAGTTCCGGGTGGAGTATTACAGCAATATGGGCGAGCAGATTGTGATGCAGAGCGGGCATATTAAAGTGATTATAGATAATGAGTGGCGCAGCCATGAAGAGGTGGTTGTGCCCCAGGCGCTGCCGGGGAGGACGATTCCCGAAGGGGTGATGGGCGTTCGCGCCGAGATTAAGAAGGGCGCGAGTGCGGCGATTTTTCTGGGTGAGAAGCAGACGTATGAGCAGTTTCCGTTTACGTTTGATATGTTTAATGATCGGGTTTTTACCTGGCAGGTGACGCCCGAGGGCAGGGTGCAGAAGTTCGAGCCTGATTTTCCCGCGTTTCGCGTGGAGCGGCAGGATTTGATTACGGATATGTACCAGGGGGCGATTCCCGCGTTTGCGCCCGTTTTGCCGGATGGGCCAGTTAATAAGGGCGATACCTGGACGGGCGAGCGGGTGTTCTGGCGTCCTTTTGCGAGTATGGATATGATGGGGCGCGATTCGCAGATTAAAATTAAGAGTACTTACGAGGTGAAGAATATCAAGAATGCGAAGGGGCGCGTGGAGGTGCATATCGATGAGGATAGTGAGGTGGAGTACGCGGGGTGGATTGAGGTGAGTGTGGCTTCTCTGTATTACAATGGGAAGGGTACAGGCGGTGGGTCGTGGGTGATCGATGCGACGCGCGGGCTGGTGATAGAGCATAAGATGCATTTTGATATCACGAAGCCCACGGTTATTAAAGCGATGAAGAGGGACCCGATTCCCAATATTGTCGCCGAGATTAAAATTGATATGGAGCGCAAGTTAGAGGAGCTCGAAAAGGAGTAGGCACACGGCTTGACATGGGTTTTGAGATATGGTATTCTTGGTTGAAGTGTGAAGTGTGAAGTGTGAAGTGTGAAGTGTGAATAATGGTACCCGTCATCGCGGCAGGCTTTAAGCCGCGATCCAGAAGGTTTTGCTTTTCATCCTGTTCATCCTTAAATCCTGCGAATCCTGATTCAGACAGAGAGGGGGTCAGCCATCAATACCAACGATTCTGATCGTCAGAGAAAGTCACCTGAAGATTTTCTTCAGGACTATGTGGATATGCAGCATACGTTTCAGTCGTTGTCGATTATCGATCAGATTTTGATGACGATGGATGAGACGGATCGGCGGCGGCCCCTGCTGTTCCAGTTGCGCCGGCAGCTTCAGGAAGACGAGATTACGTTTGAGGAGGCGAGGCGCACGATTGTGGAGTTGGAAGGGGCGCTGGAGAAGGTGACGGCACCGGCCAATCGGGTCGGTACGTTGTTGTCGCCGCCAGAGAATGGCGTCGCGTATATTACGGTGGGTGGGGCAGAGTATTATGCCAATGTGGATGGGCGGTTGGATGAACGCGATTTGAGGGTGGGGACGCGGGTGCTGGTCAATGAGGCGTTCGCCGTGGTGGGCGATATGGGCGAGTCGCCGTCGGGTACGGTGGGTAAAATTGTCGATGTGCTGGACGATGGGCGCTTGCAGGTGGGGCAAGAACACGGTTCGCAGACGCATATTTTGCTGCGGGGGTCCGATCTGGAGGCCGAGGCGTTGAAGGCGGGGGAGGAGGTGCGCATTGATCCGCATTTTCGCGTGGCACTGGAGAAGATGCCGCATTCCGAGGTGAAGGATTTTTATCTGGAAGAAGTTCCGGATTTGCCGTGGGAAAAGATCGGCGGACAAAAGGATGCGATTCAGGCGATTAAAGATACGATTGAGATGCCGGTGTTGCATCCGGAGTTGTTTAAGCGGTTTCAGTACAGTACGCCCAAGGGGTTTTTGTTGTACGGTCCGCCAGGGTGTGGCAAGACGCTGATTGGGAAGGCGACGGCGTATAATCTGGAGAAGCAGGTGCAGGCAGATGGCCTGAATCTCAAGGCGTGTTTTATGCATATTAAAGGTCCTGAGATTTTGAATATGTGGTTGGGCGAGTCCGAGCGCAAGGTGCGCGAGATTTTTTCTCAGGCGCGCGAGAAGCGGCGCGAGGGGTTTTTACCGGTGGTGTTTATCGACGAGGCAGAGTCGGTCCTGGGGACGCGGCGGGCAATTCGGTCGCACAATATTTCAAATACGGTTGTGCCGATGTTTTGTTCCGAGATGGACGGGATCGATTCCCTGCAAGATGTGGTGATTATTTTGACGTCCAATCGTCCAGATTTGATCGATCCGGCGATTTTGCGCCCGGGGCGTATTGATCGCAAGATCAAGGTGCTTCGTCCAGACGAGGAGGCTGCGCGCGAGATTTTGGGTATTTATTTGACGGCTGATTTGCCGCTGTCTGAGGATGCGTTAAACGCGCATGACGGCGATGCGAAGGCTGCGGTTGACGATCTCGCGGCGCGTGCGATAGCAGAGATATATGCCGCGCGCGATGATACGCGCTTCTTAGAGGTGTTGCTCAGAAGCGGTCGCAAGGAGGTGTTGAGCCGAGGGGATCTGTGTAGCGGGGCGATTCTCGAGTCTATTGTGCAGCGCGCGAAGGAGATTGTGATTAAGCGGTGTATTGCGTCGGGTGCAGAAGATGGGATTGGGTTTGGCGATTTGCTCGCGGGGATTGAGACCGAGTACAGCGAGAATGAGATTTTCCCGCCGACAGATAATACAGAGGATTGGTTGAAGTTGCTGGATTACGATCCCGAAAATGTGGTGCGCGCAGTACCGATTAAGCCCAGGCGAGAACGACGCGCCTCAAGGCACGGTGTGGTGTGATATGCGCTTATTCGGTTTGGAAACAGAATACGGAATCACGATTGACGAGGTGGATAGGGTCGATGTGGTCGAAGAGTCGATGCAGTTGATTCGATGCTATCAACAGGGCAAGTTTGTTCCGTTGTGGGATTATCGGCTGGAGAATCCCCGTCGGGATGAGCGGGGGTTTGAGGTCAAAAATTTGTTGAATGATGCCGATGAGAAGGTGCATTTGCAGCAGGACCGCAAGCGCAAAATTCCGTTTAAGGAATTGAAGAGCGATTTGATTATTTACAATGGGTCCCGGTTTTACAACGATCATACGCATCCGGAGTATTCGACGGGTGAGTGCATAAGTTTGTTCGAGCTTGTGGCACAGGATAAGGCGGGGGAGCGCATTGTGGATATTTGCGCGCGGCGGCGCACGGAGATGCTCGATCAGGGCGTTGTGCGGATGTATAAGAACAATACGGATTTTGAAGGGCATAGCTATGGGTGTCACGAGAATTATTTGATGGATCGTTCGGTGCCCTTTGAGCGTATATTACAGGGGTTGTTGTCCTTTTTCCCCACGCGGCAAATTTTTTGCGGGGCTGGCAAGGTGGGTGTTGAGCGCGAGGATCGCGCGCCGATTTATCAATTGTCGCAACGCGCGGAGTTTTTCGAGGTGATCGCGAGTGTGGATACGATGCACAAGCGTCCGGTTGTGAATACGCGCGATGAACCCCACGCAGATGCGGCGCACTATCGGCGGTTGCACGTGATTGTGGGCGATGCCAATATGTCGGAGTATATGACGGCGCTTAAGGTGGGGTCAACGGCGCTGGTGATCGATTTGATTGAGGCGGATTGTTTGCCAGATTTTCGGCTGAAGGATCCCATTGCGGCGATGAAGAATATCGCGCGCGATCAGTCGTATGCGTGGCTGGTCGAGGTGGAGGGTCCCGGTCATCGCCTCGTTCCCGCGGTTGAGATTCAGGATGCGTTTTTGCAGTTGGCACGGCGCGAGTTTGCCGGGCGGGATCGAGAGACGGATTGGGTGTTGGGGGCGTGGGAAGATGTGATAGAGAAGTTGAGCCGCGATCCGATGGATCTGGTGGGGGTGTGCGATTGGGTGACGAAGAAGTGGCTGATCGATAGTTTTTGCGAGGCGGAGAATCTGGCGTGGGATAATCCCGATGATTTGTTCTGGATGCAGAGTCAGGATCTGGAATATAGCAATGTGGATCGGGAGGCGGGGTTGTATTATTTGCTGGAGTCGCAGGGGCAGATGGTGCGTCTGGTGGGCGATGATGAGGTGGCAGCGGCGATGTCGGAGCCGCCTTCGGGTACGCGGGCGTATTTTCGCGGGCGCAGTTTGGAGAAGTTCGGCGATTACGTGTCGTCGATTAACTGGGATCGCATTGTGTTTAAGCGCAATGGCCGCCAGCATGCCGTGGATATGAAATTATTGGTGGATGAGGGGCGGGTGAGGCGGTATAATGAGGTGTTGGATAATTCGGAGACGTTAGAGAGTTTTTTAGAGGCGTTAGAGAAAGTGTGAAGTGTGAAGGAGGAAGTGTGAAATGGGATGAGGCACCAGCCTTTGGGTGGTTGGGCGGGGCCTTCTTACTTCTCACTTCTTACTTCTCACTTTTTTCAAGGAGGCCGTAGATGGATAAGGTCTTACAGTTTGAACGACGGACGAAGCCGGTCGATCCGGGAGGACCTGGTCCTGGTGATGATGGCGATGGTGGCCCTGCACGCCCGAAGGTGGAGCGGCCAGATACGCACGATTTGTTGCGGCGCATGCGGCGCGTTGATCCCAATCAGGCGCGGCGTTACCGCCAGCGTACAGGCGAGTAGATTATGCAATCGGGTGGGGATTTTGTCGATTTGCTGCGGCAATCGGGATACCGGTTTCCGGGTGAGCAGTTGGGCGATGTGAAGGCCGAGCGCGATTTGCCTTTTGAGCCGACGGATGCGACGACGATTCTGGCATTTCAATATGCCGATGGGGTGCTCGTTGCAGGGGATCGCCGTGCCACTGCGGGCAATATGGTGCTTTATGACCGCGCGGATAAGGTGATTGATCTGGATGCGTTTTCGGTGATGGCGATTTCGGGATCGCCTTCGATTGCGTTTGAGATTGCGCGCATTTTAGAGCATGCGTTTCAGTATTATCGCCGCCGTTTGCTTCAGGAGATGAGTTTGCAGGCGAAGTTGCGCCGGTTGTCGCTGTTGATCAAGGATAATTTGCCGATGGCGATGCAGGGTATTGGCGCTGTGATTCCGATTTTTGCGACGTATGACCGGGTGGATGCGCGGGGTAAGATCTATTTTTACGATGCGCTGGGGGCGCAGTTTGAGAGTGCCGATTTTACGACGACGGGGTCGGGGTCGCCGGCGATTCGCGGTGCGATGTACTATTTGAATCGCTGGGGCGGTCAGCAATTTGTGGATATGGATCGCGATGCGGCTATCGGGCACGCGCTCCAGCTTCTGGATACGGCGTCGGAATACGATTCGGCGACGGGGCGATACGAGCGGTCGGCTGATATTTTTCCGTCGGTGAAGACGATTACGGCGTCGGGTCTGGCGGAGATCGAGACCGAGGCGTTGCGTGAGCTTTATGTTCAATACGTGGATGGGGAGGAGGCGGGACGCGCATGATGTTGTCCGATGAGCCGTATCGCTGGGCAGAGGCTGTTGCGAATCGGCGCGATTATATTGAAGATCAGATCCGACAGGGGAGTCCGGTCGTGGGTGTGGGTTACGAGGGCGGTGTTTTGTTGCTGACGTTGTCGCAGAGTCAGCAAAAAGTGTTTGAGGTGTACGACCGCATTTTGCTCGCGGGGATTGGGCATTCGACGGATATCGAGAATCTGCGGCAGGCCGCGATTGATATGGCGCATTCGATTGGGTTTAATTATTCAGAAGACGATGTGACGTTGCGTCAAATTGTGTATTTTGGTCTCGGTCCTGCGATTAAGGCGGGGTTTGACGAGGTGGTGCGGTCTCCTTTTTTGGCGCGGGTGCTTCTGGCGGAGTTGGATGGGCAGGAGGGCGCGCAGGTTTTTTATTCTGTGGATTACGATGGCGCGTTTCACCGACACGAGCGGTGCGCTGCTGTGGGGGGCGTTGTAGAGGCGGATGTGATGATGGTGCGCGAGTTGTCGGGTCTGGATGCGGAGGCGCTGTCGCTATCGGATGCCGCAGGTGCCGCGCTTCGCGCCTGGGCAATAGGGCGATGGATTGGGAAGATGGATGAGGTGCCCACCGATGCCGACGCGTTGGATCAGGTGGCTGGGGAGGTCGATGTGGTTGATGTGCTTGAGATGGCGTTGAAGGATCTGGCGGTGGAGGCGGTGGTGCTCGAGCGGTCGCAGTTGGGTAAGAACAAGTACCGCAATGTCGAAGCAGAAGAAATTGCGCCCGCTCTGGCGCAGTTTAAGGCAGACTGAGAGGTCCCGATGAGAGACCGCATTTTTGGCATAGAAACCGAGTATGGGTGTTTGGCGCCCGAGCACGAGGGTTTTGTGAGTCCAGATACCATTTCGGTGAAGGTTAAGGATCACATTTTTCACGTTGACCGTCTCGGGATTGTGGATATTCACTATCGCGGGCGGGATGAACCCCCGGGCAATGGGGGTTTTTTGTTTAATGCCGGGCGGATTTATATCGATATGGGGCATCTGGAATACGCCACGCCCGAGTGTTCGGGGTTGTGGGATATCGTGGCGTTTGATCGGGCTGGCGATCTCATTTTGCACCGGGCATTGCACGCGCTGGGGTTGGCTAAGGAAGCGTCGTTTTTGAAGAATAATATCGATCACTATACGGGTGCGACATTTGGCTGTCACGAAAATTATCTGGTCAGGCGCAATGTGCCGTTTTCAACGGTTGTCATTCCCGCGCTGTTGCCGTTTTTGGTGACGCGCCAAATTTTTTGCGGTGCAGGTCGCGTGGGCAGTTATGATGATAGTTTTTATTATTATGGGCACAATGCGCGCGAGGCCGCCAATCGGGAAGATCCGGTGAATTTCCAGATTTCTCAGCGTGCGGATCATATTGTGACAGAGATTTATCAGTGGATTCAGTTTTCTCGCGCGATTATCAATACGCGAGATGAACCGCTGGCAGATCACAGCAAGTACCGCCGTTTGCACCTTCTGGTGGGCGATTCAAATATGTCGGAGTATGCGACGGCACTGAAGGTTGGTACGACGGCGATGGTGCTGAATCTCTTAGAGCGCAAAATTTTTCCGGGGGATGCGGTGGAATTGGGCGATCCGGTGTGGGCATTGAAGGAGATTTCGCGCGATCCAACGTATAAGTGGATTCTGGACCGGCAAAATGGGCGCACGATTTCGGCGATTGATATTCAGCGCGTTTATTTGGCTTTGTCGCAGCGCCATTTGAGGGGGTTGGATGAGGAGTCGGATTGGGTGCTGGATGAGTGGGAGCGCACGCTCGATGATCTGGCGTCCGATCCCGCGCAGTTGACAGATCGCGTGGATTGGGTGGCTAAGAAGTGGTTGTTGGATGCGTTTCGCGAGTCGGAGAATTTGAGTTGGGACGATCCGTGGTTGCAGAGTTTGGATCTGGAGTATCACAATATCGATCCCAATCGCGGGTTGTATTTCGATCTGGAGAAACAGGGTAAGATGAAGCGCGTGTTGACGGATGACCGCGTTGAAGAGGCGTGTGGAACGCCGCCAGCTGATACGCGGGCAAAGGCGCGAGCGGCAATGGTGAAGACGTTGTCTCAAAATCGGGTGCGGTATATTGTGGATTGGGATTCGGTGTATTTGGAAAATGAGTTTCATTTGAGTTTCCGCGATCCGTTTGATACGTATGACGAGGAGGCAGAGGCATTTGTCGAGGAGGTCGAGATCGCGTCGAAGATGATGGGGTTGAGAAGGGGGAAGTAGGATCCGCAGATGAACGCAGATGAACGCAGATGAATATAGAT
This sequence comes from Candidatus Latescibacterota bacterium, assembly GCA_022821275.1. Taxonomy (GTDB): domain Bacteria; phylum Latescibacterota; class UBA2968; order UBA2968; family UBA2968; genus VXRD01. The sequence continues at coordinate 35,934 of JAJEDY010000055.1, read as the reverse complement.
GTGTAGGGGCGAGGCATGCCTCGCCCGGACTTGTCATCGCGGTATGGTGTTGTAGGGGCGACCCCCCCTGCTTAAATTATGCAGGGGCAGGCCTGTGGTCGCCCGTCATCGCGGCAGGGTGTTAGCCGCGATCCAGTGTTTGTTTTTGAGCCGTCCATACCAGTGGTCGGCTTTTTTTTATCTTCTACTTCTCCCGCCGCGGCGCCCAGAGTAGTGGCGAGAGCTCATGGGCAGGTACGCGCGGGCGATTTTTTGACTGGCGCGGTCGAGTTTGGTATAGTCGGAGATTTTGTAGCGTTTGCGCGTTATGGCGTCGGTGAATACGATTTCGGGAAATGCGTTGAGGTTGAGGTTCTGATCGCCGCGGAGTGTGAAGTCCATCGGTCCCGCGTCGGTGTCGATGTCCCAGGTTGTGCCGCCTTCTTTGTTGTTTTCGATGTTGAGTATGGTCTGGATTTTGGGGATGTCGTAGCGGTCTTTGAGGTGTTCTTCAACGCGTGCCCGGGATTGTGTGTTTAATCCGTCGAGTGTGGGCAAGAGGCCCAGTTCGGTTCCGTCCCGGTCGCGGAGGCTGATCCATTGGTCGGGGGTGGAAAAGGGGAAGCATCGCACGATGTGATCGATGTGCAGTTCTTCTCCGTTGGCTGTGAGGATCAGGTCGTCGCCGTTTTGACGTATGTCAATGGTTTCGGGGATGAGTTGATTTTGTGTGATGGCGGTCATATTGAGGTCCCTACGTATCTTCCAGGGCAAATTGCATGTCGCACAGGTGGGCGTAGAGGCCGTCGCTGGCGAGTAGCTGGGTGTGTGTGCCGAATTCGACGATTTTGCCGCGGTCGATGACGTAGAGGCAGTCGGCGCGGCGCACGGTGGATAGGCGATGGGCGATCGCAAAGGTGGTGCGGCCTTCCATGAGGCGTTCGAGTGCTCTTTGGATGAGCATTTCGGTTTCGGTATCGACGGAGGATGTGGCTTCGTCCAGGATGAGGATGCGCGGGTCGTTGAGGATGGCGCGGGCGATGGAGATGCGTTGTTTTTCGCCGCCGGATAAGCGCACGCCCCGTTCGCCAATGTGGGTGTCATAAGCGTCTGGGAAGCCGCAGACGAAGTCGTGCGCGTTGGCCATCATGGCGGCGTTGATGATGTCGGTTTCGGTGGCGTTGAGTTTTCCATAAGCGATGTTGTCGCGGATGGTTCCGTTGAATAGGAAGGGTTCTTGTAAGACCATGCCGATCTGGCTGCGCAAAGAGGCGCGTTGCATGTTTTTGAGGTCATAACCGTCGATGTGTACGGTTCCGGAGTCGGGGTCGTAGAAGCGACAGATGAGGTTGATGATGGTGGTTTTGCCCGCGCCGCTGGGACCGACGAGGCCGATGAGTTGGCCGGGTTGTGCGCTGAGGGATACGCCCTGTAGGACGGGGGGGCCGTGTTCGTAGGCAAAGGTGACGTTTTGAAATTCTACGCTGCCGTTCAGGCGGTCAAAGGGGAGGGCGTTGGGGGTGTCTTTTATTTCGGGTTGGGTGTCCAGGATTTCAAAGATGCGACGGGCTGAGGCGGCTGCGCGCACGATGGTGTCGTTGATGCGGGTGAGGCTTTCTACGGGGCCGTAGAAGCGCCAGAGAAAGCTTTGAAAGGCGAAGAGGGTGCCGATGGTGAGGTCGCCCGTGATGATTTGTCGCCCGCCAAAGAGGAGGACGAGGAGGGGTCCCATGGAGATGATGAATCGGGAGAGGGGGAAGAAGGCGACGCGGGTTTTGATGATGGTGATGCTGATGGTGAGGAAGGCTTTGCATTTTTGGGTGAAGCGAGAGAGTTCGTGGCCTTCGCGGGCAAAGCATTTGATGACGCGGATGCCGGAGAGGTTGTCTTGCAAGAGGGCGCTGATGTCGGCGATGCGTTCGCGCGCCATGGTGTAATAGGGGCGTACGGTGCGGTTGTAGAAGATGATGAGGATGCTGTATAGGGGCATGGGCAACAGGGTGATGAGGGCGAGTTCAAAGCTGAGGCCAAAGAGGATGCTGCCGTAGATGACGATGGTTGCGATATTGACGAGTACGCGTTCGAGGGTGTCTGTGACGGTGTATTGGAGGGATTCGACGTCGGCGGTTACGCGCGACATCAATTCGCCGGTGCTGCGGTCGTTGTAAAAGCGCAGGCCCAGGTGCTGGAGGTGGTCATAGACCTGGACGCGGAGGCTGAAGAGGATGTCCTGGCCCGTTCGGTTGAGGAGGTAGCGGTTGATGAAGCTGAAGATGGTGTGGAGGATATAGATGCCGAGGAGGAGCAGGGCGTAGAATTGGAGGCGGTCGAAGTCGGCTGCGATTTTTGTGTCGGCGAAGTCGCCGCCAATATAATTTCCTTCTGTGAAGTAGGGGGTTAAGATGTTGTCGATGACTTCGCGCATGAGCAGGGGTTGCGCGGCATCCAGGCCAATAATGACGAGGGTGGCACTGATGCCGATGCACACGCGGCCCAGGTAAGGGCGAACATAGGTGATGAGGCGGAGGAAGACGTTCATAGAAAGTGTGAAGTGTGAAGTGTGAAGGGTGTAGGGACGAGGCATGCCTCGCCCATGTCATCGCGGTATGTATCCCTGCTCAAAATCATGCAGGGACATGGTTGAGCCGCGATCCAGAGGTTTTTGCCTTTTCATCTGCATCATCTGCGCCATCTGCGGATACTTTTACGCGTTGACAATTTCATCGGTGGATACGATTTCGACACCCTGTTGCTGCCAGTTATCAACCAGGCGGTCGCCGCGTTCGGGGTCGATGGCTTGTGTGGCGTCCAGGACGAGTTGGATGGGCGCTGTGTTGCGGTTTAAGAAGCCGTTAATTGCATAGGCGTTGCAGACGTCGAGGGCTACGCCGTAGAGGACGATGCGTTCGGGGTCGATGGCGTTGAGTACGGGTTCGACGTGGGGGTTGGTGAAGACGTCAAAGCGCTGTTTGCGAAAGATGATTTCACCGCGGTGTTTTTGTACCTGGTCGATGAGGTCGTCCGGGGCGTCGGTATCGATCCAGAGGGGGTTTTGCGGTTGGGTTTCGGGTACTTTTTTTTGTCCTTTTGTGCCCGCGATGCAGTGGGGCGGAAAGGTTTCCAGATAGTCTGGGTTGTCGGAGATTTCGGGGTCGGTTATCTGGTGGTTGTCAACCGAGCCGAGGATGGAGATGCCCTGTTGTCGCGCATAGTCCGTGAGTTTTTTGAGGTTCGGCAAGCGCTTTTCCGATGCGGTGACGTAGAGTTTTCCGTCGGGCATGATGAAGTCGTGTTGGGTATCGACATCCCAGAAGATGATGCCGGGCATAGGATGCTCCTTTATTGAGCTACGGTCTATATTGTAGGGGACGGCCCCCGTGCCGTCCCGTGCGATCCAGAAGGTTTAATACAAAAAGTATTTTTCCCTCACAGTAGCGAACTTCTCCAATTCCGCCTCCCATCGCTCCCATATTTCCCGCGCGGTATCGCCTTTTAAGAGGGCTTCGCGCACGGCGCGGGTTCCCATGGCCTGATCAAAGCGTTCATACCGGTCTTTTGGGATTTTGAATTCGGGATATGTTGCCGCGAGGTGTGCGAGTATGGCTACTTCTGTGCGCGTGGATCGAAAGGCGATGGGGTCTGTTATGTGCAAGAATATAGCCTGTACTTTTTTGTTGCGAAAGAGCCATGTGTCGGGTTCAAATATCAGGGGTTGAAAGTGTACGCCGGGCAGTTGCATGGCGTTCAGGGCACGGGTGCTTTTTTCTGCGTTGATCCACGGCGCGCCGGCGATTTGAAAGGGCATGTCGGTTCCAATGCCGATGTGTACCGTCCCCAATGCGCCAATGGTTCCGGTTGCGGCAAAGCAGACAGCGGATTCGAGCGATGGGATGTTGGGCGATGGCTCGACCCAGGCGCGTCCGATGTCCGCCCAGCGCGTGTTGCGCTGGTAGCCTTCCATGGGTACGACGGTGAGGGAACACGCGAGGAGGTGTTCCCGGTTGAGGTAGCGGGCGAGTTCGCCAACTGTGAGTCCGTACACGCGGGGTACCGGGTATAGTCCTCCAACTAAGGATCGCCATTTTTCCCCAGTTATGGGACCATCTACTGTGCGTCCTCCGAGGGGATTGGGACGGTCGAGGACGATGACGCGTTTGTCGTATTCGCCCGCGGCTTTTATGATTTTGGTCAGGCTCCAGATGTAGGTGTAGGCTCTGCTGCCCACGTCCTGGATGTCGTAGATTATGACGTCGATTTTGTCCAGTGCGGATTTTAGAGAGCGGCCACTTCCGTAGAGCGAATATACGGGGAGGTTGTCTATTTGCGTGTCGCGCACATGTTCGCCGGCTTTTGCTTGTGCTTTGATTCCGTGTTCAAGTGCAAATAGGGCAACGAGATTTACGTCCGGGTGCCGCTGCAGGGTATCGATTGTTGCGATGCCTGTTTTTGTGCGTCCCGTGGGGTTGGTGATCAGTCCGACCCGTGCGTTTGTGACCAGGTGGATGTGGTGTTCCAGAAATACATCGACGCCCATTTGTACCTGTGTTGCTGAGACGGATGTTGCGAGGTGGAAAAGCAAGAGAATGGAGGTCCACAATCTACCCATTTTCACGCTTCTTTCTTGAGACAAAAAACGGGCAGTTGCGTACATGCGACTGCCCATCTTATTACATAACCCGATTTTGTTTTTTTTAATGCGCGGTTTCAACGGTCTGTGCCAGTTTTTTCCATTTGCCAAAGGCTTTCCAGTTGATGGTTTCGCGTTCGCCATTGCAATTTAAGATGCCCGCCTGTAAATATTCTCTGATTCGTCCTTTAACCTGTTGGGGAGATATGTTCAGTTGTGTAGCAGCAACGTCTTCACCAATCCCAGCCTCCAGCAGTTTTAACAACGCCGTGTCGTCCATGGCAGGGTTCCTTAAGAGATGTGAAACATACGACACCGCTCTTTGATACAAACAGAGTCGGACCGAATAAGTGGGGTAACGTGAGATGTTCGGAAGGCAAAGCCAGAGAGGAAGTCCCGCTAATGCCCACAATTCCGCATTCTCACGCAATATGCAATATAGTCATTCTCTTCTTATTTGCAAGTAAATTGTAAAGGAGTTTGAATGTCAATTCAGTAGGGGCGTGATAAGCGCACTTGTCATCGCGGCAGGGTGTAAGCCGCGATCCAGAGGTTTTGATTTTGCCTTTCGCTTTTTGCCTTTCATCCGTGTTCATCTGTGTTCATCTGTGGTTGCTTTTCCTTTGCTTTTAAATCCCCGGCAAGGGCGCGTGGTCATCTGTTTCGTGCTGCCACAGGCGAATGCGGGCTGCGATTTCCCGCGCCCGGTCGCGGTGCGCAGGGTCGTCAAAGAGGTTGGTTTCTTCATAGGGGTCGTTGTTCAGGTCGAATAATTCGCACTGGTCGCCGGCACACAGGTTGAGTTTCCACCGGTCTCCGGTTACGGCACAGCGCCAGGGCAAGGTAGCCATGAGGTTGATTTTTGGGTTGCCCAAATTGCGGTCGCCTATGCCGTTCCATTCCATGAATGCGGTGTGGTCGCGCAGGTCGGCATCGCCGTTTAAGACGTCGGCACACGGGCGGCCCGGGAGGGTTTGGGGGAGGGGCTGGTTGGCCAATTCTATGAGGGTGGCGATGAGGTCGGCGTGTCCAAAGACGCCGTCGATGCGCTTTTCCGTTTGTGTGAGCCACGGGACGCTTAAGATCATGGGGACGCGCGCGGATTCTTCGTAGAATGCGCGTTTTTCGAACATGGCGTGGTCGCCTGCCATTTCGCCGTGGTCGCTGGTGACGGCAAAGACGGTGTTTTCCATTTGTCCGGTTTCTTTCAGTGCCTGTACCATGCGGCCTATGGCGTCGTCGATGATTTTTACGTTGCCGTAGTATTGCGCCCGCAGTTTTCGCCAGGATGCTTCTTGTCGCATGTCTTGACCTTCAACCCTGTTGTTGAGATAGTGTTCTGCACGCGCGCGGTTAAACAGGGCGTGTCCTTCTGGTTTTTTGATGAAGGTGGGGCCAACGGGCAGGGTATCGGGGTCGTACAGGCCGTCGTAGGGTCCGGTCATTGGGGGGTGTGGCTCAAATGTGCTGAATACGAGGAGCCAGGGGCGGTCTGTGTTTTCCCGGATGAATCGCTCGGAGTGGTTGGCGATGAAGGTGCCCATCTGGTATTCTGCGGGGAGTTGGGAGCGCTGGCGCGGTGAGAAGATGATTTCTCCGGTGGCACTGTTGTTTTGGGGTTCTATGCCCTGTTCTTTCATCCAGTAGTAATAGCTGCTGAAGGGCAGGCCGGGACGGGAGTATTTGTTGCGGTGGTCGTCTTCTGTGCTGATCCATTCGTCAAAGCCGTGCTGGCGCACGGAGTCGTCGCCGAGGTGCCATTTTCCGAACATGGCTTTCCGATAGGTGTCGGGTAGCATTTTTGCGATGGATGCGATGTCGTCGTGTAAGTGGTCCCGGTTGACCATGCATCTGTGGTTGTGCGGGTATAGTCCGGTCATGAGCGATCCGCGGGCAGGGGTGCATACGGGTTGGGTGACGTAGGTGTTTTCAAAGACGAAGCTGCGCTCTGCAAGGGCGTCCTGGTGCGGCGATTGTATCCAGTCGTTGCCATAACATTTCAAGGTGTCTGTGCGCTGTTGGTCGCTGATGAAGAGGAGGATGTTCGGTTGTTTTGACATGGGGTTACTCCTTGTTGTGGGTGAGGTAGTTCGACCAGTTGCAAATGCGAATATTGCCGTAATTGGACAGGGAATCTCCCTGATAGACCAGTGTCGCTGTGTCGGCTTGAGGCGCAAGTGTGTTGAGTGTTTTTATGAGACGAGGTCGGAAGGTCGCGGTTTTTTTTATTTCGACAAAATGTCGGGTTTGTCCCGTGTCAATAACGAGATCGATTTCGACGCCGTGACTGGTTCGGTAAAAGTAAAATTCACAACGCCGATTGGTGTGTTTGTGGTGTTTGAGCACTTGAGATAGGATATAATTTTCAAAGAGTGCGCCAGCCATCGGTCCGCGGTCATACATTTCTTCAGTCCGAATGCCCGTGAGAGCCGATACCAGTCCCGTGTCGTAAAAATATATTTTGGGGCGCTTGATAACCCGCTTGCCGAAATTTCGAAAATAAGGGGGCAAGAGAAAGATGACATACGACATTTCTAATATGGAAATCCACCGTTTGATTGTGGGCATTGTCACGCCCAGATCACTGGCAAGGCGAGACATGTTGAGTATCTGTGCCGTATTTGCCGCGAGCAACTGGATCAAGTTCCGAAAGTCGCGCAGATTGCCAATTTGTGCGACGTCTCGCACGTCGCGTGCGAGGTAGGTTTCGATATAGGAGGCATACCAGTCGTCGGCATTGCGATAATGGCGCGTGACCAGTTCGGGATAAGAGCCGCGCCATATGGCTGTTTCACAAAGTGCTTTGGGCAATTCCCGATGATCAAAGGGTAGAAGTGATAATAGACCAATGCGCCCTGCCAAACTATCCGCTACATTTTGCATGAGCAAGAATTGGCTGGATCCGGTGAGTACAAATTTGCCGTAGGTATTGCGGTCTCGATCAACAGCGAGTTTGATGTGGTTGAAAAGTGCGGGGGCTTTTTGTACTTCGTCAAATATAACGCGGTGGCGATACATTTGCATAAATTTTTCGGGGTCGTCTTCAAATAATGCCAGTTGTCTTATGTCGTCAAATGTGACATAGGTGTAAGCGTCGCGCAGGACGTGTTGGAGGAGCGTAGATTTTCCCGATTGCCGAGGTCCTGTAATGCCGACTACGGGGAATGCATTGAGATAGTCGGACAGGATGGGTTCAATTTGTCGAGAAAGATAATTCATGGGCGCGTTTTTTGTGTAAATTCAAAATGACAAATTAAATTTACACAAAATATGATTCTGTATCAAGGATCATATTTTACCGTCTGCTTTGTGAATTTGTTTATATTCTTTCAGTCCATTTTTTTGAGGAGCGTATTTTGCAGGTTTTGAGAGCATATATTCGATTTGTCGATGGATTGAATGAGCGCGTTGGCAGGGCGATTGCGTGGCTTACCGCTGTGCTGGTGGCGGTGGTGTGTTACGATGTTTTTACCCGCTATTTGCTGAAGAATAGCCTGGTGGCTGTTCAGGAGCTGGAATGGCATTTGTTCGGGCTTATTTTTTTGCTTGGGGCTGCTTATTCGCTCAAGCACGATCAACACGTGCGCGTGGATGTGTTCTATAGCCGGTTTTCTGATCGTAAGAAGGCGTGGGTGAATTTGATCGGTAGTGTTCTGTTTTTGATTCCGTTTTGCCTGATTGTTATTGTGAGTTCACAGTATTTTGTGGTTAGTGCGTTCCATATTGGGGAGACGTCGCCCGATCCGGGGGGGCTGCCCGCGCGGTGGGTGCTGAAGGCGGCTATTCCTCTGGGTTTTGTTCTACTTTTGCTACAGGGGCTGGGGCTGGCGTGTCGGTCTTTGCTTTCCGTCCTGGGGCGCAATGAGGAGGTGGGTGGATGATCGAGGCGATGCCCTTGATTCTGTTTGGCGTTCTGTTCCTTCTTCTTTTGCTCGGTTTTCCGGTTGCGTTTACGCTTGGCGGCGTTTCTTTTATTTTGGGCTATTTGACGTTTGGGCCCGCTTTTTTCAATCTTTTGCCCCTGCGTATCTGGGGGGTGATGACGAATTATGTGCTGATTGCCGTGCCTTTGTTTGTGTTTATGGGGGTGATGTTAGAGAAGTCCGGGCTGGCTGAGAATTTGCTGGAGACGATGGCGCTGCTTTTTGGCCATTTGCGCGGGGGGCTGGCGATTTCTGTGGTTGCTGTGGGGGCGCTGTTCGGGGCTTCTACGGGTATTGTGGGGGCGACTGTGGTGACGATGGGGTTGCTGAGTTTGCCGACGATGCTGAAGCGGGGATACCGTGCCGAGGTCGCCGCGGGGACGATTTCGGCGTCGGGTACGCTGGGGCAGATTATTCCGCCGAGTATTGTGCTGGTGCTGCTGGGTAGTGTGCTGAATGTTTCGATTGGGGATATGTTTGTGGGTGCGGTGTTGCCCGGGTTTGTTCTGGTGGGGCTTTATGTGGTTTATCTCGTTTTGATTGCGATTTTTAAGTCTGAGTGGGCACCGGCGATGCCAGAGGAGGAACTCGCGCAATTTCACGGCAGGGCGATGGTGAAGCGCGTTTTTCAGGCTTTTATTTTGCCGGCTGTCCTGGTCGTTGCGGTGCTGGGTTCTATTTTTGCGGGGATTGCTTCGCCTACCGAGGCGGCAGCCGTGGGTGCGTTTGGCGCGACGCTTTTGACGGTGTTGCAAAAGAAGTTTTCTTATGCGACGCTCAAGGCCGTGATGGTGGAGACGACGCATCTGACGTGTATGGTTTTTATTATTCTGGTGGGGGCTACGGCGTTTGGTCTGGTGTTTCGCGGTATGCACGGCGATGCGTATTTGACGAATCTCATTCTGTCGGCGAATATGAGTCCGGGCGCGTTTCTCGCGCTTGTGATGGTTATGATTTTTGTGGCGGGCTTTTTTATCGATTTTATCGAGATTACGTTTATTATTGTTCCGGTTGTGGCACCTATTTTTGTGGCGTTGGGTGTGGATCTTTTGTGGTTGGGTATTCTGATTGCGATGAATTTGCAGACGTCTTTTTTGACTCCGCCTTTTGGTTTTTCACTTTTCTATTTGAAGGGGGTCGCCCCGCCCGAGGTCCGCACGGGCCATATTTATCGCGGTATTATTCCGTTTATTATTATTCAGCTTATCGGGCTGACGCTCGTGATCGCGTTTCCCGAGATGGCGACTTCTCTCCCCAAATATTTGGGGGGATGAGAAGTGTGATCCGCAGATGGTCGCAGATGGTCACAGATGGTACAAATGTAGGGGCGGGTCTTGTGCCTGCCCGTCATTGTGGCATGCCTAAAGCCGCCACGCGCAAGCACAACGCCAGTAATCCAGGAATTTTCGCCTTTCATCTGTGTTCATCTGCGTTTATCTGTGGATGCTTTTGCTCATGCACTCAAGTTCTCGTAATAGATTTTCTCCGATATCGCCGCCCAGCCGTTCATTTTTTTGCGAAATGCCTCAAATGATTCATATACTTTTTTGCTCATGGCATCGGCTGTGACGAGTTCATCTACGACTTCCCCAGCGTATTTTTCGAGTGTGTTGAGGACTTCGTCGGGAAATTTTTTCAGGGTTACGTTGTGTTCCTGTGTGAGGGTTTGCAAATACGCGTTGTTTTTGGCTTCAAATTCCGATAGTGCCCAGGCATTTGCGCGTGCGGCAGCGGTTCGCACGATGTCTTGCAGGTTTTTGGGCAGGGTTTGATAGGCGGCTTTGTTGACGATGAGTTCTATGACGGTGCCGGGTTCATGCCAGCCGGGATAATAGTAGTATTTGGCGGCTTTGTAAAAGCCCATGAGGGTGTCGTGATAGGGGCCGATCCATTCGGTTGCGTCGATGACGCCGCGTTCGAGGTTGGTGAAGATTTCTGCTCCGGCTGATAATATGGCCGATCCACCGGCTTTGGAGATGACTTTGCCGCCGAGGCCCGGGATGCGCATTTTGAGGCCATGAAGGTCGCTTACGGCGTTGATTTCGCGGTTGAACCAGCCGCCCATTTGCACACCGCTGTTGCCTGCGGGGATGGGGATGAGGTTGAATGGGGCGTAGAGTTCTTCCCATAGGGCGAGGCCACCGCCGCTGGTGATCCAGGCGTTCATTTGTTGGGCGTTCATGCCAAAGGGTACAGAGGCAAAGAATTGGGTTGCCTGCGCTTTTCCAGCCCAGTAATACGCGGCGCCGTGACACATTTCTGCGGTGCCCGCACTGACGGCGTCAAAGCCTTCGAGGGGGGGGATGAGTTCGCCGCCGCCATAGACCTGTATTTTGAGCTGGCCTTCAGACATTTCTTCTGCCCATTTGGCGATGTGTTCAGCGGATTCTCCCAGGATGGGGAAGTGCGGCGGCCAGGTGGTGACCATTTTCCATTCGTATTTTTTGCGCGTTTGTACGGCGGGTGCCCCGGTTTCCTGTGGGGATGCACAGCCCGCCAATAGTGCAGCTCCGCCGGCAAGTCCGGCTTTTTTTATGAAGTCGCGACGTTTTACGCTTTCCACTGTTGCCTCCGGTTTAATAGATGGGTTGCACAAATCAAAAATCAATGCCCCCTCAATATAAATAAAAAATAAAAAAGTTTGAACTTTTTGGCAATGTCAGGTGTATGCAATAGGTAGAGACGCGCAGTAAATCACGCATGGTTTGGTTTTTTATGTTCCCGAGAAGATATCACACGCTTACCGATGAAAAACTCATGTCCCGCATTCAGCGTGGCGATGCGGCCGCTTTTGACGAACTTTATAGCCGATATAGCAAGCGGATGCTTTACTATTTTCATCGCATGCTGGGGGGGGATGAGGAGAAGGCGCAGGATTTTCTCCAGGATTTGTTTTTGAAGATTGTCGAAAAGCCCGCCCGTTTTAAGCGGGGTCATGCTTTTGCGTCCTGGCTTTATACGGTTGCACACAATATGTGCAAGAATGAGTATCGCAAGCAGAGTGTGCGAAAAATTGTGGTTAATGATCCCGATATCGATCTGCATTGTGGGTGGTTTGACGGTGATCACGATATTGAGAAGGCGTGCGATGAGCGGGCTTTTTTGCAGGCGTTGATGGATGAGCTGGATCAGCTCAGTGTGGATCAGCGTACGACGTTTTTACTGCGGCATCAGGAGTGTCGCAGTATTCGAGAGATTAGCCAGATTCTCCAGTGTCCCGAGGGGACGGTCAAATCGAGGCTGCACCATGTTACGCAGAAGCTGGCAGAGAAACTCCAGGGGCGAAATTCCCTGTGTGGATGAGGAGATGGATATGAAGCGGGTTATTCCGATTGAGTTTGACAATAAAGAGGGCGTAGATGGGGTGTTGAAGCAGGCGCTTGCGGTTCCCGGGTCCGGCGGTCTTGAACCCGATCCGGCGATTCGCAATGCCGTTGTTGCCCGGATGTCTGCGCGAGAACGCAGTGGGGTCAATGTGTTGCGTTTTCTCAGGTTCCCGGTGCGCTTGCCGGTTTATCAGATGGCTTTTGCGATGGGGATTGTCCTGTTTGCGGTTTTGGGTATCCGCCAGTCGCAGCCCGATCCCGCGACGACAGGGTCTCCCGAATCGCCAGTTGCGGTTATGGATACGAGCCGGACCGATTCTCCCCGGGTTTCGTTTTCAGATACGCTCTCGCAACGCGCTATTATCAATATTTTTTCCGCTTCCAGTTCTGTAGATAGTCTTTGATTTAGAAAACGATCAATCCCCGCGCGACTTCTCCCGCCGCCAGTGCGTCAAATGCTTCGTTGGCGCCTTCGAGGTCAAATCGCCGGGTTACGAGTTCGTCGATTTTTAGTTTGCCCGCCAGGTAGAGTTCTACCATGCGCGGGAAGTCGTCATAGGTTCTCGCGCTTCCATACCTGCAGCCGCGCAGGATGCGTTCGTTGGATTGGAGGCTGCCGGTGTCGAAGGTGACAGTGGAGCCGGTTGGGGGCAGGCCGATGAGCAGACACTGGCCTCTGGATGCGAGACAGTCCCATGCTTGATTGATGACTTGCGCGTTGCCGACTGCTACAAATGAATAATCCGCCCCGCGTCCGGTGAGGTCTTTTATGGCTTCGACCGGATTTTCTTTGCTGGCGTCGATGGTATGCGTCGCGCCAAAGGATTTTGCGTATTCCAGTTTGGCCGGGTTGATGTCTATTGCGATTATCGGGTGTGCCTGTACCAGGGTGCCGCCCTGTATGACGTTCAGGCCGATGCCTCCAGTGCCGAATACGGCCATGCTCGCTCCGGGCGTTACGGCTGCGGTGTTGATGACGGATCCCACACCGGTCATGACCGAGCATCCGATTAGTGCGGCTACTTCGAGAGGCATGTCATTTCGGATGGGGATTGCACAGGAGGCGGGCATGACGGAGTATGAGGCATAGCTGCACGCGGGTCCGTAATGGTACACGGTTTGGCCTTTTATTTTCATTCTGGATGTGCCGTCCATCAATACCCCTTTGCCCGGCATCTGGTGTTCACATAAGTGCGATAGTCCGGTTACGCAGTAGTGACAGCGCCCGCATGCGGGTGCCCAGGATAGGATGACGTGGTCGCCGGGTTTTACATGCCGAACGCCAGGTCCCACTTCTTCGACGATTCCCGCTCCTTCATCTCCGAGGACCATGGGCATTGGATATCCGGTCCAGCTTCCATCTACGACGTGCAAACAACTGTGACATACGCCAGTGGCGATCATGCGTACCATGACTTCGTCTTCTTTTGGTCCTTCTAGGTCCAGGTCGGCTACTTCCAGTGGCCTGCCCGGTTCATAGAGTAGTGATGCTTGCATTTTCATGGGGTGCCTCCTTAATAAAAGTTAGAAGTGAGAAGTGAGAAGGCCCCGCCCAACTCCCAGAGGCTGGTGCTCCTTCACACTTCCTCCTTCACACTTCCTCCGGCGTCTCATTCGGTGAGCGTCCGTCGGAGTTGTTGACTTTAGATCCACCCGGTGCAGCGATATATCCATCTGGCAACAGGGGGTCATGCGTTTTTTTCATCCATGTGTACAATCGATGGCTCAGATCTTTTCGCACAGGTGCCATGTCTTCCCGGTCGATGATGTTGTGCGTTTCATCGGGGTCGAATATAAGATCGTATAACATTTCCTGATCTCGCGGCAATTTTTCCCAGTTTTGGTCGAGTAAGAAGGCTTTTGTGGGGGTGTCATCCACGTTGGGCAATACGAGTTTGTCGCGGTTGTCGTATCGCCGGATGTATTTGTATCGCTCTGTGCGGATGCTGCGCATGGGTTCATACGCGGCGTGGTAGGTGACTTCTGAAAAGATTTCTTCCCGGTGGCGGTCCTCGTTTATGAGGGGATGCAGGGATTTTCCCTGTACGTGGTCGGGTATTTCAATACCGGCAGCCCGATATGCCGTGGGTAAGAGGTCCATCAAGCTGACCATCGCGTTTACGGTTTTTCCGCCTTCAAAGCCCGGTCCGCATATGATGAGGTACACGCCAATGCCGTGGTCTGTGAGGTTGCACATGTTGCGCGGGAATTGCAGTCCGTGATCGGCAAAGCAGAATACGAGGGTGTTGTCGGATAGGCCCGTTTCTTCAAGGGCTGTGAGTACGTTGCCGTAGTGGTTGTCCATGATGCGCGCAGAGGCTTTGTAGTCGGCTGTGTCTGCACGGGTTTCCGGTGTGTCGGGCAGGGGACGAGGTGGAATGCAGTATTGTTCGCGTTCTGCGGGGTATTTTTCCGGTTCGGCACTGTGAAATGGTCGGTGCGTTTCGTTTAAGCCCAGGTTGAGGAAGAAGGGTTGTTGGGGTGCGTTTTGCAAGAATTCTACAACGGCGTCGGCGGGTTCGATCCATTTGGGCTGACCGGGGTAATTTGTGTCCAGTCCGGAGAGGATTTCGCGGTATCCAATGGTGTCCAGGTTCGGTGCGGTGTGTTCCACGCCAGCAGTTGCGGTGAAATAGCCATTTGTTTTGAAGATGCGCGCGGCATGCCAGTCGTAATTTGTCATGGCAAAGCCGCGATGCGCAAGTCCTGTCATGCCACAGGTATGGGGATACATGCCGGTTAAGAAGCTGGCTCTGCTGGGCGAACAGGTGGGGGCTGTGGCATACGCTCGCCGAAAGAGTACGCCTTGTTCTGCCAGTTGCTGTAGATGTGGCGTTGGTACGGCGTGTCCGTAAGGTTCGATATATGCTCCGGTGTTGTGCGAGTGCATGAATAAGATGTTTGGCCGGTTGATCATAAAACCTTCCTTGTCGAGGGTCTTGTTTGTTTGTATTTTAACGCGCTTATTGTAATGGTTTTGTCGCGTAATTGAAATATTTTTTTGTTATGGATATTCATCCCCTTATTGCACATTTTCCCATTGTGTTGCTGGTCATCGGCGTTGTTTGCGATGCGATTGGCATATTGAATGACCGCGATTTTTTTTTGAAAGCGGGATTTTTGCTCTTTTCGCTCGGTGCTTTGACCGCGATTCCGGTCGCGCTTACAGGGGATAGTGCAGCCGAGGTCGCGCAACATATCGATGGTATTGCGGCGGATCTGGACGACCATGATACGCTCGGGACGGTTACTGCGTTCCTCGCCGTTGCGCTGGTGCTGATTCGCACGCATTTTGTTTTGAGAAAGAAGTTTGTCGGGTTTGTTCGCTATGTGTATCTCGTGTTCGGTCTTGTGACCGCGGGTCTGGTGTGTGCGGCGGGATATACGGGTGGGCATCTGGTTTATTTTTACGGGGCTGGAACAAAGCCGGTTACGTCACAGATTGAGTTGGAGAAGGGCGTGCCGCGAGTCGATAAATTTGAGAGCAAATAGAGACAATATGCCGATTTATCTCAAAAATCCGCACAGTATTCTGGCGGTGATAGAAAAGCGTCCACAAGATGTGATTGAGATTCGATTGTCTTCTGGGGAGGGTAGTGGTACGTGGAGAACTGTGCGGGAACGGGCAGAGGATATTGGTGTGCGGGTGTTTTTCGGGCGGGACGAACAGGGGTCTGCGCGGCATGATCGGTCTCGTGGAGGGGACGCTGAAGCGGCGATTAAAGCGCATCCGGGTTGCGATCTCGCGGAGCTGTTTGCCGATGCTGCGGGTCTTTTTCTGGCGCTGGATACGGTGCAGGATCCGCAAAATCTGGGTGCGATTTTTCGCACGGCGGCTTTTTTTGGTGTGCGCGGTGTTTTGCTTACCCGAGATCGTTCCGCTTCGCTGACGGGCGCGGCGTACGATGTTGCTTCGGGCGGGGTCGAGTATGTTCCGTTTTCCGTTCAGACGAATTTGAGCCGGGCGTTGGATGTGGCGAAGGATGCGGGTTTGTGGGTTTTGGGGACTTCTGAGCATGCGGAGAAGGCTTTGGATGCGTTTTCGGCAGATCGTTCCTGGCTTCTGGTGCTGGGGAATGAGGAGCGCGGCATGCGACGCCTGACGCGCGATAAGTGCGATGAGGTATGCCGCATTGCCCCCCGCGGTGCTATCGGGTCTCTCAATGTGTCTGCCGCTGCCGCGATTTGTATGCATCATTTCCAGAAGTGAGATACGAGAAGGGTGAAGTGGATAGTGGTTTTTGCCTTCATCCTGTTTATCCTATAATCCAGTAAATCCTGATTCAGAAAGGAGATTGTGATGCCGGATAAGAGACCAAATATTTTACTTATTATGACGGATCAGCAGCGCGGCGATTGCCTGGGTATTGAGGGCCATCCCGTGTTGCAGACGCCCAATCTGGACTTTATGGCTGCGTCGGGGGTGCGTTTTCGCCACGCTTATTCGGCTTGTCCGGTGTGTGTGCCAGCTCGCCGTACGGTGATTACGGGGCGCAAGCCGAGCAATCACGGTGCGCTTCAAAATGCACAGGCACCGCTGCCGTGGCCGACTTTGCCCGGGGTTTTGCGCGATGCGGGGTATCGCACCCATCTTTCGGGCAAGGCCCACTGGGGTCCGCCTGCGAGGGCGTTGGGGTTTGATTCCGCAGAATGGGCGGATAGCCCCATTTCAGGGGTTGATAATGATTACCAGAAGTATGTGCGCGAGAATGGGGCGGCGTGGCACCGGGCTTCCGATGCGCATGGGATGTATAGCAATGGTTTTCCAGGGCGTCCATGGCATTTGGATGAGCATTTGCATTTTACGAATTGGTGTACGCAAAAGGGGTTGGAGTTTATCGATTCGCAAAGGGGTGATCAGCCGTGGTTTTTGGCGGTTAATTTTATCCATCCGCACCAGCCGGTTACGCCGCCCGCACATTATTTTGATAAGTATATGGCGATGGATTTGCCCGAGCCTTATGTGGGCGATTGGGCGCGGGTTTTCGACGGTCCGGTGCGGGGGTTGCAGCCGGAGTGCTGGCGGTTGTGTCTGGATCCGCCGGTTATGAAGGCGACGCGCGCGGGCTATTACGGGTGTGTCGAGCATATCGATCACCAGATTGCGCGTCTGGTTAGTGGTCGCGTGTTGCCAGATAATACGATTGTGGTGTTTGCTTCTGATCACGGGGAGATGCTGGGCGATCATCAGTGGTTGCGAAAGCGCAATCCCTTTGAGCCGTCTGCGCGCGTTCCGCTGTTGATGAAGTTTCCCAAGCGTTTGGGGTTGCCCCAGGAGCAGGTGATCGATCGTCCGGTTGAGTTGATGGATATTATGCCGACGTTGCTCGATGCGGTGGGGGTTCCGATTCCGGATACGGTGGATGGGGAGAGTGTGTTGCCGATTATTCGCGATTCACAGGCGGGGTGGCGAGATTATGTGCACGGCGAATGCGCGAGTGTGCCTACGTCGAATAGCGGGATGCAATATGTGACGGACGGCAAGCGCAAGTTCGCGTATTTGCCAGGGCAGGGGCGAGAGTTGTTTTTCGATGTGGAAAATGATCCGTGCGAGATGACCAATTTCGCCGATGATCCAGGATGGGCGGATGAGATCGCGATGTGGCGGTCCCGTCTTATTGGGGAGTTGGTCGGGCGCCCAGAGGGTTTTACAGATGGGGAACGGCTTCTGGTGAAAGATGGCCCAACTGCGGGGAAGATTCCGGTGTGGGAAGGGTATGAAGGTGGTTGAAATGCAACCACAGATGAACACCGATAAACACGGATAAAAGGCGAGAGGTAAGCAGGTGGGATGTTAAAGGCATTCGTCATCGCGGCATGCTTAAAGCCGCGATCCAGAAGTTTTTGCTGTTGGTTTTGATTGTCATCTGTGTCCATCTGTGTTTATCGGTGGTTGCTTTTGCCTCAGATCCTTCCCAGTCATTTCTGCGGGTTTTGGCAGGTTGAGGAGGGAGAGCAGGGTGGGGGCAACGTCGCGCAAGGTGCCGCCAGCGCGGAGTTTTCCCCTGTAGGTGGGGTCAACGAGTACAAAGGGTACGGGGTTGGTGGTGTGTGCGGTGTGGGGTTCGCCGGTGTCGTAGTGGATCATTTGTTCGGCGTTGCCGTGGTCGGCGGTGACGATGGCTGCGCCGTTTGCTTTTTCTATGGCTTTGAGGACGCGGTCCAGGCAGGTGTCAACGGTGGTGACGGCGTGTATTGCGGCGTCGAGGATGCCGGTGTGGCCCACCATGTCGGGGTTGGCGAAGTTGCATATTGCAGTGTCGTATTGGTTGGTTGCGATGGCTTCTGTGAATCGGTCTGCGATTTCAGGTGCGCTCATTTCGGGTTTGTGGTCGTAGGTGGGGACGTCTTTGGGGGATGGTACGAGGATGCGTTCTTCTCCGTCAAAGGGGTTTTCCCGCTGTCCGTTGAAGAAGAAGGTGACGTGGGCGTATTTTTCTGTTTCTGCGATGCGTAGTTGTCGTTTGTTCGCCCGGGCGATGATCGATCCACAGATGTTGGGCATGTTTTGCGAGAGGGTTTCGGGGGGGTACGCGACGCCGGTGACGGGTACGTCGGCTTCGTATCGGGTGAGGGTGGTGAAGTGTACGTTGGGCCAGATGTGGCGTTGAAAGCCGTCGAAGTTTTTGAGTGCAAAGGCGCGGGTGATTTGCCTGGGTCTGTCGCCGCGAAAGTTGAAGAAGATGACGCTGTCTCCGTCTTTTATGGTGGTTTTGCCCGCACTGTCGGCGATGGCGATGGGTTTGATAAATTCGTCGGTTTCGCCGCGGTTGTAGGCGTTTTGTATGGCTGTGATGGGGTCGGTTTCTGCGATGCCTTTGCCCTGTGTGAGGAGGTCATAGGCGATTTGGGTGCGTTCCCAACGGTGGTCGCGGTCCATGGCGTAATAGCGCCCGGATATGGAGGCGACGCGGCCAATGCCATGGGTTTTGAACATGGCGAGGAGTTCGCGCATGCGGTGGATGGCGCTTTGGGGCGGTGTGTCGCGTCCGTCTGTGAAGGCGTGGATGAAGAGGCGGTCTGAGGGGAGGCCCCGCGCGGCTGCCATTTTGATGATGCCTTCGTAGTGACTGGGCCAGGTGTGTACGCCGCCGTCAGAGACGAGGCCGATGAGGTGGAGGTTGCGGTTGTGGTTTTTGATGCGGTCTATGGCGGCGATTAGCGCTTTATTGTTGAACAGGCTGCCGTCTCGCACGCGGTCGTCGATCTGGGTCATGGCTTGCATGACGGTGCGCCCAGCGCCCAGGTTGAGGTGGCCGACTTCGGAGTTGCCCATTAGTCCGTCGGGAAGACCGACTGCGCGTCCCGAGGTGTCGAGGGTGGTGTGGGCGTAGTTGGCCCAGATGCGGTCCATTGTCGGGGTGCTGGCAAGGGCCACGGCGTTGTGGTCCCGGCGCGGGTTTAATCCCCAACCGTCGAGGATGATGAGTGCGACAAAGCGTTGGTTGGTCATGGAAGTGTAATCCGCAGATGAAAGCAGATGAAAGCAGATAAAAAAGAGGGGCCGTGAAGTGTGAAGCAACCGTAGGGGCGAGGCATGCCTCGCCCGTCATCGCGGCATGTTTTTGAGCCGCGATCCAGAAGATTAACGAGAGAACATATATATTCTTTCCGTTCCAATCAAGTGCGAAGCGTATAAAAAGAGTTTGAAAAGATGAGTTGTTATGGTATTTTTCTTTTCCTGTGCAATTAAAAATGAATAACACGAAAAGAGGAACTGTTTATGAATCAAACGCATAATCCTTTGAATTCGCGCGATACGCTTTCTACTATGGCGGGTGATCTCGCAATTTTTCGGTTGGACAGGTTGGAGGCTGATGGGGTTGGGTCTGTGTCGAGTTTGCCGTTTTCCGTGCGGGTGCTGCTCGAGGCGGCGCTGCGAAATTTGGATGGGTATCAGGTGCGGGAGGAGGATGTGGGGACGCTGGCGAATTGGAATGCGGCCAATCCCAATCCGATAGAGATACCGTTTAAGCCCGCGCGGGTGGTGTTGCAGGATTTTACGGGTGTGCCTTCGCTGGTGGATCTGGCGGCGTTGCGGTCGGCTATGGGACGCATGGGGGGCGATGTAAGTCGGGTTGAGCCGTTGATTCCGGTGGATCTGGTTGTGGATCATTCGGTGCAGGTGGATAGTTTTGCAAATTCGGATGCGTTGCGGAGAAATGCAGAGATCGAGTTTGAGCGCAATCGGGAGCGGTATGAGTTTTTGCGCTGGGGTGCCAATGCGTTTGAGAGTTTCAGGGTGGTGCCGCCGCTGACGGGTATTGTGCATCAGGTCAATCTCGAGTACCTGGCGAAGGGGGTTATTGCCCGGGATGGGGTGGCTTTTCCCGATAGTCTGGTGGGGGCAGATTCACATACGACGATGATCAATGGCCTGGGTGTGGTGGGCTGGGGTGTGGGGGGGATTGAGGCAGAGGCGGTGATGCTTGGGCAGCCGATTTATATGCTGACGCCCGAGGTTGTCGGGTTCAAGTTGGATGGGCAGTTGCCCGAGGGTACGACGGCGACGGATTTGACGTTGACGGTGGTTCAGATGTTGCGCGAGAAGGGCGTGGTGGATAAGTTTGTCGAGTTTTACGGCACGGGTTTGACGGGTATTGGGCTGGCGGATCGCGCGACGATTGCAAATATGGCGCCGGAATATGGGGCGACGATGGGGTTTTTCCCTGTGGATGATGAGACGTTGCGTTATTTGGCGCGCACGGGGCGCACGGCAGAAGAGGTGGATGTGGTTGAGCGGTACGCGAAGGAGCAGGGGTTGTTCCGAACAGATGATACGCCGGAGCCGCGGTTTACGGATACGCTTGAGCTGGATTTGAGTACGGTGGAGCCGAGCCTGGCAGGTCCAAAACGCCCGCAGGATCGCATTGCGCTGGGGCAGATGAAGGGTGCGTTTGAAGGCGCGTTGCGCGCACCGGTGGGCAATAGTGGTTTTGGGCTGGATGATGATGAGGTGCAAAAGAGGATGAATGGGCAGCTCGGGCACGGGGCGGTGGTGATTGCGGCGATTACGAGTTGTACCAATACGAGTAATCCTTCTGTGATGGTGGCTGCTGGTTTGTTGGCGAAGAAGGCGGTGGAAAAGGGGTTGAAGGTTCACGCACATGTCAAGACGAGTCTGGCACCGGGTTCGCGCGTGGTGTCGGATTATCTCGATCAGGCGGGGTTGACGCCGTATTTGGAGCAGTTGGGTTTTCACACGGTGGGGTATGGCTGTACGACGTGTATCGGAAATAGTGGGCCGTTGCCCGATCCGGTGGTTGCCGCGATTCACGAGGGGGATCTGGTGGCTGCGTCGGTGTTGAGTGGCAATCGCAATTTTGAAGGTCGCGTGCATCCGCATGTGAAGGCGAATTATCTGGCGTCGCCACCGCTGGTTGTGGCTTATGCGCTGGCGGGTCGGGTGGATTTGGATTTGACTGCGGAGCCGATAGGGCTGGATGGGGATGGCAATGCGGTGTTTTTGCGGGATGTCTGGCCAAGTCAGGATGAGATTGGCGATACGATTGCACGGGCGGTCAGGCCGGATATGTTTGAGGCGCGTTATGGCAATGTGTTTGAGGGCAATGAGATGTGGAATGCGGTTGGCGGGCAAGAGGGGGATCTCTATGGGTGGCAGGGGGAGAGTACTTATGTGCAGGAGCCGCCGTTTTTTGTGGATTTGTCGCCGGAGTTGGACGCGATTACAGATATTACGGGTGCGCGGGTGCTGGCGCGGTTGGGCGATTCGGTGACGACGGATCACATTTCTCCGGCGGGTTCGATTGCGGTGGATAGCCCGGCGGGGCAGTTTTTGATTGCTCGAGGGGTTGAGCCGAAGGATTTCAATTCTTATGGTTCGCGGCGGGGCAATCACGAGGTGATGATGCGGGGTACGTTTGCCAATATTCGCATTCGCAATTCGCTGGCGCCAGGTACAGAGGGCGGGGTGACGGTGCACTTACCTTCGGGTGAGCAGATGAGTATTTACGATGCGGCGATGCGGTATGTGGATGAGGGTGTGCCGTCGATTGTGATTGCGGGCGCGGAGTACGGTTCGGGGTCGTCGCGCGATTGGGCGGCTAAGGGTCCGTTACTTTTGGGCGTGCGCGCGGTGCTTGTGGAGAGTTTTGAACGCATTCATCGCAGCAATCTGGTGGGTATGGGGGTGTTGCCGCTGGAGTTTGTGGCGGGAGAGAATGCCGAGTCCCTGGGGCTTACGGGGCGGGAGGTGTACGATATTACCGGGCTGAGCGATGATTTGCAGCCTTTGCAAGATGTGACGGTGACGGCGACGGATGAGGATGGAAATGGACGGTCGTTTTCTGCGACGGTGCGTATTGATACGCCAGTGGAGATCGATTATTATCGCAATGGGGGGATTTTGCATACGGTGTTGCGGGGTTTTTTGAAGGATGAATAATGGAGATCGCAAAGATGGAAACTGTTTTGCATTTTCAGCCAGTGATCGAGGTGAGCGATGAGGAGTTTTACGCGTTTTGTAGGCTCAATCGCGATGTTTGCATTGAGCGCAATGCTCAGGGGGATGTAATTATTATGCCGCCAGCGGGGGGTGAGACGAGCGAGCGCAATGCAGAGATTACTATGCAGTTGCGGTTTTGGGCAAAAAGGGATGGTACGGGTGCGAGTTTTGATTCATCAGGTGGGTTTCGGTTGCCCAATGGGGCAGTGCGGTCACCCGATGCCGCATGGATTGAACATACGCGGCTCAGTGCGTTGTCTCTGGAAGACCGACGCAAGTTTGTTCCATTGTGTCCCGATTTTGTCATTGAATTGCGGTCGGAAAGTGACCAGTTGGTCCCATTGCGGGAAAAGATGCAGGAGTATCTCGATAATGGCCTTGATTTGGGGTGGTTGATCGATCCATATACACAGCGCGTTTATGTGTATCGCTCTGGCTTGCCCATAGAAGAATTGGAGAAGCCTTCGCGTATTTCTGGGGATCCTGTCTTGCGGGGATTTGAACTGGATTTGGATGAGATTTGGTGAATAGATACCCATTTTAAAAAACCGAGTACATTGCAAAGATGTATTCGGTTTTTTTATTTTAGAAAATACTCGTCCTGTTCTTTGCGAAGGGGCCAGAGGGGGTCGTTGTCTTCTATTTGTATCGCGCTTGCGGTGATGAATGCGCCAGCGGGGATGTCCTGACTTAGCGTATTGCCGTTGGCCATGTGAAAGGGCAGGGGGTTGTGGGGCGTGACTGGTAGCGCAGGGCGCATGAGGTATTCGATGTTTTTGCTGTGGTCGTTGCCGATCTGGTCGCCGGTTTTGAGGGGTTCTTTTGCGCGGCCCACAACGTCGCAGAACGGGCGGTAGTCGGTGGTGCCCGTGGGCAGGTTTAAGAGGCCGGCGACGAGTGTTGTGATAGGTGTTTCGACGCCGCAGAGGTGGTAGGGGCGGTAGATGAGGGCTGTGGTGCCTTTTTTGTTGGGGATGAGTCCTTTGGTGGTGAGGATGTGGCGGGAGTAGGCGTTTTCACAGGCGATGACGATGAAGACGCCGCCGCCGAGGCCGGGTTCGTTTGCCTGGCGCAGGCAGGAGACGCAGTCGATGACGCCGCGGTGGGATAAGATGCCGCCGTCTTCTTTGGGTGCGAGGACTTCGGGTATTTCAACGGTGCGGACTATGGGTGTGTGCAGGGTGTCTGTGTCGGGGATGAGACCGGTGGCATTGGCGGCGATGGTGAGTTCGGTGACGTCGTAACCGGCGATGGCGCCGAGTTCGCCCATGATCTGGCGACGTTGAGCGATATGCGCCGAGGGATTTTGGGCGGAGAATACCTGTTCGTCGGGGATCTGGATTTTGCCTTTGGACCAGACGATGGCGTTGGTTTGCGGGTCGTAAACGCGGTTGGAGTCGAGGGATTTCCCTCCGCAGAGTACTTCGAGGCCCAGGCTGCGCGCCCATTGCACAAGGCCCATGAGCAGGCCGTGCTGGTCGCCGTCAACTGCGGTATAGACGAGTCCGGCTTTGTCTGCGTGGTGTTTGAGGATGGGTCCGACGGTGACGTCGGTTTCTTTGGATACCATGGCGACGTGTTTGCCGTGTCGGATGGCTTCTATGCCGTGTTTCGCGCCGGCACTCGGGACGCCTGTGGATTCGACGATGACGTCGAGGGGCAGGTCCATCATTTGCATGGCGTCGGTGAGGATGACGTGTTTGCCCTGTTCTATGGCTTCGGCAGCCTGCCTGGTGGTGTCGCAGATGACGGTTTTGTCGGTGTCCAGGCCAGCGTGATGATATGCATTTTGGGCTGCGTCCGGGTTTGTGTCGCAGACGACGGGGACGTGGAGTTGATCGACGACGCGCGATTGTGTGACGAGGGCTGTGGCGTAGTGTCCGGTGCCGATGACGCCAACGCGTACGGTGCGGTCAATTTGGGCGAAGAGTTGGTGGTAGATCATGGTGGTTTTCCGAGGGTTATTGAATTGCGATGACGCGAGCCGGTGCACCGTCGGCTTCGGGGATTTTTAAGGGCAGGGCGAAGAAGGATACGCGGTCCGCAGTGAGCATGCCCGTGTTGCAGATGTATTCGATGAGGATGATGCCTTCGCGCAAGAGGATGTCGTGGGTAACGAATTCGGAAAGGGGTGCTCTCTCGCCACTGAGCAATTGGCGGATGGGATAGTCCTGCGGAAAGTCAAATGCTATGGCGCGGATGTTTTGCGCGCGCAGCCATTTTGCGGCGGGGCGCGACATGTAGGGCGCGCGGGTCCAGAATTCGGGGGTTTGATGTGATTCCACTTCGTCCCACCGCGTTTTCATGACGACGATGTCTTCGGATCGTATGTGCTGTCCGGCAGCGCGAATCTGCGCTTCGGTGATCGGTGTTTCTGGCGCGATGCCCGAGAGATCAATGACTGCGGCCTGTCCTACGATTTGGTCGAGTTCGGTGTCGCTGGTTGTGGGGCCTTCCGGGAACATGTGGCGCGGCGCATCGACGTGCGTGAATCCGTGAACTGCCCATCCCATGTGGGTCACTTGCGCCATGTCGCCGGTTTCAAAACTGCTTTTCAGGCTGCGTTCAACGGGCCAGCGGAAGTGGTCGGCGATGGGCATGGTGAGGTCGATGATGGGCATGTCTATATGTTTCCACGCGTTTCGAGCAGGGCGATGATTTGCAATGCGGCTTCTTGTGGGGTGCTGTCAACGGTGTGTATGACGAGTTCGGGGTTTTCGGGCGGTTCATAGGGGTCAGAGATGCCAGTGAAGTTGGGTATTTCACCTGTGCGCGCTTTTTTGTACAGGCCCTTTGGGTCGCGTTCTTCACATACGTCGAGCGGGGTGTTGATGAATACTTCGATGAAGTCTTTGTTTTCCATGAGTTCGCGCACGCCGTCGCGGTCAGTGCGATAGGGGCTTACAAAACTGGATAGGGTGATGATACCAGCGTCGGCAAAGAGTTTGCCGACTTCGCCGATGCGGCGGATGTTTTCAGCGCGGTCTTCGGCTGAGAATCCGAGGTTTTTGTTGAGTCCGTGGCGGATGTTGTCGCCGTCGAGTACATAGGCCATGCGCCCGCGTTCGATCAGGGCGTGTTCTGTGGTGAATGCGATGGTGCTTTTGCCCGAGCTGGGCAGTCCGGTGAGCCAGATGAGTGCGCCTTTTTGTTTGAGCAAGTCTTCGCGCTGTTTGCGCGCGACCTGGCCTTCGTGCCAGACGATGTTGGTGGCTTTTACTTCGGTCAAGAGATTCCTCCTGGTAAGGGTTAGAGTTATATTTCAGGTGTTTAAGATACCAAATTTTGGGTGTGAGGATGAGGAATATTTAACGATTAGTAGTTAGTTCCCCCCATTCTGGACGCCTGCTTAAAGCATGCAGGCGTGACCCCGTATAAAAGCATTACGGGGCAGGCTCCTATGCCTTTGTCATCGCGGCATGGTTTTGAGCCGCGATCCAGAAGGTTTTTTTATTGTCGTTGTGCTCCTTGTGATATAATTTACGATTATACCACAAGACAGGAGGGAAAGCCATGGCCGATCGAAAGAAGATAGCAGCGGTGATTACGTCGTATTTTCCGCGGTCACATGCGGATGTGATTGTGACGAAGTTTTTGAAGGGGTTTCCAACTGATGATGGGTTGCTTGCACCAGAGGTGGATGTGGTGTCGATGTATCTGGATCAGGTGCATTTTAGAGATGATATCGGGTGCGCGATTGCAGAGGAATTCGGTGTGCCGATGTACGGGAGTATTAACCAGGCTTTGACGCTGGGTGGTGATGAGCTGGCGGTGGATGGGGTGTTGCTGATTGGCGAGCACGGCGATTATCCGTGGAATGAGAAGGAGCAACATATGTATCCGCGGAAGTATTTTTTTGAGCAGATTTGCGGGGTGTTCGCTTCGTCGGGGCGGTCTGTGCCGGTGTTTAGCGATAAGCATCTTTCGTATAATTGGTACGATGCAAAGTGGATGTGTGATCGCGCGCGGGAGCTGGAGGTGCCGTTTATGGCGGGGTCGTCTCTGCCGCTTGCATGGCGCAAGCCGTGGCTTGAGTACGATTTGGATACGGAGATTGAGACGGCGATGTCAGTGGCTTTTGGTGGGATTGATTCTTATGGTTTTCACGCGCTGGAGACGTTGCAGTGTATGGTTGAGCGCCGTGCGGGGGGAGAGACGGGGATTGTGGCGGTGCAGTGTTTGGAGGGGGATGATGTCTGGGCGTCGGATGCGTGGGATAGGGATTTGTACGCGGCTGCGGTGGCGCATATTGAGGCGAAGGAGGATGGCGATGTGCGAGAGCATTGCGAGAATCCGGCTGTTTTTTTGATAGAGTATGCAGATGGGTTGACGGCGGCGACGTTTATGTTGAATGGTTACACGCGGGGGTGGGGTTTTGCAGCGCGGCGCGGGGGAGCGGTGGATAATATGCGCGTTTTTTTGCCGGATAATCCGCATGCGCATTTCAGTTATTTGAGTTTGAATATTCAGCAGATGTTTTTGACGGGGCGACCACAGTATCCGGTTGAGCGCACGTTGCTGATTTCAGGTGCGCTGGAGGCGTTGATAGATTCGCGTTATGAGGGGTACAGGCGGGTTGAGACGCCGCATCTGGATGTGGCTTATCGTTCTTATGAGGAGATGCCAATTCGGCCCACGAGTCCCGATCCGGTGGGCGCGAGTCTGGTGCCGTTTGATTAATTAGCGTCTCCGAACGAAGGATAGCGGTGTCAAAAAGCTGATGATCTTTTCTGTCATTGCGGCATGATTCTGAGCCGCAATCCAGTGTTTTTTGGAAAACTTATGGGCGATTCCTTATTGCTAAAGTGCGTTGAAAATCCCGAGCGCGAGCGGGCTTATACGATTGAATTTGAGTCGTCGGAGTTTACGGCGCTGTACGCGGTGACGGGGCAGCCGATTTTTGCAACGGTTTCGATTTCTTATGTGCCGGGGGAGATGTGTGTGGAGCAGATGTCATTGAAGCAGTATTTGGGGTCGTTTCGGGAGGAGAAGGTGTTTTATGAGGGTGCGGTTAATAAAATTGTGGATGATTTTGTGCGGGCATGCGATCCTGTGACGTTGGATGTGACGGGTGATTTTACAGTGCGAGGTGGTATTGAGACGCGGGTGTCTGTGGCGTATGAGCGGGAGGATGAGGTATGAGTTCCATATTAGAAGCGTTTGATAATCCCAATCCGGAACGGCGTTATACGATTGAGTTTACGTTTCCGGAGTTTACGTCGCTGTGTCCCAAGACGAGGCAGCCGGATTTTGCGACGATTGTGATCTGGTATGTTCCGGGTCCGCGGTGCGTGGAGTTGCGGTCGCTGAAGCACTATTTCTGGTCGTTCCGAGATCAGGGGATTTATATGGAGCCTGTGACGAATCAGATTTTGAGCGATCTGGTGGCGTTGTGCGATCCGGTTGAGATGGAGGTGATCAGCCGTTTCAATATTCGCGGTGGTATCGATCACGAGATTACGGCGTCGTATCAGCGGGAAGATGAGGAGGGCGTATCGTTTTGATGTCAGGTCTCAAGGATAGGCGTCATGTGTCAGATTTGGCGCGTGAGATTGAGCGTCTGGTTGCACAGGGTGAACTGTGACCGGGCTTTGATCCGCTCGCGATTCCTCTTGTTTTCTATGACGGTGACGATACTTACCTTTTTCGGTGTTCGGAGGTTCCCGAGGGTTTCAGGGAGATGCGGGTTGTGGATTTGCCGCGGGAGGGGTATGCTGCAAATGAGGTGCGCGGACGCTGCTACGAGATAGGGCATGCACTTGCGGTTTTGCTCGATGCGTTTGCGCCAATTTGGAAGACGGCGTTTGAAGCGGATGATGCGCAGGCGTTGGATTTGTATCTCGCAGGCGTTCTCGAAAAGAGCGGGAGGCAGTGTGGAGAATTTACCGAATCGGAGATCGCGCATTTTGAAGCTGTTGCAAGAGTAGATGTGCAAGACCTGCTTGCACAGCGATCTGAACAAAGACGGGCGTTTGATTCACAGGTGGGCATGCGTTTGTCTGTCATAGCGCCTGATACGGAGCCACTGTGGGTAAGTGGTACGGATCCCAGTAATCTCGTGATTGTAGAAGGGGGTGTGCTTCACACGCGGTTCGTTCACATCCATCACGAGCGTGGTCAAGTAGAGATGTTGACGGATAGGATGGATGATGTTGTGGCACTGACTGTGGCGGTTGGTCCTCATCCGCTGATGGATGGCGTTCTGTGGTTGACGATAGCGGGGCTTGATACATTAGATGTGGTGTCTGACGATGGGGCGGTGAATATTTCTGGTTCTGGTCTGACCGCCCAATTCACCAACGCAACCGTGGATGAAAATGATGGACAGATTACGGTTTATCTGGATAAGCAAAACTGAGCATTTTTACGTCAAAAAAAAGTCCATAGGACTTGCCTAAATCTAAAAGGTCTGGTATAATTCCATAGACGGAGTATAGACTACCACACACGAAGAAAGAAACCCATGCAGATTCCGACACCACAAGACAAACTGGCCGAAATGGACGCCCGCCTGGCGCGCGTCGAGGGAATTGCTGAACAAATGAACACGCGCTTGACTGGCCTTGAAACCCGCGTTGACAACGGTTTTTCCAACATGGACATCCGGTTGACCAACATGGACACTCGCAATAACAGCAATTTCAGATGGCTTATTGGCCTGCTGGTCGTTGTGTTGCTTGCAAATGTCGGTACAGCCGTTTCAATCATTATGACTTTTGCTAAGCCCTGAACAGAGAAAGGGCTTCTCGAATGCGCCACTACAAATATGAAATTTCTCCCCCGGTCTCAGTTTAAGACCGGGTTTTTTGTTGTATCACTTCACTTTATACTTTATTGCCGATGCGTAAGTGCCTATAATTGTGAAACAGTACCAATCGCATAAAAGAGGAGAGAGTCATGTCTGTGCTTACGGAAGACGAAATTCGTTTTTTCAAACGCGAGGGCTATCTGGTGAAGAAGGGCGCTCTGGATCCCGAGTTGTGCGCCCGAGCGCGGGAACGCCTGTGGGACGATCCGCCGCCGAGTCTGAAGAAAGACGATCCGGATTCGTGGGTGGGTCCCATTAAGCCGGAGGAGGAGTCTCTGGATAGCAGCAATTACAAGCGCGGTTATCGCTGGCAATACCGCAAGGTGGGCAGAGAACCCTGGATGATCGAGTTGCTGGCAAAAAATCCGGTTGTGTGGGGTGCTGCAGAGCAGATGCTGGGCAAGGGGAATTTTCCCGAGCCGACAGGTGTGCGCGGTATTTATTGCACGTTGCCCTATGGCGATGTGGAACGCCAACCGCGTCATTTGCATGTGGATGCCCATGCGTTCAATTTTGCAGTGGTGGGCTATATCGATCATGTGCCCGAAGATGGCGGGGGTTTTACGGTGTGGCCTAAGAGCCATCGCACGTTTTTCTTCGATTACCAGACGCGCTATCTCAGGGAACCATTGCCCCGGATGGAGAAGCATAGGGAAGCGTTTCAATCTTGTGATGAGAATTCATATCAGACGCATGGCGAACCCGGCGATATTGTTTTTTGGCATCACCGCATCGGGCATATGGCGTCGGCCAATTATTCGCGGCAGATTCGAAAGGCGGTGTTGTACGATTTCAAGCTGAACGATATGCCCCAGCTTCAGGAAGAACCTCCGGGAGATGATATCTGGGTCGATTGGACAGATGATGTGCGGGATGTGTCGATTGAGGATGGTGAATAACAGGCGGAGGACTACCAGATGGATGTTCGATTTTGGGCACTGATCTGGGTGGGGGTTGTGGTTATTGTGCTGGGTGTGCTGTTGTATTATGTGATTAAGTCGTATAAATAACCGGGGGACCTGGTCGATGTTAGAAGTGCAACAATATGCGGTGTGCGATTTTGAGTTGTATGCGGATGTAGGTGATGAAAATCCGTTTGCTGTGGAAATGACAGCGACTTTTACACACGAACTGGGCGAGGCGGTTGAAGATTTGCCCGGTTTTTTTGATGGGGATAAGTGGGTTGTCCGGTTTAGTCCGGGTGTAGAAGGTGTTTGGACGGGGCGTTCGCGGTCTGAGCTTTCGGGCCTGGATGGGGCTGAGTGGCAGTTGCAGTGCGTGGGGAATGAGAACGCTGATGTGCATGGTCTGGTGGGTATTGATCCGAAATATCCACAGCGGTTTGCCTGGTCTGATGGTACGCCGTTTTTATATTTGGGTTTTGAGTGCGATTGGTTGTTTAGCTATCATCAGGCTGATGCGGCGCGGTGTTATCGGCATGTCGATCTGGTTGCGAGTCGGGGGTTCAATTGTTTTGTGATGAATTTGTACGCCCATACGGGTTTTGGTTCGCGACCGAATGACGATACGCGCCCTGTGTTGCCGGAGTATATTTTTGGGCCGCCGGAGATGTATTTGTTTGAGGGCACGAATGATGCGCCGGATCACGAGCGGATGAATATCGTTTTTTTTCGCGATTTTGACCGGTTGATGCGCTATTTGCACGGGAAGGGGATTGTGGTTCATCTGATGTTGCAGGTGCAAAATAAGCAGGTGAATTGGCCGGCGCGCGAGACAGAAGCAGATGATCGGTTCTGGCGCTATGCGGTTGCGCGGTACCAGGCTTTTGGCAATGTGATCTGGGATGTGGGCAAGGAGAGTAAGAATCTGTATCGCGAGATGGGCGATCACGATTATGTTCTGGATCGTATGGATATTATTCGCAAGGCAGATGCGTATGGGCATTTGCTGACGGTGCACGATGTTGAGATCCGAAACGCGGGTACGCTGTCTGAACCCGATCGCCAGTCGGATTTTGTGACGGATCAGGTGCATTTGTCCGATGCTGCGCGCTACAATCGGGAGGCGATTCGCAGGATGCGCAATTCGGGTACGCCGTATGTGAATGTGGAATATGGGTATGAGCTTGCTGAGGAGCAGCTCAAGACGTATCGCGGGCGCACGACTGCCGAATGGGATGATATTTTAAAGTGGACGTGGGCGATTTACGCGGCGGGTGCGTATCCGTGTTATTATTTTGACAATACGTCGTGGGATTTGATCAAGTTTGAGCCGGTACCAGAGAGTTGGATGAGGTATCGGGAGTTGCGGGATTTTTTGGCGGGTTTGCCGTTTAATCAGATGGTTGGGGATAATGAGTATGTGGAGCGGGGTCTTTGTCTGGCGCTGGCAGGGGATGCGTATCTTGTGTATTTGCCCGAGGGCGGGGATACGCGTATCGATTTGTCCGTTGTGGGTGGGGAGATGCCAATCGCTGTGGAGTGGATGGCGATTTTGACGGGTGAACGCAGCAGTGGAGAGATGAGAAAATCGAGTGATTGGGGCGGGTTTAATACCGATTTGATCAATCCGTTTGAGGATAAAGATCAGCCGTGTGTTGTGGGGTTGTGGGTGGGAGAGAAGTGATCTATACGGTAGAAAGTGCCTGTTGGTTTTGGATGAGGATATTCGGGTTGGGGTTTTTATTGGGTACCGGAAGTCCCTGTTCTTTCAAGAGTTCAACATGTTCTTCCATTCCCCATTTTGCTTTGAACATGCAATCTTCAATGGAATGTCCAATACCTGTAAAACCTTCCAGTTCTGGAGAGTAAAAGCCAAAAAAATCCGGCTCTTCTGTGGCTTCAATGATCAAGGAATAAGGTAGATCAAGCATTGTCGGGTTCCTATCATTTTAGTCAAAATACAGTTTATTGGTCCGAGAGTCAATAATCTGATTTGGATCTACCATGAGCATCAAACGATATTTTTTGGGCTGTCCGATTTGGGGCAATAAAGCGTGGGTGGGCGAGTTGTTTGCGCCCGATGTTGTGCAAAAAGATTTTTTGAGCCAGTACGCGTCTGTGTTTAATACCGTGGAGGGCAATACCACGTTTTACGGTTTGCCATCGGAGAAGGCCGCGATGCGCTGGTTGGCTGATACGCCACCGGGTTTTCGCTTTGCGCTCAAGTTTCCGCGCGCGATTAGTCACGGTAAGCGGTTGCGAGATGCCGAGTTGGAGACGGCTGCGTTTGTAGATGTTCTCGCGGTGTTACAGGATCGGGTGGGTCCGTCATTTTTGCAGTTGCCTCCTTCTTTTGGACCGCGCGATTTGCCGGTGTTGGACCGGTTTTTAGACGCGTTGCCCGATACGTTTTCTTATGCTGTGGAGATTCGGCATCTTTTGTTTTTTGCCGAGGCAGAAAGTGAGTTGAATGCTGTGCTCAAGAGCCAGGGGGTGGATCGCGTGGTGTTTGATACGCGGGGGTTGCACAGTGCGCAGTCGGATGATGTTGCAGGGCGCGAAGCGCAGCGCAAAAAACCAAAGGTCCCCGTGCGGTTTCTTGCGACGGGGCGTTTTCCCTTTGTGAGGTTTGTCGGGCATCCCGAGGTTGAGAAGAATCTGCCGCTTCTTAAAGAGTGGGTGCCGGTGGTTGCCAATTGGATACGCGAGGGGCGAACGCCTTTTGTGTTTATGCACGCTCCCGATGATTTTTACGCACCGCAGTTGGCGCGTCATTTTCACCAGATGTTGTCTGGGGATATAGATGTCGGCGAGATGCCGTCCTGGCCCGCAGAACAGGTCCAGGAGGAGCCTGTGCAGATGGATTTGTTTTGAAATAACCATTTTCTTCTCCGCGCTCTGTCGAAAAAAATTGACTTTTGAAAATTTTAGGTTCATTGATATTCATGTTAAAAAATATTCACCTGTCTCAAGAGGAGATGCCTTATGGATGCGCGCGAGCGATATTTCTGGGATTTGACGGGATACCTCGTCGTGAAAGGTGTGTTGTCAACAGAGGAGGTTGCGCGGGCGAATGATATTGTGGATCGCTACTGGGACCGGGTTCAGGTTGGCGGTTCCACGGCGAGGGATTCGGTTGTTTTTGCCGGTACGGGACGTCCTATGTTGCCCGGTATTCTGGAATTTCCAAAACCGGATTGTGAACCTTTCCGGGAGATGCTGGCACACCCGGTACTGGTGCAGTATCTCAATGTGATGTGTGGCACGGGGTTTCGTCTGGATCACGGTCCGATGTTTATTGTGAGCAATAAGGGTACGGCAGGCCATACGATGCACGGAAATGGCGAGCCGCATCGGCCGTATGTCGCATATCACCATCAGAATGGCAAGCCGTGGGTTGGCGGTGTGACTGTGGCGTGGCAGTTGCACGATTGCAAGGAGGGGATGGGTGGGTTTGCCTGTGTGCCATCGAGCCATAAAGCGATGTTTCCGATGCCAAATGGTGTGCGTACAGGAGATGACGATATGGGCTTGATCAAGCAGCCGGTGGTGGAGGCTGGCGATGTCGTCTTTTTTATGGATAGTGCGCAATCACACGGTGCAACGCCGTGGAAGTTGGATTCAACGCGGCGGTCCATTTTGTTCAAATACACAGCTCGCACATGTGCGCGGAGCGGTCCTTCTCAGGAGGTGTCGCCGCCGGAGATTTATTGGGATCGAGAAATTGTCGAGGATATGACGCCCGAGCAATTGTCGGTTATGTATGGTCCTTATTCCAATCACAGGGGCCGCGTGCCGTCTCTGGAGGTCTGTGATGATGGGCGTGTGAAAATAGAGGCGTAGTATAAGAAGAGGAGCGTTTTACCATGGGTAATAACCTTTATACAGTGAGTGAAGAGGAGAAGTACTTTTTTGACCTGCGTGGCTATCTGGTCGTGCGGGGGGCATTATCTGCAGATGAGGTCAAGGCGTGTAATGATGCGATTGATCACTATGGGGATGAGATCAGGACGCGGTCTATTGAAGATGGCGGTCTGGCACGGGGTTCGTCTGCGCTTACGGGTAAAGAGGGCCGGCGCGAGCTTTCGGGGATGCTGGGCTGGCCCGAACCCTATCGCGAGCCGTTTCGGAAGTTGCTCGTTCATCCGGTTGTGGTGAGTCGTTTGAATGAGTTTAGCGGTAAGGGCTTTCGCCTGGATCACGGTCCGCTGTTGATTAGCGCGCACAAGGGCGCTGAGGGTCATACACTGCACGGCGGTGGCGAACCGTTTAGCCAGTCGGTGTGGTATCACCAGCAGAATGGAAAGATTTTCTGTCGGGGAATTACTGTGGCGTGGCAGTTGACGGATGTGAATGAGGGCGATGGTGGTTTTGCCTGTGTGCCGGGGAGTCATAAGACGGCGGAGCCGACACCCGCTGAGGTGCGTTCCGTAGAGGACGATATGGGTCTGGTCTATCAACCTGTGATGCAAGCGGGCGATGTGCTGTTTTTTGCCGAGACGATGACGCATGGTACGCTGCCGTGGCGCAGCGATGGCGAGCGGCGTTCTGTGCTTTATAAATACGCTTCTCGCGCAGCGGCTCGCGCTGTGGGTAAGTATTTTACGCCCCAGGAACGCTATGGCGATTGGGTCGATGAGTTGACGCCAGAACAACAGGCTGTTTTGTACGGTCCCGGGGTTCATCACGGGGGCCAGTTGCCCCTGCTGGCGTCCGATGGCGAGACAACGCGGGTGGTGAAGTGAAATCCGCAGATGACGCAGATGACGCAGATGTGTAGGGGCGGTCCCACTGGGTCGCCGCTCACAAGGAGCAAATAATGGATGCCAAAGAGCGATACTACTGGGATGTGACGGGGCATCTGGTGGTGCGCGATGTTCTGTCGCAGGAAGAATTGGATGCGGTGAACAATGTGCTGGATTATGTTATTGGCACGGGTTTTGTTCACCAGAGTGAGGATAATCACGGGGCAGCAGATTCTACGTTTTTGCGGGGGACTGGTTCGCGCTGGGTACACGGGATGAATTTGTTGGAGTTGCCCAGGCCGTATTGCGATCCCGTTCGCGATTTGCTGGCTCATCCGGTTGTTGTGAAGTATTTGAATGTGATGTGTGGGAAGGGTTTCAGGTTGGATCACGGTCCCCAATTTAACAATGCGGTGAAGGGTACGGCGGGGCTGGTCATGCACGGCGCGGGGGAGCCGCATCGGGAGTACGTGGCTTATCACCACCAGAATGGCGAGATGTATTGCGGTGGGGTTACTGTGACGTGGAATTTGACGGATTGTCCAGCGGGCAAAGGGGGATTTGCTGCGGTGCCGGGTTCTCATAAGTCGAAGTTTCGGATGCCGATTGGGGTTCGCAATTGCGATGAGGATATGGGGACGGTTGCCAATCCGGGGATTCGAGCCGGCGATGTGCTGTTTTTTATGGATGGCGCGCAATCCCACGGGACGCATCCGTGGCAAAATGATCACGACCGCCGGTCTATTCTTTTTAAGTACGCTTCCCGCACAGCGACGCGACAGGGTCCGTCGAATGCGGTTTGTCATCCCGAAGTTTTTTGGGATGGCGAGGTTGTAGATGGGATGACGATGGCGGAGCGCGCGGTGATGTACGGGCCGTGTTCTGCGCCGCCAAACGATGAGATGTTTCTGGTGGTCGAAGAGGACGGTTCGGTTTGGCTGGAGAATACGCGGGCGCAACAGGCAGCGGATTAGGTAGGGGCGAGGCAGGCGTTGTTGTAGGGGCAACCTTCGTGGTTGCCCCATGTGCATCAAGTTAAGGGTTGAGAAGAGGCAAACCGTGAAGTATCATGCTGTTAAGTGGACAGTTATGAACTTCACAGGAGTTGCCTCTCATGAATAAGATACCTCAAATTGCCGAAGCGATCCAAACAGTTTTA
>JAJEDY010000082.1 GCA_022821275.1 Candidatus Latescibacterota bacterium | reverse complement strand
TTTGGGATGAAAGTACACGAAGGCGTCAGCGTAGATCGATTGGGACTGACCAATATTGGTTTGTATCAAAACCTGAAGGGTATAAGCGGGACTCTGTATGGACCAGGGTATGTAGAAATGCGGAACGCCACGATTGCAGATAATTTACAGGGGATAGGATTTGACGCTGCAGATGGAGACACGCTTTCCGTGCGGCTTAAAAACACGATTGTTGCTTTTAATACTGTAGGTATTTACACAGAGGGGACACGCCTTAGTTCTCCAACCTTAACACTTCAATATTGCGATGTGTTTGGCGCACCGCCATTGGGGGCTGATTTTCAGGGTGTATATACCGCCATGCCGACCGTTGGGAGTGTGGGCAATGTTTCTGTTGATCCACTATTTGTCGCGCATACCGACAGCCTGAACTACGATTATCACCTGCAGGCAAGCTCGCCTTTAATTGATGCGGGTGATCCAGGCATGGTTGATCCAGATAGTTCACGGATCAATATGGGCAGGTATGGTGGCACTGCGGAATATACGTCTGTGTCCAGCGGTGGTGAGAGTAGCACAAAACCCGTTGTCTTGGAAACAGAAGATGCGCCTCTGGTATTTTCGTTATCTCAGAACGCGCCAAATCCTTTCAATCCAGAAACCATTATCTCTTACGTGTTGCCTCAAAGTGAACAGGTCAAGCTGGTAATCTACAATGTATTGGGTCAGGAGATTCGCACACTTGTCAATGCGTTGCAACCCGCAGGTCGCTACCGCGTGGTGTGGAACAGCAGGGATGACTTTGGGCGTTCGGTATCCAGCGGGATTTATCTTTACCAGATCACCGCAGGTAAATTTACGAACACGCGCAAGATGTTGATCTTGAAGTAATCAGATTCAGGTTTTCTTCAGTAATAAAACAGCCAGGTTCTCACTCAGAGAATCTGGCTGTTGTTTGATAGATTGGGTTTGTTCTCTTTCATCAGTGATTCTCCGAACACCATAACTACCCTCCAAAATGCCCTGTATTCTTCAGGGCGTTTTTTGTGTGATTTCCCTCTGTAATCCCCTTGTTTCATTATAGCTCCAACTGTTTCATTTGGAACAGTTACTGTTTCATTTGAAACACTTACTGTGTCATATGAAACAGTTGGCCGCATGTCCATTTTTGGGCATTTTTTAAAAATACGTTCTCCTGCAAGCAGTTACGGGTTTTTGGCAATTTTTGGCACGGTTTTTGCACTATATAAAGGGCACGAGGTCAAAAAATTGCAGTTTTAACCCATACAGGAGGGCGTTTCTCATGACACACCAGTCAGTAGATCGAAAAGAAAAACTACAGGTCCTGAAAGAAAACCTATCAAAACGCATCGACACCCTGCTCATCGGTCCCGTCGGCATAGGCAAAAGTCATCTCCTCGCGCAGCTCGACGCAGACCATGTGCTCAAAGTAAAAACCCTATCCCCAATAAAAGAAGCCCTCATAAATATTGCGGAAGAACTTCACAAACACGGAAAACTCTATCCGCATAATGAGGACTTTGAAAAAATCAAAAAACGACACACCCGCGAAACCATTCAAGCCTGGACAGACATGGTGCTCGACTCAGTAACAAAAAACGAATGCGTCTTAATCGTCGATGACCTATCCGACATGACACCTTCCGTCGGCCGACTAATCGACAAACTCAGCCACAAATTCACCATCATAACCGCTTTGCATGAAATCAGAAAAACGTACGAAAAACACTTCTGGAAATTCGACCGCATAGAAATAGAACCCCTATCCACATCCGAAGCAAAAAACCTCATTCGACAATGTGCTACCGGCGCAAAAATAGAAGACTACCACATGACCGAAACCCACATCTTACAACAAAGTGCTGGCAACCCGCGCGCCATCATCGAAATCGTCGAAAGACTCCGCAAAGAACCCGCCGTAACTCGATCAGTCGTACGACAGGTATCTCATACAGGCGCCCGAAACCAGATCGACCTCACCGTCGTAGTCGTCCTCCTCTTACTCACAGTGGTCGCAGCGCGATTCTTCATGCGTGGCATCGGCAGCATGGAGGGCTATGTACTCGCCGGCATCGGCAGCGCAATACTCGTAGGCATTCGATTCTTCATGTACAGGTTCAAACGATGACTGCACCCACACACATTGCATTCGGACTACTCACCGTAGCGGGGTCCTTTTCGTTCTTCTCCATGCCCCTCCACCGCAACCTCCCCGCGGTCGCATGCGCCATCATAGGAAGCGTGCTCCCGGATATAGATTCACCAAAGAGCTATATCGGTCGCGTGCTCCCTTATGCATCCATCCCCATCGAGAGACAATGGGGACACCGCACCATCACACACTCGCTACTCTGCCTGCTCGCCCTATCGGTTATGATCTGGCCTCTGCTCATCTATCAAGCCTCGTGTTACGCGGCCCTGCTCCTGGGCTATATGAGCCATATAATCGCCGATTGCGCCACCAGGAGCGGTGTACCCCTGTTTTATCCCCATCTCGCGGCCTGTGTCTTCCCTAACAGCGCGAAATACAGAATCAAAACCGGATCTATGGGAGAAAGCTATCTGTTAATCGGACTCTTGCTCATGCTCCTGATATTCCTGCCCATATTGCACACGGGAGGCATCTGGCAATCATTCAGATACCTCATGGCCACGCCCTCTGCTGCGTACGCAGATTACCGACAATCCGACACAGAAACCATCTTAACCTTTGAAGGACGCTGGCGACACACGCGGGAGCACGTACGCGGAGAAGGTGTGATCCTCGATGCCAGACCCGCCATGTTCTGGATCATACACAACGGACAGGTTCAAACATGTGGAGAACACGGCGCCATCTTACCGGACAAAGTGCGCGTGCGGAAGACAGATCGCCCCGTACAAATACAGATGCGCCAGTTGAAAAACGAAACCTGGGGGCAACTGGTAAATCAGATCCCCGAAAACAGTTTTGTATCTGGACAGCTCAACGCATCTGATACATTCTCCCCCGGGCATGAAACTCCCAATACCATCACCTTCACCTCCCGATCATTGAAATTTCAATTTGCCCGAAAAGGAGACATCACGCGGCTTCAGCCCGTCCTTCAAAATTTATCAGAACGCGTAAAAAATCTATCAGAGGAAATGTGGAGAATTCGTGAAAAACTGGAAACCGCAAAAATGGCTTATCCACCTATTCACTACCTCGAACTGAGACGAATGGAACAAGAATTTACAGAAAAAGAGAAAAAAATCGAAAAACTGAAACGCACACAAGTGCGATTCAGCGGCACATTGTACATTCGCATACCTGGAAACACATAATACAAAAAAAGACAACCAAAACCTTCGGGATCGCGGCTCAAAAACATGCCGCGATGACGGCTTTACAACCCATACCTCTTCATCCTATTCCTCAGCACCATCCGCGAAACACCCAGAAGCGCGGCTGCCTGAACTTGGTTCCCCTCTGTACGCCGTAAAGCCTCTTGAAGCAGTACCCGCTCAACCGCGGGCAAATTCATCTGATCCTCGGAAAAGGACTGCACCACCTGTTCAACCCATCTATCCCCGAAACCATCCCCAACCAGATCAAAATCCAGATCATCCGCATCAATCTCCCCATCACCGCACAAAATCGCCGCCCGTTCAATCGCATTCTTCAGCATCCGAACATTGCCCGGAAACACCTGTCTCTGGAGCCAATCCTCAGCTTCTTTTGAAAATCTCATCGCCGGCTTCTGCAAATTGCGTACACAATCAGCCAAAAAATGCCGCGCCAGGAACAGCACATCCCCCGCTCGCTCGCGCAACGGCGGCACCTGAATCGCAAACACATTCAATCTGTAATACAAATCCTCTCTAAAAGACCCATCCCTCACCGCTACACCAAGCGCCCTATTGGTCGCTGCAACCACGCGCACATCCACGGCGATCTCATCACTACTCCCCACGGGACGAATGCATCGCTCCTCCAGAACACGCAACAAACGCACCTGCATATCCAGCGGCATATCCCCGATCTCATCCAAAAACAGCGTACCCCCATCTGATAGTTCAAAATAGCCCTTCTGATCTGCCCTCGCATCTGTAAACGCGCCCTTTTTGTGCCCAAAAAACGCGCTCTCAAACAAATTGCCCGGAATCGCAGAGCAATTCACCGGAACAAACGGACCCCCAGCGCGATCGCTCTCGCTATGCACGGCTCGCGCAACCAATTCCTTCCCCGTACCCGTCTCCCCAACAATCAGCACCGTCGTATGATCCGTCGCAGCCACCTGCTGAATCTCCACCTTCATCCTCACAACCGCCTCACTCTCCCCTATCAGCGCATTCAAACCGCTCCTCTCCCGCTCCTGCGCCACGAACCGATCCAACCTATCTTGCACCCTGTCCTTCTCTTTTCGGATCACCTGATAGCGCACCGTGCGCTGGATAGCGGCATTCAACTCCTCCACTTTGAACGGCTTATTAAAAAAATCAAACGCCCCTTCTCGCAACGCCCGAAACGCATTCTCCGCCTCTTTAACTCCGGTAATTACAATCACCTCGGTCTCAGGCGCAACAGAACGCACCCGCCGAAGCACCTCAAACCCATCCATACCGGGCATCTTCACATCTGTAATCACAATATCCACAGTCTGGCTCTCCATCACCTCCACACCCCTCTCCCCATTCGCCGCTTCAATAACCGTATGCCCTCTCGCAATGAGAAATTTTCCAACCGCAGTCCGGATATGTGCATCATCATCGATCACCAGGACCGTCATGCTCACCTGCTCATTCATTCTTATACCCCGCTTCCCAAATCTACAATCGTTTGTTTTTGAGAAAATAAGACGGGAATAGGAAAAAGCAAGGTCGCGCATTCAGAATATGCTCTTGTGCATATTAATGTTTCTATGCATTGCAATTTACCTGTTTCTCATATCAATACGCCTGTTGATATCCCTCGCGACCTCAAGAACTTCTACAGGCGCGCGAACCACCTCGCCGGTACGCTGTCGCAAAGCAACAATAAGGGGTTCCAGCGCATCGAATTTCCTCCTGGACAGGAGGATATCGACAAGATCGCGCTCAGAGGCACCGTTCGCGATCAAATCGGGCACGAGCTGTAGCATCTCGTACATCATCGTCTCGCTGTCAGGTAAGAACACAGCATACGCCGACCGAAACACATCCATAGCCATCCGTTGTCTGTTCCTTAGCAGCAGTGCCAAAGCCTGCACATACTTCGCTCGCCATACAAACACCACCTTCTCATCGTCATCCAACACACCGAGTCTTCCCTCGAGCTCTTCACTTATGAGCAAAGCTTCTTTCATATGCCCCACCTTAATTTGTATCATACCCTTTTGGGACAACGCCCAGGCGACCAGAACCTGAATCGCTGGCACATCACTGGTATCAAAACGCGCGAGCACATCCTCATACACTGACATTGCCAAATCCAACTCTTCCTGCTGGACCTGCATATCTCCCTTTTTCAACAGCGCCAGAGCGACCAGAAGTTGAATCCCTGACACATCGCTGGTCCCAAAACGCGCGAGCACATCCTCATACACTGACACTGCCAAATCCAACTCTTCCTGTTGAACTTGCAAATCTCCCTTTTTCAACAGCGCCAGAGCGACCGGAAACTGGAAATCGGGCGTATCACTGGTATCAAAACGCGCGAGCACATCCTCATACGCAGATACCGCTAACCCCAACGCCCCCAGTTGATATCGCGCTCTTGCCCCGTGGATCAATATCCGGGCCATTCGCGCCCGAAGTGTATGGTCGCCCGCGTCGTCGAAACGCTCAACCATCTCATCGCAAACCGCGACCACCCCCTGAAAATCTTCCAATTTTTCAT
Organism: Candidatus Latescibacterota bacterium; assembly: GCA_022821275.1. Classification (GTDB taxonomy): domain Bacteria; phylum Latescibacterota; class UBA2968; order UBA2968; family UBA2968; genus VXRD01. Next base: position 19,640 of record JAJEDY010000082.1, on the reverse strand, counting down.
AAGCAATAGCCTTCACGTGCAATATGTAGGCGACGAGAGACTCCGGCATGAGAGATGCATCCACGCCTCCTGAAGCAATAAAATGGTCCCCAATCTCGATGACCTTTTCAAATTCTTTCTCATCAAGCGCTGTTTGGATCTCCTTTTGTAAACGCAGTTCCGCCGTAAATGGCGCATTTGTCGTCGCCCTGTCCGGTATATATTCGACGGCCGACCATGCCACGCGCAAAAAACTGTCCTCAACATGCGGTTGTGCGGCGAGTGCATGCTCAATACCCTCGCGAATAACCTTTGACTCTGCCGCCTCCAAACTCAGCCGACCAGACATTTGGTACAACTCGCCTATCCCGTAAAACGCCATCATGAAATGGATCAGACTTCTCATAACTGTCGCCTCGTCGCGCTCGCGCCGCAGCTTGTAATAGATGCTATAGAGAGGTTCTCCCGCGGAGTACAGTCGCCTCCTGCCTGTTCCCTCCACAACAACCGCACCCCGGTTGACAAGCCGACCGAGCATCGTCGATACGGGCCGAACCCCCATACGCGCCCGTACCGCGATCTCGCTCGTACTCGACGGCCGCCAAAAATCAATCAACGCGAGATACACGCGGCGTTCGCCCCTGGGCAAAGCCTCCAGATAACTGCGGAAATACTCGGTATGCTCGTCAATCAGCGTCACCAATTCTTCCATCAACTGGCGCAACGACCGGTGCTGTGCGAACTCAGCGACCATAACCAGAAGGCGGGGATTACCACCGGTCAGGATCTCGAGCGGCCTGATTTCGCGCTCAGTCACCTCCTCGCCGCTGATCATCTCCCACAGACGGCAACAATCCTCGGTACTCAGCGGTTCCAGATCGACAATTCGGAACAACTCAAAAAACGGCTCCGCCGAGTCTTCCAGCCCCTCAAAACGACTCGTCGCAGTCGCGAGCAGCACGATCCGAGGCTCGGACTCCAACACGTCGCGCAGTTGCCAGCCAAAATCGTCATCCACATCTTCGCAGAGCGCCTGCAGGTTTTCGACCATAAGAACGAGCTTTTTACCCAACTGATCCGCCGCATCCAGAACAGTGTCACGGGCGCGATCCGCGAGCGATTCCTCATCCCAGCGATCAGTTAAATCGGCGTGCGCCTCTCGCAACGCCCGCGCGAGCACAGAATCGTACCTGATGCTCTCCCGCGCAACATAGAACAGCGTCTCGAGCCAAAAATCCGCGAGGTCGAATATCTCGTGACTCTCTTCCATAAATCGAACCGGCAAAAAAAATCTGGAAAGCTCGTCATCAGCATTCAACTCTGCCGAAACGCGCGCGAGCAACATCGTCTTTCCCCGCCCCCGAGGCGCGACCATCAGAACGTGCTGACACGACAGTGAACCGATATTCCCGCGCAGCACCCCAAGCACCGTATCGAGCTCGCGTTCCCTCACCGCGAACTGCTCAATCACCTCCTCATCGGACTGAAACGTTCCCGGATTGAACTTGCGGATTGGGCGATCAGAATTGTTCATGATGGGTCTCCTGGTGATTCATTAAATCATTGTCAACAAAACTGTGGACAAAATAATATTTGAAAAAAGAATGTCAACCAAATTGTTGACAAAATTTATTCACGACATAAGCCATTCTCTACCAATGAGATATAATACGCAATACCGTGCATAGAATGAAAATAAACCACACAAAAGCCCAACGACCATCTATAGACCATTGGACTTTTCCTATCAGGACTTCAGATATGCAAGACCTGCCAGTTGCCCATCTCAATTCGACATTTTCGCGTCAATATCCTTGTTGATATCCTTCGCGACCTCAAGAACTTCTACAGGCGCACGAACTTTCTCGCCGGTACGCTCTTGTAGGGCAACAATGAGGGGTGCTAACCCATTCGATTTCTCCTTGTCGCTGGACAAAATTTCGACAAGCTCGCGCTCGGAGGCACCCTTTGCGATCAACTCGGGCACAATTCTTTGCATCTCGTGCATGGTTATTTCGTTATTGGGTAGGAACGAGGCATACGCGGAGCGAAATGCATCCAGGGCGGCCCGACGTTTTTTCTGGACCATCAGTGCCAGTGCCTGCACACCCATTGCTCGCCATGTAATCCAAGCTTTTCCGCCTTTGGGCAAGGTATCGAGTCTTCGTTCGAGTTCTTCGCAGGTTTTCAGAGCTTTTGCCGCACGACCAATCTCGGCTTCTCTCATTCCCTTATAGCTCAACGCGATGGCTACATTCACCTGTTGGTCGCTAAAGCACTTGATCACCTCGTTGTAGGCTGCAATTTCGCCCTCAGTGTCATTGAGTTTTTGTCGCACAAATCCTGTGTTGATCAACGCCGTGGCGACGCACTCCCGTATTTCCAGCGCGTCGCTGTCCCCAAAGCACTTGACCACCTCTTCGTAGGACACAATCGCCGCCTCGAAATCACGGAGTTTCTCTTGTGCAATCCCCTTATAGACCAACGCCGCGGCGACCAACTTCTGAAACCATGGATTATCGAAGGTACCGAAGCGCCCAATTACTTCGTCGCAGATCGCAATTGCCGCTTGAAAATCGCCGAGTTCACTTCGCGCTCTTGCCCCGTGGACCAATACCGGAGCCATCCACGCCAAGAGTGTTTGTTCGCGGGTATCGCTAAATCGTTCGAGTATCTCGTTGCAGACTGCGATCACCGCCTGGAAATCTTTCAATTTCTCATAAGCAACAGCCCTCATATGCAATATGTAAGCGATGCGTACCTCTCTCATTTGTGATGAATCTACGTCTCCAGAAGCCTCAAAACTGTCAATAATCTCAATGACTCTTTCGAATGCTTCCTCCTCGAATGCCATTTTGATTTCTTTTTCAAGACGTAGTTCCGCCGCAAATTGAGCATTTGCCGCCGCATTATCTGATATATCTTCGATGGCCGACCACGCCATGCGCGAGGAAAAGTCCTCAACATGAGGCCTCTTGGCGAGTGCATACTGGATTCCCTCGCGAATGACCTTCGACTCTGCCGCTTCCGCAATCAGCTTGCCGGACATCTGGTACAATTCGCCTATACTGTAGAACGCCACCATGAAGTTGATCAGGTTTTCTACCAGAGCCCTATCGTCGCGTTCACGTCTCAGTTTGTAATAGATGCTGTAGAGGCGTTCTACGGCTTCGTACTGCCGCTTCCTGCCAGTACCCTTAAAAGTGACCGCACCCCGGTTAACGAGGCGTCCGAGCATGGTCGATACGTACCGAACATCCATACGCGCCCGCACCGCAATCTCGCCCGCGCTCGACGGCTGCCAAAGGTCAATTACCGAAAGATACACGCGGCGTTCATTCTTAGGCAAGACCTCCAGGTGACCGCGGAAATACTCGGTATGATCGTCGATCAATGTCACCAGTTCTTCCATCAGTTGATTCAACGACCGATGCTGCGCGAACTCGGCGACGATGACCAGGAGACGGGGATTCCCACCAGTCAGAATCTGGAGCGGCCTGATTTCGCGATCACTCACCGCATCGCTGCTGACGATCTGCCACAGACGACGGCATTCTTTTGTGTTCAATGGTTCCAGATCGAGGATCCGGAACTGCTCAAAGAATGGCTGCTCCGCGTCGTCCAGCCCTTTGAAATAACTCGTAGCGGTGGCGAGCAGCATGATTTGAGGTTCCGTTTGTAACGTACCGCGTAGCTGCCAGCCGAAATCGCCATCTACGTTTTCGCAGAGTGTCTGCAGGTTTTCGATCATAAGAACGAGTTTTTTGTCCAACCGATCCGCCGCGTCCAGGACAGCGGCACGGACGCGATTCGCGAGTTCCTTCTCGAGCCAGCGATCAGCCAGATCGGCGTGTGTCTCTCGCAGTTCCCGTGCGAGATCGGAATCGTGTCTGGCACTTTCCCGCGCAAGATGGAACAAGGTTTCGAGCCAAAAATCGGCGATATTGAATATCTCATGACTCTCTTCCATAAACCGAACCGGCAAAAGACACTCGGAGAGTTCGGCATCCGTATTCAACTCTGCCGCGATTCGCGCGAGTAGCATGGTCTTTCCCAGACCGCGAGGTGCGACCACCAGAACGTGCTGGCACGATGGTGAATCGATATTGCCGTGCAGCACCTCAAGCGCGATATCGAATTCGCGTTTCCTGACCACGAACTGCTCAATCACTTTCTCGTCGGATTGGAGCGTCCCCGGATTGAACTTACGGATCGACATATTGTGTAATGCGTTCATGGTACGTCTCCCGGTGATTCATCTTCAGAACGGCGCTTTTCGAGGGGTATGTGATTGCGGAAACGCGACGCCCACCAGTCCTTCAGCAGACGCGATGGAAAGCGATGTCCATCGTCACTATCTTCGAGATAGCCGTCGTGCATCAAAATTTCGAGTGTATCAGCAATACGCCCCCGGGCATCTCCAACCACCCGGGCGTATAGCCCTTCAAGGCAACGCCAAGCACCTGGTGTGAACACTCTCTGGGTAGCTGCCTCGGCGAGGATTTCCATGGCGATAGTGTAGCTCTCATCTTCCAATGCCTCATTGAGGCGCGTCTCGTAGTGTACGAGGTCGTTCTGCCCGGAAGGACCGAGAAGACCTGTGCGATAGACCTCTTCGACATCCTCCACCGTCACCCGGTCTCGCCCTTGCATGGTGGCGTGATCCCGCAAACGAGCGAAGAAGGACTGCACATGGTGAGGTATGCCGACACCAAGTGCGTCATATACTGCCTTTGCCACGTCGTCCTCAAACCGTAATTCTTCGCAGCTCTCCGCGAGACGTTGAAAACACGCTACACTGGTATCTCGGTCCCAAGGTCCCAGGCGAAAAGGTTCGAGATGATTGATGCGATCAGGTATGCCTAACCGATTTACCAGAGGTGTAAGCCCGATGCTGCCGGATACGATAAGAACCAGAGAGCCGTTTCCGATACCTTGAAGCACGCCGCGCAACCAACTCAGAAACTCATCAACCCGTTGGAAGCCATCTTCACCGCCCCGCACACGCTTAAGGAATATCGGCAACTCGTCAATAACCAGGAGAATAGGTTGTTCGTGTGAAGCACAATGCCGAAGTAGCTCTTTTCCTTCATGTTGCCAGTTCCCGGCATTCAGAGCAGCCCGGAACTTCACATTAACGTCGTATGCGTTGATCTCCTCAATGTTGTCTTCCCACCAGCGTTTCATAGCGGTGCCGACACGCGACGTGATAGGACGAATGGGATGCACGGCTTCTGCAACGTCTGCGATTACGTCCTCAGCACTGTTCGCTCCCTCGACATCAACAAAAAGAAAGCCCCACCCCTTGTCCTCAAGCCGTCGCCCGAGCTCCCGGGCAATACTGGTCTTTCCCATGCGCCGCTGTCCTGTCAGCAATATGTGGTTGCCGTCACGGACCCGTCTTTCCAATATCTGCAACTCGCGATCACGATCAAAAAAGTTGTCGCCGATGACCGGGGCGCCGGTGAATGATTTCATAGGATCTCTCTTTCGTTTTAAAATTCAACAAAATTGTTGTCAACAAAATTGTTGTAAAAATATAGATAACAACAAAACCGTTGTCAACGAATTTGTTGTAAAATTGAAAATCAGTATAAGTCGTTTTCTGACATTGGGATATGGTACGCAATACCGCGTATTGCCACTGTGTGAACACTATGCAAAATCGATCTTGATAAATTCCAAGTCTCAATATATCTTCATTGTATCTACCACTCAAAGGAGAAAAGATATGGAAATCCGTGTGCAGAAATGGGGCAATAGTTTAGCCCTGCGTATTCCCAAACCACTCGCGGTCCAGATTGGGCTTGAACCCAATTCACCAGTCGAATTATCGCTACGTGGTAAGGAATTGGTCATTGAACCTGTAAAGCCGCCTAAATTGAAATTGGACGACCTTTTATCCCAGGTGACTGAACACAACTTACACGGTGAAGCAGATACTGGACCTGCGACAGGCGGTGAAATATGGTGAAGTCATGAGACCGCCTGATTATTTTTTTAAGCACTGGGTACAACACCTGAGTTATGGATGAATCTTCAACGGAATTACGATCTGGCTAAGACCCAACTACAAAAAAAGATTCCAAAACTACAACTTGATCCATTTTAAGGACTCGTATGGCATTCTCGTCAAACAGAATAAACCACACAAAAGCCCAACGGACACCTACAGACCGTTGGGCTTTTCCTATTCGGACTTCAATGGAACGCGCTTGCCTATCGCCCCTGAAAATATATTTTGGACGCAAGATTTGTCTTTAACACAGAAAGGTCAGTATGAAGCGTTTGTGTATCCTGCTCGTGGTCATGACAAGCTGTCTATGGACCAGGCTACCTCTGGCGCACGCATCACAATCCAGACCTCTACCCGACTTTGACGAAAACGGCGTTGTGGATCTTCCAGACTTCTTGCTATTTGTCGAACACTTCGGGACAAGTCGTGGTGATGAAACGTATGAAGACCAATTCGATCTGGATGGCGATGGCGCAATCGCATTTTCAGACTTTTTGATCTTTGCCAGCGCCTTTGGCAAAACAGTGCCCCAAACGATAGACAGGACGATGAACTTTCCGCTACGCGCCATTCATGCTGCGGGAAATTGGGGAGATACGGGCGATGTCGTAGATAAATGGGAAGCCACTGGGAGAATCGGAACACTCATACCTCTGGACTATATCGAATGGCTAAAGAACCTGCATGTAAACTGGATCGGCCTATCCGTCGCGCTGCATTACAACGACAGCATGGATAGCACGGTCGAGCGCGTGTACTCATCAGATGTGGATATTCCCACTTTCTCTGATGAAGCCCTCAGACAACTGATCCGGGAATTTAAAAATCACGGGATTGACGTATATCTGACCCTGGCATTCGAAGCCGACAAGGCGGAAACCGCCGCACGTCCGGTACGCAGGTGGCAACTCGGAGACCCGGCACCGCCTCACACCGGCGGCGTTCCTCCTGATGACCCGAATATCTTCGGATTGATCTCACCCCAATTCTGGCCCTGGCGTCCAGACCACCCGGATCACCGGCGTTTTGTCACCGAATTCTGGGCAACCTACACGCAACAGGCAGTACACTTTGCCAGAATTGCAGAGGACGAAGGGGTGCGACTGTATTCATTGGGCACAGAGACTGACCGGCTTTTTCGAACGCGTCCAGGAAGCTATATGACCAATGATTTTGGTCGGGAACTCAGATCAATGGTACAAAGCGTGCGCGCCGTGTACAGTGGCCTGCTAACCTATGACATGCACTACGATGTACTCACAGCATCCCACTTCTATGGACCGGGATCGGGCGCAGGTCATCTATGGGCAGACCTCGATCTCGACATCATTGGAATCAGCGCGTGGTTTCCACTCACGAACTCGCGTCCATCAACAGTACTGAGCGTCGAAAATTTCCAGACGCGTTACAGGCAGATATTCCAAAACCTGCTCATTCCTCTTGCGAACAGAAATCCCGACCGGCCCATCGTATTTACCGAATACGGTGCTATGGATGTCATTGAAACACCTCAAAAACCAGGTGATACATCAGCACAAAACCGGCGATTCATATTTACCGATTGGAACGGCAACGGGCTGGATGACGGGCGAGAAACCCAGGCCAACATCTATCAGGCACTCATCAACACCATAGCTCAGTACCCCGGGATCGTAAATGGTGTCTTCTATTGGGACAATTGGATAACCAGCGACGAACAATGGGCGAGATACTGGGCACGTCGGCGCACATATGCCATCCGTGACAAGCCAGCAGAGGAAATCGTGCGATCGGCTTATGCATCCTATGCGAAATCACCTGATCATTGACACCAGCGCACGATCCCTCTCCACCACCGGCAACATCACCTTAAACGTCGTCCCCACGCCCTCCTCACTCTCCACAGTAATCTCCCCATCGTGATTGCGAACAATGGCGTGAATAATCGACAATCCCAACCCCGTACCCCGGTCCGCATCCTTAGTCGTAAAAAAAGGCTCAAAAAGACGTTGCCGGGTCGCCTCATCCATCCCAACCCCATTATCCTCCACCTCGATAACAACCGCATCGTCTGCAACGCGCGTTCGGATCCAGACCCGCTTATCATAACCCGCCTCCGCCATCTCCGCCCGATCATCCACTGCATCCCGGGCATTTGACAGCAAATTGAGAACAACCTGCTCGAGCGGATGCGGATGCCCCCAGACCTCTGGGAGCGCGTCAAAAAAATCCAGCGCCAGATCGATCCCGTGATTCTCGATCTGCGAACCCATCAACTTCAGACTGCTCTCAACCACCTCATTTACATCCAGCGCCTGGCGCGGCTCCTCGGACACATCGCGCGAAAACACGCGCAAGTGATCAACAGTACCCGCCATCCTATTGACCACACCCCGAACATCCTCCATCATCACCCTCAACTCGTCCGTCTCAAGGGGCCTACCTTCCATCAGCCGCAGGTAAATATCTCCAGCAGCTATCTCGACAGCCGTCAGCGGCTGGTTTAGCTCGTGCGCCACACCCGCAACCATTTGCCCCAGCGACACCAGACGTGCGGACTGCAAAAGCTGCGCCTCGTTAGCAGATGCAAGATCTTCATTTGCCTGCCGCAATCTCCGATCCCTGACAATAATCCGCGAAACCAGAAAACCCGTGAGAATCACAAACCCTGAAATCAACCCAATAAACCACGGACGGCGCCACACCAGCGGAACAACATTGAACGACATCTGAGCCGGTGTGGGATCTTCGTTAAACGCCAAATCGCGCGCTTTAACCTCCAGCATATGCGTCCCCACATCCAGATTCCCAAAAGAACGAACCGTATCCCCGCTATATGGCGACCATTCTCCGCCATCCAGACGATAGGCGTATTGCAAATCTTCGCGCAAAGTACTGCGCCAGGGGTCTGTCCCTGTCCAGGCGAACGTTATACGCTCGCCCTGAGAGACTTCATCCTGAACAACCGTCATTTCGGTTTCCGGGGGATCGGTTTCTGGCACATACCGGATAGTACGCAGAGTACAGGATACTGCTACACCCCGAGATTCTGACCCTTTGAGCCAGGCATCCACATCAGATACGGAATTGAGCCAGAGTGTCCCGTCCTGAGACTGAAGAACCGGATCATAAAACTCTGTGCGCGGAAATCCAGAAGGCAAGGCATTGGGGAACCATCTGCGCCCATCAAACCGGCTGACACCCTCTGCTGTCCCCACCCAAATCGCACCATCCCGATCCTGGAAAATACTCCTCACCCCATTATCCGCCAGCCCGTCTCCATAATCGAACCGCTGCCACTCCGTCCCATCATACCGAAACACCCCATAAGTTCGGGACCCCAACCACAGGTCTCCCCGTAGCGTAGTATAAACAGCATCAATAAAATCTTCAGCCAACACCTCTGGACCCGTGAACCGCACGCTTCTCACCCCATCAAAGCCGAACAACCGCCCGCCAAACCACAAAATCCCATCAGAACTCTGCCCGATCCCACGGACATAATGCATCATACTCGGAGCAGGGTGATGTGTCCAACTCGTCCCATCGAAAACCACAACCCCACCGAGAAAGCCATATAACCACCAATCCACAGCCGCGGCAAACCACAACGTGCCATCAAACGCCTCATAAACCGCACGCGGATCAACACGCCATGAAAGCTGAGGATGGCGTTTAAGAATCCATTCAGAACCATCCAACCGCGCTGTCGCGGCGACATGCTCATGGCTACCCGAGGCCCAAAGCGCGCCATCGCGGGTCACAATAAGCTTACTCGGCATATCCATCAAGCCATCCGCCACACCAAACCGCATCCACGCCTGCCCATCATAACGCACAACACCGTTATCCTCTGCAATAAACCACTGCGCCCCATCGGGCGGTATCACACTGAAAAATGAGACCCTCATAAGTCTGCGTCTGGTTCTCACCCAGATCCAGACGCGCAACTTCCCGTCCTCTTCCAATAATCCAGAGCGCACCATCTGCCGCCTCGTGAAGCCCTGTACAGTGCGAAAACACGCTCGAATCATAGACGCGCCACACACCGTCCTTATAGGCAACCAGACAACTGCCACCAAACCAGAGCGTCCCATCCCGACTTTCCAGAACAGACGTATAATAGTGATCGGAATCACCAACCCCTAAAGCCTCCCACTTCTCGCCATCAAACCGGTTGACACTTTTGCTATTGTCCCCATACACTGCCCAAACAACGCCATCTCCTGTCACACAAATCCTCGGATACGTACCCTGATCGATCCCATCTTCCCCACTAAAACGCCGATAGCCCGACGCAAAATCAAAACGAATCAAATCGCCGTCGTACATCCCAAACCAAATCGCACCATCGGACCCTTCGCACACATCATAAACCATCAACCTCCGATTATTCAAAACGCGCTCTGGAACCACAACAAAAGTCACGGCATCGGATACCATCTCCCGAACACCCGTAGTATCTCCCGCAGCCACATACAACCTTGCCCCATCCGGCATCAACCTGAGCGCACCCCATTCCGTACCCGCCCACAAACTCCCATCCCGCGCCTCCATCAAATCATAGGTATTCCATTCTCCCTCAGATGGAAATACCCGTTCCCACGTCCCATTCTCAAAACGACTAATACCCCGATCAGACCCCACATAAACACCGCCATCCCGAGCGACATAAAGCGCGTTGATCTGCGCTCCAACCATCCCCTCACCAAACGGAAAGAGATGCCAACGCATCCCGTCATAGCGGTAAATACCATCATCCGTCCCAAACAAAAAATTGCCATCCCCATCCTGCACCAAACACGACGCCCTTTGCCCCTTCAATTCTGGAAAAAATCGCCAGCGCCAGGACTCATGCACCGGTTCCGGATAACGAGGCGTAAAAGGCTCTGCCGCAAAACACGCACTCGCGCCCACGAGCATCAGGAAAATCAGATATTTTGCGTATTGGTCTATCATCGCAACGAATTTGAAGCGTATGACTTTCTTCTCCAGAAAGGAATAAAAAGCACGTAAAATAACACCAGAGCTATACCATCGAGGAACAACAGATACCACGGCCACGGCAAAAAGAAAAAAGGCGATCTTGTAACAGGTGGCTGGCAGAGAAACATATAATTGCTCCCCAGCATCAAATTGACCCCGATCAAAACAACAGCCAGAACATTCAACAAAACAAAAACGCGCAAAACCGATCTCGCTGTCGGTCGCATGCCCAGGCCCCATGTGGCGAACAGCGCAGCAGCCACAATACCGCCGTGCGCGATAAAATATTGAAAAAAGCGATACTGCGGAAATCCGAACTCAAGCTGAGGCGTAACAACCGCATTCGTCGCCCCCACAAGCCCCCAGAAATACGCGATCTCATAAGCTGTCTGCCGCCGAAAAACGAGCATAACCACAACCGCAAAAATAGTAATACCGCAAACATGCAACGGCATATACTCCCGCACAAACTCATGTACCCCAACCGTCGCTATGCGATGGCTCCAGTTCAGCACCTCGTTGACCGCAATCACCCCCGCAAACCCATAGCAGATCGCCTGGATCGCCTTCGCCGAATCCAGCCACTTAACAACAAGCGTCAAAACAATCGGCACAGCGAGAATGACGCCCATCGCAGCGATGTGGGCAAAACCAAAAATTCAAACTGGCTTGAAGGCATCATGTCTCCATCTATCTATTTCACATTCACAGTCACCCGGTTATTCACCCGCGTAATCTCTTCCAACTTCTCCCCGGGATCGAGAACTACGGTGACAGCATCCGGCATACCAGAACCAAGGGCAAACACGACCTGCTTTGTTCTCGGCAGCAAATCCAGGGGTGCTTCCAAATTCTGAATGACCCTGCGCCCCAGAGCCTTCTCACCATCGTACAGAGCAACCGTTAAATTTTCAACCTCCACAGTGCCAATATTATGTACCGTCACCCGCACACGATCGCCATCCACCACCACATCGCGCGCGGAAATACCAGCATCTGGCAAATACTCAGCCATCTCTTGAACCTCACCTGTAAGATCAATCGAAATCCGCGTCAACTGCCGTGAAGGCAGATTGACCTCAACCTCCGTCCCCCGTCGAACACGCACCCCATCCCGCCGGAAAACATCTACCTGCCCCATCTTGCCAACAACCGAATAAACCCCATCCCTCAAACGCCACAGACGCATGCCAACTGTCCTCTCCCCAGCCTCAAAATTATAAACCAACACACTGAGCGCTTCATCGGTACCCTCTGTCACCAGCGCGGCAAAATCAGCACCCGTATTCTTCCACGTCACGGCAAAACTCGGAAAATCGCCTGCCCGGGTCACATCACCCGTGTACATCGCCAGCAAATGCTCAGCCCCTCGCACAAACACGCGATCCGTAAAATAAACTTCTGAAGTCAGAAACGGGCGGTTAATTCGCATACTATTAATACTACTCTCACAACCCGAAACCAGATACGACACATCTCCCGTCAATCGCCACCGCAAATAACTCGACCCACCCTCTCGAAACAGCGCATCGTATCGCGCATCCCCCGTAAGCAACCGATAGCTCGAAAAGCGTCCCGGATTCAGCACCTCGCGCAAAGCCCATGCGCGAGAACCAACCTCAGCATCTACCGGTAAATCATCCAAATTTTCGAGAACCGCCAACCCATCGCGATGCGGTTGCAAAAAAGCCTTGTCTCCCGTAATCCACCAAACAGCCAAAAGATGATCGTAAATCATCCCCGAAGCACTCGGAAAAGAATAAAGCCATCCCATACCCGTATCATACCACGTATCCCCTGGGCCACTCAGCTTATTCTCCGGAAACGTAATCGCCGCCGGAATCACCCCCGCGGGCTTTCCATCTGCCTCCCGAGCAATCGCATCAATCCAACTCTTCCCCCACTCCGAAATCAGACGCACAGCCTCTGGATGTCGATTGTACCAGGCCAACCAGCGAATTGGTTTCACCGCCCGCGCATTATAAGGCACATCCACATTATACGGCGCCCGTTCATCCACCTCGTGCGCCCCAATACGCATTGACCTAAAATGCAAATTGCCCCGCTCGGTCTTACCCACCCACACATCGCGCATCACCCGCGCCGTTGCCATCGCGCGTTCCACATACTCTGGATTCCCGTATTCCGCCGCCAAAAGAATCGGATGCGTATCGGAAATCAGCTCTGAAGAATGCTCCACATCATACGCGCGCTTGCTGTACCCATCCGCAATCAAATCGCTATCCCAAACCCCATCGGCCATACGCCGTATTGCTCTAATCGCGCGGGCATCATCTGCCGCAAAAAGGGCGGGCTGCCAATGCCGAAACATTTCGCAATCATCTTCATAATGCCCACCCATCTCGCCATTTTCAGCCTGCCGCTCATCCGTCCAGTAATGAATCACATCGAGCAGCCGTTTGAGTGCCTCGCGCTGTTTTGTCGCCCAGATCGGCGCATCTTCAGCGCCTTCGGTATATTTGGGATCGTCATAAGTGAAACGCTCGCCCAAATACATGCGAATCATCTGATCTTCTAAAAATGCCTCTCGAAGCTCCCAAAAAATTTTATCCGACGCCTCGACAAAACGCACATCATGCAGTTCCATAAAATAGCCAAAATACACCTGGCCCAGAGCGTACAATGCTCGAAACCGCAGGGGATCTCCGGGATCGCCCGCAACCAATCGAAGATGCACTTGTGCATACCACAGGCGGCTGCTCTGGCCCATCCCAAACTTCTCTCTTGCCCAACTCCAATTGCGCGCTTCAACCCGGTCCAATCCCTCTAAATAGGTAAAAATATCCCGCACGCGATTTTGAGTGCGAACATCCGCAGTATCTTTTTTTAATAAACCAAGAGCCTCCTCAATCAAAGCTCGGTGATTCGGACAAGACACATGGCCCGCCGTCCACAACAAAAGCTCAGCTTTCACCAATGGTGCAACATCCGCCTTTCGAAAAGCCGACGCAGCACCCTCAAAATCCCCGCGATCATACCGGGCAATCCCCTGTTGCAAATCGGGTTCTAATGCAAAAACGGGATCAACCGCCTCTAAACGACCACCCACCCGTTGGAACAAATGGGGATAGCCGGGGCGCAACGCCACGGACATTAACCCCACCCGCTGCGACTCATAGAGCTTGCCACTGCCCACACCCTCAACGCGAATCAGCACAGAATCTCCCGACACAGACACTGGAAAACGCAACAGTGCCGGTGGCGTTTGATCCCACCCCCTCTGACGCATCGGGTTATCCCTGGTACGCGCCGCAAACACGCCATTCACATAAACCTGTAGCGACCGCGCATCCGGACCATCTGGCACACCGACTTCAGCCATATAATACCCCGCTGGCACATCCACCCGAAACACCAGCCCCTCTCGCGCATAGTCCCGACGCCCGTAGCGCCCACCAACACCATCCGTCAACAACGCGCCAAACCGGGAAAACGCCTCGGCAACTTCAACCGCACCGGAAACCCGCGAGGTAAACCCATACCCGCGCTTGGCCGTATAAACATCATCTGGCCTCACCCGTATATAGCCCGATGCCACCTTTGAGTCTGCGGCACCCATATCGAACAAATAGTTCTTCAAATCACTGGCACTTGCCAAACCTGTCCCGATCACAATACCTGTAAACAGAATTAAAATCCGCATATATTACCTCTGTTCAACTGAGTGTTTAAGCCCCTTTTTTTCAAAATATGAAAAAATTCAACCATCATTAAAACTTTTTGCCTCAACCAAACGTCTTGAAAGGTGAACATCACACAAAACGCCAACTCAGGTCCACTGTATGAACGATGCGGAATTGATTGCCCAGTTCCGAGCCGGGCAAATCGCGGCCTTTAACACCCTCGTCAAACGCTGGGAGTGCCCGATCTACAACTTTGTCCTGCGCTATGCGGGCAATCGAGACGACGCGCGCGACCTGTGTCAGCAAACCTTTATTCGCGCGTACAAAAACATGCGGCGTCTGCGCGACCCCGACAAATTCACCTCGTGGATCTATCAAATCGCGCTCAACGCCTGCCGAGACGCAGGCCGCCGTCGCAGCCTCGTCTCCCTGGACACACTCGACACCCCCATAGCAGACACAACAACGCCCCCAGACGCGATAGTTCACGAACAAAGCGTTCGGGACCTGCTCAACCGCGCACTGCAAAACCTGCCCGAAGAACAGCGCGTCGTCATTATCATGAAAGAATATCAGGGACTCAAATTCACCGAAATAGCCGAAACACTCAAAGTGCCCCTCAACACCGTCAAATCCAGAATGTATTACGGCCTCTCTGCCCTCAAAAAAATCTTTGACCGCTGGCACATCAGCGAGGACATGGTGCGTTATGAACTGTGACATCACCCGCGAACAACTCATCGCCTACCTCTACGACGAAGACATCCATCCAAACGAGCGTGAACGCCTCAAAGTTCACATCGAAACCTGCTCATCCTGCAGCCAAACCCTTGAAGAATTGGGCAGCACATCCCGCATCCTCAATGCCTGGAACGACGAACAACCCAACCTGGACCTCGTCTTCGTACAGGAGCGCCAACCCCTCTGGCAAAACCTGCTTCCCACGCGATACCCCAAAACCTGGGCAACTGCGAGCGTAGCCATCGCCGCAATCCTCATCCTCACCTTTCTCAACATCGAATTTGCCATACGAGACGACGCATTCCACACCTCTATCGGCCTGCGATCCAGCGATCCGCCTGAACAAATCGCCATAGCCGACACCTCTGAAGTCATCTCATTGGACGCCCCCATCACGCGCGGTGAATTTATCATCCACCAACAAAATCTGATCAACTACACCCATCGCCTCGTCCACGCATCGCAAAACCAGCAGCGCGCTGAAGTCAACAACACCTTCATCCGCCTCGTAGGCGAACTCGAAACCCAGCGCCAACAGGACCTCTTGCGCATTGACCGCGGGCTACAGATCCTCTACAACACTCATGCAACCCGCTATGACCAGATCCTGACACAGATGGACTCTGTTAAAAAAGAGCTATTCTTCTATGATAACGCAGCTGAAGTTCTCATCGTACCTGAAGATAACCGACCATACCGCACGATACCCACAGGAAGAAAAACCCCATGAAGCGCAAACTCAAAAAACTCACAGTATTGATGACAGCGCCGATCATGCTATCCCTCGTCTGGAATATTCACGCATCAGACAAAACGCTATCGGACACACGGATAAAAATCGCACAACCCGATACAATATCGGTGCCCCATAACGCACAACTCGATTCCTTGAGCAAGGCACTCTCCGATTCCCTGGGCAGGAGAATTAAAATTTTTATCTCAGAACGCTCTAACTCCAACGCCCGCGACTTACTCTTGCGCCCGGCTGACAAAGCCACCTACACCACAAGCGACCTGCTTTTAAGACCTGGTGACAACATCAATTTTATATTTATCTCGCCCCATCCCACGCATGTACAACACTAAGAGGAGAAATCAAAATGAGACATCTCGTGACAAAAATCGCGCAAACCGTCCTCTTTGCGGGAATAGTTCTCTTTACCTTTTGCACTTCGGCCCTCGCCGACATGGACTGGAAACGCCTGAAACGCGACCTCGCCATTCAGGAGAGCATACTCGACCAATTTTTTGACGAGAAAAAAGTTTCCACAACCGGTCTTTACATCGAAAATCACGGCGTCTTGCTCATTGCCAGCGGTGGGATAAAATACGGTGACGACAAAGGGGTTCGAGTACGTGTGATTAGTGCCAACCGCGACAAAAGCGGAAAAAATAAAGAAGAAATCCTGGTCGAACAAAAACCAGCAGTCTCAAAAGATCAAAATGAAGCCATAAAAAAACAAATCACCGAATTTTTAAGTATCTATGGAAATGCCATTGGACAACTCAAAGATGACGATCACGTAACCATTCGCTTGCACTCGGCAGAACGCGACTTCCATAGCTTTCGCTTCCCATCCATAGAATTCATCCACTCCGCCCCCTTCCAATCCGATTCTATCTCAATACGCATGAAAACACACACAATGGAGGCTTTCAAAAAAATACAGGACGTCACCAAAAAAAAGTGGGAGGAATTTGAAAAAAAACAGGAAACCTACAAAAAACAACTGGAAACCTCTAAAAATAGGGTGGAGGCTGAAAAAAAAGAACGGGAAACCTCTAAAAACATAGCGTTCAAAATTACCCATCCCAAGGGCATCCTCCTCGAAGCCACCGTCACCAAACGCGACATTGACGCCTACAACCGGGGGAAAATTGACGAACAAGCCTTCCATGATCGAATCACTTTTCGCGAGCACAAACCAGAGCCAGCACGCGACAAAACAATCGACATCATGGCCGACATTTTGACCAATATTCTCAAAAAGGATACGGATCTCCGTTTCTTGAGTGGCACCCAATGCACGGGCTTCTATCAAAAAGGCATAGGCGCTCTCTTTCTCGTCTCGCGAAAATCCTCCCTGTTACACTTCGAACCTAAGAACACCGACGCGTTCAAAGCCGCAGTCATAGCAACCCTCGCTGACTACGGTCCCACCCTGCGCGGCTTATCACCAGAGGAATTCATCACCGTTCACATCAACCTCACCGGACAGAGCCACTTCAAAATCGGTCGCACAAACCAAGATAAAACAACCGATATAAAACCTCCCGACCGCATCCTCTTCCGCGTTGCCAAACGCGACATCGACGCCTACGCCAGCCAAAAAATTGACCGCGACACATTCAAAAAAAGAGTTGCAATTACCGAGATGTGAGACACGAGATGTGAGACAAAGGAAAAATCCCATCCTGAATCCAGGATGGGATTTTTTATTTTCACCAGCAAATTTTCCGTAGCTTTTTAGTATCTAATTCTCTAAATTTTTCGAAGGGACTGGCGGATGTGTGTTATTCACTCCGAGCACAACACGCACATTCCAGCTCTTCAGAGCAGAGGGATTAAAGTAAGGTTTAGATCATCAATTTGAAGAAAGAAGGGGACCATTTAATCTGTTCACCTCTTACGGACAGAATGTTGCTAATTACTGGTCCCGCTGGGAGAATACCATGAAAATTGGATTGCGGTTCTGGATGGTTGTCTGCTGTGCCTCTTGCATTGCGCTGCCTCTTTTTGCCGAAGAAGATGAAACACCTCCACAAGACAAAATCGTCCGAAATACGCTGTTTGCCCTGGGCCAACGCCAGATTCAAGCTGGTGAAATCAACGAGGCCATGGAGACTCTCCAGCGCATTTTAGAACGCTTTCCAGAAGACGCCCATGTATATTCTCAACTGGGTTATATCTATCTCAAACAAAAAGAATACAAAGAAGCTGAAGGCGCCTTCAAAACAGCCAAAAAATTCGACAAAAGCCTCGTCGAGGCCTATGTCGGACTTGGCCTTACATATTCCGAAGAGCCCACGCAGGGATTGCAATCTGCTGACAATTTCTACAGAGCCATCAGAGAAGCCAAGCGCGCCACCAAAATCGATCCCAATTACGGCCCGGCCTATCGCTTACTCGGCGAAATCTATGAGCGATTTCGAGAAGACTACAACAGGGCCATGCGGTATTATCAAAAATACGTCGAACTCGAACCCGATAACCCCGAGGGCCTTTATTATTACGGTTTAGCCTGTGTACAGGCCAAAGCATTTGACAAAATTCTCGAACATATTGCCCCCTACCTCTCGACAAATCCCGACGTCGTTCAACTCTTGCCTATTGTTGCACAGGGCTATTTCTATAACGACGAAGCGCAAAAAGCCCTCGAACTCTTCGAGCGTTATCTCGCCAACATCGAAGGCAGTGAACGCGCACACCACACCGATATTGCCTACGTTGCCTCAGACACAGAACTCGAAGAATACCGCGCCACCTCACCGGGACCCGAACAACAGGCATACCGCGAGCAATTCTGGGCACGGCGCGATCCCGACATCCTCACCAAACTCAACGAGCGCGTCATCGAACACTACCGCCGCACCTGGTATGCGCGCACCTATTTTTCTTCCAATGTCTATCCCTGGGATGAACGAGGGGCTGTTTATATTCGATATGGCGAACCCGACTACCGCTCGCGTTCCAATGACCGCAACTTTGTCCAAACCGCCGAAGTAGAGCGCGTGCGCACACAGATGGCCGTTGACATCTACGGTCCTGAAGCAGCCTTCTTCACCTTCACAGGTCCCGTCTTTCCCATTCGCACCAGCCGGGAAAAAGACTCTCTCGTTGAGCCATACACCTTTTCCGACTTCATCAGCGAAAATGTCGTGGACCCGTCCCCGCCCCTGCCCTCTGGCGAAGATGATGAAGATGATGAAGATGATGGAGATGATGAAGATTCCGAAAGTGGTGAGATGGAAGAACTCTCCGAGGCTGAGAATTTCAGATTCGGTTTTGCACGCGATCCATTTGAGCGCGATGGCTCCATCGAAAGCGTCCTCGATGAGCAAACGGGACAGCTCAACACCCGCTTGCAATTTGGCCGCTATTCACCCGTTACCATTGACAGTGAAATTGATAATATTGTGCCCTGGGAAACCTGGACCTATATCCAGATCAATGGGGGCATAGAGATCACATTCACCGACGAATGGGGCAATGGACGCTATGACTTTGCCCCATTGCCCGAAGCCACAACCGAAGATGCCAACGCCATTGCTTATATTGCCCGCATGACCGAATA
>JAJEDY010000024.1 GCA_022821275.1 Candidatus Latescibacterota bacterium | reverse complement strand
GTTGTCGCATCCGAACGGTCAAGTGTCCGCGATCGCTCAGGCCTCAGTAGATGCCCGGTATCAGGGCCCGGCGGTGCGCCGGATAATCGCTGAACGTTTCGAGATACCATCGATGGTTGCTCCTCGCCCTCGGAGCAAGATTTGCGACGGTGAACAGCATGAATGCAAGGCCGCACGACGACCAGGTCGCGACCGCCCAGCCCAACCATTCGAGGATTTCCCCGAGGTAGTTCGGGCAGGAGACGAACCGGAACCCGCCGCCCTGCGGTATCGCATAGCCGGTCTCGCCGGGCCGCCGCAGGCGCATGAGGGTGTTGTCAGCGTGGAGATTGAGCGCAAAACCGGCCAGAAAAATCCCAACGCCGATCAGGAAGCGGGGGTCGGCGAGCCATTCAGTGGCGTACGCGCCGAATTCCGAAATGAAGCGGGCGTTGATGTACGCGTTGATCGCATTGAAGAAAAAGCCGGACGCGACCAGCAGCAGGGGCGTCTTCCGGCCGCGTGCCCGGACGCGAAATGGGTAGACGAACGTCCGGTTCAGATAGTGGCCCTGCCACATGACCAGAAACAGCAGCGGCACGACCTGGAACGCGGCCTCGCCGTTGAGATAGACGACGAGGAAGAGCGCAGGCGCCGGCAGCTCCATGATGATCCATGCGAGCTTGGCGGAAACGTGTGGCCCCCAGCCCGCACCCGCGTAGTGGCGCCCGTAGGGCGCGGCCCTGCGGAGCAGGTACAGGAACGTCACGACCGCCATCGCGAGGACAGCCCAAATCAGCATCCCGTGCAGACGCTCTTCGACCATTTCACGCCCCTTCACCCAGCATGCCGTGTTCGTCGAACCAGCGGTACGTGTCCCTGACCGATTCTGCGAGCGAGCGCGGGTGGAACCCGAGTTCCGCCTGCGCCTTGGCGCTGGATATCCGCCGATTGCCATGGGCCATGACGCGGACGGACACCGGCGTGTAGAGCGGACGGCGTCCGCGACACCGATCCAGGACGACCTGGCAGGGTGCCCATAACCGGGCGGCGAACACCGGGAACTGGAGACGGGGCGCGGCCACACCGGTCGCCTGCTGGGAAAGCTCCGCCAGTTCGCGCACGGTGTGCCAGTGACCTGAGACGAGGTAGTTCTCGCCACATCTCGCCTGTGTCTCGGCGGCCATCGTGGCAGACACGACGTCGCGCACGTCAACCCAGTCGTAACCGCCCGCGATCAGCGCGGGAATTCGCCTGCGGTAGAGATCGAGAAAGACTTGCCCCATAGGCGATGGCGCGCCGTCATAGGGGCCGATCACGCTGGTCGGATTTAGGATCACGGCGTCCAGGCCGCGGTCGATGCCGCGACGGATTTCCACTTCGCCAGCGGCTTTCGAACGGTCGTACGGACCGTGGTGCGGGCCATCCGCAGGACCGCGGCTCTCATCGAGAACTTCGTCCAACGGGTGTTGGTCGTAGGCGTGGATTGAGGAAACGTGAACCAGGCGCCGTACACCGCAGGCAAGGGCCGCCTCCACGACGTTGCGTGTGCCCACGACATTCGTGCGATGGAACTCCTGCGGCCTGACGGCATAGATCGAGACCAGCGCGGCCAGATGAAACACGACCTCTGCGCCCTTGAAGGCGGCGATCAGCGATTCCTTGTTCTGGATGTCGCCATTGACCCAGGCGATATCCAGGTCCGCCGCCGTGCCTCGACGCTCCCGGTAGATCGCGCGGATCTGACCGGGCCCGTACCGGTCGGCCAGGGCCCGCGTGAGGACCCCCCCGATCTGCCCGCTTGCCCCCGTGATCACCCGTATGGTGCGAGGTCGTCCGCCGCCAAGTGACTTCATCGCCAAAGGCTCAATTCGCGAATCGTAGACCAGGCCAAGCGCTGGAGGAGCGGGCGTAGCGAACTTAGACTTGAATTTCATGCCGCTGCTCAGCGAGCCTGAACTTAAGTTTGTTGCTGGGGGACTGTGAGGGCAACGGATCCATCGGCAACCGCTTGTAGGGTCGGGCCAGCTCGATCTTGAAGTGATGCGTGAGCATCAGCAGGTTGATCGCCATGTGCATGTTGGCCCAGTGGCTCCCGAGACAGGAGTGCGTGCCCAGCCCGTAGGGCGCGTAGCCTCTGCTCTTGTGCTCGTCTCGCGGGGGCACGTAGCGCTCGATGTCGAACGTCCACGGATCGGGAAACGCCTCTTCTGAGTAGTGCGTGGCCGTCTGCGCAATCAGGAGTTGCGCCCCGACCGGTAATTCGTAACCCTCCACCACGCAGGTATTCATCACTGTGCGCATCGACATGGCCACGATCGGCGACATCCGCAGAGCCTCCATCAGCACTCGGCGGGTCACGTCGATCCGGTCTGGACTGAAGTCATCCTCGCCGGGGTCGCCCTCGGCCCACAACGCGTCCGCTTCGGCCGTGACTCGCTCGTACAACTCGGGATTCTGCAGCAACCAGTAAAGGGCGAAGCCAATCTGATCGCCCATGTACATGGCGGTCATCAAGATCGCCCCTAGAGGCAGCGACAGGTCCGATTCGGGCAGGAATTGGGGATCAGACGCGTGCAGGGCCAGATACGCGTCCACCACGTCCTCAGGCATCCCGACCCGCTGCGCGGCCGTATGTGTCCTTTGCATACGGTCTATGATCCGGTGCGTGGCCTTCGCCAGGCGGCGCATTGACGGGGTCTTGAGCATGAAACGCGGCATGATCTTGGCGATGCCTACATTGAGCACTCGTGTCTTGTATTCGAGCGCGTTGACGATCTCGGCTTGGGTGTCAATGCTGGCCAGGAGCGGCGATGACTGCGCGTTCAGAAATGGTCGCAGCATCACCTGCGCCGGCATCGTGGCGCCGACGTCCCAACTCGACATGTGCGCGCGGGCCAGGTCATAGACCTCGTCCAGACGCCTGGTCAAAGTCTTGCGAGAGTAGATGGAATGCAACGACTTGCGAAAGCGAAAGTGATCGGCACCGTCAATCGAGTGCATTGAGCGCGACACGCCATACGCCTTATCGACGCCCTCGAAGTACTCCTTTGACCGCAAGAACACCCGCCCCATACGTTGGGCCCATTCATTCGTCTTCAACCCTGCCAGGACAATCATGTTCTGGCGGAACGGGAGCCGAAGCTCGAACACTGGACCGTACTTTTCGGCCAAAATGGCGAACCCTGCCGGCAGCCTACCCTCTCGCAGCTCGCGGTTGAACACCAGATCACGCAGGGACACGGCTGGAATATGCTTGGTCAGGTGGGAACGTTGAAGCAACGGGGCGGAGATGTTGTCTGCTACTGCTTCGGCTATGGAACGGCCGATCAAGTCCATCTTGCAGATGAGCTCGATGCGCTTCTCTGCCTCGTCATCAAGTTGGAATATGAAGCGAAAGACGTCGCATGTATTGACGAGGCATATAATGACGATGTCTCTCGGATCGGGAATCTCGTCGGTAAAAATATATCTCATGATACGCAACTTGATAAACTCACCTGCCGTGCCTTCTTCGGAATTACCGTGCAGGTCCGCGTGCCAGTGAGCAGGAGCCAGCGTCCAGAAATCGCCTTCGTGGTGTTCCAGGATCTTCAGGTCAACCAGGCGGTCCAGAGTCAAATCAATGACTGATTCCGCACGAGGAGCGAGCCGTTCAACCCAGTACTGGGCGTTCCGTTTAACAGGTTCGCTTGCAATTTCTTTCAGAATGGGATCCAAAGCAGGGTCGTCCGTTTCTGTCTGATCCACAAGGAATAGTGATTCCAGATCCGTGTCGATGCGCGATAGGAAGGAGAGTTCCGCGAGTACTGCGCCGACGACAGCGCAGTTCAAATCCCAACCGGGTACCTGGTAAAAGTAGCCGTTCTCCTCATTGAGAAGCATCAGGATAAGCTCTTCGGGCAAACTCAGCGATTCGGTCGTCAAACAGTGGGTAGTATCAGCCATCAGACTTCGCCTCCCTGCATCTGAATTTGTGACGCGGTATGGACATCAGAACTGCCGCGTGAAGCAATCAGACGCAGATGGATGGTGGAAAGAGCGGGAACGACCATCATAAGTATGGCCGTGGTAATGAGAATGCCGAAACCGAGGGATGCGGCAAAGGGAACCAGGAACTGCGCCTGAATAGCGCGTTCGAGAATCAGGGGTGTAAAGCCGAGAAAGGTCGTCACAGACGTGAGCATGATTGGACGAAAGCGCCCTTTTGCGCCCTCGATAATCGCGGTTTGCTCAGGCATACCTTCCCTGAGTTCCTGGTCGATGAAGTCGATCATGACCAGGGAATCGTTCACGACCACGCCGCTGAGACCAAAGAAGCCCATGAAGGACTGCGCGCTCACCGCGATTCCCAGAATCCAGTGCCCGAGGATCACGCCGATGAATCCGAACGGGATCACGGCCATGACAATGAACGGTTTGGTATAGGAACGGAGGGGAATCGCCAGCAGCGCGAAGATCATGAGCATGGCAATTGCAAACCCGCGATAGAGCGAGTCCAGGGACTCGATCTGCTGCTGTTGTTCGCCTCCAAGCATGTACGTCAGGTCCGGATTTGCAGCGATGAGGTCTGCGAAGATCGAATTGACGAGGATGCCATTGGCTTCCCCACCGGAAATCACCGCAGGATCTACATCCGCGGTGACCGTGACCACACGCTGACCGTCTCTCCGCGGAATGGCGGGGGGCGACGTACCCGATTTCAGTAAGGCCACACTGGTTAGAGGGACCTCGGCGCCATTCGACGTGCGGAGCAGGTATCCTTCGACATCCGTGATGGATTCTCGTTCATTGGAGGGCAGGCGCACATAAACCCTGACCTCCTCCCGGCCGCGCTGTATCCGGATGGTTTCCGCGCCAAAGAAGGCGGCTCGTACCTGCCCGGCCAAATCGTCGAGTGTGAGACCGAGGGTCCGCGCTTCTGGTCGCAACTCGAGTTGAACTTCCGGGATGCCCGGGGTGTGATCCGAGTGTATGTCGAAGACACCTCCCACGCCACGGAGGCCATCGACGACAGAACTGGCGATATCGGCCAGACGCTCTGGATCTGGATGCGACAGCACGACTTCGACGGGATTGCCGAAGTCGATGATCTCGCCGCTGAAGGTAATGCTGCGTACGTAGGGCAGTTCCCCCACCTCCTCACGCCATGCCTGTACAAACTCTATGGTGGAGATCTCTCTTTGCTGCGCGCCCAGCAGTTTGAACTCGACGGTGGCGATATTGGCTTCTGGATTCAAGGTTGCCGAAGGATTCAATCCTCCCCCCTGAATCCGCGGCCGTTGACCGACGGTCACCATTACACCAGACAGCAGCGGCGGCGCATCTGCAGGTCGATCACGCGAGAGTCGTTCGATAACCCGGTGGCCCGCCCCTTCCAGTTCCCGCGCCACTTTGTAAGTCCGCTGCGCAGTCGTCCCTTCTGGCATTTCCAGAGTGGCTGTTGCGAAATCTCCCTCAACCACACCGGCAAACGTGGTCGGGACGATACCCGCCGGTAGCAGAGAGATGCACAGCACGAGTAAACCGACGGCCCCTGCCAACGTCACCACAGGCTCGTTTGTCGCAAAGCGCAGCGCGCGATCCAGCGGACCCTGTACGAATCTGTTCAGCAGCACATCTACACGACTCTGGATCCGTGCGAAGAACCGATCCAGGGCGGTCGTTGGCGTCCATTCCGGGCCGGGTAGATGGGACAGGTGGTTGGGCAGCACCAGCAACGATTCGATCAGAGAAACCAGCAGCATGGCGATGACGATGACAGGCAGCGCTGACCATACTTCTCCGACGCCTCCGGGAATGAAGAGAAGAGGCATAAATGCCGCCACCGAAGTGAGGACTGCGAATATCAGCGGCACTTTTATCCGGCGTACGCCGCGGACCGCCGCCACCACGCCCGGTGTTCCCCTCATGCGTTCATAGTGGATGTATTCGGCTACGACAATGGCATCGTCAACAACAATGCCAATGGCGAGGACAAACGAGAATAGCGAGATGGTGTTGATCGCGAAGTCGAGCATAAACATGATGGCCAGAGCGCCGATACCCGAAACGGCGAGGCCGACTGCGACCCACAGAGCAATCCGGATATGGAGAAACAAACTCAGGGCGATCAATACCAATAACAGGCCCATAATACCGTTCTTGAGGAGGAGATCGGCGCGTTCCTCGTAGTCCTGAGATTCGTCATTCCACATGGTAATGCCCACCCCATCGGGCAGGGCGGGAATCACCTCGTTCGCCAGATGCTCCCGGACAGTCGTGGCGACATTCATCACCTGCTCACCATCGGCCCGATAGACCTCTACGAATACGGCGGGATGGTTCTGATGCCGGACGATCAGGTCGGATTTCTGAAAATCGTCGCGAACCCTGGCAATATCTCCAAGGCGAACAACCGTGCCGTCACTCCCGCTGAGCAGGACAATTTCTTCAAAATCCTGCTGGTCGTAGTTCTGTCCGAGGGTCCGGACGCGCATCTGGGATTCACGGGTATCTATACGACCGGCAGACAAGTCCAGGGAACTTCGTCGGATCGTATTGGCGATGTCGGTGAGGGTGAGTCCAAGGGATCTCAGGCGATGAAGCGATACCTCGATAGATATCTCGTATTTTCGGACACCACTGACCTCGACCTGGGACACGGAAGGAAGCGTCGTGAGTTCATCCTCGATCTGGTATGCCAATTTCTTCAGCGAGCGCTCAGGCACATCGCCATAGACAATGAGCCGCATCAGGCTCTGGCGGTTGTTCATTTCCCTGAATTGGGGACGTTCGGCACTGACCGGGAAAGACTCTATACGATTGACTGCAGACTCGATATCGTCCAGCGCCTGAGCCATGTCCGTACCGGAATCCATTTGTATTCGGACGGATGCCATACCTGGAGCCGCCACGGACTTAACCGCCTTCACATCATCCAACCCGCTGACCTGATCCTCGATCTTGACGACGATGGACTCCTCCACCTCCTCCGGTGTGGCACCGGGATAGACCATCAAGACTTCAATATGGTAAAAAGGGACTGTGGGCCACGCTTCCCGCTCGATACCGGTCAGCGACACCAACCCGGCGGCGATGATAGCCCACATCAATAGATTAGCAGCGACGCCGTTCCCGATCATATAAGCGATAGGGCCACGCAATTCCTGCGAAAAATCGTCGTCCTGCTTCATGGTGTCTCTCCGGCTGTGGTCTGCACCGACATGCCTTCCGTGGCGATCTGAATTCCACCCACGACGACTGGCTGGCCCGCTTCAAGTGCTCCGATCACGAATACCTCATCGCCGGAACGCTGCAGGACGCGCACCGGGACAATAGTCACAGTGTTATTGCGGATCGCCCAAACTTCGTTGCCAGTCCTGAGTGCCGGGGGCGGCACTTTGTAATACCTATCTGGAGCGAGTCCCTGAATTTGCACTTTCACGAACTTACCCACCAGAAGAGGCGGGACAGACGCCACATCTGCCGCCTCGACCGGGGTACCACTCGTAAAAGGATCCGAAACGCGCACGATTACGTCGATGGTCCGCGTCTGTTTGTCCAGAGATGCTTCCGCCCGATCCACATAGCCTTCCCAGGCGTAGCTTCCATGGCCGTATTCAGCGATAACACGCGCCTCGACCCGCCTTCTCCGTCGCCTGCTTCCAACTCCCAAAGGCCGGGAATAAGGGACGCATTGGCATCGGAGAGGGGAACCACCACCTCTACTGCGTCGATTGAGTAAAGCCGCCCCACACTCTGACCGGCTATCACGAACTGCCCTACATCTATGGATTCAGCCTGTACGATGCCTCTGAAAGGCGCGCGAACTTTTGTGCGTGCCAAAGCCAATTCGGCATCGGCGAGCACAGCACTGTCTCTGACCACAGCCGCTCGAACTGCCTCGAGTTGCGGTCCCCACAACGCAAGGGGATTGGCCGTACCCTTTTGGTCGAGTTTGTATTGTGCGTACTCAGCGCGTGCGATCTCGGCTTCTTCATTTGCTCGAAGGAGCGCGACATGCTGTGCAGCCACATTGGCGCGTGCTTGCTGCACTTTGTTCTGGTATTCAGCCTCGGCAATGCGAAAGAGAATCTGTCCCTTGTGGACTCGTCCACCACTCTGGAAGGTAGGAGCCACCCAGACGACCTTGCCGTTGATTTCGGCGGCGACATCTATCTCCGCGACTGGCCGAACCGGCCCTGCTCCGTACACGGGGATGGGACCCGCACCAGCTACTGCGGGAGTTGTAACTGCGAAGGGAATCGGGGAAGGAAGAGGTTGTAGTTCCGGCTCGGGTCTCAACCAGACCATAAGACCCGCACCCGCCAGGGAGATGATAAGGATAGCACTGGCCACGAGTAAGCTTCTTCCTCGATTCATTTATCTTCTCTTTTCAGTAAAGTCCGATATTTTTGATATAAAATTAATAGTATAAATATAGGCGATATATTGCTTTAAAACAATATATCGCCTTTCAAATGGGTCAAATCCCAAAAGTTCAGCAGATACTTTTTCCTATGCCCAATTCTTTGGCCACTCAAAATGCTCGTTAATATTTTCCACATGTTTCATCGGCTCATTGGGATCAATATTAAACAGCGCATCCAGCACCTCCAAACCGTGCTCATAAGACTTTGTCTCTTTGCTCTCGAGCACGCCAAACAGCATCATCGATTTATCACCTGACAAAACCGCTTCGAGCGTACGCTCCATATTGAGCCAATCCGGATAAATGCACGCCAGCATAATCTTCTTCGGCAACGACGGCACGCGCAAAGGCTGAATACCCTTCTTATTTACAATCGCGGGAACTTCCACAGCCACATCGTCGGGAATACCCGGCAGCGCGCCGCAATTGGGCACATTCACCTGAAACTGGCCTTCCACATTATTCACCAGACCATTCATAATCGGAATATGCTGCTCGTGCGTCATCTGATCGCCAAACAAATCAATCGGGCGAATTCTCTCATCATAAGCCGCAGCCTTCATCTGCTCGTATTTTTTTGCCTTGCCCGCCAGCACCGCATCGCGTCCGGCTGGCGTATCTTTACCCCCATTGGGATCATACCAGTATTTCCGCGCATCCAAATCCGTGTGATACCACCAACCACCCCGCCGAGGCGTATCGCCAATAGGCATCAAGCCATACATCTTGTATTGATGAATCGATGCGCGCGACATCTGCGTGGGAATCGCCTTGCCCTCCCGGGTCAACCGCTCCCAGTACGCCTCGCTCTCCTCCGCAATCCACCGGTCCAACTCCGGATACATATCTTCGTTTTCATAGATAAAATCCGTCATCCAAATATTGTGATTCAAACCCGGCGCCTGCCACGTCACCTCATCCGGGTCCAATCCCAACGTGCGCGCCACCCCCGCATAGCCATAATGCCCGTGACACAACCCACACACCTTAATCCCCGTCTCTCGCGTCATCAACGTCGTCCCGTCAAAGACCGGATTACCCGCCAGCAAAATCCACGCATCGGGACACAGCCTCTCCATATCTCTCGCCACATCCAGCATCAGTTGCAAATTGTAATATTCCGGCATCCCAGTTTTATCGTAAAAATAACCGAGCTTCGCCGTCATCTTGCGCCGCCGCTGCATAAAATACTCATTGTGCGTCACCGTCGCCGTATTGATCACAAAATCGGCGTCCTTTAACGCGGCCTCCCTATCTGTCGTTTTCTCAAACGTCATATCCGCGCTCAAATCCTCGGCATACCGCCGCCCGAGTTCATAAATCACATCGAGCACTTCCTCATTGATATCCATAAAACAAACGTGGCTGCCATTCAACTCCTTTGTCAGACACAAATCCTTCACCAGCCCGAGAGAAAACACCACGCTACCCGCACCAAAAATCGTCACTTTATTTGCCATTGCACACTCCCTATAAAAACATGAAAGGCCAAACTCTTGAACAATTTACGACATAGCATCTAAACCCGCCAGTGCTTTCCCGTATCTAACGATTCAGACGTTTTTTCCACTCATCGCCATCAAATTGTGGGTGATACACCTCGCTGAAAAACCGACGGTGTTCTGGCGACAGTGAATTGAGCATCTCGTCAGTAAATCCGGGTTTGTGATGCCGCACATTGATGTGATTATAGGCATAAAACAGAGCCATCCGCGGCACATCCTGTGTCCAAACACAAGACGTATGGCGCACAGCCTCGGAAAAAACCAGCAGAGAACCCGGCGGACACCCATACGTATCCCACACCCCCGAATCGGGATCGTCGAACAAAGGCAGCTTTTTTCTGTAATTGGACTTGTGACTCCCCGGAATAAACGCCGTCCCCCCTTTTCCCTTCGCCACGCCATTTAATTCCCAAACCACCCTCGTCATCCCGGAGTAAATCCGCCCATCGTGGTACTGATAGCTGTAATTGGGATTCACGGACTTACCTCCGGCATGCGGCGTCCATCCCCTGTGGTTATCTCCTTTGAAGCGATAAGACAAAAACGCACCTTCCAGACGGATCTTCTCCGTCTCATCGTCAATAACCGTATGCAACACCCGCATAATCGCCGGATGATCAATCAACACCGACGCGGGACCGCCCGGCAAACAACGCGCTTCGGGCGTTAGAGAATCTCTATCGGTACGCAATTTCTCACACTGTTCCTTAATCGGCGCCATCTCATCCTCGCTCAAAACCGCTGGAAAGAGAATATACCCTTTCAAGTCAAACATCACGGTTTCTTCTTCTGTCAAAGTCGGCGTCCATTCTTTTACCGAAATGCCCATTGCGAAATCTCCTATTTTAATTTTTCTCCACCCACCACATATCCCGATGCTTTTCAGCCAACACCACGAGTTCTTGTGCCACCTCGGGATACTCGTCAATCACATTGGTCGTCTCATAGGGATCGTTTTCCATATCAAAAAGCGACAACCCGATATGCGCGGTCTCATATCGCCCTGGCTCTCCGTCATTGCCCACTTCCACAAGCGTGCGATAATCGTGTGGCAAATGCAACTTCCACTTGCCATCCCCACTGACCACCCCATCGAAATTCCGCCCGGTTGACACCGGATAATACACATGCGAATTCGTCGCATCTGGCTGGCACGTCACAATATCCCAAACATCGACCCCATCAATCGTATAATCCGGCAAATCCGCCCCCGCCAGCTTTGCAAACGTCGGCAAAAAATCCACCGAACAAAAAGCCTGATGCGATATCTCTCCTGCGGGAATGCCATTGGGATAGTGCATCACACACGCCGAACGCGTACCCCCGTCAAAACCCGTCCCCTTTGCCTCGCGATAAGGCGTCTTTCCCGCGTGGTTCCCATAAGAAATCCAGGGACCATTATCCGACGTAAAAACCACAACCGTATCATCCGCCACACCTGCTTTTTCAAGCGCGTTCACAATCTCACCCACCGACCAATCGATCTCCATCATCACATCGGCGTACAAACCTTCCCCCGATTTTCCGTCGAACTTATCGCTGCAAAACAGCGGCACATGCGGCATGCTGTGGGGCACGTACAGGAAAAACGGCTCATCGGCGTGACGCCCGATAAAATCGACCGCATGCTCTGTGTACCAGGTCGTCAGCATCTTCTGCTGCTCTGGCGTCACA
Source organism: Candidatus Latescibacterota bacterium (assembly GCA_022821275.1). Taxonomy (GTDB): domain Bacteria; phylum Latescibacterota; class UBA2968; order UBA2968; family UBA2968; genus VXRD01. Next base: position 81,860 of record JAJEDY010000024.1, on the reverse strand, counting down.
TCTTCAATAACGATCTCGCCATTTTTCCAGAACTGCAAACCAAAATTGTCAAAATATCTGCTCTGCGGATGGTATTTCCACATATCGTTGGAATACATCAAACCCGACGACTCGTCAAACCCCCGAGCGGGCGGGCGCGTATCCTCGTGATCGCCAATATGCCACTTTCCAAACACTCCCGTTACATATCCCGCGGGCTTGAGCACCTCTGCAACCGTGGCAAAACTCGGATCCAATCCCCGCGCCCGGGGCGGAATCGCGCCATAAACCTTATGCCTGCCCGGATAACATCCCGTCAACAATGACGCCCGCGACGCCGAACAAACCGCCTGAGGCACGTAAAACTGGTGATAACAACATCCCCCAGTTGCCAATTTTTCCACATTGGGCGTCGGATACGCCGTCTCTCCAAATGGCCGAAAATCTGCCCACCCGGAATCATCCAAAAAAATCACCACAAAATTTGGTCTTCGATTCAAGATACAATCCTCCCTATAAGCTGTTTGCAACATGCATTATTCTTGACGACAACGCCCTACTGCACGATTATTATAAAACGAACCTGCTTTATCAGTCAATCTCTATGGAGTTTTCAATGGCAACCATCTCCGAAGAAGCCACCTCTCGCGTAACCGAAGACGACGTGGCCTTTTACCGCGAAAATGGATACCTCGTAATCCCCGATGCGCTCACCCCCGAAGAAGTCCAAACCCTGCGCGACGAAACCACCGCTCTGTGCCGCGGGGAACGCGGTGACATAGGCAATTTACCCGCCGTCTCGCCCGACGACACCGACGACGACGTCATCAAACGCATCTTGTGTATCCACCACATACACAGAATCTCGCCCATCATGTACGACGCGCTATCCCATCCCGTAATGGTCGATGGCCTCACGAGCGTCATCGGACCCAATGTCAAATGCATGCAATCCATGCTCTTCATCAAAAGCGCGGGAAAGCCCGGACAAGCCTGGCATCAGGATGAAATCTATATCCCCACCCGCGACCGATCACTCACGGGCGGCTGGTTTGCCCTTGACGATGCCACCACTGAAAACGGCTGCTTGTGGGTCATTCCCGGCTCGCACAAGCGCGGCATATTGTGGCCCCAACACGTACAGCACGACACGCGCTTTGACTGCGCCCATGAAACCTTCCGATTTCCCTACACAGATGACGACGCCATCCCCGTTGAAGTCAAAACAGGTGCGCTCGTCTTCTTCCACGGCTATCTGCTCCACCGCTCGTTTCCCAACCGCGCAAAATCCGGCTTCCGTCGCGTACTCGTCAATCACTACATGAGCGCGGAATCCCTCCTCCCCTGGCGCAATTTAAAACCCGGCGAACGCATGGCAACCGCAGACATGCGAGAAATCATCATGATCGCAGGCGAAGATCCCTATGCGTACAAAGGCACCAAAATAACGGGAAAACCGAATGTGCGCACGGCTGGCGATGGCGGATGCGGCGACGGCAGACAAGACGTGCGATCATAAAAATCTCACTGATACTGATCACCCAGCGCGGGCAAGTACGTCTTCGCAATCTCCGGATCGGTCTCTGTATCCTCAATCAGTTCCAAAAGCGCCCTGTGCAAACGCCTTGCCTCTTCGGGATGCTCGGCAATCACATTGTTTTCCTGACCGGAGTCTTCCGGCATATAAAACAACTCATCCACGCGGCGCTCGGGCATATTGCGGCAATCGTATCGCTCGGTGCGAATCGGTTTAGGACCTTTGTATTTGAGATCTTTATTGGGCCAATACACCAGCGTCCAGGTACCATCGGTTATCGTAGCGGGCACAGTGCCCCAGCTATCATTTAAATTGCGTCCGCTAATTGCAAAATCTCGATGCTTCACCGTCTCACCCGACAAAACATCGGCAAATGCCTTCCCCTGCACGCCATCGGGCACATCCAATCCCGCCAGACCGCAAAGCGTGGGAAACACATCCACCGGCTGCACCAGACTATCCACCTGCTTTCCCGCCATCGCCCTATCCGGATGATACACCATAAACGGGATATGAACCATCGGATCGTAAAGCTGTCCCCAATCCCCCCAGGGCTTGCCCTGCAATCCGTGATCGCCAAAATAGTGCCCGTGATCTGCCATCAGCAAAAAAACCGTATTCTCCTTTAAGCCCAACACATCTATCGTATCCCACAACATCCCCAACCACCGATCCGTCATCGTCACCTCAGCCGCATATAATGCGCGCACGTGATTGAGTTCCTCATCCGTCATATAATTGCTGAACCCATAACACGGATAAATAAGCTCATCGCCTTCATAACCAGGATCGTACATATCCACATAATACTGCGGCGGATCCCACGGCTCGTGCGGATCCCACGAATCGATCCACAGAAAAAACCCATCCTTCACATAATTCCGCTCCAGCCAGTGCATCGCCTCGGTAAACACGCGGGGACCCAGATAGTCCGATTCAAACAACCGCCCGCGCTGATTCGCCAGATAGCGCATCACCCCGGATTTTACTTTATCCTCACTGGCCGGCCATTTGATCTCCTCTAATGCATCGCTAATCCACGGCTCACCTCCCTGCCCGCGAATCCACGAAATAGAACCAAATCCGCGATCCAGAAAATTGCCCTGCGTCATAAACATCGGCGTATCAAAAACCAGTCCGGTTGTGTACCCCGCACGCCGAAAGCGCTCGGCCATCGTGGGCAAATTCTGTTCCATTTTATCCCACGTATTAAACGGATGCCCCCAACGTCCCGTAAACAAATCGCGCCGACACGGCAGGGTTGGAAACGACCCCGAAAAAGCCTTTGAAAACACCAGAGATTCACGCGCAATGCGATCCATATTCGGCGTCCTTGCCCGATCGCCATAAGCACCCACGTGATCTGCCCGCAACGAATCCAGCATCACACAAATAACGTTCACAGTTTTCTCCTCATTTTTAAAGACGCCCAACGCCCCGCAACACCGCCTCTTGAACCAGCAACTCGTGTTCGTAAGATCGATCCGGCGCGCACTCACCTCGAATAGCCGGCAAAAATGCCTCCAATTCCAAATCGTACAAATCCTGCCGCGATTGTTGCGCCACATCGACAAATTGAACACCCGCCTCATATCCATCGCGCGCCTCATCCAAACACAGACGGATTTTCTCAGCAGGCTCCATCGGCTCCATAATCGCACTGCCCTTTGTGCCATACACCTCAAATCGACGCGCATTGGGACGCGGCTCCAGTGCCGCAATATCGACAATGGCGATCGCCCGCTCAAATTCAAAAATACCCACCCCATTATCCGTAAATTCCTCAACCTCGCGCATATCGTTGCGCAAAAATGGTGTCACGCGCTCGGGCCTGCCCAAAAGATGGACAATCTGATCGAGTTGATGACCACACAAATCGAAAAACACCCCGCCCTGATGCACTGTGACTCTTTCTTTTTGCGGTTTTCCCAAAAACGTGGACATATGTGCCCGAACCGCAAACACATCGCCCAAAAAACCCGAATGCACCCACTCTGCGATCTTGCAATACCCATCGTGATACCGAAACATATATCCCATCTGAATCAACAAACTATCCTCCCGTGCCCGTGCGATAATCCGCTGCCACTGATCCCAATTCTCACCAGCGGGCTTGTCGTACCACGCGTGCTTCCCCGCCCGGATAATGGCCTCTGTCTGATCCAGACTCTCGACATTTGCACCCTCTGATGCAACAGCCACGATTTCATCATCGCCCAGCATATCCCCTTCCGATTCAAACCAATAAACGCCTTCATAACTACCCGATTGCGCCATCTCCTCGCGCCGTCTCTCATCGGGTTCGAACACACCAACCACCTCCACCTCTGCATTGGTTTGCATCGACCGCAATTTTCCGGCTGCGTGACCGTGTTTTGTACCGTATTGCGCCATTTTAATCATTTTTCGTTCCTCCAGGTGAACGGGTTTGAAACCCGTTCCTACATGATATATTCCATCCCATACGGATCAGATATCTGCATTCATCTGCGTCTATCTGCGGATCGGATGTTTCTAAATATCAACAAACCCTCGTTGTGCCCGTTCCTCTTCCGCCACATCCAGAATGCGCCGAATCAACAAACTTTCCAGACGCGGGATATTTGCCTTACCACTTTCAAAAAGATCCATAATCGCCTCAGTAGAACGCGGAAAAATCACCGCCCGAGCCACCTCCATATACCGCGTTTCTTCCGTCGTCGTCACAACAGCAGCCTGCGGCGTCCTGTGTTTTTCATTCAGATTGATCACCGCCGTTCGGTTGCCCGTAAAATCGATCAAAACCTGATTGTACTTTCCCCTGCATCGGCGCATCAGCCGTTTTGCCCCTGTGCCCATACAACTCACCACAATTTCTGTCGGATGAATACCATACTCATCAAAAGACCGCCCACCCTGCCAGACAACCAGGTGTTTCACCTTGCGGGGACCGACTTCCCTTACAAAATCCTGCACATTGCCATACCGCAGTGCAGACGAAGTCTGTATTGGAACGCGGTACTTATCTGCAAGCGCGAATATCTGTTGCGCCGTATCGAGATCGGGCGCAAATGTCTTATCCACATAAGTTGCCTTGCCAAACGGAAAAATCGCCTCACACATTGCCAGATGGCGTTCCGGAGTCCTCGGCGCCAGAACGAGATAATAATCGACCGCATCGTTCAAAGCCTCCACATCCGGAAAATACGGCACCTCATTTTCTTTTGCCCATGCCAGACTCGATTTCTGGCGAATCCCCGTACAACCCGCCACCTCAAACCCCCGGTCCTTCAAATCATTTCTGAACGCACTCAAATACACATTCGCGTGAAAATTATTCAGATCGAGATCGTAAAAGCCAACGCGTTTCAAAAATCAACTCCTTATCTAAGGATCAGTAGATTACCTCAAACCCAGCCGTTCATACTGTTCCGGGGGCGCATCACATGCTTCCATCCCCCGAATCAACAGATCCACCATTCGTTTTTCGACCTCCGGATCCTCCAGTGGCTTTTCCTGTTTTGGATCCTGTTCCAAATCGTATAACAAGGTCCCAAAATCATGGATTCTCAACAACCTGGGACTAAAACCCTTGCTATCCCGACCGGTGTGAATCTTCAGCACTTCACATCCCTTGGTAAAACTGAGCGGTTCGGAAAGCGCCATCTTACCCACCAATTCCTCTGGCGCAAAATGAGATCGGATATGGGTTGGCATCAACGTATATTCAAACAGAGGCTGATTTTCCCGATCTGCCGATGCCCGCATATACACATACCGCCCATCCGTCACATTGCCCTGATGCCCGTGCATCCCAAAAACCGCTGCCTCTCGCACCGCCGTATCGTTATCTACCGCATCGCCAAGAGGTTTGCCAAGCATATCCACTGTCGGCTCCAAACCAAAAAAGTCCAGCAACGTCGGTCCCAGATCAATCGACGGCTGTACCAATGCCTCTCGCCGTTCCCCTTTCTTACCACACCTCGGATCCCATACAAAAAACGGGGTATGAGCCACCTCCTCATAAAAGGGCATCCACATCTTCGCCCAGCAATCGTGCTCACTCAGCAAAAACCCGTGATCGGTCCACACCGCCAGCAACGTATCTTCCCACATCTCCAATTCATCCATCAAATCCAGCACATCGCCCAGCTTCGCATCGCACATCGACAGCAACGAAGCATATTCAAACCGCATATGCTCAATCTGCTCCCGCGTCTCTTTCACCGGTTCATAGTCCGGCCAATCGTGCAACGGGCCGTCGTAATCACGATAATGTTCGGCGTAGAGATCCTTAAACTTGCGCTGGGAAAAAAACGGCTCGTGGGGATCAAACGTTTCAATCTGCAAAAACCAATTGTCCTCCGCGTAGTTCCGCCGAATAAAATCAATCCCCGCCTCAAACGTCTTCGACTGGGGTTGATCTTCTTCCCGCCGCATAAACTGCCGGTTGATCAAATCCTGCCGGGATAGATGATCCTCACCCGAATTTCGTCCATACGTATTTTCCGTAGAAGGATCTGCCACCTGCCCCTTCCACAAGTCCCCTTCCTGTCCCCTGAAAAACTGCCAGGTGCTATACTGGGTGTGATACGTACACCCACCATCTTCCCAATAATGCTGATGATCGCTCACCAGATGACTCGAAACACCATGATCCTTTAATATCCGGGGAACCGAATCGTCAAACGGCTCCAGCGGCCCCCACGAACGATGCAAAAAATTGGGCCGCCCCGTATGAAAATCCCGCCTGGCCGGCATACACGGCATTGAGCACACATAAGACCTGTCAAACGTCACCGTGCGCTCTGACAGCCGTTTAAAATTTGGCGTATGCGTCCAGTCACACCCATAGGGCGACAACAAATGTCGATTTAGTGAATCAAACATCACCACAACTGCTTTCATACCTCCTCCTATTTGTTCAAATCCCCACTTCCAACCAACACCATTAGAATATAACGCTATCCAACCGAAGTCAAACGCGATAACTCTGCCTTGACTTCCCAATCGCAAATCCCTAACATGCAATTGCTTTTGATCCATCATAGTGAGAGACAACAAAGACCATGAAAACACATTACGAATACATCGTCCTCGGTTGTGGGGGCATTGGCAGTGCAACAGCGTATTGGCTCTCGCGCCGAAAAAGCAAAGACGTTCTGGGCATAGAACAATTTGAACATGGTCATCACCACGGCGGCTCTCAGGATCACTCGCGCATCATCCGCCTGACCTATTACTACCCCCAATATATCCGCCTGGCACCAGCCTCGTACGCTGCCTGGCATACGCTCGAAGAGGAATCCGGCTTCCAGATGGTCTTCAAAACGGGCAGCATCCAATTTTCACCCGTCGATCACCCATACCGATATGAAATCGACAAATATACGAACGCGATGGATGAAACAGGCGTTCCCTATGACCGCGTTGACGCCGACGAAATCGTGAAACGCTTTCCGCAATTCCGTTTAAAATACGAAGTCGATGGCATATACCAGGCAGATACTGGATTGGTAGATGCAAGTCGGGGAAATGCCACCCACGTAGCCATGGCGCGTTATCGCGGTGCCACCATGTTAGACAACTGTGAAGTCACGCGCATTTGCCCAACGGATGCTGGCGTCACAGTAGAAACCAAACAGGGCAACTTCTCATGCCGCAAACTCATCGTCACAGCCGGTGCCTGGACAGATCGCCTGCTCGCCAGTGTGAACGTGAATCTGTCTCTCACCGTAACCCAGGAACAGGTTACATACTACGCCACGCCAAACCTGCCGGACTTTGCCATTGGAAAATTCCCCATCTTCATCTCCCATGCCGACGAATCCATCTACGGATTCCCCATCTATGGCGAAGTCGCCACCAAAGTCGGCATTGACGCATCAGGCCCAGCAGTAACAACCGATACGCGCACCTATGACCCCGACGCCGAACGCGAACATCGCCAGGAAGCCTGGCTCAAAGAAAACATTCCCGGATTTCTCGGCCCAAAGCTCTACACCAAAACCTGTCTCTACACAATGCCCAAAGATCGCCACTTCGTAATCGATACACTCCCCGAGCATCCCCAGATCATCGTCTGCGTAGGCGCCGGGCACGCGTACAAATTCTCTGGCATCCTGGGCAAAATCCTCAGCGAACTCGCCATTGATGGGCATACGGATTATCCGATAGAACCTTTCGCACTACAACGCGACGCCATCACCGATCCCAATTTTAACCCCGTCTTCCGAATGTGATATGCCTGCCGATATTCTGCGTCTAAACATGTGGAGCGGTCCCCGCAATGTCTCAACCGCCCTTATGTACTCATTCGCACAGCGGTCAGACACCCGCGTAATCGACGAACCCCTCTACGGCCATTATCTGCGCGTGTCTAATGCCAAACACCCGGGCGCAAATGAAGTCATAGCCGCTATGGAATGCAATGGCGAAAACGTCACTCGCGACATCATCCTCGGTCCATGTGATCGCCCCGTGCTCTTTATGAAGCAGATGGCTCACCACCTCGTCGAAATCAGCCGTGACTTTTTAGCACACACCCACAATGTCCTGCTCACGCGCGACCCCATTGACATGCTGCCCTCGCTCGTCAACCAGCTCAAAATCCCCACCTTGCGCGACACAGGCTACAAAATGCAAGCCCAACTTCTGGACGAGTTTCACGCCATAGGTCAAAAATTCCCCGTACTCGATTCTCGAGAACTCCTTAAAAATCCACGGCATGTCCTCACAAAACTCTGCGACGCCCTGAACATACCCTTTGAACCCGCAATGCTCACCTGGAAAGCCGAGCCTCGCCCCGAAGACGGAATATGGGCGAAACACTGGTATCACAACGTCCACAAATCCACTGGCTTTCAGCCCTATCTCCCCAAAACCGAACCCTTTCCCGATCGCTTGCGACCGCTCCTCAGAGAATGTCAACCCTATTACGACCAGCTTTATGCACATGCCATCAAGGCTGAATAAACGGAGAACCCGTGTCTATCCAATTACCCGACCCGCGAAACGAAAACATCCTCATCTACATCGGCGGCGAACTGCTCCCGCGCGAAGACGCCAAAATATCCGTCTTTGACAGCGCGGTTCAAGGCGGCGATGCCGTGTGGGAGGGCCTGCGCGTGTACAACGGCAAAATATTCCAACTCGACGCACACCTCGACCGCCTATTCGACTCTGCAAAAGCCATGGCTTTCGCGGATATCCCCTCTCGTGAAGCGATCAAAACCGCCATCTTTGAAACCCTCAAAGCCAACAACATGCGCGATGAGGTACATATCCGGCTCACGCTCACGCGCGGGAAAAAAACCTCATCGGGCATGAGTCCACACTTTAATCAATACGGCTCCTGCCTCATTGTGCTACCAGAGTGGAAACCCCCTGTTTATTCCTCTGAAGGCATCTCCCTGATCACCGCCTCTGTTCGCCGCAATCCGCCCATGTGCATCGACTCCAAAATCCATCACAACAATTTGATCAACAACATCCTCGCCAAAATCGAGGCCAATGTCGCAGGCGTTGATGACGCGATCATGCTCGACATCTTCGGCTATGTTTCCGAAACCAATGCCACCAATATCTTCATTATAAAAAAAGGAGCGCTCATCACGCCCCATGCGGATTCCTGCTTGCCCGGCATTACAAGAGGTGTCGTAATTGACCTCACACGCAATCTGGGCATCGAAGTTACCGAGCGCAACCTATCGCTTACCGAAGTCTATACAGCAGATGAAGGCTTCACCACAGGCACTATGGGCGAACTCTCGCCCATCCTCGAAGTGGATGGGCGCACCATCGGCAACGGCAAACCCGGTCCCATCACCAACCACCTGCGCGAACAATACGCCCAACGCACTGCCGAACATGGCGAACCCATTCCTTAGTCCTAATAAAAAAGCTGACGCACAAACGTCGGCTTTTTTGAGTCATTAGCAACGACCTCAACCGTGGAAAACCTGCACCTGATCGGACGCTTTTCCCGACACAGTCGCTGGGTTGAGCGCACCTTCTCCAAAAAGTCGAGGAAACGTCAGACCAGTCTTCAGTGAACGCGTACGCGCATCCATATAAGTCGCGCTAAAAGCCCTCCGGGGCGACGGAGTCGAATTGAGAGCCGAACGGTGGAGCAAAAAATTGTGCAGCAAAACAGCCTCCCCTGCCTCTGTCTCCAGATCAATCACATCCTTGGGCTGAGTGTACTTCGCTTGATCCTCTTCTGAGGTATAGTGCCGCTCGTTTAGAATACCCAGATTATTGCTACCCGGCACAATCTGCATACAGCCACTGGCAACAGTAGCTGCATCCAGCCCGGTCCACACAGTGATAATCGGATTGGTATCAATGCCCCAGCCCACGCCGATATCCTGATGCCAGGGCAAAATCGTGCCACTCTCAGCGGGCTTATTCATAAACATAGAGCGAAAAACCGAAACATTTTCGCCGATATAGCGACGGGTAATCTGGCGGATGAGAGAATGCTGCATATAAGTGAGAAAAAGCGGATCTTGTTCCAGATCATCAATACGTCGATAATGGAGCGTCTGCTCCTGATTCCCCAGAGTGCGATCCATTCTGACATCAGGCGTTTTGGGATTGAGCTGAAAGCGCATATTCCCATAGCGGACGCGACCCAGCATAATATCGTCAATGCGCTGCTGCAGGGCGGCCAGTTCTCCAGGCGACAGGAGATGCCCCAGGCGCAGATATCCCTCAGCCATAAACTGCTCGTGGTGCGCGTCGTCAAACGAAGTGAGAGGATTCACGGCGTGACCTCCTCGGAAATTGGACAGCTTGTGTGATTGGATTGACTGCCAAACTATCACCGGGATTCACCAGAAGCAACTGAAAAACGCCCAGTCCCGCGAAACGACCCTGCTTGACAGAGAACAATTCTCTGTATATGATGCCTGATACTGCAAATCACCAAACACCAGAAGGGGCGTAAACCATGAGCAATGTGCGAGATTTTGGAGCCAGAGGAGATGGGATCTCAGACGATACCAAAGCGATTGAAGACGCGCTGGCAAAAGGAGACGGAACCCTGCAATTTCCAAAAGGCGACTATCTCATTACGCACACTATCAATGTGCAATTGGCCGACAGCGGGCGGATGAGCATAGACGGATCGGGAGGCGCGGCGAAAATCCTCATGGATAGTGCAGGACCCGCATTTCAAATCACCGGCACACATGTGCGCTCCGCCGATCCCAAAACCTTTGAACCTCGCGTCTGGACCCACGAAAGAATGCCCACAATATCAAACCTGGAGATAGAAGGCAAACACCCCGAAGCAGATGGCTTCTTGCTAACAGGCACCATGCAAGCGACCTTTGAAGGCGTACTCTTGCGGAAGCTAAACCACGCCATCCACATACGCGACCGCGCCCGAAACGTCCTTATCTCCCACTGTCATCTACACGACAACCGCGGCGTAGGCATCTTCCTCGATCATGTAGATCTGCATCAAATCATCGTAACTGGTTCCCACATAAGCTATTGCAAACGCGGAGGCATCAAAATCATCGGATCGCAAATTCGCAACTTGCAAATCACTGGCAACGACATCGAATACAACTACGACGAAGAAGCGGACCGATCAGCGGATATCTGGATCGACACCAGCGATGGTATCTCCACCGTCCGAGAAGGCACCATATCGGGCAATACCATCCAGGCAAAGTCATCGCCTGGAGGCGCGAATATCTTGATGATTGGTCACTCTCCTCAGACGAATAACAAGGTAGGCCTGTTAACCATCGCGGGCAATTTGATCGGCTCGCAGGAAAACAACATCCACCTCATTGCAGCCAGAGGTGTCGCCATCTCGGGAAACGCGATCTACAATGGATTCAGCCGAAACCTCCTGGTAGAACACGCCCAAAATATCGTAGTCGGCAGCAATAGCTTTGACCACAATCCCGATTATGGTCCCTCGCGCCGCACTGGCATTCAATTTATAAACAGCACAGATAGTGTCTTGAGCGGAACAACGCTTCACGAATTCCAAAGCGGACGAGATGAAAACGCGGATGATCGCCAGGGCCTGTTGGAAATCATCCGCTGCGCCCGACTCACCATAAACGGCTGTCAGATATTGGACGGCTATCCCAGCGCGATATACATATTCGACTCCGACGACATCAGCATCACCGGATGTACACTGCTGGAGAGACGAAAACAAAAAGAAACCACTTCAACAGTTCGCTGGAACGGCATAGGCACTGGCAATTTGTTGAGCAACAACCGAATCGGAAATGGAACAACAGGGGCACTATCCATAGACGAAACGGCTGGCGTTCAAGTTAGCCATAATCGGATGGATAACTGAGGAGGTAAACTTGTCTTTAAAACCCGACCACTCAAAAGTACCTGGCGTCGTGATTGATCACAGCCCCGCCAGCACAAAACAATACCTGGGCAGCCCGAGCATCGTCATCATGCCCAACGGCGATTATATCGCATCCTATGATCTTTTTGGACCGGGCACAAATTACGACCGCATGGCCGTATTTCGTTCGCGCGACAAAGGCGAAACCTGGACTCGAATATCCGAACAGGTTGGCCAATGGTGGTCCAATCTGTTTTTGCACAAAGGCGATCTCTATCTGCTCGGCACAAGCCGCGAATATGGCTATGCCGTAATTCGGCGATCTACTGACGGGGGTGAAACCTGGACAGTACCAAAAGACAAACACACTGGACAAATCTCCACCGAGGATCGCTATCACTGTGCCCCAATGCCCGTCGTCGCCCACAATGGATATCTCTGGCGCGCTTATGAATTGGCACATGGTCCGCGAGAAGAGTGGAAAGCGCAGGTCCTTTCCGTACCCGAAGATGCAGATCTACTTCAAGCTAAAAATTGGCGATTTAGCGAAGCGTATCAACACTTCTGGTCAAGTTCACAATGGATTGAAGGCAATATCGTGATCACGCCAGATAACAAACTGGTCAACATCTTGCGGTCAAACATGAGAAATGTATCTCCCGAAGAGATACAGGCGGGAAGCGATAAAGCGGCTGTTTTGCACATCTCAGAAAATGGCAAAACATTGACGCACAATCGGGATAAAGACCTGATCGATTTTCCGGGTGGCGGTGTAAAATTCACAATTCGATTTGACGACCAAACACAGCACTATTGGTCGCTGGGATGCAAACAGACCAATCCGCCAGCATACCGAAATACACTGGTCTTGACATCATCTGCCGATTTACAAACCTGGAGAATCGAATCCGTGATCCTGCACCATCCCGATCCTGAGAAACACGCATTTCAATACGTTGACTGGCAATTTGAAAAAAACGATATCGTCGTGGCATCTCGCACAGCCTATGACGATGGCCTGGGAGGCGCGCACAACGGGCATGATGCGAACTATTTGACATTTCACCGAATTGAAAATTTCAGAGACCGAACGATAGACGATCCGCCCTTAAACGAGGAAGAGTAGCACTTGAGGAGAAAATAATGAAAACCATTCAGAACCTTCAGCCAGACAGGATATTTTACAATGGCAACCTGATCACCATGGCCGACTGCAGCGGGACCGCCGTTGCCATACTGAATGGATCTATTTGTGCTGTGGGATCTGACCGTGAAATTATCGGACTTGCAGGCCCTGACACCGAGCGTACCGACCTCGTGGGGAAAACCATGCTACCCGGATTTTACGATACACATGGACATTTCCCAAGCGCAGGAGTCGTAGCTGTTTCTTCGGTAAATTGCAATTCCCCGCCAATGGGATCCGTGGAAAAGATCGATGATATCGTACAGTTATTGACAGAACGCGCCAAAGGAACACCAGAAGGCCAGTGGGTATTGGGCAGAGGCTACGACGATACCTTACTGGCAGAAAAACGGCACCCGACACGAGCAGACCTGGATCGAGCTTCGCAGATCCACCCGATATGCATTGTCCACACCTCGGGCCATTTTGCATCGGCAAATACACGCGCATTAGAACGCGCTGGCGTCCATTCCGATACGCCCAATCCAACGGGCGGCGTGATTCGCAAGGACCTCATCACGGGCGAGCCGGACGGTGTTTTGGAAGAGACCGCAATGCGTCCGGTGAGAAATCTGATCCCCCCATTGAACGAAGCCCAGTGGTTTGAAGGATTGGAGATCGCAGTAAATGAATATGTCCGCGAAGGCGTAACCTCAATCGTAATCGCTGGCTGCAATCGTCGCGACATTGCTCGCCTGCAAACAGCCATCGACAGCGGCAAGCTGCCCTTGCGCGTGGTCTGCATGACCGGGAAAAGCAAGCCGGGCCAACAGTCGATTCTGGAGACGAGTGGATTAAAAACGGGCTTTGGAACAGATCGCTTGCGGTTGGGCGCGGTAAAAATGTTTCAGGATGGCTCAATCCAGGGCTATACGGGTTATCTGAGCAAACCCTATCACGAGCCATTTATGGGCGACGCCCAGTATCTCGGCTATCCGATGCGAAGCCGGGAAGCACTGGTAGAGATGGTGGATGAAGCCCATCGGGCGGGCAAGCAGATTGCGATACACGGCAATGGCGATGCGGCAATCGACGATATTTTATTCGCTTATGAGCAGGCGCAACAAAAAACGCCCCGCACAGATACGCGACATCGAATTGAGCACTGTCAAACAGTCAGAGAAGATCAACTCGATAAAATGCAGACACTGGGCGTGACACCCTCTTTTTTTGTTCAGCACACCTATTACTGGGGCGACCGCCACGAAGCGATTTTTTTGGGCCCAGATCGCGCACATCGAATCAGCCCATTAAAATCCGCGTCTGACCGTGGAATTCGCTTTACCATCCACAACGACTCCCCAGTAACGCCGACCAAATCTCTCTTTTCCGTCTGGTCCGCAGTAAACCGCCTCTCGCGCAGTGGGCAGTGCATGGGCGAAGCACAGCGCATCGATTTGGAACTGGCATTTCGGGCAATCACAATTGACGCCGCCTGGCAAAACTTTGAAGAAGATGCAAAGGGGTCAATTGAGGTCGGCAAGCTGGCGGACTTTGTTGTTTTGGAATCAGATCCATTTGCAGGGGATACATTGGCTGTAAAGGATATTGCCGTACAGGAAACAATTGTGGGAGGCAAAACAGTTTATCGCAAAACGTGATTGCAGACGAAAAAAAAAGAACGGCAATGTTTAAACGGTTGCCGTTCTTTTTTTATGACAGCAAATTTGAAAATCAGAGTCGGAAATTTAATCCAACAGAGAAAGGTTGCTCAAGGATGCCCTCCGCCTTCGCTATGGGAATTGTCCAGAATGTATTGAGATTCAGGACAACCCGCTTATGCAAAGAAATAAGCGCTCCGATCTTTGGTTGAAAGAAAACACTGGAGTTTTCAGGTCGATAAATCGTACCACCCGAAAGCGTATAATAAAATCTGAACCGCCCCATAATCTTATGAACATTGCGGATACCCACACCAAGCGTAAACTGACGCCTACCGTCTGATTCCCAGGGATGTTTATTGATCTGATCGCCATAAGCCATTGCAACCTCCAGGCCAATAGATGGTTTCAGACCCAACACGCCCAATAGCTTTACTCGAGATTGATAACCATCAACTGGAGAATTTGCAAATTCTCCTTCCACGCCGATATAGTTGTGTTTGATTTCCTCGGCAGTAACCGGACTGAACAGAAGCATCAAAAACATTGAGAAACAAAGTAATTTTCTCATCTATAGCTCCTCCTTGAGTTGTATCTATATTGTTCGGTACCTTTTTATAGCATCATCAATTGTCTGAGCTTTGATTCCGCCTTTTCGCCGCACTTCGGAACGAATGGCCTGTACATCTTTAAAGAGTTGTTCTTTCCAGCCGAATTTCTCCTGTAATTTTAAGAAGGCCTCAATCGCCGCCTGTAAGTTTCCGTCATAATCATCTCTTACAATATCCCGGAAATGTTTTTCAAGACCTCTCGGCAAATCTATGGAAATCATATTAACCTCGACTTAGAATGGGGCTGTGTCAAACTCACTCCCCAAACACCTCATCACCTGTACATAAAAACTAAACTCTTGAAAAAAAAGGAATTTATTGTGAAAAAGCAATCAGATATTTTCATAACAGCTTAAAAACAGAGCGGCAGGTCTCCACCGCTCTGTATATCACACAAAAATCATTTCGTTTTCCTAAAACTCCTCGCATCGTCAAATTGCGGCTCAATCACGGCCTCACCTTTCGCATTGATATATCCATGCTTATCATCAATTTTTAATACGGCCAGACCATTAGAAAGAGTGGAAATATAGAAAGGATAATCAACTTGCGGCTCAATGACGAACTCACCTTCAGTATTGATATACCCTTTTTTTTTGTCATTTTTTCTTACAAGTGCCAATCCGTTATCAAAAAAAAACGCCAGTTCAAATTGTGGCTCAATTACAATCTTGCCTTCCCGATCAATATACCCCCATTTGTCTCCGATCATTACACGCACCAATCCCTCTGAAAAATACCAGGCATTATCAACGTACTCGGTGTTCGTACGTCCATTCGACTCTTGAGAAGAATAGGCATCATAAAATTGTGGCTCAATCACATACTCACCTTTAGCATCGATATATCCCCACTTACCCATGTAAGATCTCCCAATTTTTACGCCCGCTAATCCCTCTGAAAAATCCTTTGCCTCATCAAACTGTGGTTCAATCACAACCTCGCCTGCTGCATTGATATACGCATACTTGCCACGGTAGTCCCCAATTCTCACTACCGCCAATCCCTCTGAAAAACGTCGGGCAGAGGCAAATTGCGGCTTAATCACAATCTCGCCTTCAGGATTGATATACCCATACTTGCCATGGTAATCTCCGATTCTCACTACCGCCAATCCCTCTGAAAAATCCTCTGCCGAATCAAATAGTATCTCAATCACAATCTCGCCTTCAGGGTTGATATATCCATACGTGAGATTGCCCTTGCTACCGATACCTACTACTGCCAATCCTTCAGAAAAAGAATGTGCATGGTCAAATTGTATCTCGATCGCGACCTCACCTTCTGCGTTGATATACCCCCACTTGTCGCTATCAGAGTCCCCGATTCTCACTACCGCCAATCCCTCTGAAAAAGACCAGGCAGAGTCAAATTTAGGCTCAATCACGACCTCACCTGCTGTGTTTATATACCCCCACTTGTCTCCGATTTTTACCGCTGCCAACATCCCCTCCATTGTCACAGTATCCAGTTTTGTCTCAATCCTCACATCATCAGTTTTTAGGGTCCCCCTTTCATCTGATTCTGGGGCTGACTCTCCCGAATCAGAGCAAGAAAACAGAAGGGTTGAGAAAATCAGGATATATAAGATATTGTTCATTGCAACACCTCCCCTTCCCGTGATAGAACCTGTCCCCTTCTCGCAACCCAATCAAATACGACATCTTGAGCAACACTACTCTACTGATCTGGGTGAAATCGTCAGCTATTCCAACTATTCTTTTGGTAATCAGAATTTGATCAACTGAGTCATCCATACAGCTACGGATTTGCCATTGTGTTCGGCAGGCTTGAACTGAAATTGTGATATTGCATCTATCGCCGCTTGTCGAAATACCTCCGGCCCTATGGTTCTCAAAACCGTCACATCACTCACCGAGCCATCTACATTAACTATGAACTTCAAAAAGACTTTGCCTTTCAAACTATCTCTGATTGCCTCCTCGGGATGCACAGGCTTAACAGTGTGCAGAAGCTTGGGCTTTGCTTCAACCATAAAAAATTCGAAGACCTTACTACTGTCAGCATCAGCAGACGCAGACGGCGCGTTCTGTTGCTTTGGCTTGAACTTTTGTTTCGCTTCAATAAATTTTGCCAATGCAGCCTGCTGCTCTAGATCTAATGCGTATCTGGAGCTTTGGGAATAACCCCCGCCAACAAGTTCTTCACCATTACCAATCGCAATTGGTGGGATAAAGCTGACCGAATAAAACAACTCTGATGCCAGTTCCAGTTCTGATCTTTCAAACTTAAACTGTTGCATCATCCATGCAGGCATAGCTTTGCCATCGTGTTTCGCAGGCTTGAACCGCCATTGCGATACCGCTTCTATGACCGTTTGATGAAATATCTCTGGTCCCTTCAAAATGCGCACATCACTCACAGAGCCATCCACGTTAATTAAAAATCTCAATGACACTGTGCCTTCTACCTGATCTCTGATTGCCTTCCCAGGATATACAGGTATAACATCATTTATAAGAACGGCCTTCCTCGAAACCTCAGCTTTTTCCACAGTCCCTATCTTTGCCTCAACCTCGGTTAATTCTATAAACTTACGACTATCAGCATTGCCAGACGCAGGTAATGTACTCTGTTGCCCCGGCATGGGTTCGGACTTTGTCCCATACTCGGCCAATTCCATAACCTCAACATCATCCTGCGTGTACGCCTCTCGAATCGAAAAAGGCACAATCGCCAGACCAATGAGAATCGGAATTGTCAACTGCAATCTGGACCGTTTCACACTGTCCTCCTTAAAATTGAGTACATATTCTAATCGTTTCTTGAACGCGGTTCCTCGCTCGTTGAAATACAGCGCACTCAGAGCAGGGCGTCTATCGACAAAACCGAATAACAGCCGTCCGTATTCGGCAGGCGTCAGATTCGTCTCGCGCAATACTGCCTCATCACAGCGCAACTCGCGCAAAAATGTCAGCCTTCGGTTCAGCAGCCAGATTAGTGGATTGATGCAAAACAGTGCCATTGCAAGCGCCTGAAAAAACAGCACCCAGATATCGCGATTATCTTGATGCGCCAACTCGTGTGCAACAACGCCGCGCAACTCCTCGGGCGACCAGGAAGACCAATGCGATGGCAAATACAATCTCGGTTTTACAATACCGACCAAAAGCGGAGAGCGCAGACTGGCTTTGGCATAAACCTTCATATCCCGCGTCCTATTCAGCGATCCCACCTCCCGCGCCAGATCAACTGGCACCGCCAAACTGAGCGCACGGTGAAACGCCGCATTCTTCCACAGCATCATACCCCACCATACCAGAACCGAAACACCCCACAGACAAAACAGATAAAACGCCAGTGGAGGAGGTGGCTCAGGTACAACAACCTTATAGGCCACATTATAATAAACATGATCGACAGAAATATCTTCCGGCACACTATAAGAAGGATCGGGGTACAAAAACGTCAAAAAGTCGGGCATCGGAATAGCGTAAAAAGGCGGTACAAACACCTTCGCCAATGCCAGCAAATACAGGACATACCGCAAACGCGTATCCAGCCTCATCCAGCGATCCACTGACCACACCAGCGAAATGAACAGCGACACCTCAATAAAATGCACCGCATAAAGCGGCCACCACGCCTCGGCTAAACGGATCAATGCATCCATTACGCGCCTCCTCTCTCTCTCGCCTCAATCAGCGCGCGCAACTCATCTAACTCTTTCCGAGAAAGCTCTCCTGAATCCACGAGATATGTTGCCAGCGCCCCTAAAGACCCCTCAAACATGCGAGACACCAGCGTGCGCGTCTCGACCTGCGCCGCGTCTTCTCGCGACAGGGTCGGCGTGTACACATTCACCGGACCGATCTTCTGTCGATTGAGCACACCCTTTTCAAACAGAATATTCATAATTGTTTGCACCGTCGTATAAGCCTTCTCGCCATTGGGATACAGATAATCGACGACATCGCGCACCGTAACCTGACGGTCGAGATGCCACACGCCATCCATCACTTCCCACTCGGCCTCAGATAGCCGTTTTTTCGCGGCCATAAGACCCTCCTTGAAAGTATTACTAATTTCTTAGTAAAATGACGAGCTAATTAGGAGAAGTCAAGCAAAAATCTCATTTCTTAAAGAAGAAAAAGAGCGGCAGATCTCCATCACTCTGTTACGCGACTAATCGGCCATCTTTTTTTGCTGCATTCATCGTTCAACCACCATCATCCAAACGCCCGGGCGGAGACACCAGAGCCATACCCCGGACATACGCCCAATGACGAGCGGCTTTGGCGAGCTTGGGATTGTCAGACGCGAGCATCGCGCTGGCCATGCGCTCATCGCCTTCGTGCTCCAGAGCCTGAACAAGAGCGGAAGTTGCAAATGCGGAATACTCGCGAATAAAAAATGGGTGCGCCGCTGCAATAACATCCAGATCGCGTTCTCGCAAAGCGCGTTTTAGGACCTCAACAATCCGATCACCACCTATCTCAGAAAGCCTCATAGCCGCCGCAATGCGTTCCACTCCCTTGCCATTCTCAAATGTAGAAATCCACGCATCTACTTTCTCCTGCACATCGGGCCTGTTGCGCCAATCTGGCTCAATATCCCGAAGTGCTCTCACTGCCATCTGCACATTCGCTCCCTTACCCACCATCTCCACCAGCACAGGTACCACACGCGCATCCTTCAATGTGACAAGTGTCCACGCCGCAGACCAACGCACAAAAACCGAGCCATCATTTAATGCTTGCGCCAGTGCATCCGCCGCTCGCGGATCGCCTATATGTCCCAAAGAGTGTGCAGCATAGCTTCGGACATGTTCCCCCGGATGGCCCAACAAGCGGATCAAAGCATCTATACCTCGCCTGTCATTTAAGGCACCCAGAGCACGGGCAATTGATTTCATCAATTCATCTCCAGACCGCCCCTGCAAATGCATCTCCTGATCCACGACTGAGATCAGCATATCAACAGCACCCGTATCGCGCAATGCGCCCAGTGCCTGCGCCGCTACTGCACGAACATACCTATCTTCTCCCACAACGACACGCCTCAACACGCCTGCCGCGCGCATATCTCTCATCTTACCCAGCGACTGAATGGCCTGCCGACGCACATCGCGATTTCGGTCCTCTGTTGCGACAAGCAATGCCTGCACTGCCCGTTGATCTTTCAAATCGCCCAAAAAACGCGCAGCGACCTTTCGCTCTTTGTCATTACCCTCCGTCATCCAGCGGCACCAGTGCATCACTACCTCTTCTGCCCAATCTTCCTCTCGCCAGTTGGAGACAACCGCATTGAGACCCTCCAATGCGCGAAACCGAACAATCGCCCGGTCATCGCCCAGTACATCATCTTGCATCAAATCGCGCCGGAATCTCTCCACAGCCATCTCGACCTCTGGCCGCGCACGCCAATTTTTATCAATCTGCGCCAGAGCAAACAGAACCGTCTGCCGCATCTCCTCATCGCCCAACAAATTTGCCAGAGGGCCAATCGCCTGAGACGACCCAATGCGTCCCAACGCCACCGCTGAAACCCATCGCACCTGAGATCTGTCACTTTGCGTTTGCAAACACAGAACATTCACCGCAGTCGAATCCCCAATCTGACCCAACGCATCTATCGCAGCCAATCGCAATACAGGTACCTCTTCTTGCACAACAGCGACCAATGCCTCCACCGCAGCCGGATCCCCAATCTGACCCAACGCGTCAATCGCTGCCAATGCCAGAGCCGCCCGCTTGTCGTGCAAAAAGGAAATAAGAACCCCAGTCGCCCGCTTATCTTTCAGCATACCCAGCGCATCAATCGCTGCCAACCGCACCCGCGCTTTTTCATCTTTCAACGCCTGAATCAAATGCGGTACAGCATCCAACTGACCACTCTCCCCCAACTTCTCAACCCCATATACCCGCACATCAACATCCACATGGCGCGACTGACGCACGTATTCGTCAATACCCCGAGAACAACCGCCCAACACAAGCGCGAGAATCAACCAAATATATAACTTTCTCTTTTCCATCTATTATCCCCAATTCAGACCCCCCGAAATACGCATTCCGGGGGGCATTTTTTTAGCTATTTCGACACGCTACTTCAAAACGGAGCGACCTATTCTTTTGGCAATTGAAATGACATCGGCTGAGTCATCCATACGGGCACAACTTTGCCATTGTGCTCCGCGGGCTTGTATATAAATTGTGAGACCGCGTCTATAGCCGCTCTGTGAAATATCGCCTCTCCTCTCAAAACGCTCACATCGCTTACCGAACCATCTAAATTGACCATAAACTTCAAAAATACTTTGCCTTCCAAACTATCTCTGATTGCCTCCTCGGGATGCACAGGCTTAACAGAGTGCAGGACCTTGGGCTTTACTTCAACCATATAAAATTCGAGAACCTTACTACTGTCAGCATCGCCAGACGCAGGCGGTGGGGTCTGTTGTTTTGGCAATCGAAATATAATCGACTGCGTCATCCGCACGGGCACAACTTTGCCATTGAGTGTCCCCGGCTTGAACCGATATTGAGAGATCGCGTGTATAGCCGCCTGATGAAATTCCTCCGGACCTTTCAAAACCTTCACATCGCTCGAGCCATCCACATTGACCTTAAGCTCCAAACGCACAGTAACTCCTGGTGGATACACAGATTTAACAGATTGCAAAAGTTCGGGCGGAGCTTCGACCACGAAAAATCTGGGGATATCAACCTCATTACCATCAGCATCAATTGGCACAGGCGACGTGAGCTGAGGGTCCGTGGAACCTAATGAAAACTCAATCGGCAGAACCACCCACACGGGCACAACTTTGCCATTGTGCTCCGCGGGCCTGAACTGCCAGTGTAATGCCGCGTCTATCGCCGCCTGACGAAAGATCTCTGGCCCTTCCAAAACGCTCACATCGCTCACCGAACCATCCACATTGACTACAACCTTCAAAGTCACTTTGCCTTCTATCCTTTTCTTTTTTGCCTCTTCGGGATATGTAGGTGTAGGAATACTTATAGGATGGGCCTTTACGTCAACCTCGTCATATGCGAGGACATCAACTCGCTTCCCGAGACGAATTAGATATTTGACATTTCCCTTTATTTCTTCGGCCTCGGCATAGATTTCTTCGATCTCATCATATTTGAGGGCCTCAACCACACTACTGTCAGCGCTGTCAGATACAGGCTGTGTGATCTCTTGCTCCCTGAAAACTAATGCAAAATCAATTGGCTGAGTCATCCATACAGGTACAACTTTGCCATTGTGCTCCGCAGGCTTGAATCGAAATTGTGATATCGCGTCTATTGCCGCCTTTTGAAATATCGCCTTCCCTTTCAAAACACTCACATCGCTTACTGAACCATCCACATTGACCACAAACTTCAAAAACACTTTGCCAGTTAGACCCGCTTTTCGGGCTATATGAGGATACACCGGTGGAACAGTATCTATGAGTTGGGGTTTTATTTCAACCTCTTTATATTCGAGGACCTCACGACTATCGGCATTGCCAGACGCAGGTGTTAGCTCTCCTTTTAAGGCTATTTGGGATGACTGCGTATACGCCTCTCGAATAGAAAAAGGCACAATTGCCAGACCAATGAGAATCGGAATTGCCAACTGCCATCTGGACCGTTTCATATCGTCCTCCTTGAAATTAAGGGCATGCTCCAATCGTTTCTTGAGCGCGGTCCCACGCTCGTTGAAATACAGCGCACTCAAAGTAGGGCGTCTATCCACAAATCCGATCAACAGCCGTCCGTATTCAGCGGGCGTTAGATTCGTCTCGCGCAACACTGCCTCGTCACAGCGCAACTCGCGCAAAAAAGTCAGCCTTCGGTTCAGCAGCCAGACCAGCGGATTGATGCAAAACAGCGCCATTGCTATCGCCTGAAAAAACAGCACCCAGATATCGCGATTATCCCGATGCGCCAACTCGTGTGCGACAACGCCACGCAACTCCTCGGGTGGCCAGGACGACCAGTGCGATGGCAAATACAATCTCGGTTTTACAATACCGACCAAAAGCGGAGAGCGCAGACTGGCTTTGGCATAAATCTGCATATCCCGCGTCCCATTCAGCGATTCCACCTTATCCTCCAGATCAACAGGCACTGCCAAACTGAGCGCGCGATGAAACGCCGCATTCTTCCACAACGTCACGCCTGACCATACCAGAACTGAAACACCCCACAAACAAAACAGATAAAATGCCAGCGGGAGCGGTGCAACCTGCACAGGTGCAACAACCTCATCTCCAGAAGACATCTCGACATAAACCGGCCCAATCGGCACATCGCCGGATACCGTCAAAAACTCGGGCAGCGGAACCGCGTAAAAAGGCGGCACAAACACCTTTGCCAATGCCAATAAATAGAGGACATACCGCAACCGCGTATCCAGCGTCATCCAGCGATCCACTATCCACACCAGCGAAATAAACAGTGACACTTCGATAAAATGCACCGCATAAAGCGGCCACCATGCCTCGGCCAAATAGATCAATGCATCCATTACGTGCCTCCTTTCTCCCTCGCTTCAATCAGCGCGCGCAACTCATCCAGCTCTTTCCGAGAAAGCTCACCCGAATCCACGAGATATGTTGCCAGCGCTCCAAAAGATCCCTCAAACATACGAGACACCAACGTGCGCGTCTCGTCCTGCGCCGCATCTTCACGCGACAGAGCCGATTTGTACACATTCACCGGACCGATCTTCTGCCGATTGAGCACACCCTTTTCACACAGAATATTCATAATCGTCTGCACCGTCGTATAAGCCTTCTCCCCATTGGGATACAGGTAATCGACAACATCGCGCACCGTAACCTGACGGTCGAGATGCCACACGCCATCCATCACTTCCCATTCGGCTTCAGCCAGCCTTTTCTTCGCAGCCATAAGACCCTCCTTGAAAATATTACTAACTTTTTAGTAATATGACGAATCAATTAGGAGAAGTCAAGCAAAAATCTCATTTCTTAAACAAAAAAAGAGCGGCAGGTTGCAGAAACCCACCGCTCTTAAGAAGTGTGAAGTCCATCCAACACCTCTCCAACATCTCTTTTTCATCTGCGCCATCTGCGCCATCTGCGGATTACACTTCCATCGGTAACCCCACAAATAACCGACTATACTCATCCGTCAGCGGATCGCGCTCGCCCTTTTGCGCTGCGCGGGCAAATACCACACCCGGCGTATCCGACCTGCGCGCCCGCGCAAAAACGCCATACCCACCGGGCGCACTCTGCGTTTCCAGATCGCTCTGAATCGCCATCATCTCCGCAAGCGTATTGGCCAACCCCCAGCGCGCGCCAATCGCCCGTGCAAACAACTCCTCTGGCGTCAGCCCCTCTCGAAAACCGCGCTTCAAGGGTGTGACCCCACCCCAGGCGTTCTGAGTCACGCCCTGGGGAGCCACATAAAGTCTGACTTGTTGCCAATTGGCACGCGCACCACATTCCACCAGGAGCGCGGGAATCCCGAGATCATCGTCGTCATATCCGCGAAATTGAGCCAACACAGCCGACACCTCATCGGGATAATCGCGCCAGACATCTGGATCATCGCCCTCTGGCGGATCGGGCCAATCGAGCGACGAACCGATAAACGCACTCATCGACGCCCCTGTCTTGCGCGCGGCATCAAACCCTCTATCCCACAATCGCGCAGACAGATCCAATGCCGCCTTCGCACCATCGCGCGCCATCACATCCGCCATCCAGCCCATCACCTGATACTTATCGACAAACAACCCCTTTCGCTCAACCTCATCGCCAACAATCTCCGCAATCTCCTGCAACCCCTCGTCCGTCATACTCATATACGCCAGACCAAACAGCGCGTCGTGCATCGGATGTACCTTCTCGCGTGCAATCAACCCCGGGTCCCGCGTCAGATGCGCCACCGCCGACAGATGTTCTTCGGCCGACCACTGGCCTTCTTCCGTCACTGGCACAAAAATCGCCACCTGATCACCATCAAAATCCATATTCATCATCTTGCAAATCGCCACACTCACGCGCACCGCATCACCCGCTACGCGCACCGGACGACACGCCACAAAAGCCGTTGGCGAAAACGCGGGGCTGCGAAGCACCACAACCCACAACTTAGCCATTGCTGCATCCAGAGCTTTCTCAGCTTTTCTCGACCGCCTATCCACTTCTTCAGCCCCCACCTCTCGCGCTGCAAACGGCCCAAACAACGTCCACGCCATTTCTTCGGGCACACCGACCTGATCGTATCGCAATTCGGGTGCAGGCACAGCCACCGAACGCCCGCTGAACAACGCGCGCGCCTGAAATTGCAAACGCGGCAACTCGCAAAATGCGCGAACCCGCTCAGACAGCGTTTCAACCGCACGATGCACCAGCACATCTGGCGCGCCATTGGCAATCATCTCCGCCAATCGGTCATTGGCCTCTCGCAATGCGCGGGGCACATCTCCCCCACTCACATGGGTCAACGCATGCCCCGGCAGCCACGGATGTGGAACCGAACGCGCAAGCGCGACATCCCCATCGCGCTTCAGCGAAAAATCGGCATCGCGTTCAGCCAGCGCTACAGCCACCCCACCTTTTGACAAATGTCCAATCAGATCATCAAACTGAGGGGACGGCGTAGCGGGCGCAACAGGCCCCGCAACGACGCGGTCAGCCAGCGTATCGGCATCATCTCGATCCACCGCGCACGTATTGAACAAATCGCCAATCACCCCAAAAGCACCCGCTTCTCGCAACGCCAAAAACTCTGTCTCCCCCACCCCTTGATCGCGTTGCCCCGGCTTTACACCCATATGAATTTTATCTGCAGCCAGATGCAACGTGCGCCCCCAATACACCCACCCCACTGTGGTGCGGCGCGGTAGCGTCTCCCCATTCACCGTCAGCGCATCCATACCATCTTCTGACAGCCCTGAAGCCTTCAACCGAGCGCGTATCTCACCGTCTTTGGGCGCATTGAGCGCGGGAACAATAACCGGCTCTCCCTCGGCCTTTGCAATGCGCCCGACCACAGCTTCGCGCACCTGTCCAATATTCAACCGCGATGGCAAACCACACACACTCACAATAAGTTCCACAGGCGTGCCATCCGACAATCTGGGCATATCTTCATCTCGCACAATGCGCGACACGACCCCCTTAAAACCGTGTCGATTGCTCAGTTTATCGCCCGGCGCAACGCGATTGGGCAGCATCATCCGGTTCGCAGCCGATTCGCTGATCACAACTGCGTCTTCGTGTGTATCTCCATTCCACGCCATAAACGCTGTCAGCAAATTGTAACCCGTCCAAAAATGCGAATCGCTCGGTTCACATCCCGTCTGCACCAGCGCGGGTTCCGACTCCAGTGTTTTGCCATCATATTGCGCGTGGTACGCGTGCCACACGCCCTGTTCATCGCGCTGCATATCGGGACCTGGCGCGCCAATCCACTGCCGCATCATATTCACACCCATCAAAACGCGATTGGTATCATTGTGTTCCAAAAACGGAACCACCGAAGCACCTATACCCAGCCGCTTTTCAGGGGCATCGTCTTCAATCACCAGCTTGCCATCGCGAATCGTCGCCCCTTGAGCCACCTCTAAAATTCGCGCGAGATTCGGTCCCTCGGGTGTGCAATAAGGACAAACCCGCCCATCGTGCGACGGATGATAGTAATTCTCTACCCCCTCATCGGCCTCACCGATAATTGGGATCAACGTCACCCGCCGCAAATGAACGTACATATCCTGCAGATTGGTCGCCTGCAAACAATGCGATGTGGGTTCTTCCATAAAAAATGTGTGGATCCAATCTCCCAACGGCATCCAGGTTTCAACTGCTTCTTCCAACATCTCTGGCATATTTTCCAACCGCTCGGCAATATAATCGCGCACTTGCTCGCCTACACACCGAATTTTAGCACGCGCCAAATCCACATCAGTCGGCGCGGGAACCACCGTTAGAAAAAAGCCATCTACCTTAAACCGCCCCCACTCGTCGGGCTGAGGGATATTTTTGTACACAACCTCTTGCCCCCCCTGAATCGCGAGATGCAATTCACAGGTATATTCATCCACCGACACCACCCGATACCCCGCCAGCGATACCCGATCCGCCAACAATTCGGGCAACCCCTTTTGCACAAACGCATCCCACGAACTTTTATGCCACGGCGCTTTCACTGAAAGACTCATCAAATTCCTCCTATCTGTTATTTGTACATCCTTCCCCATGCCTCTGCGAGTTGCTTGCGTGCGTGGAACAGCCGCGATTTCACTGTCCCCTCTGGAATCGCCAACTGTTCGGCAACCTCTCGAAGCGCCACTTCATCTTCGTACACCATCTGAAACACCTCGCGCTTTTCCTCTGGCAACGCATCGATCAACGCCTGCAAAATGCGCCGTTGTTCAGCGCGTTCTAACTGCACATCGGGTCCCAACGCGGCCCGATCGATCATCCATCCTGGAACGGGTTGTTCTTCATCCTCCTCATCGTAAAGCGAAGGCATTTCCAGAGGCTGTTCGCGGCGGCGACTTTGGCTTCGCAATTGATTCAGCGACAGATTTCTCGCAATCCGAAACAGCCATCCCCGAAAAGACCCTTGCCCCGACCATTGATCGGCCCGATTCCAAACTCTGAGAAAAACCTCCTGTGTCAAATCATCTGCTGCGACCGGATCGCGCGTCACCCAGCGCAGATTCTCGGTCACCTGTACCTGATAACGCGCAAACAGAATCGCAAAAGCCTCTTGATCCCGCGCCACAATTCTCTGCATCAAAATCGCGTCCGATGGTGTCAAAAAATATCCTCCTGTGGGAATCGACACCGCCCAATGCCCGAAGGTTCAAAAAAAGTGTGAAGTGAGAAGTGTGAAGTGAGAAGTGTGAAGTGAAAAGTCCCCACATCTCCTCGCCAGTAGCCAGTCCATCCAAATTATAAAAAAGCGCAGTCTCGAAGGACTGCGCTTCATCGGCTTCATCTGTGGTTATCTACATTTATCTGCGTTCATCTGCGGATTCAGGCTGATCTGGCAACAAAAAGACCCCTTTGAAAGGGCTGAAGGACACCTCCTCTAAAAATTCAACTTCCGCCTCAAATTCGCGTCGAACCGCCACGCGATCTTCCGTATCTTCAACACTGGTCTCGAGCTGTCTATCTACCAACTCAAACACCTTGCCGCGCACTTCCTCTCTCATCTTACCTTCTTCAAAGCACCGCTGGCGAAACGCCTCAATCTGTTCCTCCGATGGCAAAAGCGATTCCATATCCAATGCCAGCGCCAGAATGAGATTGTGCAGCAAACCGTCATACGTGCGCCCCTCAACAGCTATTTCTACCTCAGTCAGCGCAGCTTTGGGAATAGACCGCAAAAACGCAAGCCGCCTGCGCGCAACCCGATAAGCCGCGTAATCGCGCTTTGGATCGACCAATTGGAGTTCTTCTTCATCATCGTCGGGAGGACGCATCCACGTCTCTGGCACCGCGGTTGCCCAGCGAGATACTGCCTGGTATTCAGACTTCAAAAATTTCACTTCGGACCGCAGCAACATCGCCCGACACATCTGTGCCATTTCTTGCAATCGGAAAAATGCGATCTCATACCCACGCTTTCGACACGCTTCAAAATCTCCTTGCGCGATAATATCCACAGCCCGATTCAAATCGCTTTCCGCTCGCGCCTCCAAACCGAGATCCATAGAAATCAGCGCCTGCCGCACCCCGTGTTCCAAATTCTCACGCCTGATTGCAATCCCCGACCGGTAGCGCTTGCCATAGTGCAACCCCTGCAAGCGCAAAAAGCCCAAAAGCGCGTCCCCAATATTGGGCGATAGCTTTTCAAAGCGCGTCCCCAATTCAATAACCTGCCCCACAAAGCTCTCGGAATCAATGCGAAACCGACTTAAATCCAGTGTTGCAAGCGGATTTTGCACAGAACGCCGTTCACTGTTCATCATCATCCCTCCTCTCCCAGGCTCCGCGAATGACGGTCCGCATCAAATCGGCATCCGCATCGAAAAGTGCATCCAGAACACCCCCGACAACGGGATCCTCTATTATCGTACTCGGCATTTCACCCACAGCAGCACCTTCGGAAAAGAGTTGGTGCCGGTAAACCGACGCGCCCGCAGAACCCACGACATCATTCATCCGCATATCCTTCACATAAGGAATCAGAGCTTCTTCGAGCAACCCGGGATCCACACTGTTCAGCAACTCGGCACACTTATTGGTGTCCCCCAGCATAGATAGTGCCCTGAGCCATTCAAACGATACTTTTGACCGGACCTCCGCACTGTCCATAGGTTCCAAAGTATCTTCCACAGTGCGTCGAAAAGTACCCGGCGTCATAGCGCGTATCAAATGCGCATTAAAACCCTCCCGCTCCGGGTCATAATCGATCAGCCCCGTCAACATCTCTGTAGGCAAATGCGCCACCACATCTGTCGAATAGCCCGGATTGCCATCTTCATCCATACCCGTTATCGACAGCATATTCTCTGGATCTTCATCCAGAACAACGAGCGCGGCCTGCGCTTCAACCGTCAAAGTCTGCACCAGCGCTCTGGCATCTTCTTTTTTTCCCTCGCGAAGCAGATCGCGTATCTGGCTGCTCTGCTCGGCCAATTCCATAAATCCAGTTGACCATTTACCGACGACCAACCGGTCCTCTTGAACCTCGATAGGCTTCACTTCGGGTTCTTCTTCCTCGGTACTCATCAAATGAGATTTGAAACGAATCTTCCCCCTTTCTACTTTGTCCTTACACGTCACGCACAGGCGCGTATAGGGAACGGCCTTGAGGCGTTCTTCAGAAATAACCGCCTCGCAAATGACACACCTCACCCCCGTCCTGCCATCGAGCGGCTGTTGTGCCATATTGCCCTCCATTGGAGTTTTGAGAACCCTCCGCACACATTGCGGAGACGACAGAATTATAGCGCAGATAAATTTAATCGAATAGACACCAAATGTCAACCCTTAACTTACTATTTATCAAATGTTTACAAACTTGACAAACAAAACGAAATTTGTTATATTATTACCGTTGCCGAAGAGATCATACCCGATCCCTTCGGTGTTTTTTTATTTTTTGTTGCGCTATAAACAAAAGGGGCGATTCAAAAATTCAATCGCCCTTTGTTTGTGGGTTATGCAGATAAAGGCTACGTGGTATCTATACCCAAAATCAGAACAGGTATATCTATATCAGAAACACCCCGGTTTTCTAAATCCCACACAAACTGTTCAAAATACGATACGCCCGTTGACATTTCATCAGCAAACTGTTTAATCGGCACAATCTCCACACCCATATCTATAATCCCTAAATTGCTAAATATCGTCATTTTGGCACAGACATTATACACCATAAAAGCATATTTACCGAACTGAACTTCAATACCTAACTGCTCTTTAATAAAATCCATCTCACGGTAAGGCGTGGCACTTCGTTTCTTTTGAATAGAGGATAACCGAAATTTTTCTGTATAGAATTGCATTGGATAATCGCAGGTAATTTTACATGATATCCATGATCTACTTTCAAACTCCCATTTTATGTCTTTATTCAATGACGGAGGACTAAAAAGCATCTTACCAGGCATAGTTTTCTCCTGGCTCTTTTTCGTCTTGTGTTCTTGTGCATCAATAGTATCGATGACTTCGTAAATTTCCTCCAACAGATGCGGATATTTATCCCTTATCCGCTCTAATCCGTCCTTAAAAGAATATTCTCCAGCAATAACCATATTATTTATTCCTCCATTCGATAGGTACTTGAGAAACTTTTTCGTGTCCTGAAGGCTTATGCACGGGTTTACCCAGGGGTCTCATTTTTAGCCTTCCTGCGTAAAAATCTATAATTCTCTTTTGCGTGATTTCACAAAATTCTTCGTCTCTGTCAATTGATACAGTTCTCCGATTGTTTTTGAGAGCCGCAATCGCAGCACTCCCAACACCACCATATGGATCCAAAACCCAATCGTCCTCATTAGTCATAGACAAGACGCATCGCTCTACCAGTTCAATGGGAAATTGACAGGGATGTTCAGATATTTTTTCTGGATGATTTGCCTTGACATTTGGGATATCCCAAACGCATTCGTCGAACTCCGCTTGTAATAAATCCCAAAAATCTGAGGGGTTTTTACCCAGTGGATTACCACTCGGCATACCTTTTTTGTCTCCTTTATAATGTCTTTTGCCAGGATATTTAGATGGAACGCGAACGGGATCCAAATTGAAAATGTAATTGTCACTTTTGGTGAACCAGAGTAGCGTCTCATATCTACCGGAAAATCGTTTCTTCGCATGTAAACCATGCCCAAAATGCCATACGATTCTGTTCCTGAGTTGCAAACCCAAACTTTTGAAGACCGGATAAAAATAAATATCGAGCGGATAAACCTCACCATTATCAATATAATTTCCCACTTGCCAACAGAGGCTACCATCAGATCTCAGCATACGCACTAATTCAGCAATTACTGTTCTCTGATCATCTAAATAAGATTCAAAATTGATCTTTTTTTCATAAGTCTTTCCGATGTTATACGGAGGCGAACTGATGATAAGACTAAAAAAATCATCGGGCAATTTTTTGCACGCTTTAAGCGCATCATCCTGTATAACACTAATTTTCTTTTTAGAATTAAATTGCCTCGAAATTTCCGGTCTCTCCTTATCTGTGGATAATGCTAATTGTTCCATCACAGGCTCCTAACGCATAATTTTTTTGATTAATTCCAGTTTCCTATCGAAACAACATACTGATATCCAGTGCCTTCACCGAATGCGTAAGCGCACCCACTGAAATAAAATCCACACCCGTTTCTGCAATTGCCCGCACGCTATCTAAGGACACATTGCCCGAGGCTTCCAACTCGGGTTTTTTGCCTTTTAATTGACGCACCTTTTCCACAGCTTCGCGCATCTCATCCAGACTCATATTGTCTAACATCACACGATCCGTGCCCAAAATGAGGACCTCATCCAGTTCTGACAGCGTTTCCACCTCCACCTCCACGGGCACCTCGCGACCTTCAAAATCCATTCCTTTCCACACTGAAAGAAGTGCCGGTCCAATGCCATCCGCTGCCTCAATGTGATTCTCCTTCATCAGCACCATATCGAACAACCCCACCCGATGATTCACACCGCCGCCCGCAACAACGGCATATTTATCTAATAAACGCAATCCCGGCGCAGTCTTGCGCGTATCCAGAATCCGCGTCTGTGTCCCTTTTATGGCCTCTACAAACTGTGCCGTCATCGTTGCAATACCCGACATGCGCTGCAAAAAATTCAAAGCGACGCGCTCACCCGTCAACAGCCCACGCGCAAGACCAGAGACCACAGCCAAAATATCACCATCTGCAACGCGCTCGCCATCTTCGACATATGCCTCAAATACAATCGCTTCATCTACAGCTTCAAACACCCATCGCGCCACATCCAATCCCGCAATCACGCCATCTGCCCGTGCAATAATTTTGGCCTTCGCCTGCTTTGTCAATGGCACGGTCCATTTTGTCGTAATATCCCCATCCCCAATATCTTCTAATAGTGCTCGTTCAATCACTGGCATGATATCTTTTTTATTTAGCATCTCAAGAGTCCTCTGGTATTTCAAACACCACCCCGTCCTTCTTTTTATCGTAAAAAATGATCTTTATGTCTATAGATTCCGCTAAGTTTTGGGAGCGATAAGTACTGGGCTTGATAGAATATGCTTCTCCTCCCACGAAACCATCTATGCCCAGAGATTCTTCGTAAGGTTCTGCCAAACGGTAATCGCAACCTTTCATCTCGGTCAGTTTTTTCAGAATCGCCTCCTGGAATCTGAGTCCAGTGAAGGTCTTGACAAGAACCAGATCCTCTACCCATGATCTCACCAAATCCCGGTCAATTTTGGGAAACACCACGCTGAAGTTCTCTATCATTGCAATTATTTTATCTGTCGCATTATCTATCGCATCGGGATATTGTTCTTGATACCAGATAACCCATTCCTCAAAAGTTTGTCCTGGAAATTCCTGAATCAGATCACTCATTTGCCCGACAACTCTTGACCGCGTACCCTGTGAATTTTGATTTGCGAGATTCATCAATTGGGTCGTGTACTTTGGAAATTCGCGAGCAGGTGCATTCACGTATTCCTGAATCTCAGCATTTTTCAATTTAATTTCCATTCATAACCCTTTGTAAGATAGGGATCATTGCCTATTTAACAGATCGAGTTGCATTTTATTTTTTGTCAAAGATTCTGCATTCCAACTTCGGCCCTGAGCTATATCCTGAGGTTTCTCAGAATACGCGACTTCAAAGATATTATCATCAGCCTCTCGCACATCATCTAAGCCATTCAATAAAATGGATTGTTCCTGGCTCGTCACCACGGGGCATCCATAATGCTTGTTCGTATATTTCAACGGTCCTGATGTCTGGATTCGATCTTCGACAAATTCGAAATGTCTCCTCAACCTATCCCGCAAATAATCATTTGAAAAATCGACAATCTGTCGCGCCATCGGGCAAATTGTACTATGAAAACTTTTGTCAATTTCAACGCCAACACTATTGCGCTCCGACGTCATCGCAGCAGCAATTGTAGTACCCGTACCCAAAAACGGATCGAGAACCACATCGCCTTTCACAGAGTACATATTGACCAGACGATAGGCCAAATCATAGGGAAACGCGGCACTCCTCAAACGCGATAATTCATCGGAAAGCCTCTGTCCTGTCCCTTTAATATCCATCCAAATATCCGAATACCAGATATTCCTCTCCTCCCAAAACAATGCACTCTCACGCCTGTTCTGTTTTTCGCATTCCGTCTTAAATTCTCTTTTGGAACCCTTTCGCAAAATCAAAATATACTCGTGTTCCAGAGTCACATAAGCCCCAGCGGGCAACATACCCGACCCCATAAATTTATTGGGCGCGTTGGTTTGTTTTCGCCAGAGAATATCGGGAAGTGCTGAAAACCCGATATCCAAGAGATAATTCAATATCCGCGCGTGATTGGGATACAAACAAAAATCACCGTTTACCTTCCGCGTCGCATCGCCAATATTGATACAGGCAAATCGACCATCTTTTAAGACCCTGAATATCTCATCCCATACAGAATCGAGAATCCCATGCATCAACTCATGAGCCAGCTTGCCATCTCCAGTTTCTAATGCCTTCTCGATCTCCACATTCTGGCTGCCAAATACATCATCCCACATGCCAATCATGGGGTACGGCGGCGATGTCACAACCAGATCGACACTCTCTGAAGGGATATTCTTTAAGTTCCGCGCATCCTGATAAAATATTTGATGGATCGTTTTCATAGACCCTCTACGCAACCTCTGCCTTTAACCTCGCAATCTCATCGCGATATTGCGCCGCCTTCTCAAACTCCAGATTCTCAGCCGCTTCGCCCATCTTGCGGGTCAATTCTTCGATTATATCCAGCCGATTGGTTCCATCCACATACTCTGGCGATTCTTCGGCAACCATTGGCAACTCTTCTGCTTTCTCATCGGCCACAGCCGTCGTCTGGAGAATCTCTTCTCTGGTCTTGTAAAGCGTCTCAGGCGTAATGCCGTGTATGATATTATACTCCTCCTGCAACGCCCGGCGGCGATTCGTCTCATCAATGGCGCGCTGCATCGAATCCGTCACCTTATCCGCATATAGAATAACCGTACCTCTGGCATTCCGCGCGGCGCGCCCAGCCGTCTGAATCAGCGACCGCTCCGACCGCAAAAACCCTTCCTTATCCGCATCCAGAATAGCGACCAGCGACACCTCTGGCAGATCCAACCCCTCGCGCAGCAAATTCACCCCCACGAGCACATCGAACTCACCCAAACGCAAATCCCTGATAATTGCCACGCGCTCGAGCGAATCGACATCTGAGTGCATATAGCGCGCCTTGATACCCAACTCGCGCATATACTCCGACAAATCCTCTGCCATGCGCTTGGTCAGCGTCGTCACCAGCACGCGGTCGCCGCGTTCCACCCGAACCCGCGATTCCTCGATAAGATCATCAACCTGTCCGCGCACAGGCTGTACCACCATCTCGGGATCGAGCAACCCCGTCGGACGAATCACCTGCTCCACCACCACGCCCTGACACTGTTCTAACTCGTAATCAGCAGGTGTCGCCGACATAAAAACAACCTGCTTTGCCTTCCGTTCAAACTCCTCAAAATACAACGGGCGATTATCCAATGCCGCGGGCAACCTGAACCCGTGCTCTATCAACACCTCTTTGCGAGACCGATCTCCATTCCACATCCCGCGCAACTGCGGAATCGTCACATGGGATTCATCCAGCACAATCAGAAAATCATCCGAAAAATAATCCAATAACACATAAGGTGCTTCCCCGGGGTTTCTCCCATCGATATACCGCGAATAATTTTCAATACCCTGACAAAAACCAATCTCGCGCATCATCTCGATATCGTAGCGCGTGCGCATCTCCAGCCGCTGCGCCTCCAACAACTTGCCCTGATCATTAAACGCCTCTAATTGTTTGGCCAAATCCACTTCAACCTGAACAATGGCCTTTTCAATGCGATTGCCACTGGTCACAAAGTGCTTCGCCGGATAAATGACAAGTCGGTCGCGCTCCGCAAGCACCTCGCCCGTCACGGGATGCACCTCACTCAACGCGTCGATCTCATCGCCAAAAAACTCCACGCGCACCGGATGCTCGCGCTCGGGCGGATAAATCTCGACCACATCGCCGCGCACCCGAAATGCGGCAGGCTCAAAAGCCACATCATTGCGCGTAAAATGGATATCCACCAGCTTGCGCAACATCGCATCGCGATCCATCTCTGCACCGCGATCCAGAATCACCAGATGATCTTCGTATTCATCCGGATTGCCAATACCGTAAATACACGACACACTCGCCACAATGATCACATCTCGCCGCTCCATCAAAGCACTTGTCGCGCGCAGGCGCAAGCGGTTGATCTCATCGTTGATATCCGCCTCTTTTTCAATAAACGTATCCGTCACCGGCTTATAAGCTTCGGGCTGGTAATAATCGTAATACGAAATAAAATACTCCACGGCATTATTCGGGAAAAAACTCCGAAACTCACCGTAGAGTTGTGCCGCCAGGGTTTTGTTGTGGGAAATTACGAGCGTGGGCTTTTGAACAGATTCAATCACCTTGGACATTGAAAACGTCTTACCCGTACCTGTTGCTCCCATCAAAGTCTGGTATGGTAGCCCATCTCGAATCCCCTGAGCGAGTTCTTCAATCGCCTGGGGCTGATCGCCTGCAGGCTCAAAAGGCGATATCACTTCAAATCGCGGCATAATGATTTTCCCCGGATAAACAGTGGTCGGTTCCAGCCCCCAGTCCCCAGCCCCCTCTTGACTCACACCCCATAACTACTTTAATTTAGACAGAGAACTACTGAAACGCAAGGTCAACCCCGCTGTTTTTACCTGCGGGAGTACACACAGGAACTTCCCGTGAAAATTTTTCTCAAAAGCACAATCCTGTTCGCGCTATTTTGCCTGATGACCTGTGGAGGCAAGAGCAATGATACGCTGGGACCAGGGGACTCGGGGAATCCTCCTGCCGACTCTGGCGACACGACATCCGGCAATACGCAAACCTCAGGTTCAATCAATCGCGAACCGCAAGCAGGCGGCAATTTTCTCAGCGAGTTTCCCAAAGACAGAATACTATCGGGCGGCGTACCTCCCGATGGTATTCCGGCGCTCACCGACCCCCAATTTGTCGAACTCACATCCAGCGAAGCCGCTTACCTCAGCGATGAGGACCTCGTACTCGGCGTGGTTCTCAACGGCGAAGCCAAAGCCTATCCCCACAACATGGGCTGGTGGCACGAAATCATCAACGATGTGGTTGGCGAACAACCCATTGTCGTGAGCTTTTGCCCACTGACGGGAACGGGACTCATCTTTAACGGACGGGGTAATGACGAATCGCGCATCCATTGTGGGGTTTCCGGTCTGTTATTCAACAACAACCTCATTATGTACGACCGTCGTCAACAGGGTATCCTGTATCCCCAGATGATCCACATCCCGGTTGAAGGTGAAACCGAAGAATTACAACTCCTGCCCGTAATCGAAACCACCTGGCGCTACTGGAAACAACTCTATCCCGATTCCAAAGTCATCAGTGCCGATACGGGTATTTACGCGCCCAGTAGATACCGCACTTATCCCTATGGCGACTATCGAAGTCCGAATACCGCACCACTTTTCCCCTCCTTTCCCAGTTTGACCGACAATCCAACTGCGCAGCTATTCCCGCCCAAAACCCTCACACTGGGTATCCGTTTTGGCGAAACAGCCAAAGCCTATCCCTTTCCCACCATGGGGACAGAAGCCATCATCAACGACGTAGTCGCGGGCAACCCCATTCTCGTAATCTTTTACGAGAGAGAGCAATACGCAATACCCTTTGACCGGGTGGTCAACGGTCAGACTCTCACATTTGAGAAATCGCTCCCCCGCGATACGGTCTATCCCTTTCTGCTGCGCGACAGGGAAACGGACAGCACCTGGAACCTCAAAGGTGAAGCTATTGCCGGGCCACTTGAAAATAGGACCTTAAAACAACTACCTGCCCACAATGCCTTCTGGTTCGCCTGGGCAACCTTCTGGCAGAATACCGGCATTTATTAGACAGCCATGCCCCTCTAAAAAACACACAGGCGAATCGCCGCACGGCAATTCGCCTGAATTTTGGACGCCTCCATGCACCGCTTTTATTGGCTCGCCCTCTTCATACTTTTGCCCCATACCGCTTATGCAGGTGCCTGGACACTCGCAAAAGGCCATATCTGGGGCAAAATCACAGGCATGGCGCAATCGACAAATGAAGAATATGTAGCCGTTGGGGGCGCAGGTCGCGGACCCGACCTCAATCGCCTCTATGAACCCGGAGACCGCGCGCACTATCGCGAAAATGGGCACTACAATTCACAGGCACTCTTTATCGACCTGTTTTACGGCCTGAACGATCGCATCGACTTCGGCGTACAAATACCCTACTACCGCCGAGAATTTGAAAACGTCGGCTTCAGACCGACGAATATCGCATCGGGATTTGGCGACATGCGAGGACTTGCCAAAATCAACGTTGTGCAAACCCCCGTTGTGGGCACAATAAAATTGGGAACCAAAGGCCCCACAGGCAAGTTTCAAAACCAGGATGGAATTATTTCCGCAGGTGAAGGCCAATGGGATTTTGAATTAATAGCACAAATCGGTCGATCTTTCTGGCCCTTTCCACTGTACGCCAACATCGATCTGGGATATCGCTTACGCCGCAAAAATAGTACCACCGATTACGACCCTGGCGACGAGTGGTTTTTGAACTCAGAAATAGGTTATAATCCCATCGACAAGCTCCTCCTCGTCCTCAAATTAGAAGGCATCAAAGGCAAACCATCTCGCGTATTGGGCCTCAAACTATCCAGCGATATCAGGCGCATTACCTATTTCGCGCCCACGCTCCTCATAGGCCCCTTTCAAAACCTGAGCTTTGAAACCTCGGTGCGTATAAGCACTGGTGGGCGCAATTTCCCCGCCGGACATATATGGACCGCGGGGATTTCATATTCGAGTCCTCTGGATAAAATGTGACTCTATCTCTGCTTGTTGGATGTCTTCCCCAAAATCTGTATTTACCATATTGTAAAAAATCCTTCTTTTGTGTATTTTCACACAAAAGCAGTTTGAACAGCGGACCGATTACCGCTGGGCTGCTTATGGTAAACCACCTCATTAGAAAGGACCGAAATGAGCATTTCCACACCACATTCTAATCCATATATAAAGTTCCTTCTCGCCATTGCGCTCTG
This sequence comes from Candidatus Latescibacterota bacterium, assembly GCA_022821275.1. GTDB lineage: Bacteria > Latescibacterota > UBA2968 > UBA2968 > UBA2968 > VXRD01. The sequence goes on along the minus strand of JAJEDY010000024.1, from coordinate 42,805 downwards.
CGCCCTTTTACCGCATACCGCTTATGCAGGTGCATGGACACTTCAAAAGGGCCAGATGTGGAGCAAACTCAACCTCCTGGTGCAATCGACATCAGAACACTATTTGCCCGATGGAGAAGTGGGAGAATTTCCCGCTACTTACAAGTCCAACCAGTTATTTTTAGATGTATTTTACGGCATGAGCGACCGCGTCGATATCGGCATTCAAATCCCTTACTGTGGCAATAAATTCGTAGATATTGCCTCCGCTGTAGGTCTCCCAGAGGAGAATGCAAAAGAATCGGGTATTGGCGACCTGAGGGGATACACAAAAATCAACCTCGTACAACAAGCTATTGTAGCCACCCTGAAACTCGGATTCAAAGCCCCAATAGGTGAATATCGCCCAGCGCCCGAAGCCATATCCGTAAGCGAGGGCCAATGGGATTTTGATGTTATCTTTCAAATCGGCGGATCTCTTTATCCCGCCCCGATGTACGCCAACATCGACCTGGGGGTTCGCCTGCGGCAAGAAAATGAGACGGGCTACGACCCGCCAGAAGAATTGATTTACAACGCCGAAATAGGCTATAGTCTCACGGACAAATTTCTCCTCGCCCTCAAATTGGAAGGCTTAAGAGGCGATGACAGACGCACCACCTATGTTGTCCCCACGGTTCTGATTGGCCTGAATCAAAACCTGAGCCTCGAGACCTCCATGCGTATGACCGTCAGCGGACGCAAGGCTTTCGCTGGCAACATATGGGCGGTGGGAATTTCTTATCAAAAGTAGGGAAGGACCACGAGGCATTAAATTTGAGCGGGTGGAGGTTTCACCCGCTCTTCTTTTTTATAAAATCACATGCTCGCCACCCGTGCTTAAACGCCCGTGATCCCAGGGTGTAATCCAATCCTCGGCAATATCCATACCAAATCCCGGCGCATCCGAAGGCACCAGATAGCCATCTTTGGGCACGGACACACCCGGCATTCGCGCGACCTCTTCCAGAGGCACACCCACGGGTGTACTCAAATGAAATTCACACAGAGTACACTCGGGCATCGCATAGCAAAAATGCTGTCCATAAGCCGAATTACAGCCCCCGTGCGGGCTGCTCTTAATACCGGCGGCCTCGGCAATATGGTGAATCTTTACGGCTTCGGTCATCCCCCCACACCAGTGCAAATCGGGTTGCACGACATCCACACAGCGATTCTCCACGAGTTGACGAAACGGAATCCGCGTGTGGTGATCCTCACCCGTTGCAATAGGGATCCAGGTCATGGCTTTTTTCAATTGAATATGCCCTTCGAGATCTTCTGGAAACAGCGGCTCTTCCATCCACTTCAATTCGTAGGGCCTGAGCCTTTCCCCCAGACGAATGGCAAACTCCACATCATAAGCCATCACGGGATTGATCATCAACTCGGCATTCACCCCCACAGTTTCTCGGGCAAGGGCGACCTTTTCCTCCATAATATTTATACCCGTGATACCCTGCTCATAATGCACGGGATTCGTAATTTTAAACGCCTCAAAACCAAGCTCCATCGACCAATCCAGATCATCACCTGTACAATAACACCGTATCTTCTCACGAGATGGGCCCCCAAGCAATCTGTAAACGGGCTGATCGAGTAACTTCCCCTTCAAATCCCACAGAGCCAGATCAATTGCACTCTGAGCGCAAGCAGACAACCCCAGCGACCCATGCCTTTTGGAAGCCCGCCACATCATATCGTTGAGATGCTCTGTCGCAAAACAATCGCGTCCTTCCAATAGTGGTGCGTAAAAAGCATCGACCAGTGCGGCAACCGGTTCGCCAAATCCCGTTCTGCCCAGGCCCCATGTACCGTCCTCAGCCGTTATTTTAACCCATACACCCCGCCCGCCAATACCCGGCGACTTGCCCGGCACATCTGGCGGAAACTCCGGATATTTATTCATCGGCAGACCAATCGGCGACGAATGCCGCCAGCTCGAACGACGCGCGGGTGTTATCGGCTTCTGTTGTGGGATAGAAACATTCACAGCTTCAATGGATTTAATCTTCATAACTCCTCCAATTCATGTGTTGAGCATATAGCCAAAAATGAAAAACGCAACCCCAGCCCCCACAATACTACCCACCAGAACTTGAGATACAGAATGGGCTTGTAATACGAGCCGCGCCCACGAAACCAGCCCGGCGGGAACAACAGTCCACCAACTGCCATAAAGCGCGATTACCACGCCACAGGCAGCCCAAAGTCCCAGGGCGTGTAAGCTGATTTTCCACTGCATCGTTATCAAAAGCGATAGAGCACCCAGAACTGCGACACAGACCATCAGCGCATACAGCGCGGTCGGCGAGTGTATCAGATAAAGAATACCAACACCCATCCAGGAACTCGCCGTAAAAAAGAAAAGCGGTCGCAGCCGGTCGCGACGTTTGGGAATAAACAACTCGCTGATCTCACCCCGACGACGCATGTACAACACCACGCCCCAGGGTGCAAAAACAGTAAAAAACAGCGAGACCAACACACACAATACAATCCAGGTACCCGATCCAGACGCCTCAAGAGACACCAGCACAACCACAACCCCCAGCACAAATACGGGATTTAAAACCCGAGAAATGTACATGGCAAACTTCTCTTTATCAACCATAAGCCTTCCTATCATTTTTTAGACAAAATAATGAACCTTGCTCAGAAATCAAAACTCAAGTTTTTGCTCTCGAATACGATACCTTGACAACACCTTTGCATTAAACTATTTTGCTGCCATCATCCGCTAACTATCACAAAGAATTATACACTTCTCGAAAAAGAGGAGCGCAACATGACCCCCGAAACAGCCCTGCAAACACGGGAGAACATGCTCCGCGATGGGTACTGCGTCATCGACGATATTTTGACAGACGAGTTCCTCGAAGAACTGCGCGGTGAATCCGAGCGGCTAATCGCCAATCACACTGAGCACGAGGAGTTCAGATATCAGGGCCAACACGTGAATGTGCGCGGTGAAGACAATTCGATCATCCAAAAACTGCTGGAATGGGAACCCTCGCGGCGGGCACTCGAACAACTGGGCTTTGGAGATTTTCAAACCAGCGGCGGCATCATCATCCTCACCAAAGAAGCCAAAGGACCACCGCTCTACTGGCACCAGGACTGGATGCAATGGAACGACCCCATCAGTTGTTCCCCCTGGCCGCAGATCATATTTCTGAATTATTATCTAACCGATACCGCAGTGGAAAACGGCTGTTTGAAAGTCATCCCCGGCACCCATCTCAAGCGCATACCACTCCACGATCAACTGGTGCCAGCGCATGAACAGGGCGCCCGATTTATAGAAGAAACGCATCCCATCATGTTCAGCGACCACCCCGATGAGGTCAATGTCCCCGTCTCTGCGCGCTCGCTGGTATTGGGCGATGCCCGCATCCTGCATTCTGCTGGCAGAAATTACACAGATGAGCGCAGAACCCTGATTCTCGCCTGGCACAGACGCCCCACCACTGATGTACCAGACTACTGGGAAGGGGATATCCCCGAAGTCATAGCCAACCGCGACCCCGATCAAAAGTACGAGGGGTCTCGCCTCCCCGGCGAATACCTCAAACCATAAAAGAAAAGGCTAAAGCATGCAAGCTACAGCACTCATCACCCATGAGGGTCCCACCTTTGCCTGCGAAGACATCATCCTCCCCGATCCACGCCCCGACCAAATCGCGGTGCGAACCCGATATTCCGGCGTCAGCATCGGCACTGAATTTGCCGCCATCACCCGCAAGCTCGACTACGGTCCCTATCCCCTGTGTACGGGTTATCAGGCCGTCGGCACGGTCGAACACATCGGCAAGGATACGGTCGGATTTGCCGTTGGCGACCGCGTCTATTACCGCTGGAACCGCGTCTTCTCCCTGGCTACATCCGGTCAGAAAGTCTCTGCCAGCCAGGGCGCGCACACCTCTGCCGCAATCCTGGACACACAGGGGCCGCGAGCCTTTGTCGCTCACCTGTCCGAAGGCGTCGATGAAGCCGCCGCCAGCTCATTCGTCATGCCCGCTGTGGGCCTCAACGGCGTGGATATGGCCAATCCTCGAATGGGCGACCGCGTTGTCGTGTACGGCTGTGGCCTCGTCGGCCTGGGCGTCGTCGCTGCATGCAGCCACCGGGGCTGTGAAGTCATCGCCATAGACCTGGAGACCAACCGCCTCGACATCGCGCAAAAACTCGGTGCCGACCATCTCATTCAGAGCGCGGATGCAAACCAGGCGGTCCGCGACATTGCCCCCGACGGTGCCGATGTCGTTTTCGAATGCACGGGCATACCCGCCTGCATTGACCCGGCCATTGCCCTTTGCCGCACCCATGGAACCTTCATCCTTCAGGGCAACTACGGCCGCCACCCCATCTCTTACAATTTCTTACCGCCCCACGGAAAACGCCTCACCATGTACTATCCCTGCAACGACGGCGAAGCTCCCTGTCGTCGCGCCGTTATCAAAAACATGGGCACTGGTGTTCTCCCTTGGCACCACACCATCACCCATGAGGTCGCGTCTTCAGATGCGCCGGGGCTATATCGCGATATCCTCAACGGCGAAGACAAAAACATTATCGGTGCCGTCATCAGGTGGTTCTAAAAAAGGAGCAATCACAATGGGCAACTTAAAAGTTGGAATTATCGGCCTGGGCGGCATTGCCCGGTCTCACTGCGATGCCATTGAAACCCTGAACGACGTCGAAATCGTCGCCGTTGCCGACCTCATTGAGGAAAAACGCCGAGAATACATGGGCAAATACGATATTCCCAAAAGCTATCCTTCACACACCGACCTCTTGAAGGACCCCGAAATAGACGCTGTGGCCATCACCCTGGGCCACCAACTCCACCATCGCCTCACCGTTGATGCATGCAATGCGGGCAAACACGTCCTGGTGGAAAAACCCATGGCCATCAACCTGGAACAGTGCGACAACATGGTCGCAGCCGCAGCCGATAACGGCGTCAAACTCATGGTCGGCCTGACACAGCACTACTACGGCACCAGCATCAAAGCAAAAGAAATCCTGGACTCTGGCGCACTGGGACCCGTCATCACCGCCGTGTGTTACATGTCCAAAAACTGGAGCTACGCCGGTCGTCGTCCGCAGTACCGCAGCCGCTACCACGGCGGGGGCATGTGGTTGACCAATGGCGTACACGTCGTAGATCGGCTCACCTGGATGATCGGCTCACAGGCCGTATCCGTCTCAGCCGCCATTGGGACCCGCGCCCACTACCAGGCCGCAGATGATTCTGCCACGGCCTTTATCCGCTATAAAAACGGTCTCGCAGGCATTGCCATAGCCGTTGGATTTGCAGATGGAGCGCCCGACTACGAATGCCAGGTTATCTGTGCAAATGGCACACTGCGCTTTACCGAACATGGGGGGAAATACGTCAAAGTCGGAAAAAACGATCAGTGGGAAAGCGTCCCCTTCGACGAACCGCCTTCGACCATGCACAACGAGTGGAAAGCCTTTGCCGAAGCTATCGCCCTGGACATTGAACCACCCACTCACGGCGAATGGGCGCGTCACATTATGGAAATCCTGTTCGCCGCCGAACAATCTGCCATTACCGGTCGAGAGGTCGCATTGGAAAGCGGACCGGGCTGGTTCAACCAGCGCTCTGGATCGCCCGTGACAACGCAACACGGCTGGATATGAAAATTTTATTTGTCGCGCAGTATGGCCCCCTGGCTGCCAGCAGCCGCACGCGGGTTTTTGATTACTTGCCCCTGTTGCGAAAAGCGGGTATCACCTGTGATGTCAGAGTCGTGATCTCCGATGACCTGATCAAACGCAATACCAGAGGTGTTTTTTCGCGTCTTTTGTACTATGTATTGTCCTATTCTCGCGCCCTATGGACGGGATGGGTTTGCGTTTGTACAGCACCGCAATACGACGCCATACTGATACAAAAAGCGCTATTTTCCTTCCCCATACCGCGCCTGTTGCGCAGGTACAGGCACAAAATATTTTTCGATTTTGACGACGCGATTTTTACACTCGAAAACCCCAATGCGGGATGGATCAATCGGTTGCGAACACGGCGGCGCGCACGGGCCGTGCCAGCGATGTTGCAAACAGCACACTGCGCGATTGTAGAAAATGCCTATACCGCTGAATTTGCAACCCAGTACTGTCCTCGTGTTTCGCAAATCACGGGACCTATTGATACCGCGCGCTATGTCCCCACCAAAAAACCAGCGAGCGAGAAAATCGCATTGGGATGGATTGGGAGCCAGTGGACAACGCGGTATTTGGACACGATTCGAGACCCATTGGCCGCTCTCTCGAGGCGATATCCCAATTTGGAATTGCATCTGATTGGCGCGGGCGACTTTGATGTACCCAATCTGAAAATTGCACGTATAGACTGGGCATTGGAAACCGAAGTTGGTCATTTGCAGACATTTGACATTGGCTTGATGCCCCTACCCGACGATCCTTTTACGCGGGGCAAAGGGGGATACAAATTGCTGCAATACATGGCCTGCGGATTGCCCGTAGTGGCGAGTCCAGTCGAAATCAACCGCGAAATCGTCACCCCTGGAGAAACCGGATTTTTGGCCGAGACAGATGCCGAGTGGATCGAATTTTTGGGCACATTGATCGAAAATAAACCCTTACGCACTCAGATGGGAACTGCCGGTCGCACTCGTGTAGTCGCGCATTACGCACTCGAAAAAAGCAGCGAACATTTACTGGCTCTTCTGCAGCGGAGCATACATCAATGCGACACGCTTTCACAGTAGATGTCGAAGATTGGTACCAGGGCATACCGATCTCCAATCAGATGTCCGCGCAAAGCGAGCCACGCCTTGAAAAAAGTTGCCATTACCTGCTCGATATAATGGCAGAATACGATGTTCGCGGCACATTCTTTATCCTGGGACCCGTGGCACAGCACTATCCCAACATGATACGCCGCATAGCCCGTGAAGGTCACGAATTGGGATGCCATGGATGGTCTCATGATCTGGTATATGAAATGACGCCCGAGCGATTTCGAGAAGAAACACAGCGGGCTTCTGATGCGATCTCCGATATAACCGCGCAATCCGTAACCGCTTATCGCGCGGCCTATTTCTCCATTACAGCGCGATCATTGTGGGCGCTGGATATTCTGGCAGAACTCGGTTTTCAGTGCGATTCGAGCATTTTTCCAATACATAACTGGCGCTATGGGATTCCCCATTTTGATTTGGCACCGCGTATTGTAAAAACCGCCTCAGGATCAATTTGCGAAATTCCAATATCCGTGCGTCAGGTGGGAAAAATGCGATTGCCCGTAACCGGAGGCGCGTATTTCAGGCTATTTCCCTATTTTGTGAGCCGTGCAAATATGCGGGCTGTGGCAAAACAGCGGCGGGCTGTTATCTTTTATCTACACCCCTGGGAACTCGACCCCGATCATCCACGGATCGCATTTTACTGGAAGGCGCGTTTGACGCACTACGCTAATTTGAAAGCCACAGAGCCTCGGTTGCGGCGATTATTGACCGACTTCTCTTTTTGCCCGCTACGTGAAATTGCAGTGCAAATGGGAAAAGACTCATGAGGTCATAAGACCCCATCTGTGGGAGGTGCGATTCACCTGAGGTTTCTAATTGCCTTTAATCATTCGAGACCTTATATTTAGATGTTTTGGGTAGGGTATGGTGTACGGTGTTGTATAAAGAGTGAGGATTGTCTTAGTCTAAAGATATGCCCTGCTCGGCAATGGGAAAGGAATGAATACATGAGGTTTTTGGTTACGGGCGGTGCGGGTTTTATTGGCTCACATCTGGCCGAACGGCTTTTGAAACAAGACCACGAAGTTTATGTTTTAGACGATCTTTCAACAGGAGATCTGGATAATGTGCGGCACCTCGAAGGGAATCCGCGATTTCATATGAAAGTGGGCACAGTGCTCGACCCGGAGACGCTCAGACCTTTAGTTGATTGGAGTGATGTCATATATCATCTCGCGGCGGCTGTGGGTGTGAACTACGTCATCAACCACCCATTGCAGTCCTTGACCACAAATATCCGGGGCACTGAACTCCTGTTGGAATTGGCGAATAAAAAGAAGAAACGAGTGCTTTTAGCTTCGACCTCTGAAGTTGCGGGAAAGAAAAACGGCAAAGCGACATTCAGTGAAGATGATGATCGCTTATTGGGGCCAACGACCGTTGCGCGATGGAATTATTCAACCTCTAAAGCCGTTGGTGAAATGCTGGGATTGGCTTATTGGCGAGAAAAAAAATTGCCCGTAATCATGGTGCGCTTCTTCAATGTAATTGGCCCCCGGCAAAGTGCAGAATACGGCATGGTCGTGCCCCGATTTATCAAGCAGGCATTGTTGGGACATCCCATTACGGTATATAACGACGGCGAACAACGGCGGTGTTTTACCGATATAGAAGATGCTTTAGATGGATTGACAGCATTGATGGAAAACGACCAAACGCCGGGCGAAATTTTCAATTTGGGCGGCAATCACGAGACCAATGAGATTTGTATCAAGGGCCTCGCGAAAAAAATTAAAATGCTGACGGAAAGCGATTCACCCATTGAATTTGTGCCTTATGAAAAGGCATTTGCAAAAGGGTCTTACGAAGACCTCAATTATCGCGTTCCCGATTTGACCAAGATCAAAAAATTAACGGGTTATAATCCCAAAATCAGTTTGGATACCACATTGCGGCGCATTATTGAATACTACGAATCGTAATGTCCGCTTTATTTTATTATTTATAAACGGCGTTTGCATTGCCCATTGGGAAGTGTAAACGCCAATTTTTATTATGAATCGACGTCCCAAAATACTCCATACCATGACCTGGCTTGCACCCGGTGGTGGCGCAGACCGAAATGTGTATCTTTCGATGAAGGGCATGCGAAAGGATTACGAGATACACCTCGCAGTTGGACGGCAAATCGAGCGAGACGATTTGTTAAAACTACATGGCGTTACCGCGCATATATGCCCATACTTAGACCGGGAAATCAGACCCTGGCGCGATTTTCGCGCACTGTTATGGTTCATGCGATTGATTCGGCGCGAGCGATTTGATCTGGTTCACACCCATGAAAGCAAAGCGAGTTTGCTCGGACGCCTCGCCGCGCGATTGGTCGGCTGCAAGCATATCATCTACGGGCTTCACGGCGTGGTTTTTAACGATCCAGTCAACCGCATCAAACAGCAGTTCTACATTGCACTCGAAAAAATAACAATATGGGCTTGCGATTTGATCATCGCCGTTGGACAAGACACAATTCGGCACTATCATCAAAAAAATATCGGTCGCAACATCCCCCATCAGATCGTTTATAGCGGCATTGATGTTACAGAGTTTGAACAACGCCTGAACAATGTGTCAAAAGACGCTTTTCGGAGCAAATTGGGCATACCCGACGACGCGCCCGTACTCGTCAATATTGGCCGTTTTTCACCCGCCAAGGCACAACATTATACAATTGAGGCATTTGCCAGATTGCAATGTCCCGAAGCCAGATTGTTATTGGTAGGGGAAGGATCCGAGCGCGCAGCGTGTGAGCGGCTTTGCGTTGAATTGGGCATCGCAGATCGGGTTATTTTTCCGGGATTTTTCCGGGATATTACACCGGCGTATGCGATTGCCTCTGTGCATGTCCTGTCCTCTTTGCGCGAGGGCTTGTCCGGCGTTGCTGTGGAAGCATCCCTCGCGCGGGTCCCTACAGTATCGTTCGAAGTCGAAGGCATACGAGAGATCGTAACACATGGGCACTCGGGTTTTGTCGTATCACAGGGCGATATCAAAGCGATGGTGGCGTATTTGGAAAAATTGATCGGAAATTCTCAGATGTGTCGCACATTTGGAGAACGCGCATACCAGCACGCGATTGAGCGATGGGATCACCGCATTATGGTACAAAAATTGGACACATTTTATCGACAAAGGCTCAAAAGATGAAATCGCGCAAAGCAGGGCACGATCGCGCCAGTAGTTCATCAACGCGGGCTGTTGGACAGTTTTTTGACATTTATGCCAAAAATTTTGATGCGCTCTACGGGCATACAGGACATCGAAGCGCACTCGGCAGATGGGTAGATCGCGCATTTCGGCAGGTGATGGTGCGGCGTTTTGAGGAAACGCTTCGACAAACGGAAAAACGGGCGATTCATTCTATCTTAGACATCGGGTGTGGCCCGGGGCGTTACACGACTGCGTTTGCACTTCAGGGAAAAGAAGTCGTGGGAGTAGATATTGCCGAAGAAATGCTAAAAATCGCACAGAACAATATCGACGCACTCAATGTGACCGCAGACCTCGTTCTGGACGATTATCTATCTGTCCGTTTTGATCGCGTATTTGACGCGGCGTGTTTGATGGGATTTTTTGATTATATTGAAGACCCCGTACCAATTTTAAAAAAATTAGCAGCAGAAGTGACGGGCGAGTTTTACGCGAGCTTTCCAAAATCGGGCGGTTTTTTGGCCTGGCAGCGGCGTATCCGATACCGCTTGCGAAGATGTCCGCTATGGTTATACACCAAACGCGATGTTGAAGACGCATTAATTGCAAGCGGATTTACTGGATGCTACGAAATTCGCGATTTTGGACGCGATTGGTATGTGGTCGTCCAAATGCAGAGCACAGGGTAATTTTTTTTATGTCAAAAGGTCTCACACTTTTGATACTATGCGCCGTCTCGGCCTTTGCAATACTAACATGGATCGCTTCGGGCATCTCGTTATTAGATGATGATTGGGGTCATCTCAGGTTGGCGTCCAAAGGTATTATCTCTGCTTTGACAACGGGATGGGAGGGCCTGGTCGGACAAGGTGGATATTATCGCCCGGCGGTCGTTTTATCGTTTTATCTGGACTATCTAATCGGCGGTTACGCGCCCGCTATTTATCACATCCACAATATCGCGATTCACGCGGGATGCGCGTATCTCATTTTTTCATTTGCGCGATGCCTCACCATAGACACTTCAGTAGCCTGGGGCGCCGCGCTTCTGTTTTTTGTGCTACCCATTCACACCGATTCTGTTTTCTGGATCGTCGGACGCACAGATCTCTTGTGTGCATTGTTTTATCTAAGCACACTGATTTTATTTTGGAAATACATGCAGAGCGGTTCTACCGGCGCGCTATTGGGGCTTGCCGCTTGTAGTGCGCTCGCTTTTTTGTCCAAAGAAATGGCCGTTTCCCTGCCCATCGCACTCGCTGCCCTGGTCGCATATCGCAAAACGTGGAAAACAGCACAGGCGCGGCGAGGATTGGCGGTTGTCTGTATCGTATTGCTGGCGTATTTTGGCGTCCGATGGCTCGTGCTGGGCAGCGTATTGGGGGGGACACCCCGCGCATCAATTATAGATTGGGCACGCGACGGCGTGAAAGCTGTGGCAAAATTTGGAATGAGTGATATCTGGTGGTTGGGCATTGCATTGGTGATCGTAAGTGCCGGGATTTTGATCTTACAACATAGTCGCGGCATCTGGCACAAAGACCGCCCATTTGCCTTGCTCCTGATCTTCCTCCTCGGCGCGAGCCTCGCCCCGGCATTGGGACATTTGCACAACTGGTATTTGTATTTGCCCTCCGCCTTCTTTTGTCTGGGGATCTCTACGATCTGGCTAACTAAAAAACGACCCATTCTCTATTATCTCTTTGGCGTTCTAATTCTATATTACGGAATAGCGATAGGACGCGAGGGCTTTTTCTGGCGCGAGACTTCGCAAATGAGCGAAAATGCGATTGCCAATTTGATGCCCCATGCGCGGGCAACCACCGGCATGTTATTCGTCTGCAACGTGCCCTCGGCCTGGACCCCCTCTGGTGCATTCAGCGGCAAACCGCTATTTGCTTATGCACTCAAAAATGCACTTGCTATGCGCTCCCCCCAACCGTTACAAGCCGAAATTGCAATGGTGAATCACGTCTGGCTGACAGGTGATTTTGCGTATCGCATTCACAGGACAAATACGGGGTTTGATCTGGCGATCGAAAAAGGTGGCTTCTTTTCGTTTCACAGCGAGGGACGGGGACAAACACCGCCTTTCGCCATTAACCAGATGTGGGGGCGTATGGCGGTACACGCAACCGATTCTCTCTCAATCGCGTTGAATATGCAACCGGGGGATCGCGTGGTAATTTATAACAAGGGTAAATTTGAGAAATTGTGGCCGTAAAAAAGGTACACTCATGAAAACTTTCTCGCATTTGATTCCCGCAATCACTTTACTAATCGCGACGAACATCACACACGCGGGAAACGTGCGCGTGGTGGCAACGGGTGAAAACTGGGTGGAAATTTTAGTAAATATATCCGATCTATCTGTCACCTCAGAATCGCCTTATGATCGCATAGACATACCGGGATGGATGTGGTTGCACCAGCCGGGGGCACCTGCTGTACCCGTGCGCGGTGCAACACTGGGCATGCCTTATGGCTCTCGTGCGGTCGTTCAAGTGCTCGATGCAAACTATGAGGAAATCGACGGACTGAATCTAATGCCCGTGCCACAAACGCAGTTATTGGGGTCTGAACAACATCCGTTTTCGAGATCGGCCTATCTGAAAGACGAGACAATTTACGACACGCCGGGGTTTTATCCCGGAGCAGAAGCCGTTGTGGCGCACACGGGTATCTTGCGCGATCAACAAGTCGCGATTCTGTCTCTGCGTCCAGTTCAATACAATCCTGTTCAGCGCAGACTTCGAATTGCGAGGCAGTTGCGCGTGCGCGTATTATTCGTCTCGGATGAAACGCGCCCGCCTATTCGGCTTTTGAGAGATACAGACGATTTTGACCCCATCTATCAAAAGGGACTGCTCAATCCCGAACAGGCGCGCTTCTGGCGTGGACGGCGCATTCGCGCGACAAAGCGCGTACAGGATTGGTACGATCCCACGGCCACGTATTACAAGATCAGAATTTTTGAAGACGGCCTCTACCGATTGGATGCGCGCTGGTTTTCCGAATCCGGCATTGTATTGGCACCGGGAGATCTGGATCGATTGCAGGTATTTTTAGACGGAGAAGAAATCCCACTACTCATTGAAGATGGAGGAGACGGCGTATTAGATACGGGCGATGGCGTGCTATTTTGGGGCGCATTTCGGCGCGCGCCAGATCGAGATTTTGAAAGTGAGTACGGCACAGAGCGCGTCTATTTCCTGCGCATGGGGCGAGAACCAGGCACGCGATATACACACGCTGAGGACACATCTACCAATGAGATTTTGACGCATTTTTTGTCGCGCAAACACGTTGAAATCGATTCGGTCTATGAAGCTCTGGGACATGCGCGAAATGCCAATCGCGACCACTGGTTCTGGCAACGCACCGCCTCTCCATCGCGTCCAGGCGATATGCCCACAGACGTCGTCATGCCCGTGCCCTTGCCGGGGCTGGCACGCGGTGCAAGTGGCAACGCACAAATTCGTCTGGGCATGCATTCCTTAACCCTGAACCAGAACATAAACCCCGATCACTACGCTGTCGTACAAATTCAGGATGGCCCGCTCATTTCAGAAGATCGCTGGGATGGACAGGACGCCCATATCGCGACGGGCACAGTGCCTGTATCGGCATTATCAGATACCACATATGTGGTATTGCGAACCCCCGGCGAACCCTCGTTTCCACTTGAACCGATTCCCTACGTTGACCATGTGTATTTCAACTGGGTGGAGATTACCTATCCGCGGCGCTTTGAAGCCATAGATGGTATGCTGCAATTTAATCCCGGCATTGTGCTTTCCCCACGCGCGATCTCAATTGCCAATCTTGAACACGAACGGATTAGAGTCTTGAATTTGGACAAGAACACGATCATCGGCACGGTACAAGATGACGAAGGAATCAGGTTTGAGATCGCCGAAAGTGGCAATTTTGTCGCGGTAGATGAAACAGCGATAAAAACACCCGAACGCGCAGAACGCGATGCACCTTATGACCTGCGCGGATTCTCCGGCGCGAAATACATAATTATTTCGGGTGCAGATTTTATGGATGCCGCCGAGCGTTTAGCCACACATCGACAAAGCCAGGGATTATCGACCCTAACAGTCGATGTAGCCGATATATATGACGAGTTCTCCTTTGGACAAGTCGATGCCGAGGCCATTCGCCGTTTTGTACAATACGGATTTCACACCTGGGCGCAACGCCCTGTGTACGTATTATTGTTCGGAGAATTCAGCTTCGATTATCGCGATTTATTTGAACAAACCTGGGTTGCGCGTCACAACCTCGTACCGAGCATGCCCTTTCAATCTCCCAACCGCGGTCTGGCATTTACCGATGAGTTTTTTGGGCGGGTGGATGATGATTTATTTATGGACGTAGTTGTAGGGCGATTTTCCATACGCCGCACATCGCAGGCCAATACAGTTGTGCAAAAAGTGATCGCTTATGACGAAACACCGCCAGCACAATGGCGCAACCGCATCGCGCTAATGGCAAATTGGGATGCACAGGACCCAGCTAAATTTACAGCACCCAGCGATACACTGGCATCAATTACGCACGCGATCGGACTGGAGAATTTCAAGCTATATCACGATGCAGATACGCCGCCCGAACCCAATGCCTCATCCCGCGAAGTTATTCGACAGATCAATGAGGGGCGTCTCATTGTAAATTTTATGGGACATGGCAGTGCCTCATCAATGTCTAAATTTTTTGCCGGAACATTTCAGCAAGGCGCATTCAATTACATGAGCCAAATTCAAAATGCTGAACGCCTGCCCCTGTTTATCGGGATGTCGTGTCTAAATGGTTTGTACTGGGATCCGCGCATCATTAGCCTGGCCGAAGAAATGACCAACAAACCCGATGGCGGTGCAATAGCGTATATCTCCGCGTCTTCCCTCTCTTTTATCCGCATCAACAACCAGCTCAACACCGCGCTATTCCGACACACATTTGAAAATGGCGTCCTGGCTTTCGGTCAGAGTCTCGCACTGGGCAAAATGACCGAACTCGCGGTTCTTCCTTCGAGTGAACTGGGACTGGTGGGAATGAATTTGATCGGCGATCCCGCACAACAAATCGCAGTGCCGCAAAATCCGGATTTTGTACTTGACGACGCGGCGCTGCAATTAGACCAACAGGGTGAACTGACCACAGGAGACTCGGTCCGGGTAACACTGAATGTGGAAAACTGGGGTATTTTGCCTACTCGCAGCGTAGATATCGTCCTGATTGATCGCAACCTGGATTCCGCCGAGGTCGATACCCTATTCATGGCGGCTTTACCGCCTTTTGGAATACGCGATAGTGTGACAGTGCTCTGGCGTCTCAAAAACCGCGCTGGACGCCATATTTTAGAAGCGATAGCCGATCCCGCCAATGCGATTGTAGAAGAAGATGAAACAAATAATCGGACTTCTGTAGAAGTCGATGTATTAGGTGCGTTATCGGCAGTGCCGTTCTTGCCATTGCCGAGTCAAACCGTCGCGAATGTCGAAACAGTATTGGGCGTGCGTTCTGGAGAAGACCAGTTCCATATAACAGGCGAATTTGAACTGAGTGCGTCTGGTGATTTTCGAGATACCGCAACCCTCCGATCGGGCAATATAGCCGCCACCGAAGGCATCATTTTATGGCGACCAACGGGTTTGCGAGAAGGGGCTTATTTTTGGCGCGCCCGATTATCCGATGGACAGACAACGGGACCCTGGTCCGATGTGCGACATTTTGTGGTGACATCCTCTGTACCCGAACGGCAGGTGGTGTGGCAGCAAGACGGTACTATTGCATTATCGCGCGGCACAGGCGAAAATGTCGTGTTATCTGATGATGGCTCTGTTGGACGCACCATGTCGCCACCTCCGATCCGATTTAATGCTGCCGAGACTTCTTTTTTGAGCGAAGGGGTGGCGGGCACAGCCGTTTTGTGTACAGACGGCACGTACTTGTATGTGAAGCGATTCTATACGCCGCGAGACTTGTATCCCGGCAGCGATTTGTTCGCGCGCATTGGCACGGGATTCAATGGCACAGTAGCGGGACAAAATTACGGTATCGTGACCGAAACACCTATCCAGAGCATTTCTGCGACATTTCACAGCGATGGATTTATTTATTCTGAACACCGCACCGCACGTTCTCTGCTACGGATTTCTCCCGTCACTGGACGAATCGATACCGTTGAAGTACCCGACCGCTTGCTGGATTTGTCCCGCGGATTGCCATTTGATGACCATGCTTTAATTACCTCTGATGGCGAGTTTATCTACAACGTGTCTGCAGGGATCAATGGCATAAAGCGCAGCGGGTGGACCGTACGCGTATTTGACCCTGCCAATGCCTGGCGCATCGTGCGACAATTTACTGTACAGCCAACAGAAACGGGATTTGGATATCTATTAACAGATGGCGCAATTGCCGATGGGCAGTTTATCTACTTAATCGAATATGGCACGGGATTGACGCATCGCGTGCGCGTGGTAGATGCACAAACCGGGGCATTCGTCGAAGAATTTGAAAGCGATCAGGCACAGACAGATATTTTGGGCGGACAATTTGATTGGGTGAACAACGTGGTGTGGTTGGGACAATTGGAAGGGGGCATGGTATATCGATACCCGGGGCAGCGCTTGCCCGAATTTGGCACCTTAACATCTGAACCAGTTGGACCTGCGGGTGCGTGGCATACAGTAACGACAACACTGTCGGGCACGGGCAAAGCCGAAGTGAATCTACTCGGCGAGATCGATAACAATACTTTTGCCCCATTATCACAATGGCAAAATTTGCCTCCTGGAACAATCGATTTGAGCGGTATAGGTTCATCCACTCCGAGACTAAAAATCCAGATCAAATTGTACGGAGAGGGACTAAATCCATCCCCCGGTCTGCAAACCTGGACCACAACATATCAGCCACTTTCGGATATTGGCCTGAGCAACCTGCGGGCAGAACCTTTTGAAATAACGGAATTGCAACCCGTGTATCTCCATCTCGATGTGCAAAATCGGGGTCCATTAGATGTCGCTCTGGGCACATCCGTTGCCTTTTATAGCGGCGTCCCAGCGCTGGGGCGTCTGATAGGGCGCGTGGCTGTGCCCGAAGATAGCCCCCTCGGCCGGATCGTGCCCCTGCGCCTGGCGTGGCAAACCGCGCAATGGGCAGGGCAACACATAGTGACTGCTCGTTTGGAAAATTTTCAGGGACAGTCGATTTTTCCCGGACGAGAGGTAGCACTTACAGAGCCAGTGCGGATTGCACCGAGTTCTGACCGCGATGTGCCAACAATTGAAATCGCGGCACTGGATGCCCTTGGCGAAGTGCGACCAGAAGATTATTTGCCCTCCCAACCGACATTTAGAATTTCCATGCGCGATACCGCGGGTATTGATTTATCCAGCATTCGCCTATCGCTTTCGGGAACGGATGAGGCACAGGAGAGTCATTATGAATCGGAAAAAATAGAAGACCGCGCCATTACCCTCACAACACTGTCATTTATCTATACACCAAACGCACTTGTCGATGGTCGTTATTCGCTCAACGTCGAAGCTTCTGACAGGCTGGGAAATGGTCCTGCAAAAATGGCAATATCGTTCCAGGTCTCTTCAATATTGGCGATAGAAAATGCGCTGGTCGCACCCAATCCCGTATCCGATGCAGGACATTTTACATTCATCTTATCGCGTCCTTCAGAAGTCACCGTGCGGATTTACACCCTTGCCGGACGGCTCATACAGATAATTGAAGAGCCATTTGCACGCGCGGGATACAACCAGATCTTTTGGGATGGGCGAGACGCCGACGGCCAGGTGCTGAGCAACAACACGTATCTGTACACCTTGACAGCGGAAAACGGCGAATCGCAGGCGCGGATTAAAGATAAGTTGATTGTGTATCGATAAGAGGGGGCTGGGGACTGGAAAGGTGCCCTGCACGCTGAGGAAATACCATGTCATCTATTCGAAAAGTACTCGTCATAGGTCTGGATTGTGCGTCGCCCGAACTGATCTTTCAGCGGTTTCGAGATGACCTGCCCACCATCAATAACCTGATCCAGACCGGGATTTACGGCAATCTCAAAAGCACCATCCCGCCCATCACCATTCCCGCCTGGATGAGCATGGTAACGGGCAAAGACCCCGGCGCGCTGGGATTTTACGGACTTCGCAACCGCGCCGATTACTCCTACAACCGTCTGTCTATTGCCAACTCTACGCTCGTGCACGACGATACAGTTTGGGACATCATATCTGCCTCGGGCAAAAAAGTAATCCTCGTTGGCGTGCCCCAAACCTATCCTCCCCAGCCAGTCAATGGCTGCCTGATCGCCTCTTTTCTCACACCGAGCAACACCAGTCCCTATACCTATCCCGGCAGTCTAAAAGCAGAGATCGAACGCGTATCCGATGGCTATATCATCGATGTACCCGATTTTCGCACAGATGACAAAAAGCGCTTGCTCCGCGAAATTTACGCCATGACCGAAAAGCGATTTCGCGTAACCCGACATCTCATGCAAACCCGCGAATGGGATTTTTGCATGCATGTGGAAATGGGCACAGACCGCATCCACCACGGATTCTGGCGATTCCTGGATCAAACCCACCGAAAACACGATCCCAATTCCGAATATGTGAACGCCATCCGCGACTATTACCGGTATCTCGATAGGGAAATCGCATCTCTAATTGATCTGGCGGGTAAAGACACAGCCATTCTCCTCGTCTCAGACCACGGCGCCAAGCGCATAGACGGCGGCATCTGCATCAACGAATGGCTGGTCCGCGAGGGGTATTTGACACTAAAAAAATATCCCCAAAAGCCTATGGCTTATGAGGATCTCGAAATCGACTGGACTAAAACCACAGCCTGGGGGGCGGGCGGCTATTACGCGCGCATCTTTCTCAACGTTGCCGGGCGCGAACCAAAAGGCATTGTGCCACCCGAACAATACAATGCCCTGCGTGACGAAATCTCCAAAAAAATTGTAGAAATTCCCGACGACAAGGGCAATCCCTTGCCTACGCAAGTCTTCAAACCAGAAGATATTTACAGCACCATCAACAATATCCCCCCCGACCTCATCGTCTATTTTGGCGACCTGCACTGGCGTTCTATTGGCACAATAGGCCATCGCGCCATCTTCACCCTTGAAAACGACACCGGACCAGACGATGCCAATCACGCCCAACACGGTATCTTTATCCTCAAAGACGGCGCGCACACCGGCGAAAGATACAATCTGGAAATACGCGACATCGCACCGACTATCCTCGGTCTCATGGATATCCCCATACCCACCGACATGCAAGGCCAGGCAATCGTCAACGCGCCTTCAACGCCCGCACCATCAGACGCACAACCTCCACACACGGACGACGAGGTCTATACAGAAGAAGAAAAAAAAGCACTCGAAGATCGGCTCAGATCGTTGGGATATTTGTGATTTGACCGCTAAAAAACCCGAAAATGCGCGGGCAACGGCGGCATTCCACCATCCTGGGTCGTAACAAAACCGCCAACGGCATTGGCCTGTTCGGCGCATATCTGCATCGGTGCGCTATCGAGCAAATGCATGACAAATGCCGCCGTAAAAGCATCGCCAGCACCCACCGTATTCACGACCTCCTGTCTTTTCCCCACCGCCTGACAAATCTCACCTTCACTCACAACCCGACATCCCTGCTCTCCAAGCGTCAAAATCACACATTGAAGGTCAAACCGCGCGAGAATACCTGTCAAAAAAACATCCACATCTTCTTCTCCACCCACATAATCCCGCAGTAGAACGACTTCCTCATCATTTAACTTCAACACATCAGCGCGTGCTATAGATTCCCGCACAATCTCATCAGTGTGATAGTGCTGTCGAAAATTGATATCAAACACGCGCAGGCAATCCGGCGACGCCGCATCCAAAAAATTTCTAATTGCCCGACAGCTTTGCGCCTCGCGTTGCTCCAGTGTACCAAAACACAAGGCGTGAGCAGATTGCGCTATCAGTGCCAGTTCTGAGCACCAGGTAATCGCATCCCACGCCACGCCTTCGACTATTTCATAAGCCGGTTGCCCATCTACAAAGGTCACATTCACGCTACCCGTTGGTCGATGGGTCTGAACTTGTACGGCATCTATCGCCACGTCTCTTCCGCCCAAAATCTCAAGTGCTGCCTTACCTCGCGCATCGTCTCCCACACAACTCACCATAGTAGAACGCGCGCCCAAAGCAGCCGCGTGTACGGCAAAATTTGCCGGCGCCCCCCCCAATCGCTCGCCATCGGGAAACACATCCCACAACACGGCCCCGATAGCGACCACAGAAGGCGGCTCACGGCGCATTACCGCGACACCTTCACGGCCTTTTTTGCAGAAGCCGAGCGATAAGCAGCCTCGGACAAACGGGCGACCTGCAAAGCAAAATCCGGCGGCGAATACCCCACGCCATCATTGCGAATCAGATCAAAAAATGCCTGATCGGGAGTCATCTCCTGAATATGCGATGGAATTTCGATTGGTTTGTCATTCAGCAAAACCGACTGCACCCGCCACTGGTGTAAATGGAATACCAGACAGCCCTTGCTCCCGTGAATG
The DNA here is from genome assembly GCA_022821275.1 of Candidatus Latescibacterota bacterium. GTDB lineage: Bacteria > Latescibacterota > UBA2968 > UBA2968 > UBA2968 > VXRD01. Next base: position 22,235 of record JAJEDY010000024.1, on the reverse strand, counting down.
GCGATCCGTTCATCGTGATGCGCCGCATTGCCAAATGTATTCAGCGTACCTGCCCCGCCACCTTTGAAACGCACATTGACCACCATATTGGTATCCACGGCTTTTCCAGCATTCTCCGCAAAAGCCGAGACCTCCACAGGCTCCAATCCCGTAATCCACAACACAGAGGCGACGAGATGGCTACCCGTATCCATAAACATACCGCCCCCCGACAGTTCGGGATCCAAACGCCAGCCGCGGATACTTCCCCAATTTTGCGTCACATAAGCCACCACGCCACGCAAATCTCCGAGTTCACCCTGCCGAATCAACTCACGCGCATAAACATGGGGAGCCATATAATTGCGCTGGTAAGCCACAACCAGATACAATTTCAATTTATCCGACAAATTGATCAGAGACTTGGTCTGCCGAGACGCAATCGTGAGGGGCTTCTCAACCAGAACGTGCAAGCCTTTTTGCAAAGACAAACGGGCGTGTTCATAATGCAGTGCATGGGGCGAACTGATCAGCATGGCATCGAGAGCCTCATTCCGCACGAGTTGGCGATAATCTTCATAAAAAGATACCTCACTGCCCCACTCTGCCATCAATGCTTCGGCCTGGCTCTCGTCTGGATCGGCCACGCCGATAATCTCCACGCCACCATCTGCTTTCAAACGGGGCAAATGCGCCCGCTGCATATTGCCACCACATCCGATCAAACCGAGGCGAATTTTCTCTTTTGACATCGCGCAGAACCTCCCGGTTTATAGTAAGTAATATTTTTTTATTAAGCCGCTGGTTCAGCCACCATCTTCACTTCTTTCCGGCCCTCTAATCCCGAGATCACCGGAAATGTGCGCGATGAATCCTTTCCTCGCGCCATATAACGCACAGTAGGAGGAAAATAGGCGTAGAGTGCCGTATGCCTCGGGCGAGGTGAATTATTGGGGCCAGAACCGTGTACACACAAGCTGTGAAACAGGAGAGCCGTTCCCGCCTTGAGTGGCACCTCAATAGCCTGTGAGATATCCAAATTTTTTCGATCTGTCAACTTCGCATCTTGAGGCCGCGCAATATCGCCCCATTTCTGCATGCCCCACTTGTGACTCCCGGGAATCACTCGAATGCACCCATTCTCTGAACTGGCATCTGTCAATGCAATGCTCACCGTAACAAGTGCGGGCGGCTCCATTGGCCAATACGCCGAATCTTGATGAAAACCATGCGAAGACCCGTGAAACGCGGGCTTGAGCATAAGCGTACTGCGAAACAACAACAAATCGGAGCCAATCAGATTCTGAACCACAGGCACGAGTTTGGAATGTGCAGCCAAATTCTTGAACACATCGGAAAAATCGCGCGTCTGCTCAATCTTACGCAACACGGGCAAGCCTTCTTGCTCTTTGTCTCTTGCATAAGGCTCGCGCTGAAAACTACCCGAACGCTTATCGCCCCTGCCTGCCAAATCTGCTGCCATTACGTGCAATTTATGAATCTCTTCTTCACACTCGGCCAACTCCTCTGGCGACACCACATCTTCAACGAGGAGATAGCCCTGGTCGTAGAAAAATGCTTTCTGTTCTTCAGGTGTCATTTTTATCCTCCTAAAAATTGCTGGATAGATAAATCATAACACTATAAATACTTATGTCAAGCAAAGAAAAAGGGCGTCGGTCTATAACCGATGCCCCGAGGGTGTATTTGTGCAAAAACTTTTATTGCGGGGGACGGGGCAGCACCACAAAACCCACCGAATCCGCAGACGCCGACCCAAAAATCCCTATGCCCCCATCAACGTTAAACAGTGGACGCTCAAAATTGTCGCCCGCCAGACCGCCAAGCTGAAACGCATTCCCATCATCATCTTGAAAAAACTCGGGTACAGAGCGAATCAAATCAAACCAGTTTTTGTCAACCGCATAAATGCGAATGACATGAGGCCCGGCATAAGCCACGGCAAACCAGGGAAACCGCACGATGCCATCTGCGGCCTCAAATGCCGGAGAACTGCCGTATCGTTCAAACTCCGCCTGCTCATCTTCATCATCAATCAGATCGGAATAAATCACAAAATCCGACTCTGGATCCAGATTTTCTATTGCAATATGGTAGCCACTGACGGGAAGCGGATCAAATCGCATTTCCAGAAGGCCATCTTGATAGACAACGCGATTCTCCTCCACATTGCCATCTTCATATCTCTTCAATGACCGAATGACCTCGAGTGTCTCATCATCTAATAATGTCGCCTCTCGAATATCCAATCTGCCCGGTGTAATCGTCTGCGCTGTAGCTTCCCTACCCCGTGATTGCACGCGCAAATGATAAGTTGTATTTGGCACAACGAGCGGGGCATTGGGCGGAGGCATATAAGACCCAGAGGAGGAACCCAGGCTGTACAAAAATGTCTGTCCCCCCTGAGTGATCACGACCTCGGCATCACCCACACCTGCCCAGCGTTCAGAATACCTCACGTTTGCGTTTACCGTCTCACTAACCAACACCCGAGGTAGGGGTTGATCGACAATCAGCAGCGCATCCACCACCAGAACGCCCGAGGCATCGGGACCAAAAAGGCTCGACGGGTCGCGCTCGGCTTCACACCCCACCAGTGCAATCAGACACCCCACCATCAAAACGAAATATTTCATCACAATCCTCTTAAAAATCAAAATTGATCCCCAGTGTTGGCACGATAGGCAACATCTTGACCACATCGGGATCAGACTCATCAAAAATGACAAACCACTCATTGCGTCGGTTGAATACGTTAAACACCTGGACGTAAAATTCTCCATCCACCCCAAACGCGCGAAACCGCATCTTCACATTTAAATCCAACCGCTGATAGGGCAACAAGCGGGCACTATTGCGGTCTGAAGGCAGCACCAGGCTTTCGGTTTGCCGGTGGGGCACTGCGGGCGAACGCAATGAATAACGCGCAGATGCAGGTGTAAATGCCTGTCCCGTTCCATAGACATAATTCGCCCCAAACGACCACCTGCCCAGACGATAATTGCTCACAAAAGACACATCGTGACGTCGGTCGTATTTTGGAGGAAATGTCTTGCCCTGATTGAGTTCGGCAAATTTGCGCCGCGTCCATCCCAGCGTATAACCTATCCATCCCGTCAGCCGTCCCGTGCGACGCTGCAAAAAGACTTCGACACCGGTCGCATATCCGGTCCCTCCACTCACAAACGTATCCTCCACGGTCTTCGCATCGATATCTGCGGCGATGCGATTGTCCAGTACAATCAGATTCGCCATATCGGTATAATAGGCTTCCACCGTAGCCTGGTAACGTTCGGAAGGTTCCCACTCCACACCTGCCACACTCTGCCAGGACCGTCCGGGATCCACCGACTCATCCAGCGGCACCCAGTAATCACCGCCGCTAAACAACTCGGTGGTCACCAACTGCAAATACTGGTGAAATGAACCACCGGCCGCCTTCCAGCGCCAGTTGCCCCTGCGGTAGCTCATTGACAAGCGCGGCTCGACATGAAAGCGATCACCAGCGCTAAAATAACTGCTCCGCAGGCCCAGACGAATATCTGTTGCAGAGCCTGGCTGCCAATGATCTTGCACATACGCCGATAGCAAACTGGGCTTCAGACTCAGGTCGAATTGGCTTGAGCGATTAAATTCCTGATAAAATTCAAAATCGTAACGGGTAGCCAAAAAACCGCCGCTGATGGCGTGATCGCGTGCGGCAAACCAATCCACATCGCCTTTGATGGTAAAATCGGTAATACTGTTGGAAAGCAAAATGGGCGTATCGAGAATATTCAGTTCTATCTTACTGGCATAATCACTGCCCGCCACCACAAAATTGCCAAATAGCGCGGGCGAAAACACGTGCGTCCATTTGCCCAGAAAAGCCGTATTTCCCCACCGAATGCCGAAAAACGAATCCTCGTCAACATCAAAACTCAGATCATCTCGGCCAAAATACCCGCTGATCTGCACTTTGTCATTATCCGAAAAATCCTGATTGAGCTTGGCATTTAAGTCGTAAAAATAATACGCGGGAACATCTGTGTCTTCATTCCGAATGAAAGACAATAGCGGATCGATATAAGTGCGCCGCCCCGACACCATCCACGACCCTTTTGAGGTTGGGCCTTCGAGTGTCAAACGCGCAGCAATAAGACTGACCCCCCCGCTGGCATCAAATCCCTTGCGATTGCCATCCTTATTGTGTACGTCGAGCACCGACCCCAAACGACCGCCGTATTTCGCCGGATAAGCCCCTTTGTGCAAACTCATATCCCGAATGGCATCGGGATTAAAAGTAGAAAAAAAGCCAAATGCGTGCGATGGATTGTAAAGCGGCATTTGATCCAATAATATCAAGGTCTGATCTGGCCCACCACCGCGAATATAAAGCCCCGAACTGATATCCGACGCGGCCTGAATACCGGGCAAAAGGTGTAGTGAACGCAAAATATCCGTCTCGCCAATGGATGGCAACTCGCGGATTTTTGCCGTTTCTACCTCCACAAAGCCCGGCTGAATGAGCTGCTCTTCATCCTCCCGCTTGCCCTCCACCACGATCTCCTCCACGACTATTAGATCGGGTTTGAGTTGCACATCGAGCCGCCTTGTGTCGCCCGCACGAAAAGTCAGCGTATCCTGAAAACTGATATACCCGATATAAGAGATGGTCAACACATAGGGGATATCCTCAGGAACCCCTTGAATGGCGTAATACCCATCCACATTGCTCAGCGCAACAATGGGCCTGTCTGATCCTTTTAACATCACATTCGCATAGGGCAGCGACTCGCCATTACTCTGATCCGCAATAAACCCACTCAGCGTTGCCGCACGAACAGATAGCGGCAACAACATCGACAACAGCAACAAATATTTCACCAAATTTATCCTTCCTTGCAGAATGCACGACAACAAAAAGCGCGAATAGACGAATAGACGAATAGACGAATAGACGAACCCCGCTCCGCCACCCAAAGTTGTTACAAACTCCGTCGTAGATTCGTAGATTCGTAGATTCGTAGATTCGCTAGCGCGTCACCACATACTCCTTTTTGTGGCAACAACCCCCTCTTCGTGCTGGGCAATTAAACGGATGCGCTCTTGAATACGCACGAGAATTAACCGCAACCGATCTCTATCGGCATCTGATAATCCGTTGTTGCGCCAGGGATCATCACCACTTCTTTTTTGCTTGGTCATCTGCACATTGATCTCATGAGTAAAAAAGTCCATCACAACCGAAATGCGCGTGCGCCGCGAAACATCGAAAAAAGTCTGACTCGCATAACTCGACTCATGTCGCCAGCCCGTCGTGACCACACCGGCCACGGGATCAACCGTTTCTACCGTATAGCCTTCTTCGTGTAAAATAGTCACAGTGGCATTGGCAAATGCCACGGGCGAAATTTTTTCCACCGACCCCGAGATCGACACGGGATCAACCACATTGCAACCCAGCGCAAAACTCAGCAAAAAGAAAATCATAACGTATTTCATACTGTCCCCCTGGCTAAAAGTTCCAGATCATTCGGGAAAATATCTGCTCGTGTTCAAGACAGGTGTCACACTGCCTCTTAACTGCAACTTTTGTGCCAGATGGACTAAAATTGATATCAAAAAACTATAACATCATTATTTTTAACATGTTACAATAATTCTCCTGGCTAAAAATTCCAAAAAACAAATGTAGCAAAAATTCACACTGTGCGGCAATACCTCACAGTCGCGAAATACAACATCGCATTTTACGCCAGCAAAAAGGGCTTGTATCCAAGCGACACAAGCCCTTTCTTTATGGAGCCATCCAGCGGATTCGAACCGCCGACCGCCTGATTACGAATCAGGTGCTCTACCAGCTGAGCTAGGATGGCTCTAAACTATTGAAAAATAGTATTTTAAAAAATATAACCCTCATCTCAAAAGAAAAAAATACACAAAGCTCTAAAAACTGTCAAGCAGGAAACAAAAAGGAGGTACCAATGAAATTTGTCGTCGCTGTCGATTGCGAAGGCGTAGCCTGTGGCGTGGGATCACCTAACGCATCTCTGAACTCTTCTCGAAATTTAGAGTTCGCCACATTACAGGCCACGCGAGAAGCAGATGCTGCTGTCCGCGGATTATTTGCAGCCGGTGCAGAACAGGTCATTGTATGGGATAACCACGGCGGGAGCTTAAATCTGAATTACGACCTCCTGGACGAGCGATGTGATATCGCGCTCGGCGTGGGATTTGAACATCGATTTCCCGGCATGGATGAATCATTTGATGGCGTAGCGCTGGTCGGTTATCACGCCATGGACAATACAGTTGACGGCGTGATGTGTCATACCTTCAGTTCGGCGACGTATCAATGGATCAAAATCAACGGACGGGAAGTTGGAGAGATGGCCATAGACGCGGCCGTTGCAGGGGAGCGAGGGGTACCAGTCATTTTTGCCTCAAGTGACGATAAGGGAACCGCGGAAGCCGAGTGTTTTTTCCCTGGCGTTGTCACAGTCACGACCAAGCAGGGGATGGGATGGAATTGTGCGGTAAGCAAACACCCCAAACGGGTGGTAAATGAAATCTATGAAACGATCCAGAACGCCGTAGCAAAACGCAACGCCATAAAACCCTTTGCATTTTCATCGCCACTCACCATGGAAGTGCGCTATAAACGGCTCGAATCCGCGCAGTCGGCCAGCCGCGGATTTTCCGGCGCAGAGCGCGTTGATCCCTATACCGTGAGGCGAACACTGCAATCCATCCAGGATTATTATTGAGAATATGCAAAAGCACGGGAGAAAAAATGAAAATTCTACTCGCAGCCTTCAAACAAGAAACATCCAGCTTTAACCCGGCGCGCACGCCCTACGATATGTTCGACGTGATGTTCGGCGATGAATTACTCGCACTGCGGGGTAGCAATACCGAAATCGCCGGCGCGCTCGACATCTTTGCCGAACGCGAAGACATCGACCTGATGCCCGTCTATTCAGCCTCATCTGTATCCGGCGGTCCAGTCGCCGACGCGGACCTCAACAGGCTCATGGACGAACTGCTCACAGGCATTCGCAACAACGCACCCGCAGACGGGATGCTCATGGTCTTTCACGGCGCAATGGCCGGCGAAACCGAAGTCGATCCCGAAGGACATGTCCTCACCGAAATCCGCAACATCCTCGGCGATGTGCCCATTGTCACCACCTTTGACCTCCACGGCATCATCACCGACCGCCTCATCGCGCAATCCGACATTATGGTTCCCTTCCACACGTATCCACACATCGACATGTACGAAACCGGAGAACGAGGCGCACGCAACCTGCTCGCCCTTCTCGATGGCAATGTCAAACCCACCGGCGCGCATATCCGATTGCCCATGCTCGTGCGAGGCGACGAACTCATCACCAAAACCGGACGTTTTGGTCAGGCCATCCGCTGGTGCCAGGACATAGAAAATTCCGAAGGAGGCCTGGGTAGCGGTGTCTATATCGGCAACCCCTTCACCGATGTACCCGACTTGCGCTCCAATGTCATTGTCTTTACCGACAACGATCCCGAACGCGCACAACGCGAAGCCAAACGCATCGCCCAATACATGTGGGACAATCGCGACCATTTCACCGCACCACTCACGGCGATTCCAGACGCCATTCGCCTATCTGAAGAAACTCAGGGCCTCACCGTCTTTTCCGACGCTGCCGATGCCACATCTTCGGGTGCATCAGGCGATAGCAACGCCATTCTCAAGGGCCTGTTTGAACACAATTACCAGGGCCGCGCACTCCTGCCCATTGTCGATCCCCACGCCGTTGAAGCGGCCTTTAGCGCAGGTGTGGGCGCCACCATAACCATTCCCATTGGCGGCGCCATTGACAAAACGCGTTTTTCCCCCCTCGAATGCGAAGTCTATGTCCAACTGCTCACCGATGGGGCATATATCACAGGCACGGGCACATCCGGACATGCGGGCAACACGGCTGTCCTCCAGGCCGGGACTTACAGCATTATGGCGACCACGCGCCCGGTAAGCATCATGGACCGCAAAGTCTTTGAAGCGCGCGGCCTCGACCCGCGAGATTTTGATCTCGTCGTGTGCAAATCGCCCAACGGCTTTCGGGTTCACTTCGAAGAAATAGCCGCCCGAATCGTGCCTGTTGACGCACCCGGCTCCACCAGTGCCAACTTAAAATCCCTGCCCTTTACCGAATGCCAACGCCCCATATTTCCACTGGACGATGGCGTACAACCGCCACGAGAAATAGACGGATAGTATGACACACCTGCTATGTCAAATCTGTGAAAAGACCTGTAGCGCCAACACCTTGCAGTGGCGCTGCACCTGCGGTGGCCTCTTTGACCTCCACTTTGAGGCCGCGCTCTTCGTTGACGCGCTTCCCCACCGACCGCCCACCCTCTGGCGCTACCGGGAAGCCATTCCCATTGAAGACGACGCCCTTATCGTCACCCTTGATGAAGGATTCACCCCGCTAACACCCGTAACCATCGCCGGCAAATCCCTCCTCGTCAAACAGGACCACCTGTTTCCTTCCGGATCGTACAAAGACCGCGGCGCAACCGTTTTGATCAGCCATGCAAAAGCACTTGGCGTTCACCACATGGTCGAAGATTCGTCGGGCAATGCGGGCGCAGCTGTCGCCGCTTATGCAGCGCGTGCGGAAATTGCCTGCGACATCTACGTTCCCGACAGCACATCAGCGGCAAAACTCGCGCAAATCCAGAGCTATGGCGCAAACCTGTACAAAATCCCAGGATCGCGAGAAGACACGGCGCATGCAGTTCAAGACGCGGCGCAACAACACTTTTATGCAAGCCATGTCTGGAATCCCTTTTTCTTTCACGGCACCAAAACATTTGCCTATGAAATCTGGGAACAACGCAATTTCAACGCGCCAGACACACTCATCATACCAACGGGAAATGGAACGCTGCTGATTGGGGCTTACATCGGATTCACGGACCTTCTCAAACAGAATTTGATCACTCACATACCCAAACTCATCGCCGTGCAATCCGCCCATTGCGCCCCGCTTATGCCCACCTGGACAGACGAACCCTCAGCGACCATCGCCGAAGGCATCGCCATTGCAGAACCCGCCCGTGCAGCGCAGATCGTCCAGTGCATTGATAAAACAGGGGGCGACATCCTGACCGTTGACGACGACGAAACGCGAAACGCCCAAAAAATAATGGCCGAAATGGGCTTTTACATCGAACCCACTTCGGCCACAGCCATTGCAGCATTTGTGAAATACCCATCTCAAAGAAACGAAATCGTCGTCGCCCCCCTCACGGGACACGGTCTAAAGTCTTTGGGAAAGTAGAGGCTACAGATCGGTCTCAGGGATAGCAACTAACAAAGATGAGGAAATCGGAAAAATCAATATTGCCATCCTCATTCAAGTCCATGCGGCCGTCAAAGCCTTCGTCTGATGAACTTTTCCCATAAACCGCAGCAAATAACAAAAAGTCGTCAAAATTCACCGCCCCATCGCCATTAAAATCGCACTGGACAAGAGGCGTATTATTCTTCGTGTTGTTCACCAATATCACATTATCCAGTATCTCGATGCCATTTCCCTCTAGACCGACCACAGAATGTTGAATTTTACAATTCTTTAAGGTCAATGTGCCGTAATTGCGGATGCCATACCAATCGCCGGCTTTCGGTTGAGATGAATGCTCAGTTATTTGACCTTCAAATGCGATTTGCTGCCCTCCTGACGCATCGGCATTTATTGTTCCGTAGTTCACAATATCGACTCGCACAGGATCTGCAATATCGTGAATATCTCGATTGGGATACGCGCGGATCAGCGTTCCCGCCTCAATCGTCAAGGTCTCGCCGGGATACACCACAATATCACCCATGAGGTCAATGGTATCTCGCCAGGTAACCGCTTGAAGAATGGGGAAATGGTGAAATTCGGTATGAGGAATCTTTTTACTGTCATAACTGCCGGTTTCAAATTTATCCCAGTTGCTTTTGTGAAACGGTCCCTCGGGAGATTTATTTTGGACAATCGCAGTTATCGGTAGCCAATCCAAAGGCGAATCCACTTCGAGTTCGCCCCATCTTACTTCGGCCCCCAACCAACTCATGTCTGCTGACAACCCCATATTATGGGCGTCTTCTCTATCGGGCGTGGGCAAAAGCACCAAATCATAATATTGTGCGAGATCGGGATTTGTGTTTTCATCAATCTCGGTACTCAAGACAATCCCCTGGTGCGTCAGATGTTCCGTAAGATCAATGAACCATATTCGTCGGGGATAATCACCACCGGTTGGAAAACTGCCATGAGACCCCGCCCCGATATAGACCACGGGATGCGTGCCACCTTCTGCGGGTGCAAATTCTTTCTGGGGATTGAATTTTCTGCCGCCCTTTTTTATATAACTTAACCCGTCACCGTGAAACGAATAGTTCACGCCAAAAAGCTCTGCCTTAGCGGTATCGCGGTCTGTTATAATGACGTCAATGAACGGCCAATCCCCTTCGTGGTTGTTTTTCCAATCATTAAAAGGATAAAAGTAATAATACCGTATTGTAAATTTGTCATGATATGCGGGAACGCTGCTCTCAATCTGAAAAATATGCGCGTATGCAGTATTCTTAAAATGCATTCCAGCGCGAGGGTGAGTAGTACTTTCATAATAGTGATACCAGTTTTCCTCGTCATCGCCTTTTTCCTTATTGCCGGGATAGTCAAAATGTGGATCGAAAAAAAGAGCCGAATCTACCTGTGCTATTTCTGCTATCTCTATAGAACTTATCTTTGCAGAACCTTCCTCTATGGGATCTATTTGGATTGCTACCTGTACAGGACCTGCCTGGACAGAACGGGTTTCTAACACTTTTAAGACGTCTAACAATATCGTATCTCGATAAATGAACTCTTTGGGTAAAAAAGCAAATTCATTTTTTGAAAAATCGACTTTGGGAAGCGAATTGAACTTGGGAAACGCTTTTATTATATCTGAATATTTGTAATTTCCGATATCCCCTTGACCGTATTTCCCTTCCGTTGTTCGGCCATAGACTTTTACTGAAAACCAGAGGTTAGCAGCGGATTTCGCGCCCATGATTTCTACGGGTTCGGGAAATATTACTCTGCGACCTGGGTTCTCTGGTTCTTCTGCCAAAATCAAAATGGGAGAAAATTTCTCGGCGAGCAGTTCGTCTTGCGTTTTGCTATGGGCAAGACTCGAAAATACAAAGAACAATATCGTCGCTATCCCTATCCTGTGAGCCCCACCACGGAACAAGTTTTGTACAAATTGTAAATCCATAATTCCATCTAAAAAATTACTAAGGCGGATAAGCCGCTACACCCGCCAGGAAATTTTCTCCCAATCCTCATCTTCGCATTGCTGTACGTATTCTCCCACAATCCGCAACGCATTTTCCGGACTACCCGAGCGATCCATATCCACCCAATTTATCGCATCGCGTTTTGCGACCATCCAGCTTTTCAAAATTTCAAAAGGAGCACCTGTTTCGAGGTCTGATTCCGATTCCCCTAAAAAGTAGAACTCGTGCAGCGCCTGTTCCACCGCCTCCCAATCGCATAGATCTTTGCGCGCACGCACCTGGGCAAAAGACGTGCTATCCACAACACAGAACAACTCAACGCATTCCAACTCAGCCGATGGCAAAACCAGCACCACATTTTTGAGCGTACCCAATTCCGCATCGCGCTTGTGTACATCGAATTGCGTATTAAACTCTGGCTGGCACAGCGCGATCAGTTTCGACTCGAGCAAAAGGGCCTCAAGCTCAGACCCCACCGTCTCGACCTCCATGGACCATATCCGATCCAAAATCTGCTGCGTCTTTTTCGGTCGCTCCGACCTTCTGGCAAAATAACTGCCCACGCGCCTCCGCAAATTCACCGCCTTGCCCACATAAATCACGCCGCCCTCGCGATCCCGCATAATATAAACCCCCGGCAACTCGGGCAACGCGCTCAAAAATACCTCATCAAAAGCATACGCATCAAAATGTATTGGAACGGGATCCGGGTACAGCGCGGCAGTCACTGCCTCAATAGTATTGAGATCCTCCTCTTCACACCGTTCCAAAAGATCCAACAAAATATCGGCCTGCAAACTCGCCTCTCCTTCAGCCCCGAGATCCGACACAAAAGACAGCCCCATAGCAGAAGCCAGATCCTCGACAGAATGCAACCTCACATCGGGACAAAAATGCCGCCCCAAACGAAACAGACAAATCCCGGAATCCACAATCTCTCTGCCCATCATCAGACGACTCAGCCTATTCAAATCTCTCCGCATCCTGGACCACTGAAATCCCACAGGAATCGCATCTCTCATTCCCTCGGCATAAGAATCCAAACTTTCCTCCCGCTCATCCATCCGAATCCGGACTGTGGGAAACAGCGTCTCACGTCCTCCCATCTGCACCTTGCGCCCTGCAAGTTCATAAACCTCAGCATCCGCAGATGCGACCACTCCCAAACAAAAAAAAGAAACCTCCTGCAGGGTCTTACCCTGTCCCGGAGGTCTTAAATACCACAGGCCACCGCGGTCACATGCAAACCGGGAATCATCATCAATAGCTGCGCGCACCACTTTATCGGCTATAGGACCGCGTGCGCCGTGTAACCCCAGTGCCTCAGAAGCCAGCACCTCTGCGTGTACACCCGTATCGCGCTGCTCTAAAAAAGCGTAGATGCGATCCTTAACAGTTTGGTCCACAGTTTATCCTATCGGGATTTGCGCGCAATCGCACACAACCATTCGCCATCTTCTATCATCTCATCAATCACCAGATCGGTCCTGTCCAGCGCAGCACAAAGTGCCTCGCGCTCGCGGTCCAAAATACCCCCCAAAATCGCGTAGCCTCCGGATTGGAGTCGCTTTGCCAATTCCGGAACCATAGGCAATAAAATACTACTGATGATATTGGCAACCACCACATCAAAAATGTCCGATACCCTATCGACCGAATACTGCCCTAAAACCACCTGTGCATCCACGCCATTCAAAACACAGTTGGCCCGGGCATTCTCAATCGCATCCGCCTCGATATCCACAGCCACTACTTCAGACGCCCTCAGCTTCACAGCCGCAATGCTCAAAATCCCCGATCCCGTCCCGACATCCAGCACCCGATCCCCTGAAGTTATCTTCTTCTCCAAACCCAAAAGCGCCAGGCGCGTTGTCTCATGATGCCCGGTACCAAATGCCATTTGGGGATCAATCGCGATTGTAAAACCGCCCGGGGGATTGGGCACCCTGTCCCACGGCGGGCAAATTGCCATGCGAGGGGAGGGATAAACAGGCCGAAAAAAAGAACGCCACGATAGTGTCCAATCCTTATCGGGCACCTGTTCAAAGCGGCATTTAACGGGCATAAGAGCCTGTCGTATCTCTGCCTCATTTTGCTCCGCCCCAAAATACGCAGTCAGCCGAACCTCATCGCTTATGTCTTCCTCTACCACACCACAACACCCCAGTTCAAACAACTGGGCAGACACAATTTCAACCCTTGCCCGCGGGATCACCACAGATACTTGAAAATAGGTATTCACTTTCTCACCACGAATGCGTGTGATGGCCCTGACCGGGAAACCATATCTGATCGACAAAAAACGACAGAAGCACGCCCAGGGCATGGCCTACGAGCAGCCCCAAAAAGAAGGGACGCAAACGCCGATAGAGATCCACACCACCTATGCGTAAAATGATCGATTTGATGCCCCACGCCATAAAAACGGAAAAAACGGAATGAACGGCATGCGTCAGCGGCACAACCATGCCAATGGGCGCGAGGGGCCACCAGGTAAAGCGGTAGCGCATCAGACTCACCGCGGCAAAAATGCCAACGCCCAACAGCAAAAACAGGGGGCGCTCACTCTCCCATTTTTCTTCGCCTTTCAGGGCTGTGACCAGCCCATCGTAGGTTCTCGGCGGATAACGCGTGAATGGAAAATCGTTGAAATTATAAGCCCCATGCAAATAACCCAGATAAAGCGAATAGGCAATTGCAGCGCCAATACCAATCACGAGCGTCAGTCCAATGCCCACGACCAGCAACTTCTTATTTCTTCCCGCCATATCCGCAATGCGCGCCGCATGCACGAGCGGGGGCATAAACATCGCTTTGCTCTGTGAGCGCACCGAATCGACCAGGCGCAATGCCGTCAGCGTTGAAGCATCAAATGATTTGGGTCCAAAAATAAAAGGCAAGAGACCATTGGGCGTCATCGGCATGCTAAAATAAACCACACCGGTCTCGGCAATCACCCGTGCCGTGCCCAGATAAGTAATAAAAATACCCAGCGTAAGAGCAATTGCAACAGCCCAGCTAATGCCCACAGCCTGGAACCAGAAAATCAGAAAAATCAGACTAAATATCAGGCCAAACGCACACGCGCGATATGAAAGCATCTCATCTGAATCATCGATCTGCCGCCCTCCGCGAAACGCTTTGACAAATACATCGCGAATGTGGAACCGCGCCATCCACAAACCGAATAAAACCATCGCCACAAACGCGCCCCCTGCTTGTAGCGAGGTCGTCGCATCTGCAGCACTGCCTTTATTGCTCAGGTTAATTCCCACGCGCCTGTAAAACATAGCTTGAACACAGTAAAACAAATAAAATACCCAGATGGAAAACAGCACATCCAGGTTGGCAAAATAGGCAAAGCCCACAGTATAAAAATTAAACCGCACGTGAATGCGCGGAAAATACACCCCCATGGGCATCCACCCCGGTCCCAGGCTGATAACCGGAAATCCGGGCGAAAAATAACTGATGATATTCCAGGACAGGATGAGAAAAGGAATGGCCGCGCCAAACAGGAAGAACTTATTCTTCAATAGGGGTACTCTGTGCTCTGCCTCAGCCAGATCGCCTGCCGGATGCAAAATGGGATATGCCAATCGCTCGTGCTCTGCCCATTGCTTGCGCAACATCACCGCCAGACAAATACACCCCACCACAATAGCTGCAATAAACGTCATCCAGCCAAACAAAGGCACAAACCACACGCCCCAGGGAATGGGCATATCCCGGCTGGGCATCCCTTCAAACAGCCACTGCATAGCCCCGCCTTCATTGGAGGGAATCAACCAGTTGGGCAAATATTGGTGAAAATAACTTCCCCATTGATTCTCTGGCGTGGCGAGATAATAGGGAATGGAAATCATGCCCAAAAAATAACTCGTCAACCCAAAGGCGGGAACAGCAGCCCCCACCAATCCCATCGCCAGAATCGCCCACACTTCAGTACTCGTCAACGTCCAGGGGGCCTGCCATCGACGCGCGATTGCATTGCCCAGAGTCAACACCACATAAGGCGCGAACAACGCGATCGGAAAATGTGTGATATTCATACGCGCGGTGTGGGCGATATACTCGACATACGTATTCCACCCAATCACCAACAACGCGAGTGCCAACCCCACAATGATCGACCGCGCAGTCACACCTTCCCGCGCGGCGAGTGCATCGCGATCAACGATTCCCTCCTCAAGAGCCATCGTATAGTATTTCCTCCCATTTTATATAGTCGAGAATATCCGTCTCAAACATGATGTCCCAATATATACAAATACGCCCTGGTAAACAATGAGCAATGAATAAAAAAAACTCCCGACCTCTTTCAAGGCCGGGAGCAGTATCTTTTCCGCGGTAACCCTTTTTATCTAAAAAACACCGACACGCCACCCTTCACGAAATGGCGTTTGATGCGATCTTCCCCTGCAAATAAGACCGAATACCCATACATCGCGGTCAGAGCCGTGTGTTTTGACAGCACCTGGCGCGTACCTGCGCCACCGCCCAATTCGCTGACATTGCCCCATCCCCAAAAATCGCGCGCGGCAAAAGCTTCTACAAACGGAAACGTGCGCTTTTTAATCTGGATGGGAATATTCAACCGATAAAAACCCGACACCGAAGATCCAAACCCATCATCCACCGTCAAATAACGCCCCCGGGCATCTATCGTTGCATTGTCCAGTACTTGCGTTAGATCATCCCGGACGGTGGTATCGAGACCTGCACGCCGGTCGTATTGTCTATTGCCCGCAATAAAAGAACCGCCAATTTGGTGCCAGCGGCTAATCGAATAAGCCACCTGAACCCCGGTGCGATAGAACAAGTTGCTGCCTGAAAACCGCACGGACATAATCGGCGTCACTTCCAACTGCCCCGCGCGAATGGGACCTATATTGACCTCCCCTCCACCCTTTTCTTCTTCTTCACCCACCACATCTGCCCGGGCAGGTGCGCCCAGAGCCAACAACCCGGCAACCAAACACATCAAACAGTATTTCATAGCATCGCCTCCTGAAAGGTTCTACCCCGGCACTCAGATTAAAATATCCAAAAGAATCCCGACTGTCAATGGCTCTTACTGCATGAACTTTTTAAAAACACACATGTATTAACTTGACGTACCTTCGCATTCCCCATTAATTGTTGCGCTGGCATTTTATTTGGAAAGGGCTCTCATGGCAAAAAAGGCATTAATCACGGGCATCACCGGACAAGACGGCTCTTATCTGGCAGAACTCCTGCTCGATAAGGGCTACGAAGTACACGGCATCGTCAGGCGCGTGGCTCTCGAAGATCCCGAACATCGACTCGGGCGCATCACCCACTTGCAGCACAAAGTGGAACTCCATCCCGCATCGCTCGAAAGCTTTCCCAGCATCTACAATGTCGTGCGTATCGTCCAACCCGACGAATGTTACCACCTCGCAGCGCAAAGCTTTGTCGATACCTCTTTCAAAGACGCATTCTCAACACTCAATATCAACATCAATGGCACGCACTATGTCCTCGAAGCCCTCAATGAACTCGTGCCCGAATGTCGATTCTATTTTGCCGGATCGAGCGAAATGTTTGGCAAAGCCGAAGAAGTGCCCCAAACGGAAATCACGCGCTTTCATCCGCGCTCGCCTTATGGCATCTCCAAAGTCGCGGGATTTGATCTCACGCGCAACTATCGAGAAGCCTATGGCCTGTACGCCGCCAGTGGCATCTTGTTCAACCACGAATCCCCGCGTCGGGGATTTGAATTTGTCACCCGCAAAATCACCTCCCATGTCGCGCGCATCAAACTCGGACAAATCGGCCACCTCTCGCTTGGCAACCTCGATGCCAAACGCGACTGGGGGCACGCCCGCGAATACGTCAAAGCCATGTGGATAATGCTCCAACAAGACGCGCCCGACGACTATGTCATCGCAACCGGAGAAACCCATTCAGTGCGCGAATTTTGCGAAATCGCCTTCTCACACGTCGGCCTCGACTATGGGGAACACGTGCAGATCGATCCGCGATTCCTGCGCCCAGCCGAAGTCGATCTGCTTATCGGCGATTGCACCAAAGCAAAAAACAAACTCAACTGGACTTACGACATCGGCTTTGAAGACCTCGTAAAAGAAATGGTTGACGCAGATCTCAGCTTTTTTTCAAAAAATTCATAACCCAAGGAGATCGATATGTCTCGCATCGGACGCGCCGCAGTGATGAGCGGCGAAAAATTTGAAATACGCGAATATCCCGTTCCCGATCCAGAACCGGGATCGATTCTGCTAAAACAAGAGCTCGCTGGCATCTGCGGCACAGACCTGCACAACTGGGAATATCAGCGGTTGCAGGGTGAAATCATTCTCGGTCACGAAAATGTCGGCATCATCGACAGCCTGGGATCCGGTGTAGAAACCGATTATCTGGGCAATCCCATCGCACCCGGAGATCGGGTTCTCTTCGCACCCGGGACAAATAAAGGCGCATACGGTTTTATACAAGCCGAAGAAGCCCCTTATTTGCGAGGCGGCTTTGGCGAATACATCTACCTGTGGAATCCCGATTCAGTTGTGCTCAAAACCGATATGCCCGCCGAAGTTGCGGTCATTACCGAGCCTTTTACCATTGGCGTACACGGCGCCATGCGTTCCGGCTTGCAATTTGGCGATACCGTCGTCGTACAGGGATCGGGAGCCATTGGCCTGCTCACACTCGTCGCAGCCAAAGTCAGCGGCGCGGGACGGCTCATCATGGTCGGTGGTCCCAAAGGGCGTCTGGAACTGGCAGAGCGACTCGGCGCAGACCTCACCATCGACATTGCCGACATACCCGACCCTGAAGAACGCACGAAAATTGTGCGCGAAAATACGCCCCGCGGCGAAGGCGCCGACGTCGTCTTTGAATGCGCGGGATTTTTGCCCGCCATTCCCGAAGGCGTCACATTCCTGCGGCACAGCGGCACGTACGTCGCCATGGGACATTTCGTCGATGTGGGGTCTTTTGACTGCAACCCCAACCAGATGTTTATGCGCCGCAACCTGCGCCTCGAAGCCGTATGGGCAAGCAAGCCCGAACACTTTGTTCGCGCGCTCCCCATCCTCGAGCGGAACGAATACGCCTTTGCCGACCTCGTCAGCCACACCATACCCATTGACCGCGTAGCCGAAGGATTCAACGCCCTGCACAGCGGATACCATCTCGACGGCAAAGACACAATTAAAATTGCAGTCAAAGGCGGGTTGGTATAAAAGAGCGATTATCAAAAAAACGGCGATGAAAATAAATCCATCGCCGTTTTTTTGGTTTGAGGGTTAATCAGAAACTAATCGCGGCACTCACCATCTGCACGGGATCGGTGAAAGACGTATTGAAATGCTTGAACGCATAATCGATGCGAACGCCTTTCCCGGCCTCGGTTTTGTAATCGATACCGGCACCGAGCGAATAATCTTCCAGATCGTGGTTGAGCTTATACCCACCGCGCAGGGCAAAACCCATCGCAGAGGTCGCCTGCTTAAACCGATATTCTACACCGACAAGCGAGCGTTCGTCGAAATCTATCGGACTATCGATCTCAGTAACGAGATTCAGATGATGCGGCGCAGGGGTTCGACCAGACATCGAAATCAGATCGAAGACAAAACCCAGGCGGAACGACCGGGGCAACTCGAAATGCTCGCGTTGAAATTGAGATTCCCCTCCCGGACTGAAATTCCGCACGCTCATCGCAATGACCAGATTCCGGAATCCCGTATTGAAATAGGTCCCGATATCCACGGCAAAAGCATTGAGATCATTCGATTGCGTTTGCCGACTGCCAGCGATAAAGACCTGACTTGATCCCAGCCCCTGATGTGCAAAACGCGCCATTGCTCCCACTGAAAACCGATCGGTAATCTGAAAACCCCAGCCTGCGGACAGGGCGTAATTCGTCGTGGTAAATGTACCCGTCTCGGTGAACCCCACACTGGCGGGATCGGGATTGATCGCAGTGCCGTTGATCTCCCCCGCATTGTGCGTGACAAAGCCCACGCCAAAGGTACCCGGAGCATTCGGAATTTTGAAAACCGCGCCAGCAACCTGGTGATTCGTTTCAAAAATCCACTTGGCATGGGTAAAAAACGCCTGCCGTTCGTGTACAAAACCCAGCAAGCCCGGGTTTAGAAACAGCGCACCCGGCGCATCGCCGATCAGGCCCGCGCCCGCATCGGCCATCGCGGCTCGTCGCGCATCTGTGGAAAATGCGAGAAATACAAAACCACTCTGCGCTGCTTTCACGCCCGAAGGTCTGACTTCTTCCTGATTGGGATAAATGGGTTCTATATCGCGAATCTTTTCACCGCCGAGAACCCGGGGATCTTCAAATTGTGCATTGGCCTGCACGCCGGAAAGGACGAATGCCAGCAGACAGACCCAGATAATATTATGTAATTTCACAACAGCCTCCTCGTCTGACCTATCGAATAACCACGAACTTCTCGATATCGGTTTCGCCCGTGTCGGGATTGGTAATATGCGCTACGTACACGCCGCTCACAATGAACTGGTTGTTATCATTTGCCATCAGCGGCCACTCCTCGTCGCCCGAACCAGAAACGTGATCAAGCCGCGTGACCAGGTCGCCCTGAAGCGTAAAGATCCGGATAATAGCTCGAGCGGGCAGGTTCACAAAGAGCAACTTATTGGGCTGCCCCGTGAAGTTAAAACCGCCATCCGACAAATTGCCACCCAAAATACTATAGGGATTGGGCACGACGCGAACGCTTGTCAGATCGTTGACAGGAGCCGAAAATGGACTCACGCCATTGCCGAGACCGCGCGTGGCAAAAATACTGCTCTCTTGCCCGTCGGCATCCACAGCCGTCACCGCGTAGAAATACCGCTCGCCGCGCACGACATCTGTGTCGATATAGCTGGTTCCCGTAATGAGCGTATTGCCATTGGCCGGTATCGGCGGATCGGGCAAATTGGTTTGATGACCGACCATCTTGTAGAGATTATAACCCACGGCATCGGAAACTGACGCCCATTCGATCTCATTTTGCGCGGGACCCGATCTGTAGGCCACATTAGAAGGCCACGATGGACCGAGCGGAAGACTCGGCGCAACCCCGATGGGCCACGACACTTCCTTCCCATTCACAGTGCCATTGACCGCGCGGCGATTTCGCCATGCCTGTCGCGCCAGTTCCACGGTCTTCATCAGCGAATCCTGACCGCTATTGAGAAAAGCCTCTTTCTCGTCAAAGGAAATCGAACCATTGGCCCACTGCGCGCCAACGCGCTTATTCTCATCTGCATGCGGGCCAGCCACAATCCAGGCTTCTACGGTGTGAACCCATTGCCCGGGTTGCAAATCCCACGGTCCCCACGTAATCTGAAATGCCCACATATTGACAGACGTGGGTTTGTGGTCGGGCGCATCACTCTGGAAAATGCGCTGGTCGCGCGTCGTACCCGGCTCTACGATAAAGTCATAGACCTCGGGGCGGGTACCTCCATCTGTCGAGCGCCAGTTGGAACCACTAACGCGCTTTATCAGACGGGGTTGAGCGGATTCTGAGGTATTCGGTTCGTTGAGAAACCAGTTGTTCCCATCGGACAAATCTTCAAAAGTCGTGGGATTTTGCGAGACATAGAGCCAGAGCTTGCCCTTGTATTCGGACTCTAAAAACTCTCCCGCCGATATCCGCGCGGCCTTGGCCAGTTCGAGAGCATCGTGCCCCTCAGCGGGTGCGGGTTCGCCGCGATCATCACCATCTGAGCGATACCCGTCTTTGATCGCCGAATCGCTGTCTCGCGCCCAAAAGAGCTTTTGCTCGTCGTCGTAAAAATAAAGCTCGTCCCATTCGCCGAGCGCGCCGAGATTTGCCGTGCGGTGGCGAGAGCCAATTTCTACTGCACCCTCATCCCGCACCTCGCCGGCAGGGCCTTGTCCGCCGCCTCTTTGAATGTACGCGTTGTGCCCGATGTAGAGGTCTTTAAACACCGGATTGGCAGTGCTCGACTCGGGACTCGGCGCAGACCCGCGCGCGCCAACTCTTGAATCGGGAACATTGGGTGGATCGGGGCGGCCATAACTCCGGATCAGGATAAACAGATCATCCTGCTCTGGACTCTGCCAGGCATAGAGCCTGCGCCGCTCCGTGAGACCACCCGCATATCCCACTTCGAGCGGGATCAACAGATCGGCAGTCAGATCCGAAACCACCTGATCGAGGCGGTCGGGAAAAATCGTCCAGAGTGTCTGCGACAAAGTCACGCCATCCTGCGTAACAGTTGGCGGCTGGTTGCGGAAAATTTTTGGCGTAATGCCATCGCTGAGTTCAAAATGCGTGCGCGTAAAATCCCGCGCGTCCTGCTTATGGTCAATCACAAACTTTGTAAATGGCCTGCCCAACAACTCGGGCTGGTCGCCCTGAAATGGCTCAAAATAGGAAGGAACATTGAAATCTTCTATGGCATACTGCCACAACCCGTCCATCACCTGAGCATTTACAGTATTGACGTCGGGATTGGTGAAACCCGTCGCCCGTCCCCCCGGAGACGTGAGGGTGACAAAATAGTCGATATTGGGCCAGTTTCCCCACATCCTTCCGATCCATTGTGCGCTGGCATCGCTCAACGGCATGAGCAAAGCCGCGAACATCAGAAGTGTTGTAATTCGTCTTTGTATCACATTTCTCTCCTATACTTTAAGACGTAAACGTGAATTTATAATTGAAAGATGCCCTCCCAGCCCCTCCCCGTTCAGGCTCCGCCTGTCCGGGGAGGGAGGGGTAGGTAGGTTCCCAAGAAATTAAAACAGATTCTTAGAAGCTGTTTTAAAAACCCGAACAGTCTTTGAAAAGTTGTCAAATCAACCGCCTGATGCTAGCCAAAACGCCCCATATCGCCGATATATCCACCCTATTTGCCTAATTTTTTGCTCCGATTCAGGGCTTACCGATAA
>JAJEDY010000079.1 GCA_022821275.1 Candidatus Latescibacterota bacterium | reverse complement strand
GGCGCAAAGGCTGTGAATATCGCTATAATACTTTCCGGCAGAGGATGCATGGAAAACTCCTTGACTTGGATCGTTTGCATGGACAATCCAAGATAGAACTTTTTGCGCTCCTCTGCTATCTTTATATGGACAAAGTCGAGGACATGATGATCGATGTTCGAGATGTGTGGAAGCGTTATCCAGGCGCGTGGGCACTGCGCAGTGTTTCTTTTCAGGTTGAGCGCGGGCGCGTGCAAGGTGTGTTGGGCGAGAATGGCAGCGGGAAGAGTACGTTGTTTCGCATTCTGGCTGGTTTGACCCGTCCGTCGCGGGGATCCGCGGAGGTGATGGGACAAGAAGTGAGTGTGAAGACCCGACAGCATGTGGCTTATCTGGCGGAGGTCAATCCGTTTTACGATTGGATGAAGGTGATGGAGCAGGTCGAGTTTCTGGCGCGTTTTTATCCCGGGTGGGATATGGATAAGTCGCGCGAGTTGCTGAGTTTTATGGGGCTGGATGAGGATAAGAAGGTGGGCGCGCTTTCGCGGGGGCAACAGGGACGGCTCAAGGTGGTGTGTGCGTTTTCCTGGCCCAGTGATCTGGTTTTGATGGATGAGCCGCTATCCGGTATTGATCCCCCGTCGCGCAAGCGCATTGTCGAAGCCCTGTTTAGCGAGTTTCGCTTTGGGGAGCAGACGATTTTGATTTCGACGCATCTGGTCCATGAAGTGGGCGAGTTTATCGAGGATGTGATGTTTATGAAAGAGGGCGAGATCGCGCTTTCTGGCAATGCAGATGCGTTGCGCGAGGAACGCGGAGAATCGCTTTCAGAGATGTTTGAGATGGTGGCAATGTAGGGGGGAATCTATGTCCGCCCATCAGTGTAGGGGCGGTGCCCCCGTGCCCGCCCGGCAATGTAGAGTTTGTACTATCCTGTTGTAGGGGACGGCCCTCTGCTTAGAACATGCAGGAACAGGCTCCCGTCATCGCGGTGTGTCCCCGCTTAAATCATGCGAGGACATGCTTAGCTGCGGTCCAGTCTCCAGTGCTTTCAAGGAGTATAACATGAAACCATTTTTTGCATTGTATATGAAAGAGCTCAAAGCGAATAAAACCCTTTTTCTATTTTTGCTGCTTTTGATCGCGGGGATGAATGCTTATGGGCTGATTCAATTGGAATACTTTTTCCATATGATATACATAATAGTGTCCACCGGTGATATTGATCCTCAGGTTTTGCGGTCCAATTATTTCTCTTATTTTTGGGGACCAATGTCAATGCTGGCTGCTTTTGTCCTTGTTTTTAGTCTGCCCTTTTTGCTGGCGCATGCCTTCAATACCGAGTGGAAATCAGAAACGCATTATCAGATGTTTGCACTGCCGGTTCCACAATACATAGTGAATCTGGCAAAAGTCGCTGCGGTTGCGAGTAAGGGCATTGTGGGTGTAGGTGGTGGGCTTTTGATTGGCAGCTTGTATTTATGGATAGGACATGAGGTTGGATTTTTAGATGGCATAACAGATTTGAGGTCCGTTCCGCGTGTTGCTTTGGTGATTGGCTTGATTTTTGTGACGTCTATGTTTTTCATTCTCGGCGTTGTAACCGGAATGGAGGGGGTGAAATTCGCGGTTAAACGGTATCGGGGGTTGGTTGCGGTTTCTTTTTTTATTCTCGCCGTGTTTTTATACGGCCGACTTTTCTCGCAAGGCAAAGCGTTTTTTGAATTTTCAGGGCAAATTTCAGTTTCTGTTCCCGCTCCATTTGCAATTGATTTGGCACCTTTTGTCTATACAATTTTGATGGGTGTCATCTTTATGATCATTGGGCTTGTTGTGTATGAAAAACGCGCGGAGATATAGATTTTGTATTATGCAACAATCCGTCGTACGCCTTGCGAAATCCCAGACACAAATCGGAGGCGTTTTGTGATGACTGAGAATGGACAGAGAATCAAATCCCCTACGTATCCTGTAATCCTGCGGCACTTGCTTTTCATTCTGTCGCTGTGTCTGATCATTGCGCCATCGGCGTGGGGAGATTATCAGGATGGTAGGACGGCATATAACCGGGGTGACTATGCAACGGCACTTAAAGAATTGCGACCACTCGCCGAGCAAGGCCATGCCGAAGCCCAGTACCTTCTTGGCTACATGTATTACAAAGGCCGGGGCGTAGGCCACGATGGAGAGGAGGCTGTGAGGTGGTTTCGCAAAGCTGGCGAACAAAGAGATGTCAAAGCCCAGTACCTTCTTGGTTATATGTATTACAAAGGTCAGGGTATAGGTCAAGATAGAGAGAAGGCAGAGAAATGGCTTCTTAAGGCAGCCGAGCAAGGCCATGCCAAAGCTCAGTTCTACCTCGGCGAGATGTATTACAAAGTTAAGACCATGGAACAAGATGATGATGAGGCTGTAAAGTGGGTTTACAAGGCAGCGGAGCAAGGATTGGACAGAGCACAATACCTTCTTGGCGAGATGTATTACAAAGGTAAGGGCGTTTCGAAAGACAATGAGGAGGCTGTGAAGTGGGTTCGCAAGGCAGCCGAGCAAGACTATGATCAAGCCCAACACATCTTGCCTATGTTGCTTGGCGAAACTCAGGTTGATTCTGAGAAAAGTTTCCAAATTTTATGGAACGAATTTGACCGCCATTATGTTTTTTTTGAGTCCAAAAATGTCGATTGGCAGGCTCTGTATGACATCTACGCGCCACAAGTTACCGACCAGACGGATAATTCTGAGCTTTTTGATATTTTATCTTCAATGCTAACTCACTTAAACGATGTTCACGTTACTCTAACTATACCTTTCAGGTCTTTCAACTCTGCAAATAAACGACCTGATGGAACTCTCAATTTGGATATTGTAAAAAGTAAATATTTGAATGCGGGATTTCAAACCACAGGGAATGGTTTTTTTACTTCTGGTCAAATTTCTGATGCAATAGGCTATTTACATATCGCGTCTTTTAGCATCGGGAACGGCCGCGCCTGGGTAGGGGCAATAGACCCCATTGTGAACGATTTTTTTGATCATAAGGGTTTAATTGTGGATGTGAGAGGCAATAACGGAGGAAGTAGCCGCAATGTGGATGCAATAGTGGGACGCTTTGCAGACCAGAAGAGAGTGTCCGCTCTTGTGCAACGGCGCGATGGGTCTCGACATTCAGATTTTGGTCGTATTACAAAAAAATATGTCAAGCCTGCTGGAGCCAGACAATTTACAAAACCCATTATTGTACTCACAGATAGAAAAGTAGTAAGTTCAGGGGAATATTTCGTATTGGCGATGAAGCGATTTCCCTATGTCAGGACAGTGGGAGACACGACATTTGGGGCACTTGGAAGTCCAATCCGTAAGAAACTGCCCAATGGTTGGGAATATAGAATCCCCACTGGTAAATGGTCTTCGGCTGACTATGTTCTGTATGAAGACATTGGTGTTCCTCCAGATATTCACGTTGCGGTCTCACCTCCGGATAGTCTTATGGAAAGAGACCCGGTCATAGAGATGGCAATACAATTGCTGAAATAATGCCAATGTAAGAGTTGGTGTTATGCAGTACTTACATCATTTCTCAGAAAGGCGCCGGTTAAGGTCAACTGGAACTGCATAGCGCGGCGCAGCGATGGGTTCGCCTGGGGCAGGTCGTTCCAGAAAGGTTACGCTGTCGTAGAAATCATCCAATGCGATAAATCTGCCGTTCTCCTCCGCCCATTCACGCATCCGGCGATTGCAGCTATGCCGCCACGACAAAACTTCAATGCGCCAACCTCGGCGTCGCATGCGCTCCAGGTCAGCGTGAAAGCCGACGCCATCATCAAAGCCGGCTCCGTCTCCTGTGAGCATGACCACAATACCTGGATTGCCGTTGTAATCGAACCCATCGCGCAGCATCTCGGTTTGCAGTACCTGGTCCACGCCCTGTTCTCGCCCCTGTATTGCACCGCGTTCCAATAGCTTGATGGTAACGCCTTCGTTCTCTAAACGATTCCAGACGTGCCGTAGTTCTGGTGGGATAGAGCCAACGGCGACAGCATGCTCAATTTTTCGTCCAGCACGCGCCAGTTCCAGCAGATTTCGAAAGTGAATACGCACGCGAGAACGCACGGCTTCGCCTTCTCTGTCAATGGCAACTTGTTGAGCACTGATGAAAATGTTGGAATCGTCCCAATAAATGAAAACTTTGTCCATTTTGTCTCTCCGGTTTTGCTCGTCCCGGTTACAATCAATTTTCTTTTTTGACCAACATCTAAAAATAGCCTATTTGCCATGACCAGTCAACAGGAAGGCTGGAGATTGGACGACTGGTGTTGCTGGGATACGCCTTCAATTTCGAGTGGCGATTTGAAACGCATTATCTTATGTTGCGCTGCCAGAATACCCTCTTTTTCTAAGTCTTCATAATCGCCAGAATATCCTCAGAGAAAACGCATTGACACCATCTAACACCGCCACATTTGCAGATACGCCCCATGTTTGGTGTAAAAATATGACAACGCGATGGGTGTGGTTATTTGCCGTTCTTTTATTGGCTACCCAGGTGCAGGCGAAGGTGATTCAAGGCACTGTGACCGATGCGTCAACAGGTGAGCCGCTTCCCGCTGCGACGGTGCATGTTCTGGGGGCTTATGATGGCACGATTTCAAATACCGAGGGCAGGTATGTGCTGTCTTTAAGATCCCTTCCCGCGGTGGTGGAGGTGCGTTATATCGGTTACCGATCGCAGCAGTACCATGTGACGGAGGACGCAGCCGATGTGCATGATTTTGCTCTGGAGCCTGTGCCGATTGCGTTGGAGACGCTCGTGGTGATAGCTGAGGATATGGGGCCCAATATTATGCGTAAGGTCATCGCACAGAAGCAAACGTGGTGGGATAGTCTGGAGACGTTTCGCGTTGAGGCATATTCGCGGTTTGTTTTGTACAAGGATACCGCGATTGTCGCGATTGTCGAGAGCTTGTCCGATGGTTTTTGGGATAAAAAAAAGGGGTGGCGGGAGGTCGTTAAGGATAAACGCGAGACAGAGAATTTGGATTTGGATTTTGCACTGCCCGCGGCTGCAGGTGTGAATTTGTACGACGATGAGACAGTACTTGTCGGTCATCATTTGATCGGCGTTACGCATCCCGATGCATTAGATCACTATGATTTTGTGCTCACAGGCCGTCGCAAAATGGATGATCGCATTATTTACGATATTGACGTGAAACCCAAACACAGTCTCAAGACGGCTTTTGAGGGTCGCGTGGCTGTGCTCGATAGTGTGTACGCGCTCGTGGAGGTGGAATTGACGCCAAATCGGGCGTTTTTGTTTCCACCGCCTGTTCGCGAATTTACCATTACGATGCGACAGCAGTTTAGCAATTTCGGCGGTGATTACTATTTGCCGGTGGGCTATCAGTCGGATGTGAATGTTGAGGTTGGGATGATTGGTTTGCAATTTCCGCCTTTTAAGAGACAACGCGTTTCTCGGTTGACGGGGTATGAGGTGAATGTCGCGTTGCCCGATTCGCTTTATGAACAGGATCGCATTGTGGTGGTGGATTCTGCACAGGTCGAGCAGGATAGTTTATTGGTTCAAACGGGACTTGCCGTGCCATTGGATGATATCGAGCAAGAGGCTTATGCGCGGATTGATAGCACAATGACGCTGGATAAAGCGTATGAGCCGAAGGGGTTTTTGGCGCGTTTTGTGAAGGATGAGGAGGAGGATGAAAAAAATAAGAAAAATGGAAAGAAGGGGCGCAAGTTGCCATTTGAGGTTGATCCCAAGATATGGTTCAATCGCGTGGATGGCGGGCATTTAGGCGCAAAAATTTCTGCGGGGTCGAGTCAAGCGGCTTTTGCTGGCGGGGGCGCGTATAATTTGGGTTTGGAAAGATGGTCTTATGACGGCAAGGCAACGGTGCGCTGGGGGGCGAGTAACAAGGGTTTTGTTTCGCTTGAGGGATTTCGCGGAACAGATACGCGCTATCGGTCGAGATTATATAGCCGATATGAGGTGAGTTTTCAGCAAATTGACGGGTTAGAAGATTATTTTGATTTTTTCTGGCGTGAGGGGATAAGGGGCACCGCGGGCTATCGGTTTGGTCGTCCGCAAAAGGCGGGTGTGTTGTTGAGTGGTGGGGTCAATGTCGCGCAACACACGTCGGTGGAGAAGACGACGGATTGGCATTTATTTGGGGATATTGATGTGCAACGGCCCAATCCGGAGATTGATCCGGGCAATTTGCGTTCTGTGTTTTTGCGCGCGGATATCGAGGGTGAAAATGCGGGGCTTGCACTTATTTTTGGGCAACGGAAAATCGCGCTGGAGGTTGAACACAGCCGTTCGGGTTTCGGTAGTGATTTTGATTTTACACAGGTTCGGGTGCTGTTTGATTGGCGGATTGAGACACTGTTTAAGCGGCGTTTGTTGCCCAATGTGTTCGATGTGCGCGTTGTTGGTAGCGTGTTTTCAGGGACGCTACCCAGGCAGCGCTTTGAGATTTTGGATGCCGGGCTGCTGGACGGGTTATCGACATTTGGGGCATTTCGCACGCTTGTAAATCGCCCTTATGAAGGTGAGAAAGTGCTGGGGGTGTTCTGGGAACACAATTTTCGCACGGTTCCGTTTGAGTTGATCGGCTGGCGGTGGCCTGCGGAGCGCAATATTGGTTTGATTGTTCACGGCGGACACGGGCGCACGTGGTTTGGGGACCGTACGTTAGAGGAACTGGATTACTCGCCACAATATCCCAACGGATTTCACCACGAAATAGGTATGTCGATTAACGGGCTGTTTGATTGGTTTCGGTTGGATTTTACAAAGCGGTTGGATGCGCCGGGATTTTCTGTGAGTGCTGGGTTGGTGCGGTTTTGAGGCTGTGGTTAATAACACATCATCTTCGCCCCTTGCCAGATACATTGACAAGGGGCTTTTTGGTTCATAATATTGTCGCGGTTTGTTGTGGGATCACATTTTAGATGGAAAGGATTTTTATGGCCAGTAATGTCATTCTCATTTTTGGTGACCAGTGGCGCGCACAGGCGTTTGGTTATGCCGGCAATACGTGTGTGCAAACACCGAATATCGATCGTCTCGCGTCTCAAAGTATTAATGCGACACACGCGGTTTCGGGGTGTTCGGTTTGTTGCCCGGCGCGCGCGTCTCTGCTGACGGGGCAATATCCGCTGACGCATGGCGTTTTTGTCAATGATGTCCATTTGAGCGATAGGGCCGTTAGTCTGGCTCAGGCTTTTAAGAATGCGGGATACGATACCGCTTATGTCGGCAAATGGCATGTGAATGCAAATGGGCGATCCAATTATATTCCGCCCGAAAATCGGCAGGGGTTTGATTATTGGAAAGTGCTGGAGTGTACGCACAATTACAATAATTCTTTTTATTATGCGAATGACTCCGATGAGAAGCTCACATGGGAAGGGTACGACGCGATCGCACAGACGCGCGATGTGCAAGATTACATCCAGAATCGCGATTCGGAGAATCCCTTTCTGATGGTGCTTTCATGGGGGCCACCACACGCGCCTTATGAGACTGCGCCCGAGAAATACCGCGCTATGTATCGTCCCGAGGATGTGCCTTTGCGCGAGAATGTGCCACCAGAATCCGAAGAGAATGCTCGAGAATGGATTGCGGGTTATTACGCCCACTGTACTGCGCTGGACGATTGTATGGGCGATTTGCTCCAGACGCTGGACGATAAGGGTATAGCCGACGATACGCTTTTGCTCTTTTTTTCAGATCACGGCGATATGCTCGGTTCACAGGGGAGTGCGAAAAAGCAACAGCCCTGGGAGGAGTCTATTCGCATTCCGTTTTTGTTGCGATGGCCAGCGCAGTTTGGGATGGAGGGTCGCGAGATTTCTGATCCGATTGATATACCGGATATCATGCCCACGCTTTTGGGGCTTTGTGGGATTGGTGTTCCCGATACGGTTGAGGGGCTGGATTTTTCGGCTTATCTCAAGGGGGGTGAGAATCCCTCTGACGGTGCCGCGCTTTTACAGTGTCCGCAGCCTTTTGGACAGTGGACGCGCGATAGGGGCGCGCGCGAATATCGCGGTTTGCGGACAGAGCAATACACGTATGTTCGCTCGCTTGATGGGCCGTGGTTGCTCTATGATAATGATGCCGATCCCTTTCAGTTGAATAATCTCGTTGATGATCCGGAATACGCGGATTTGCGCCGCGATTTGGATGCCTGGCTCCAGCGTCGTCTCGATGAAGGAGGCGATGAATTTTTGCCCGGTGCGGACTATGTTCGGCAATGGGGATATACGGTGAATGAGAGCGGTACTGTGCCATATACAAATTAAATTTTGGAGTGAAGATGAATCGCGGTAAAAATGTTTTGGGTGAGGATCTTGAGGATTGTTGTACCGATCCTATGACGGGTTTTTTTCGAGATGGATGTTGTCGCACGGGTCCGGGCGATCTGGGATTGCACATTCTCTGTGCGGAGATGACCGAAGAGTTTTTGGCTTTTTCCCAGTCTGCAGGCAATGATTTGAGTACGCCTGTACCCGAATTGCGCTTTCCCGGCCTCGTGCCAGGCGATCGCTGGTGTTTGTGTGTCCAGCGCTGGGTTGAAGCGCTCAATGCGGGTTTTGCACCGCCCGTTTATCTTTCCGGTACGCATATTTCCACGCTTGAGTTTGTCGATTTGGATACGCTTAAGGAATATGCATTGGATAATGGAGATCCTTTGACATGATTGAAAAAGCCACGGTTGAGGACCTCGATCAGATCATAAAATTGAAGATCAGAATGTTTGAAGACATGGGGGCTAAGTGGTTGCTGGCAGAGAATGCGGAGGATCTGATTTTGTCGCGGTATCGCGAATTTTACGATCAGGGCATCGCGCAGCACTTTGTGATCCGCGATGAAGGATCTATTGTGTCGTGTGCTGGTGGTTTTATAAAAGACGATCCCCCTTATTGTTTTTTTACCAGGCCGCATTACGGATTCATTTCCGATTCGTACACTCTGCCAGCCCATCGCGGAAAAGGTTATGCTACTCTGCTTACCCAAACGGTTATTGAGTGGCTCAAGAGCAAAGACGTAAATATGATTCGCCTGATTTCTTCTTCTGAAGCACGGGGCATTCACGAAAGAATCGGTTTTCGCCAAACTGATGAAATGATGTTATTGACTTATTGAGGAGTTTTTATGTCCGATCTTCAAGTTCCCCGTCGTCGCTGGGGCAAAACAGAACTTTCTATTCCCGTTATTCCCTTTGGTACGCAGGGGTTTGGCAACAATTTTGGTCCTGTTACCGATGACGAGGCCGCAGATCTCATTCGGTTTGCGGTGGATATTGGGGTCAATCAGTTCGATTGTGCGCGGTGTTATGGGGATTCGCTTCGAAAACTCGGTCTTGCGATTAAACAGGGTGTTGTCGCGCGGGATGAGATTATTATTAGTGGGCGCGTTTGTTGCCACAGTGCTGCGAAGTGGGGGGGATATGGAGATGGAGATCCCGATTATTCAACCGCGCACGCGCTTGCCGATATAGAAGATCAACTCGAGATTTTGGGGATTGATCACTTCGATGTGCTTTTTATTCACGATCCGTGGAATATCGAGGCCACGCTGGCTCCGGGGGGTACGCTCGAGGGATTGGAAAAAGCGCGAGAGCGGGGGTGGGTCAATTTTATTGGATACGGGATGCGGCCCCACGATTTTCATCTGGCGCAGATCGAATCGGGGCGTACGGATTGTTTCCTGTGTTTTAGCGATCACAATCTTTTGCGGGAGACCATTAGTGAAAATATTTTGCCCGCTGCGGCGGCGCGCGATCTGGGCGTGATGAATGGCTGGTCGATTATGCGCGGTTATCTCACGGGCGCGCCCGTAGAAAATTTTGTGCCCCGCGATCGCTGGCGAGAAGATCACCAGCGCGCCGAGAATATGCGTCTGTGGTGCGAAGAACGCGGGCACAACTTGCTCGAGCTGACTTTGCAATTCTGTATTCGCGAAACCCGCATCCACGGCAATCCGATCGGTAGTCTGAATAAAGAGCAACTCGAAGCCAATGTGCGCGCGGCGTGTGCAACGGTTTCCGATGAGGTGTTCGAAGAATTTTTCGCCGCAGGGCTTTAGGAGATTTTTTATGCAAATGCACACGTACCAACCCGCACATCTTCACGCGCTTACGAGATGTTTGTTTGAAGCTTCTGGCGCGACACCTGATATTGCAGATATTGTGGCCAGGATTCTGGTGAATGCCAATCTCGCGGGTCACGATTCTCACGGTGTTCTCCGCATTCCTCTGTATCTCACTAATATCTCCGAGGGGGGGATGAATCCCGCGGCTGAACCCACGACTGTGCGGGAATCAGCTACGACACTGGTTCTGGACGGCAACCGGGGGGTGGGGCATCTTACGGCTTATCGCGCGGTCCACCAGGCGATGGAAAAAGCGCGGACTTCTGAAATTTGCTCAGTTTCATTCACGCGGGTTGCACATATTGGGCGGCTGGGAGAATATGTCGAGATTGCCGCGCGCGGGGGGTTTATCGGCATTTGTATGGTCGGTGGGGGTTCGCCCAATACTCTGAAAGTCCTGCCTTTTGGGGGGAAGAAAGGGAGTCTGGGTACCAACCCCATTGCGGTGGGTGTTCCTACGGGCGATGAGGCGCCTTTTGTAATCGATTTTGCCACTTCGATGGTCGCCGAGGGCAAGCTCCAGGTCGCGCGGAGCAAGAATGCGCCGATTCCCGATAATTTTATTGTGGATAAGAATAACAAGCCGTCAACCAATGCGCTCGATTTTTACGATGGCGGATTTTTGCGTACTTTTGGAGATCACAAGGGCTACGCGCTTTCGCTGATGGTCTGTTTGATGGGACAGCTTTCGGGGTCCCAAAGGGAGGGCAGGCGTTCTGGGGGCGCGTTTATGCAGGTTATTGATATCAGTACATTTACTGATCTGGACAGTTATCAACAGGATATCCGCGCATTTTTAGACGCGATGAAGACGACTGAACCCGCCGATGGGGTAGATGAAGTTCTGGTCCCCGGGGATTTTGAGTATCGCAATCGCAGGCACCGCCTCAAACACGGGATCGAAATACCCGATACGATTAATGAGCAAATTGGCGAATGGGCAGATCGTCTCGAGGTGCCTGTGGATGATCGTATTGTGGAGGATGAGGATAGGGGGCATTATTATCCGCAGATGAACGCAGATGGACGCGGATAAAAGGCGAGAGGCTGGGGACTGTGGGTTGGTCTTTGGAATAAAAAATGGGGTGAAACCGATTGATGGTTTCACCCCATTTATGTTTCTGATTCGTTGATTCGTCTATTCGCTTAATCCGCCGCATCGCTGTGATCCATGGCGCAGAATGCCTGATAGTCCATGAGTTCGGTGATGGTCGGGTTGTCG
Organism: Candidatus Latescibacterota bacterium; assembly: GCA_022821275.1. GTDB lineage: Bacteria > Latescibacterota > UBA2968 > UBA2968 > UBA2968 > VXRD01. Next base: position 64,554 of record JAJEDY010000079.1, on the reverse strand, counting down.
CCACATACAGGGCAGTTTTTGTCGCGGCGAATTTTGAATGTGTTGAAGTTCATTTGCAGGGCGTCGTACATCAGCAAGCGACCGATGAGTGGATCCCCCTGTCCGAGTATGAGTTTGACAACTTCTGTGGCCTGCACGAGGCCAACTGTGCCGGGTAATACACCCAGCACGCCCGCTTCGTCTCACGACGGTGCCAGGTCCGCCGGCGGTGGTGCGGGGTAGAGGCAGCGGTAGCAAGGTCCCTCGCCGTCGCACGTGTACACCGTGACCTGACCTTCAAAGCGGAAGATGCTGCCATCCACGATGGGTTTTTTGAGGAAGACACACGCATCGTTGACCAGATAACGCGTTGGGAAGTTGTCGCATCCGTTGACAATGATATCGTATTCGGGGAGGATGTCCATGATGTTGTCGGATGTGAGATAGTCGGTGTGTGGCACCACATTGCAGCCGGGGTTGATTTCTTTGAGGGTCTCGTACGCCGAGATGGCTTTGAGACGACCCAGGTCAGATGTGCCGTGTAGTATCTGGCGTTGCAAGTTGGTGACATCGACGATGTCGGCATCGACGATTCCCAGGGTTCCAATGCCGGTCGCGGCCAGATAAAGTCCGGTTGGGCTGCCCAATCCGCCCGCGCCTATGAGGAGTACTTTGGCGTCGAGGAGTTTGCCCTGTCCGCGTTCTCCCACTTCGGGGATGAGGAGGTGACGGGAGTAGCGCTGTACTTCGGCTTTGTCGAGCGCGCGATCCTGGTTGATGTCGAGGCCAGCATTTTGCCACGCGTCGATGTCGCCCTGGATATACGCGACGTCGGAATAGCCCATGTCCTGGAGTGCCTGTGCGGCCAGTGCGCCCTGGCCCTGAGCGCCATAGACTATGATTGCGCAGCTGCGGTCGTTGTCCATGCTTTCTATGCGGAGTTCGAGAAAGCCACGCGGCACGTTTTCTGCGCCGGGGATATATCCTTCGATGTAATTTTCGCGCTCTCGTACGTCTATGAGCAGCGTGCCATTTGCGTTGATTTTCTCCTGTGCGCGTTCTGGAGAAAGTCCCGTGGTGCTGGCTTCTGCCCGTGCGACGAGCGTTTCATATGTTGTACTCATGGTGTCCCTTTCGGGTTGGATTTTGAATGGTCACAGGGATTTAATGTAAGATATTTTTTTTCATCCGCAAGCCCGAAAAATTAGACAATTGTAATTTCGGGCAGGTCGCTTTCTCGTTTTGCCAGTGCTTCTGCAACGCGCGTGGCGATGTCGGCAAATGCGAGGTTTTCACCTGTTGCGATGGGGGCACCCGTGTCACCGCCTTCGCGAATATTGGGCTGGATGGGAATTTGTCCGAGCAGGGGCAGGCCAAATGCATCGGCGATGTGTTGACCGCCGCCTTCGCCGAAGAGGGGTGTGCGGTCTCCGCAACACGGACACAGGAAATAGCTCATGTTTTCGACAATGCCGAGGATGGGGACTTCGACTTTGCGAAACATTTCTATGCCGCGATGCACGTCTTCCAGAGCGACATTTTGCGGGGTGGTAACGATGACCGCTCCGCTGAGTGGTACGGTTTGGGCAAGGGTGAGTTGTGCGTCGCCCGTGCCGGGGGGAAGATCGACGACGAGGTAGTCGAGCGCGCCCCATATGACGTCAACCATGAATTGCTGTATCATTCTGCCCACGATGGGACCGCGCCATATAATAGGGGCATTTTCTCCGGCGATGAGGCCGAGAGACATGAATTTGACATTGTGATTTTCAAGGGGCAGTATTTTTTGACCTATTGACCTGGGTTGCGCCGTGCTGCCCATCATGATCGGTACGTTGGGTCCGTAAATATCCGCGTCGAGTAAGCCGACCGTTGCGCCCTGTTTGGTGAGTGAGACCGCGAGATTTACGCTAACTGTTGTTTTGCCCACGCCGCCTTTGCCACTGGATACTGCGATGATGTTTTTGACTTCGGGTAAGATTTCGGGGCGTGGGGGGCGGTCTGGTGTTGGCATGGTGACTCCGGGGATATTTAATAGTTCGGCGATATTTCGCGCAGGCGATTGACTTCTTTGATTACGCGTTCTGCAACATAGTCGATTTCTGTTTCGGTGTTGAATCGGCCAATGCCAAAGCGTATGCTGCATTGTGCCATGTCATTGCTGACGCCAATGGCTTTGAGTACGTAAGACGGTTCGAGAGATGCGGATGTACAGGCAGAGCCGGATGAGAGGGCAACGTCTCGCAAGCTCATGAGCAGGCTTTCGCCATCCACTCCGGCAAAGCTGATGTTGAGGTTGCCCGGCAGGCGTTGTTCGGGATGGCCGTTGAGTTGTATCTGGGGTAGCGCGTCGAAGAGGTGTTTTTGCAGACGATGGCGCAGTTCCCGGCTGTGTTTTGCTTCGGTTTCGATGTGTTTTTGTGCGAGTGCGCAGGCTTCCCCCATGCCGACGATGCCCGGTACATTGAGGGTGCCAGAGCGCATGCCTTTTTCATGGCCTCCGCCGTCTATTTGGCCGACGAGGCGAACGCGCGGACGGCTGCGCACATAGAGTGCGCCCGCGCCTTTGGGTCCGTAGAATTTGTGGGCAGAGATGGAGAGCAGGTCGATGTGCATGGCTTCGACATCGAGGGGGTACTTGCCTATAGCCTGTGCTGCATCTGTGTGGAAATAGATGCTTTTTTTATGGCATATCGCTCCGATTTCTTCAATGGCCTGGCAGGTGCCGATTTCGTTGTTGGCCGCCATGATGGAGACGAGTGCGGTGTTGTCTGTGATGGCGTTTGCAATGTCTGATGGATCGACGATACCGTGTGAATCTACGGGTAAGATTGTGACTGAGACGCCGTCGCGTTCCAGGGCGCGGCACGAGTCGATTACGGCGTGGTGTTCGGTGGCTTGTGTGATGATGTGCGCGTTTTTGGCTGCGGCTACCACGCCTTTGATGGCGAGGTTGTCGGATTCTGTGGCACCACTGGTAAAGACGATGTCTTTGGGCTGTGCGTTGATGAGGGTGGCTATTTGTTCTCGCGCAAGGTCAACAGCATCTTCGGCATGCCATCCAAAGGTGTGTGTGCGGCTGGCGGCATTGCCAAAGCGATCTTTGAGATAGGGCAACATCGCGTTGAGTACCCGTTCATCTATGGGTGTGGTGGCGTTGTTGTCGAGATATATGGGCAGTTGGGTAGGCATGAATAAAATATACCCTATTTCGCATTGGCGTCAATTAATCAAATAGAGCCTGGACAAAGGTCTCGGGGTCGAAGTCGTCCAGGTCCTCAATGTCTTCTCCCAGGCCAACATAGCGCACGGGCAGGTCGAGTTCGTCGGCTATGGCGATGATGACCCCCCCTTTGGCAGTGCCGTCGAGTTTTGCCAGGACAAGGCCCGTGAGTTCGACTGCGCTGTGAAATTGTTTTGCCTGTATGACGGCATTTTGTCCGGTGGTTGCATCGAGTACGAGCAGGGTTTCGTGGGGGGCACCGGGCATGGCTTTGGCGACGACGCGGCGGATTTTTTTGACTTCTTCCATGAGGTTGATTTTGGTGTGCAGGCGGCCCGCTGTGTCGATGAGTACGACGTCAATGTCGCGCGCTCTGGCTGCCTGAATGGCGTCGAATGCCACGGATGCTGCGTCTGCACCCGGTTGGTGTTGCACGATGTCTGATCCCGTGCGGTTGGCCCAGATGCCGAGTTGTTCAATGGCTGCTGCTCGAAATGTGTCTCCCGCGGCAAAGAGTACTTTTTTGCCTTCGCGGCTGAGTTTGTGCGCCATTTTGCCAATGGTGGTGGTTTTGCCCACGCCGTTGACGCCTACGACGAGGATGACGTGGGGTTTGGTTGTGATTGTGGCAGATGGTGCAGTATCTGAAGGCAGGAGGATTTTGCGGATTTCTTCTTCGAGGAATTCTTGTACTGCGGTTTCCGGATTTTCAATGGGTTCGCCGGTTTCGAAGCGTTCGCGCAGTTGGTCAATTATGCGGAGGGTGGGATCTACGCCAATGTCGGCTTCTATGAGAATTTCTTCTATTTCTTCAAGGGTTTCTTCGTCGATTTCAGGACGCCGCCGGATGACTTCGCGGATTTTTTGAACCATGCCTTCGCGTGTTTTGGTCAGTCCTTTTTTCAATTTGTCGATTAATTTACCGAGCATGAAAATTCCTTAATGTTTGCAAAGAGAGGTAGGGGACGTTACAACAGGGCAGAAGATACACAAAACGGATTTATTTGCCAAAAAAGACCATTTGTCAGGAAGATTTTGATTTGACACTAGAGAGGGATTTTCTTATATGTGAAATACAAGAGGAAGGAATCATGCGATGCAATCTGATACGATTGCTTAAATAGGAGGGTCAAAAAATGAAGATTCAATTGGCAATATTGGCAACGCTGGTGGTTGTGGCGACGGGATATGCAGAGGATGTTATGAAAGATAATGGTATTGTTGAGGGAGAGGTTATGGAGGCCCAAAAAATTTGGGGCGAAGCAATTGTCGCTATCGGTGAAGCATATACGCAAAAAAAGGACTATAAGGCACTGGCCGAAAAGGTCGTCAATACGTTATATGGTTATGATGAAGGCGTGGTTTTGTTTAAGCCTACGAAGGCGTCAGAAAAACAATTTCGATTAACAAAAGAAGAAGCGGTATCTTATTTTGTGACTGGTATTGTACCTGAAGATCGCGGTTTTGCTATCCAGCCGTGGAGCAAAGTCCGATTTGAGAACGCTGATATTATTATTAACGGCGACTCGGCCATTGCAATGGGTAATTACTATTTTACAGATGCGAATACCGAAAAAGAAGCCAAAGTGGAGTTCACATTTGGCTACTTTAAGGATGAAAATGGCAAGTTGCGTATCAATGTGCATCATTCGTCATTTCCGTACAAACCGATGCCTTGAGTCTGCATGATGACAAAATCAAAAGAACCCGCAATCGTTCGGTGGTTGCGGGTTCTTTTTTTATAAGGTTAATGTCTATAATGCCCTTTTATAAAAATTTCATGACAGCAGCAAAAAGCAATAGGGCAACTATCGTTGTGGGAAGATACCACTTTATCAAATCATCAATCCGGACATTGATCCGCGCTTCGAGGTTTTCTTGCCCTTGTTTGAGGTCTTTTAAGTCCTGTTTCACATCTGAAAGCTGTTCTTTGATAAATTCCAGGTTCGTCTCAAGGGTTGTTATCCGTTGATTCTGTTCAGCAGTGGCGTTTTTATTTTTGTTGTCAGCCTCCATTGCTATGCCTCCTTTTCGTTGATCCTGTTTAGCAGTGGCGTTTTTATTTTTACAATCGTTTCCACAGAATATAAGAAAAATTTAATTTTGGTGAATATTTTTTTTAATTTTGCTCACATCAACTGATCAGTGCGCGAGCGGCGCGAGCGGCCATGTCCCAGAAGGGTCCGGGGAGGGTGCCCATTGCGATTACGAGGATGATGGTTGCCATTGCGGTGATGGCGATGAGGGGTGTGGGTTTGATGGTGTTCTGTGTGGAGGGTTCTACCCAGTAGAGTTGGCGGATGATGAGGAGATAATAATACAGGGCGACCGCGGCGTTGATGGCGGCGATGAGGACGAGATAGAATTGACCGCGTTGGAGGGCGGCAGAGAAGAGGAACCATTTGCCGACAAAGCCCACAGTGGGGGGGAGGCCAATGAGGCCAAATAGGCCGATGAGCAAGGTGAAGGAGAGGAATGGCGCGCGTTTGTAAAGGCCAGATACGGCGTTGATGGTGATGCGGTCTTCGCTGCGACCGATTTCACAGATGACGAGGAAGCACGCAAAAGACATGGCAAAGTAGCCAATGGCGTAAAAGAGGGCAGCGGTAAGACCCCATTCGGCGAAGGTTTGCAGGGCGAGGAGTACGTAGCCGGCATGGGCGATGGTGGAGTATCCGAGCAGGCGTTTGAGGTCTTTTTGCGCGAGTGCAGCAAGGTTGCCCAGGCTCATTGCGATGACGCTTGCCCACATGAGCGCGGTTTGGGCGTGGCCCGATTCCCAGCCTCCGGGCATGGCGAGGGATAACAGGCGACAGAGGATGCCGATGGCGGCGATTTTGGAAACGGTGGCGATGAATGTGATCACTGGATGGGGCGCAGTTTCATATGTGTCGGGTGCCCAAAAGTTGAAGGGGAATGCGCCGAGTTTGAAGAAGAAGCCTGCGAGTGTGAGCAACAGGCCCAGGTAGAAGATGGGTTGTGCGGTGGCCTGTGGGATGCTGATGGCAGAGAAGTAGGTGGATCCAAATGTGCCGAAGAGGAAGCTCATGCCGTAGAGCGAGATGGCCGAAGCTGCCATGCCCTGTACCATGTATTTGGCGGCACTTTCTCCGCCGATGTCCGCATTGCGATGAAGGGCAACGACGATATAGACGGGGTAGGCTGCCAGTTCCATGGCGACATAGAGGGTGAGGAGTTCGGTCGCGCTGACCATCATCATCATGCCGAGTGTGGAAAAGATGAAGAAGAGCGGGACTTCGAGCCAACCATTGCGGTCAACCGTGAGGGGGTTGGCGCTGGCAATGACGACGAATAAGAATCCGATGGCAAGTGCTGTTTTGATGAGTTGGGAAAAGAAGTCAACCGCGTATATGCCCGGGAAGAAGGGTTCGCCTTCAAGGGGTAGCGTCCAGAGACAGGCGGCGATCATGGCAATGCCGGCTGCTATGGCAATGCCCCGGGTTGTGGCGTAGGACCAGTTGAGCACTGTGCAGAAGAAGAGCACGAGGCCCATGATCAGGCAAATAGTTTCTGGCGCGAAGAGTATGGCGTTTTCCATGTTAGAAGTTACCCAAAAAAGCCACTGTCGTGCTGTTGATCAGATCGAGCATGAGGCGGGGGACAAAGCCGAAGATGACGAGTACGGCGATTAGTATGGCGCGCGGTATCAGGTGTAGGCCAGACATGTCCTGTGCTTTTAGATTTTCCCATTTCGGATTTGGTGCGCCAAAAAAGGCGAGGTTGAAGACCCGCAGGATGTAAACCGCGGTGAGTACGAGGCCCAGGATGACAATGACACCGGCGATGGGATACGTTTTCAGGGCTGCGAGGAAGACGAGTAATTCGGCCCAGAAGCTCGCCAGGCCGGGCAATCCGGCACCACACAGACCCGCGACGATGAAGATGGAGACCGCGCGGGGCATCTGCTTGCCAAGACCGCCAAAGTCGCCAATGGTTTTGGAGTGGGATTTGTCGTAGATATATCCCGCGGTGCTGAAAAACAGGGCGGTCATAATGCCGTGGGCAAACATCTGGAAGACTGCGCCGTTGAGGGCGTCGATAACAACTGGTCCGAGGATTGCGAGGTTGAGGCCGAGGAGGACGATGCCCATGTGAGATACAGATGAAAAGCCGATGACAAATTTGAAGTCGGTCTGCCGCATGGCGACAAAAGCACCGTAGATGATTCCTATGACAGCCAATACCACAAAGGTGGGTGCCCAGTACGCAGCGCCTTCGGGTAACAGGCGAATGCCCACTGTGAGTATGCCAAATGCGCCGAGTTTCATCAGGACGCCTGCGTGTAGCATGGATACCGCAGATGGCGCGGCAACGTGGCCTGTGGGCGACCAGCCGTGGAAGGGAAAGAGGCCAGCTAAGACGCCAAAGCCGATGTAGAGGAAGGGATAGACAAATATTTGGAATTGGGGATCGAATGTGTGTGCGGACAGGGCAATGAGGTCAAAGGTGTTGAGGCCCGCGTGGTGATAGATTGCCAGGAGACCGGGAAAGAGGAGCGCGCTGCCAGCGAGGAGGAAGAGCATGAGTTTCATCCCGGCGTATGCTCTGTTGCCGCTGCCCCATATCAGGATGAGGGGGTACATGGGGACGACGGCGATTTCGTAAAAGAAGAAGAAGAAGAAGAGGTCCAGCGACATGAAGACGCCGAAGACGCCGATGACGAGGAGTACCATGAAGGCGAAATATTCTTTGACGCGGTCTTCGAGGTCCCACATGGTGAGCACCCCGGTGAAATAGACGATGGCGTTGAGCATGACGAGGATGACGCCAAATCCATCAACGCCGAGGTGATAGGAGATGCCAATGGCTGCGACCCAGGGGATTATTTCTTCAAATTGGATACCACCGGTTGTGGGGTCGTAACCCATCCAGAGTTGCAGGCTCAACAAACAGGTCAATAAGCCGCTGAAGGCGCAGATCAGCCGAATGCCCCGTACGGCCTTTTGGGGCATGAGCAAAAGGATGATGAGGGTGATGGCGGGGGTGAGAAGTATGGATGAGAGAAGTGGCATATTCTATCGCAATCCCAGATAAAGCGCGACAACGGCCAATAAGATGATCGCCCAGCCCAGATAGAGTTGCATCCAGCCGCTCTGTACGCGGGTTGATTTTGCGCCCGTGCGCAAGATGCCGAGGCCAAAGCGGTCGTAGTTTCCGTCGAGGATGTGGTTTTCAGTCCAGTGCAAGATGCGAGATAGCGCGTGGGTGATGGCGACGATGGTGATGCGATAGACTTCGTCGATGTACCATTTGTTTGTGAACAAGGTGTTGAGTGGTGCGATTTTGCCGATGAATCCCGTGCGCGGTGCGTTGTTGCGTCCATAGTCGAGATAGGCGATCAGGATGCCGAGGATGACAACGCCCACGGTGGGTATCATCAACAGGAGGCTGTGGTGCTGTGCTGTGAGGCCCAGGCCATTGGCGATGTTGGTGCCAAAAAAGCCGAGTAATATTGCGCCCAGGGTGAGGAGCAAAACAGGGGCTTGCATATTCATGGGTTCGGGGTGGCTGTGATCGGATTCGGATGTGTGATCGGGTTTTGTGATGAGGAATATCATGCGGAATGTGTAATAGGCCGTGAGAAATGCCGCGAGAAATGCACCGGTCATGTAGATGTTAAAGCCGTTGTGACCGAGTTGGGCAAAAATTTCTTCTTTGCTCCAGAATCCCGCCAGTGGGGGAACGCCCGATAGGGCAGCGCCACCGATCAGGAGGCCAAGGGTCGCGGCTTTGAGACGGCGACCGCCACTGCGACCTATTTCGGCCATGCTGTTGGTGTGATAGGCGTGAATATAAATGCCCGCGCAGAGGAAGAGCAGGGCTTTGAAAATGGCGTGGGTGATCAGGTGAAATACACCGGCGAAGAGGCTGCCAGCAGCGAGTGCCATGATCATAAAACCGAGTTGGCTGATGGACGAATAGGCGAGTACTTTTTTGATGTCGGTATCGACCATTGCTATGGTCGATGAGAGGATCGCGGTGAAGGTGGCGATGCTCAGGACGATGAGCGCTGTGTCTTGCGCCGCCATAAAGAGCGGGTGCAGACGGATCATGAGAAAGACGCCTGCGGCGACCATGGTGGCAGAGTGCAACAGGGCGCTGACCGGGGTGGGACCTTCCATTGCATCGGGTAGCCAGGTGTGCAATGGGAATTGCGCGCTTTTGCCCATGATGCCGATGAAGATGAGCAGTGTGATTGCGTTGAGCAGGCCCGGCGATATCTGTGTTGAGAGGCCAGTTTGAGGGTCTAAGAGGGTGGGGATGTCGAAGTTTGAAACGAGTTGGAGGATGAGCAATATGCCGATGAAGAGGCCGACGTCGCCCACGCGGGTCATGAGAAAGGCTTTGCGCGCTGCTCCGGCAGCTTCGGGTTTTTCAAACCAGAAGCCGATGAGGAAGAACGAAGACAAGCCAACGAGTTCCCAAAATATGAAAGATTGCAAAAGATCGACGGCATAGACAAAGCTGAGCATGGACCAGGCAAAGAAACTGAGCATTGCAAAATAGCGCGTTTTGCCCGGGTCGTGCGCCATGTAGCCTGTTGAATAGAGCATGATGCAGGCGGTGATAAAGGCGACGACAACGCCAAACATGAGGCTTGCACCGTCGAGGATGAAGCCAAATTGGAGTTGTATTGCACCGCTTTGAAACCACAAAAATCGCAGGGGTTCAACGGGTCCTTGCGCGAGAAGGCCAATGGCGCTCAAGAGGGATACCGCGCTGCCGCACAGGACCAATCCTTGAGCGGCTCTGGGTTGTTGTACGAGAAAGATGATGGCGATGATAAAGCACGCCAGAGGGGAAATGGTTGTTAAAAGTATGAGTGTAAGAGTGTCCATCAACCGCTCAGTTTGGTGAGTTTTTCCGCATCTATATCGTGATACGCCCGATAGATGCGCAGGATGATCGATAAAAAGATAGCGACTTCGGCGGCTGCCAGTCCGATGATGATGAGGACGAAGATCTGGCCGGTCGTCGGATCGGTGACGACAAACCGGTTAAAGGCCATGAGGTTTAAGCTGGCGGCATTCATCATGAGTTCGATGCCGATGAGCAGGGCTATGAGGTTGCGGTGGGATAGTGCGCCGATTAGACCGAGTGAAAACAGGGCAGCGCCTACCAGAAGATAAGATTCGAGAGTCAAGAATTTTCCTTTGGCAAAGCCCTGCGGGCGATCAGGATGGCACCGATGATGGCCAGGAGCAAAACGAGGGAGAGGGCTTCAAAGACGACATTGTAATGCGTGAGCAATGCATGGCCCAACGCGCCCACTGACCAGGCTTTTTCAGATGCCGGGGACGCGATTTGTTGGAATTGCGCGCCGCGGATCAGATGGGCAACTGCGCCAAAAAAGATGACGGCACAGGCGATGGCGAAGCCGAGTTTTTGGGGGTTGGGATCGGGCGGGCGAATGGACATGGCAATCGAGAGCATCATGGCAAATACAATGGCAACGGTTATGCCGCCGATATAGATGAGTACCTGCATTGCCGCGACAAATGGACTGCCGAGGTTGAGAAATAGTCCCGCCAGTCCCAGAAGGCTGATGCCCAGGCCAATGATGACATAGAGTATCTGGCGAGAAAATGCCGCCAGTATCCCACCGATGAGGACGAGGGCTACAAATGTGTAAATGACAGCCTGCTCGAGCATTGTTGTTCTCCGTTTACTTCTCGCGTCTTACCTTTTTCGCTTTTCTCGCTGCGGCTTTTCTGGCGCGTTCTGCGGCTTGTTCGGCTTCGATTTCTTTCAGGCGTTCGCGCGCGGCTTCTTCTTTGTCTGCCCACGGTTCGAGTAAGTCGTAGAGAAAGTCGCTGCGATTGTATCCGGCTTCGTCGTGGACTTTGCTGTATCCCAGGGTGTCTGTGGGGCATACGTCTAAGCACAGTCCGCAGTCGCTGCACAGGGCAAAATCGACTTCGAATTTGGTCGATCTTTTGCGCCGCAATCCTTCGGGGCGTTCCCCGTCGAGGTAAATGCAGAAGGAGGGACACACGCGCTCACAGAGTTTGCAGTCGATGCAGTCGTGCGAGCCTATGTCTTCTTTTTCGATGAGGACAATGACATTGCGAAACGCTTCCGACATCTCGATTTTTTCCATTGGATATTGCGAGGTGACGGGCGGTTTGCGAAAGTTGTCCAGTGTGACTTTCATGCCGGTCAGGAGCGTTTTGGTGCCGTCGAGGATTTCTTTTATGAGTGCCATGGGATTTTCCTGTGAGATGAAAGTTCTATACGATTTTCAAGACCAGTGTTGTGATTAGCAGGTTGATGAGCGATAGGGGGACGAGTACCACCCAGGCGAATTTCATGAGCTGGTCAAAGCGGAGCCGCGGAAAAGTCCAGCGGAACCACATCATGAGGACGATGAGTGCATAGACTTTGATGAAGAACCATACGGCGTCTGGCAAGAGAGGCCCGCGCCATCCTCCCAGGAAGAGTACGGTTGCCAGTGCACAGGCAAAGATCATGTTGGAGTATTCGGCAAAGAAGAACAGTCCAAAGCGCATGCCGGAATATTCGGTGTGGAATCCGGCGACGAGTTCGGATTCCGCTTCGGGGATGTCAAAGGGAGCGCGGTTGGTTTCGGCGGTGGCCGAGATGATAAAGATGATCAGGGCAATGGGTTGTACCAGTATAAAGGGATAGGTTTCCTGTGCGAGGGTGATGTCGTAGAGCGACATGGTGCGGGTTATCATGACGATGGGGATGACCGATAGGATGAGTGGGATTTCGTAGGAGATATTTTGCGCGACTGAGCGCACGGCGCCGAGCAGGGCGTATTTGTTATTGGATCCCCAGCCCGCTAAGAATATGCCGATTACGTTGATGCCGCTGATGGCGAGGATGAGGACAATGGCGATGTTGAAGTCGTGAAATATGTAGGTGCTCGTTATGGGAAAGAGAGACGAAAGGGCGACGACGGGCGCAAAGACCAGGATGGGTGCGATGACATAGAGCAGTTTGTTGGCGTGTTCGGGGGTGAGGAGTTCTTTGCTGAGTAATTTGCCCATGTCAAAAATTTGTTGCATCAGGCCAAAGGGTCCGCGCTGCGGGCCAATGCGGCGCTGTATGCGCGCGCTGAGTTTGCGTTCGAGCCAGATTAACATGATGGCGTTGACGCTCAAATAGGCCATGATAATGGCTATGCTCACGCCGAGCGCGAGATAGGGATTTTCGAAGAGTTGGACGATGTCTGTTTTCATAGTTTTGCGTTATCTGTCTATTTCGGGAACGACAATGTCGATGCTGCCGAGGATTGCCACGGCATCGGCGAGCATGGTGCTGGCCATGACGGCGGGCATGGCCGAGATGTGTGAAAATGATGGGGTTCGCAATTTGAGGCGAAAGGGGATGTCGCTGCCGTCGCTTGCGATGTACATGCCGAAGCTGCCTCGAGGTGATTCGACGCAAAAGTAATAGTCGCCTTCGGGCGGGCGGATGCGTCTGGGCACCCGGGCTGCGAGAAAGAGGCCGTTGGGCATGTCGCTTACGGCTTGTTCGATGATGCGAATGCTCTGGCGCATTTCTTCCATGCGAACGAGTGTGCGGGCAAAGCAGTCGCCTTCTGTTTGCGTGGGCACATCAAAGTCAAAGCGGTCGTAAATGCCATAGGGTTCGTCTTTTCGGACGTCGTTTTCATGGCCCATGGCGCGCAGACAGGGACCTGTTATGGCGTATTTTTGAGCGAGGTCGGGTGCGAAGATACCTACGCCAATGGTGCGTTCGCGGAAGATGACGTTGCCGATGACGAGTTTTTCGTATTCTTTTAATCGCTCGACAAAGTAGGTGCAAAAGTTGGAGACATTATCGAGGAATACATCGTCGATGTCGAGAATGACGCCGCCAAATCGCGCGTAACAATAGGTGAGGCGCGATCCGGTGATGCGGTCGAGGATATCGAGGATTTTTTCCCGGTCGTCAAAGGCGTAGAGAAATGGGGTAAATGCGCCCAGGTCCATCAAAAAGGTACCCAGCCAGAGCAGGTGGCTGGAGATGCGGTTGAGTTCATTGCAGACGATGCGGATGTATTCGGCGCGTTCTGGTACTTCGATGTCCATTGCGCGTTCTACAGCCTGACAATAGCCCACGTTGTAGATCATGCCGCCGAGATAATCCACCCGGCTCGGGTTGGGCAAAAACTGGATATAGTCCCGGTTCTCAGCCATTTTTTCGTGTGCGCGATGCCCGTATCCGATGATGGGTTCTGCTGATATTATCCGTTCGCCATCCAGGTGCAGTTTGATCCGCATGACGCCGTGTGTAGAGGGATGCTGAGGCCCCATGTTGAGATAATAGGTATCTCGACTTTTCGGGTCTTGTTCGACCTCAAACCGATTCATGACGCGTCGTCCTCGCTGCGATAGGGATTGGGGGGATCGACGAAGTCTTTGAGCAGGGGATGACCAAAATAATCTTCTTCCATTAAGATGCGTTTCAAATCGGGATGGCCGTCAAAGCTAACGCCATACATGTCGAAAATTTCGCGTTCGTACCAGTCGGCGGCGGGAAAGGTTGCGGCAATACTCGGTGCCGTTGCATCGGGTGCTATGTCGGCGTGGATGACATGCCGCTGGGGCATGCCGTATTGGTTAAACTGATAAATCAGGCGGAAAGCATCGTCGTTTTCACGTCGATCCTGACAGGTTATCATTTCGAGGTGAAAATTTTCGGATAGGAATGCATCTGCGATCTGGGGGAGGGTGTCGGCTGAAGCGGTGTATTGCACATGAAAGCCACGCGCGTCGTATTGGACCTCGGTTGTGTCGCGCAGGAGTGAAGAGAGTTTGTCGGCGATCATTTCTTGAATTTCTTTCCGGCTCTGATTTTTTCTTCGAGTTTGAAGAGTGCGGCGAAGAGTGCTTCGGGGCGCGGGGGACAACCCGGTACGTACACATCAACTGGCACAATTTTGTCTGCGCCTTCCACTATGGCATATTGCCCGGGATATTTAAAGGGGCCGCCATCGATGGTGCATCCTCCCATGGCTATGGCCCATTTGGGCGAGGGCATCTGATCCCAGAGCGTTTTGATGGCTGGTGCCATTTTGCGGGAGATTGTGCCTGCGAGAATCATGACATCGGCTTGTCGCGCACTCGGGCGAAAGACGCCCGCGCCAATGCGGTCGAGGTCAAAGCGCGCTGCGCCTGCGGCCATCATTTCGATGGCGCAGCAGGCCAGACCAAATGTGAGGGGCCACAGGGATCGGGATCGCGCGTGATTGAGCAGGTTTTCCAGCAGGTCCATGTATACTAATGGGCCGACCTCTTCGCGCAGTTCTTCGATGTCTTTGGGGTCGTTTGCTACGAGAGGGAGTTCTATTTGTGCCATTATCGACTTCTCCAGTGTAAGACGCCTTTGCTCCAGGCGTACACGATGGCGAGAAAAAGAATGCCGACGAAGATTGTGAGTTCGATGAAGTCGCGCCAGACGTAGGTGCCCGAATTGTAGATTACGGCGATGGGTAGAATATACAGTACATCGACTTCAAACGCGACAAAGATGAGTGCAAACAGATAATAGGCAATGTCGAAGCGCACCCAGGCACTGCCAATTGTGTCCATGCCGCATTCGTAGGTTTCGCGGCTTTTACGACCTCGCGCACGAGGGGAGATGATCAGGGGCAGTACGACGGGAATTGCGCCGAGAACGATGCCCGAGAGGAGCAGGGCGCCGAGAAAGCCGTATTGAGAAAACCAGTCCATTGTATGCTCCTATTTGCTCAATCTGCTGCCTGACTATGGGTGCTATCTGATTCCCAGAGTGCTTTCAAGACTCGCGATGGCGACATTGGCAGTTCGTTTAATCGAATGCCGACGGCGCGGTAAATTGCGTTGGCAACTGCGGCTGGTGGTGGGACAATGGGCACTTCGCCCACGCCGCGCACACCGTAGGGATGGCCCGGGTTGGGGACTTCTACGATGACGGTTTCTATCATGGGGAGGTCGAGTGCTGTGGGCATCCGATAGTCCAGGAAGGAGGCGTTGACCATGACGCCCTGGTCGTTGTACACAAATTCCTCGTTCAATGCCCATCCGATTCCCTGTACCACACCGCCCTGCATCTGTCCTTCTACATAGCCGGGATAAATGGCTTTGCCCGCGTCCTGGACGATGGTCGCCCGCAAGATATCCACTTTGCCCGTGTCTGGATCTACTTCGACATCTACGATTAAGAGGGCGAATGCGGGACCGGCTTGCTTGCCGCTTACAGCAGCGCGTCCTATGACCGGACCGCCCGCGCGATTGACATTGCCGGCGAGTTCTCTGAATGTCATTGTTTTGGATGCGTCCGATTTGGAGCGGAACGAGCCGTCTTCAAAGACGATGTCGTCTTTTGGTATTTCCCATAAGGTGGCTGCTCGTTCGATCATTTGTCGCTTCACGTCTTGAGCGGCTTCATAGCTCGCCCACCCGGTTGCAAATGTCACGCGGCTTCCACCCGTTCCATCTGTTTGTCCGATGGTGTCGGTGTCCGTGACATTTGGTTTGATGTCTTCGATGGGAAGATTCAGGACTTCGGCAAATTGTATGGCGACTGAGGTGCGCGTGCCTCCAATATCGGGCGAGCCTTCGACGAGTGCTACTGTGCCGTCCGGGTTTACGCTGGCGACTACTGTTGATGTGCCTCCGCCGTTGAACCAGAATCCAGCGGCGACGCCGCGCCCACGATTCGGTCCTTCAAGGGGCGCGCTGTAGTGCGGATGCGCCATGGCCGCTTTGACGACTTCTTCCTGACCAATGCGCAAGAAGACCGGTCCGTCTGCCCGTCGGGTGCCTTCTTTGGACGCGTTTTTCAATCGAAATTCGAGCGGGTCCATTCCGATTTGTTCACATATTTCATCTATTACTGTTTCAGAGGCAAATGCCGCATTGGTTGCGCCCGGTGCGCGGTAGGCGGAAGATTGGGGTTTGTTTACGACGACATCGTAGCCGTCGATGAGGGAGTTTGGGATGCTGTAGGGCGAGAAAATACATCCCGCACCCGCGCCTACGGCAGAGCCGGGATAGGCTCCGGCTTCATACGCCATGTAGGCTTGTGCCGCTGTTAGCATGCCGTCTTGCGTTGCGCCCATTTTGACTTTGATGTAGGATGCGGGCGTTGGTCCGGTGGCTTTTAATACTTCTGTGCGGGACATGACCATTTTTACGGGTTTGCCGGTTTTTTGCGCGAGCAGGGCTGCGGTCGGTTCTTCATAGACGCGGAATTTTCCGCCAAATCCGCCGCCGATTTCCTGCGGGATTACGCGGATGTCACCCACTTCGAGGCCGAGTACATCGGCGACCTGGCCGCGCACTTCAAACGGTCCCTGGGTGCTGCACCATATCGTGAGCTTTCCGCTTTCGCTCCAGTGTGCGGTTACGTTGTGGGGTTCGATGTATCCCTGGTGTACTGTGCCGGTCGCAAATTCCCGCTCTATGACTACGTCCGCTTCTTCAAATCCCTTTTCTATGTCTCCCTGTTTGTGCTGGAAGTGGTTTGCGATGTTGCTCGCCCGGTCCGTTTCTTCGCCGAGGGATTTCATTTTCAGGTCGTCGTGCAATAGCGGTGCGTCGTCTTCCATTGCGTGGCGGACTTCGAGTACGGGTTCGAGTATTTCGTATTCTACATCGATGAGGTTTAATGCTTCTTCTGCGATGTGTGCAGAGGTGGCTGCCACGGCTGCTACGGCGTGTCCGTCGTATAGGACTTTGTCTCCGGCGAGGACATTGGCGATTAAGAATCGCAGATCGACGGATCCCTCACCGAGGTCGGATACTTTGTCTTCGTAATTTTGAACGAGGTCTTTTCCCAGTACGATGGCTTTTACGCCGGGGAGTGACTCGGCTTTGCTGGTGTCTATGGATTTGATCCGCGCATGTCCATGCGGGCTTCGCAGCGTTTTGCCGTATAGCGATCCGGTCAAGTGAAAGTCTGGACCATATACCGCACGGCCCGTTACTTTGTCCGTTCCATCGTGCCTTATCGGTCGCGTGCCCACTACTTTGTAATTTTCAATTCCCAAATAGTCTTCTTTTTTGATCGCCATAGCGCGGTCCTCGTCGGGAGAGGTGAATTTTCAAATGTATAAAATTAGTGCTACAATAAGTATATATACTTGGAGAAATAAATCAAGAGGTACAGACTAATACCCATCCCCTTGACATGTTAAATATGTGATTATGTAGAGTTATGACTCATTTATTTCGGATTGCCATAGTTGAAATGTACGGCTGAGGTCGTCGGCAAATCGCCGGAATAAGCGGTCTCACGCATCAAAGTCCCCTCTCATA
Organism: Candidatus Latescibacterota bacterium; assembly: GCA_022821275.1. Classification (GTDB taxonomy): domain Bacteria; phylum Latescibacterota; class UBA2968; order UBA2968; family UBA2968; genus VXRD01. The sequence continues at coordinate 47,058 of JAJEDY010000079.1, read as the reverse complement.
ATGCGCTCTGAGATGAGGAGACTTTCCTGCCGGTCGTCAAGTGTTCTACCAATATCGCCGCTACGCCACAGTGGTCCCCAAGTGGGAAAGGGGTCAATATAAGTTTTGCGGTCAATACGCCGTACCGCAAATAGCGAATCGTCTGGCAGCAGGTCTGGTAGAATTGGTGAGTGCGTGGTAACGATGTACTGGGTTTGTCCGAGGCTTGAACGCGTTTTCAGTAGTTCCGCGATCAACTGAATCCGGCGCGGATGGACGCCGTTTTCCGGCTCTTCGAAGCCCACCAATGAGGGAGGTGCATCGGTGCCCGTTAGTGCCAAAAGTCCCAGCATTCGGAGCGTACCTTCGGATAGTACCCGGGCAGGGATGGGGACGCCGCTTTCCCTGAGATGAAGTTCAACCTCACCGAGATCGCTTACATCTACTTCTATGCCATCTACGTTGGGCATCAAAGTGTGCAGTGCCTTTTCAACTGCCTCAAACTGCTTAGGCTCAAGCGACTTGAGTGTATTGAGGAAGGCAGCGAGTTCCTCGCCCATTAGCCCTATGTGACGCACTTCCTTAACCGGATTGGCCGCACGCATGCGTTCGCGCGGCTCAAAGTAGAAAAACAGCCAACTCTCCAATTCTCGCCGCGCTGCTGTCAAGTGCGGATAGTGGGGTGGATAATGGGGCATGGAGAGGATTGTGTGATCGAGGTAGCGGTCATAATATGTGGGGTGCGCCTGTCCCTCCAGGCGTAAGTGGATTTTCTCGCCCTGCTTTTCGACGAAAGGCTTTCTCTTGCCGGTGGGTTCTCCTTTGGCATTCAGGGCAGCCAGGTATTCGTCGGTCATGCGCAGGATGCCTGAGCGAGGCAGCATCTCGATCTCGACGCGGTAACGCAAATCGCGTTCTCGAACATAAGATCTATTGCCGGTATCTTCGGACCGATCATCGCCGCTCGGACGACGCATTTCTCTTATCTCCCGATTGACGGCGTTGATGACAGCATCTGATAGACACAAATCGGCCTCGATAGAAAAGACCAGTCGCTCTTGTTCAATTAGCCCCTTGATACCTTTTTTCCCGACGGTAAAGGATTCGAGCGGCTTGCCCCGATAGGGCGGATCGAAGGCTTCCTTCAGTGTGCGACTCGTCGCTAACTTCGACAAAAGTTGGAGCGCGTCGAGGAAATTGCTCTTGCCAGCCGCGTTCAGCCCAAATAACAAGGTGAGGGGCGAAAGCTGCACCTCGACGTTACATAGGGATTTGTAGCCTTCGATGTGAATTCGCGTTAGCATCTTGCGTCTCCTGATGCATGCGCCAAATAGCGATGCTGTTTTTTGCATCCGTCGAAAAGCACTTTTACGGATTTGTTTAGCCTTTCAATGCATTAGTCAATGGCGAGCCACACCGCACCAGTCGAATCAGCTCAGGTTTTCCTCGAAACCGAACCCTGTTGGCAGATTTCAGAAAATTATCGCGCTCAATGCGACGCAGTTCACCACCATAAGCTGCGATAGGGCGAAACCGAACCCGAGCGCCTTGTGGAAGCAGTTTTTCCGCAATCGCGGCACCTGCGCGTAGTTGCGGCAAAAACTTACTGACCCGGGCAGCACTTGTGGTCAATTCCACTGGCGCGACCCACGGACCGCCATTTTCGTCGTTACCTCCAACGAACAAATAGTCACAATGTGCTTGGTTTGCTCCAACCGGTGCTGCCTTGTGTTCCAGACTGATGAGCACATTTGGCTTTGGCATATTTCTTAGCGATAGCGAGCAGCCGCTATCGCTGCATGTTGTTGAGTGACATTGAGGATTAGTTTTTTGCCGGACTGTTTCTACTACCGTCGCTGGCATTATTCTTCCTCAATCCGGGTGGAAATTTCTGCCCATCGGTTATAGAGACCTTCTGTAATCAGCCCAAAGCCTGCTGGAAAAGTTCCCGACTCAATATCTAAGGGTATTTCCCGCACTACTGAACCACTATTTTTCTGTCCTCGCTCGAAAAACCACGCGCCTACCTCATCCGGACTGAGTGCAACATTGGGATCATCAATGCCTACGCGACGCTCAGCAGGAAGTTCCGACAACCGCACCAGATTGGCTAATTCTTCCAGCACCCATTCGCTGTGTGTGGTAATGAGGATGCGGATGCCGGACTTGACTGCCGCTGCGAGTTGGCGAATAAATTCGACTTGCATCGCTGGGTGTAAGTGCGACTCGGGTTCCTCAATAATCAATAGGTCGCCCGGACGAACGACATGGCGCAGGTACAGCACTACCGGTGCCAACTCCGATACCATGGACGATGCATTCATCAAGGGGAGGTCTCGTCTCCAATTAGTCGGACGATAGACAAACGAAGGATAGTCGATTTGCGACTGTTCAACAGCGATGGTTCCCCTCAACAGTGCCTGTTCTAAATGTTGTGCTAATTTTGGATTATCTGTACGCATCCAGCGCGGTGCATCTGCCAATGCAACAAGTTGTTCCAGAAAATCGCCGAGAACGCCAGAAAGGACTGGCATTGACGAGTCGCGCCTCAGTGCGGTACGTGAGGCACTGGCGATCAAGCCGCGCACGGCTACTTGATGGGCGTGCATGACGCCAGCGCGATCAGCGGGCAGGTAATACGCGGGCCTACTCAAGGGATCAACAATGTTGGAAAGAACAGCCTTAGAAAACTCGGTAAGCAGTTCAATAACAGCCCATTCAGCAAACTGTTTCCCCTCTTCATTGCTCTCATTTAGCCTTTGAAAATAAGATAATATATTGGGATCCACGCTTACTTGCATAGGTAGAGTATTTGTAACCGAACTATCTTTATTCGTTTTCTGTTTGTTTAGTGCAACATTGTATAGGAACAGATTTTTGGATCGGGTTCCTACGAGACTGCTACAAAGGAAGAGGCGGGTTTGGACATTACGAATTTTTTTGTCTATGGAATGGCGAACCAAGTCTTCGGCCTTATCCACTCCAAAGCACCTAACTATTTCGTTCCTCAAATCGTCTTCTGAATGTCGGATATTACTAAGAAAAAAAGAGTGTACTATGGTCGCAATAGATTCTGGCAATTCAATTGAAAAGAATTTTTCGCGTCTTATTTCCAAGTTCGATTGTGTTTCCTGCATCCAGGACAAAATGTTTGTAATTTCATCTTCTGATAGATCAAAGAGATGTTCCTCTACAAGAAATCGTCTCATAGGTCTTCTAAACAACTGACTAAAAAACTTATGCATCGCGTAAATCAAAATAGCCATGTAGGATTTGCCGGTGTTGCTGGGGCCAACGAATACTGTTAACGGGCGCAGATCAATTTTTGCTTTGGCAATGGGACCAAAGTCGGTAACTGACAATTCGAGGTTTTTGAGATCGGGGATTGTAGCCATTGCTGAATCCTCCTGCGTGTCGAATAGCACAGCCATACCCAGTAGTCGTGTAATGCCTGCTGATGCCGTCCTTAATTATCACCTATCTCGCGGGCAATGACAAGATAATTCTCGACAATAGCGAGACCGAATACTCATCCATTAACCGCTGAATCTTCCCTCGAGTACAACACAAAACCCTTTGATCACAGCCGATCAAAGAGCTTTTTTATTTCCTCAGTAGGTGAGCCTTCAGCGGGGCCACCAGACGCATGGGACAAATAAATCTAAACTCCCTTTTCGTCCAGAAAAGCGGTGATCTTCTCAATGGTTTTTGTCCTGAAACCCTTTACCTGGCTGATTTGTCCGTTCTTGACAACTGTCCGCAAGCCCTGCAAATCAACCACTCCCAGCTCGCTAAAAAGGCGCTTGGCCATTTTGCCACCGATCCCCCGAATCTCGACCAATTCCAGCACGGTCAAAGGAACGCCCTGCTGCTCCTGCAACGCGCGGATCTCTTTGCCTTCAATGATTTCGACGATTGTGTCTATCACTTCGTCGCTAAATTCGTTTGTATTTTCCAGTAATTCCCTGCCCTCAACCGGGTACAACTCGTCCAGCCTGCCGCGCGAAAACGACTGGATCATCCAAGCGGCGTTGAGATAATCTGCTGGGTCTTCACCACATATCTCACGATAATCCGCCACTCGCTTCAGTTCTTTTGCAATGGTGTAGTTTGACGGCATCTCATAGACTCATTTTTTTTGACATTTCCAAGCGCTCGCGTACTGGCACTGCATATTTTCCGGCTGCGCGAATTGCTTCTACCATGCCCCGTTCTGACGCTATTCCCTGTCCGGCGATGTCAAAGGCGGTTCCATGATCTACTGATGTGCGCAGAAACTTCAGGCCCATTGTCAGGCTCACTGTTCCGTGGAAATCCAGGGTTTTGGAGGCTATATGCCCCTGGTCGTGGTAAAGCGACAATACCCCATCGTAACGCCCTTCCAGCGCGAGATGAAATACCGAGTCCGCTGGTATCGGTCCCTGTACCAGCCACCCACGTCTTTGTGCTTCTTCTACAGCGGGGCCGATTACGTCGATTTCCTCTCGTCCGAACAGACCCTGCTCGCCTCCGTGTGGATTTAAGCTGGCCACAGCTATGGTCGGTGTTTTCGTTCCCAGTTGCCGCAGATACAGGTCGCACAGTGGCAGTGCTTCCAGAATTCCCGCTTTTGTTATTGCATCTGGAATTTCCCGAAACGAAATGTGTCGGGTGAGGAAGAAGATTTTCAAATTTTTTACCAAAAATAGGGTCATCGGCACTCGCAATGCCGCTCGTGCATTGAGCATCGCCGTGTGGTCGATATAAGGTAGCTTTGCAGCCTGCAACGATTCTTTGTTTAGTGGCGCTGTAGATAGGCCGACTACGGCGCCTGAAAGTGCCGCATCTATTGCCCGGTCCAGATATTGATATCCCGCCTGGCCGCCTTCGGCAGAGATCTGGCCATAGGCAATTGGTTCAGATAAGACTCCAATGTCAATAAAGTCGATGCACCCAGCTTCATAATGCCCGTTGTGCGGATTGTCTATAGGGTGTAAATCTATATCCACACCCAACATCTTTACTGTTTGCTCCAAAACCGAGTGGTCGGCAAAGACCAGCGGTTTTACTTTGTTGTAAAGCGCGGGTTCACTCAGCGCTTTGATTACGACCTCTGGTCCAATCCCCGCCGGGTCGCCCACGGTTATCCCAATTATGGGGCGCTCTTTCAATTCAGCCACGAAAACCACCTCCTGCTCAAAGAATAAGCGTTCCATAAACCACTGTCAACCGCATTGAGCTTCATTCGACAAACGCCCTGTTTCCATTTTTCTTTTACTGTTGTCAAAATATGAGGTATATAATACAAAAAGGATGTGAAATCTAACACGGGAGGATCATTATGAAATTGCAAGCAGGGGCTGCTACGTCCAATATTACACCCTGGCTGGGTGTTACGATGCCGGGAAGTTTTCATCCGCGATACGGAGAGGATGTACACGATGAGCTTCTGGCCAAGGCGCTGGTGATCGACAATGGAGACGTCAGGATTGCTATGGTGACTTGCGATTTGATTGCAATACCAGAGGCGATTGCGAATGCCGTGAAGGCGCGTATTGAAGAACGGTGTGGGATATCTCCTGAATGCGTGATGGTGAATGCGACCCATACGCATTCAGGGGCAGGGGTAAGCAATCTTCTGGGTATGGGTGAAGATGAGGGTTATACGACATGGCTTCCGCTGAAAGTGGCCGATGCCGTGGAGTTGGCCGTCAAGAAAATGCAGCCTGCCCGGGCGGGATTTGCCAGTGTGATGGAGGACCGTATTTCGTTTTATCGGCGCTGGCTGATGAAGGATGGGACCGTGCGGATGAATCCGGGTTTGAACAATCCGGATCTCGTGCGGCCGATGGGAGAGATCGATCCGGAGTTGGCGATGATGTATGTGGAAGGGGTGGATGGTACGCCAATTTCGGTGGTGGCGAGTTTTTCGCTGCACTATGTGGGAACGGGCAGTGTCGGGGAGGTGTCGGCGGATTATTTTGGTCAGTTTTTCAATTTGATGCGGCATTATCTGGGCGGGAACTGTGTGCCGATTTTGTGGAATGCGGCGTCTGGACAAATTAATAACAACGATTACAGTGGCGAGCGGATTTGGCGGGATCGAGGGCATCCCAGGGCGCGGCGGATGGCAAATGTTCTGGCAGGACATGTTTTGACAGAGATTCAGTTGATGGATCTGGATGAGGAACTGGCATTGGAGGCTGTGACCGGGACGCTGGCGTTTTCGAGGAAGGTGATTACAGAGGCGGATCTCGATATTGCCGAACAGATTCTCGCAGGTGGATACGAATACGAGGAGGGTCCATTCAGTTGGGTGGTGGGTCAACCGGTGCGGAAGGATCGGGTAGATGTGTATGCCAGGCAGTGCCAGCGGTTGGCGGCGTTGCCCGAACAGATGACGGCACCCGTGCAGGCGATCCGGTTGGGCGATGCGGCGATTCTGGCGTTGCCGGGGGAGATTTTTGTGGAGACTGGCCTTCGGATCAAGGCGCAGACGTCGGCTTCGCCGTTGATGCTGGTGAGTCTGGCGAACGGGTCTATCGGCTATGTGTGTACAGACGAGGCATTGACACAAGAGGGCGGGTACGAGACCTGGGCATCTCTGTCGTCTTTGGGGGGTGTGGGTACAGTGCCGGCAATGGAGCGTTTGAGTCTGTCGCTTTTGGAGACGCTGGGGTTTGGGGGGTGACTGTCTTAGAGAGCGGTTATTTTGTTTTTTGATCGGGCGGTGGGATGGGGTCGAGGCCGTGCCGCGCGATGAAGCGATCGACCTGGCGAAAGACGCGGTGGATGGTGGCTACGTCGCGGTGTTCCATGTCGATGCGGCTGAATATTCGGCGAATGGATCGGATGAAGGTCTGAGGGCGGTGCTGTGAGACAAAGCCGAGTTTGTCGAGTGCAGTTTCGATGTGGTCGTACATGGATTCGAGTTCACGGTGCGTAGCGAGGTCGAGTTCTGATGGTTTGTAGGGGATTTCGGAATGGGTTGCGCGAAAGAGTTCGTAGCCATAGATGAGGGTGGCTTGCGATAGGTTGAGGGAGGGGTAGCGTACGGCTGAGGGGATGCGGGAGATCATCTGACACAGTTGGATTTCGTTGTTGGTCAGTCCGTTTTCTTCCCGGCCAAAGACGATGGCGCCTTTGTGGTTTTCGGGAAGGGATAACAGTTTGTCTGTTGCAGTTTGGGGCGGGTGTACGATGTCGAATTCGCGGCGTTTGCGGTGGGATGTGCCCACGGCGAGCGATACGTCTGCGAGTGCTTCGGGCAGTGAGGATACGACGGTGGCACCGTAGAGGATGTCGCCCGATCCGTGCGCCATTGCGCGGGCTTCGCCGCTGGTGTGGTCGGGGGGGTTGACGAGATATAGGTGCGATAAGCCCGTGTTTTTCATCGCGCGCGCTACAGCGCCGATGTTGCCGGGTTCTTTGGGTTCAACCAGGACGATTCGGATGTGGTCGAGGGGGTTGGACATGGTGGTCTCCAAAAAAACTGTGTCGCACTTCGGTCATGGCGTCTAATAATTGTGCGATGTCGTCGTCGGTGTGGGTTGCCATGACGGAGAGGCGCAGACGGCTTTGGCCCTCGGGTACGGTGGGGGGGCGTATGCCGTAGAGGTAGATGCCGCGGTTGTAGAGGTGTTCGGATATTTCAACGGTTTTCTGGGCGTCGCCGATGAGTATGGGGATGATATGGGTTTGGGATTGTGCGAGGCTGAAATCGAGTGCCCGAAGATGCTGGTTGATGGTTGTTGTGTTGTGCCACAGGCGTTGACGCAAGCTGGTGTCGCGTTGGATGAGGTCGAGTGCCGCGGTGGTGGATGCACAGGCGTCGGGCGGCATTGCGGTGGTGTAGATGTATGCTGCTGATCGGTTGCGGATGAGGTCGATGAGGTCGCGGCTGCCACAGATGAAACCGCCGGATGCTCCGAGGGCTTTGCTGCCCGAGGTCATGAGGATGTCGATGGTTTTGGGGGAGAGGCCGTAGTGTTCGAAGGTGCCGCGTCCCCCAGGTCCAAGGACGCCGGTTGCGTGGGCGTCATCGACCATGAGGATGGCGTTGTGTTGTTCGGCGAGGGAGACGAGTTCGGGCAGTGGGGCGATGTCTCCGTCCATTGAGAAGACGCCATCGGTGACAATGAGGCGGCGGCGATGGGCGGACGAGGTTTTGAGCTGGGTTTCGAGGTGGGCGATGTCGCAGTGGTTGTAGATGGCGATTTGTGCGCGGGACAGGCGACAGCCGTCGATGATGCTGCGGTGGTTTAACTGGTCGCTAAAAATGATGTCGTCCCGGTTGATGAGGGCTGGTATAACGCCGAGGTTGGCGGTGTAGCCCGTGGGAAATGCGATGGCGGCTTCTGTGCCGAGGAATTGTGCCATGCTGTTTTCGAGTTCGGCATGCGGGCGCATGTATCCCGAGATAAGTGCCGATGCTACGGTGCTGCTTCCATAGGTGTTGAGTGCTTCGATTGCCGCACCTTTGAGGATGGGATGGTTGGCGAGGCCCAAATAGTTGTTTGAGCAAAAGAGAATGAGTTCCCGCCCTTTGATGCGGATGCGGGGTTCCTGGCTGGTTTCCACACGTCGCACAGAGCGGTAGAGGTTTTGCTCGCGCAATGCCTGGAGTTCTGTATTGAGGTCGGGTAACATGGGTTATATAGATTGGGTTTATTTTTTTGACAGAGATTTGACCCGCCTTTATATTCCACAATCTTTGTGTTTTTTGCAATAGGGATTTTTTATCCGCAGATGGACGCAGATGGGCGCAGATGGATGTCGAATTGGGTTACGGCATTCCAACGCTATAGCATAGCGAAGCGAGTATGAAGGCGAATAATTTGAGTATGAATACGGATGATAATATGGCGCAGGACAATACGTGGGGTTGGAAGATAGTGCTCGGGTATCCGATTCTTTCGGGTCTGATTATGGCAGCAGCTTTTCCCCCTTTGCCGCTCGGTTTTTTGGCCTGTATCAGTTTGTTGCCCCTTGTTCCCGTTGCCGAAAATCTGCGTGGGCGCGTGGCTTTTGGCGCGGGTTTTTTGCAGGGTGCGGTTTTTTACGGTGCGAGTGTTTATTGGATTGCGTGGATTACCCCCCCGGGTATGGCGGGGGCAATTTTGTATATGTCGCTTTTTCGGGGGCTGTTTGTGTGGTTGTGGTCGTTTGCAATGGCGCGCGTTGGCAGGCTGGGGTTGTGGATGGTGCCCTTTTTGTGGGTGGGGTTTGAATATTTCAATACGCTGGGCGATATGGGTTTTTCGTGGATGCTGCTCGGGCATACCCAGGTGGATTATTTGCCTTTGATTCAGATTGCAGAGGCGACCGGGGTTTACGGGGTGTCGTTCTGGGTGGTGGTGGTCAATCTGATTGCGTTTAAGGCGATAGAAAATGCGCGGCGCAGGTTGATGGTTGGTGTTCTGGTTCTGGCTTTTGTACTGCCAGCGGGATTTGGTTTGTGGCGCATGGCAGAGCCGGTTGCCGAGGGCGATTTGAAGGTCGCTATTGTGCAGCAAAATGTGCCACCTGTGGAGAAGTCGTACTGGGGGTTTGATCACAATTTTGACAAGCTGAAGCCTTTGACGATTCAGGCTGCGGAGACGGGGGCGGGATTGGTTGTGTGGTCAGAGGCGGCTTTGCCCGCGTATTTGAAGCGTGATGATACATCGCATCAGGCGTATCAGGCGCGGGTGCAGGCGCTGGTCGATTCGCTGGGGATTTATCTGTATATGGGGGCGAATCGCTTCGAGGCCGCAGCGCGGGATCGCTATTACAATTCTTCTTTTTTGATCGAGCCGGGTGGGGGCGATTTGCCGCATTACGACAAGGTGAAGGTGGTGCCGTTTGGAGAGCGGGCGCCTTTTCCCAAGTTGCTCGGGTTTTTGCGCGATTTTCAGTGGAGCGGTGGGGGGTATATCAGCGGTGATTTTGAGAGTGGGACTGCGCTTACGGTTTTTGAGGTGCCGGGTGGAAAGTTTTCAGGGATGATTTGTTTTGATTCGGTGTTTCCCTGGCTTGCGCGCGATATGATGGTTCGGGGTGCCGAGTTTTTGGTGGTGATTACCAATGATGGGTGGTATGGGCGCACGGCAGCGCCGTATCAGCACGCGGATATTGCGACGTTCAGGGCTGTTGAGAACAGGCGTTGGGTGGTGCGCTGTGCCAATACGGGTGTGTCGATGTTTATCGATCCACAGGGGCGGCAAGCGCAAAGGACGGGTTTATTTGAAGAGGCTGTTGTGGCGGGGACGATTGCCCCGCGCAATGAGCAGACGCTTTATATGCGGTTTGGCGATTTGTTTTCTCAGTTGTGCGGCGTGATCGCGCTGATGGGGTTGGCGGTGTCGGCTATTCGGCGACCACAAAAGGTGGAGGAAGAGGTTGCACCGCCCGAGGGTACGGTGCCGGCGATTGCGCCAGATCGCGATGAAGATCTGCCCGATGAAGGCAAGCCAATGCCTTTTCTCGATCATTTGGAGGAGTTGCGGTGGCGCATTTTGAAGGGGTTGGCCGCGATTATTGTAGGCGCGGTTTTTTGCGGGATTTTTGTCAATGAGATTTTGGATGTGCTGCTCCATCCTACCCGCGAGCTGGAAGATGAACTGATATTGCAGACCTTAAGACCGATGGGCATGTTTATGGTCAAGTTGCAGATCGCGCTGGTGGGCGGGGGGATTCTGGCGCTGCCGTTTTTGATTTTTCAGATCTGGATGTTTGTTGCGCCCGGTTTGTTTGCCAGCGAGCGGCGGTTTGTCACGTTTGTCATTGGTTCGGCCACTGTGTGTTTTGTTGTTGGTGCTATTTTGGCGTACTGGCTGGTTATCCCGCTGGCGATGAAGTTTTTTGTTGGTATGGCTGCTGATACGGTTGTGAAGCCGCAGTTTGATATTGGAGAGTATATCGGTTTTGTGTTGCGCCTTTTGATTGCTTTTGGGTTGGTATTTGAGTTGCCCGTGTTGACGTTTTTTTTGGCTAAGATGGGGATTGCAACACGCGATCGGATGCGAAAGGGACGGCGTTATGCACTTGTGTTCGGGATTATACTCGCCGCTATTTTAACCCCTCCCGATCCCCTGTCTCAGATTTTGATGGCGATGCCGCTTATCGTTTTGTACGAGATTAGTATTTGGGTGGCGCGGATTGTGAATGAGTAGTGATTAAGGAGCTATAGGGTGAAAATTTGTTTGTTGGCAAGTGGCAGTGGTGGCAATTCAATTTGTGTTCAAAATGGTTCTTCAAGCGTGCTTATCGATGCGGGGTTGACGGGTAAGAAGATCGAAGAGCGTTTGCGAGGTGTTGGGTTTAATCCCGCGGGTTTGCAGGCTATTGTGGTGAGTCACGAGCATGCCGATCACATTCAGGGGGTGGGGGTGTTGGCGCGGCGGTACGGGCTGCCCGTTTGGATGACCGAGGGTACGTTGAATGCTTCGAAGAAGATTTTTCGGGGGCGTGAGAGGATTCGGGTGTTTGAAAATGATGAGGCGTTTTCAATTGGCGATCTGTCTTTTCAGGCGTTTCAATTGCCTCACGATGCGGCTGATCCCGTGAATTTTTCCGTGACGGATGGGCATGCCAATGTGACGGTGGCGACAGATATGGGTACGGTGACGCAGTTGGTTTATCAGTATATGCGCCGCGCCGATCTGGTGATTATTGAGTCGAATTACGATCGGCAGTTGCTTATGGATGGGCCTTATCCATGGGTTTTGAAGCAGAGGATCCATAGTACGCACGGTCATTTGTCAAATGATGGCGCGGCCGAGGCGTTGTGCGATTTGGCGAGAGATGGGTTGAAGCAGGCGGTTCTGGCGCATTTGAGTCAGAAGAATAATCGGCCGGATCTGGCGCGAGAGACATGCGCGGATATGTTGCGAGGGCAGGGGATTCGGTCTTTTCCGATGAGTGTGGCAGAGCAGGATCGGCCCAGTGATATTTTTGTGATTTGATTTGGAAAGGTAGCGATGGAAAAGTGGATTGAAGAGCTTGTGATGGGATTGACCAGTCCGTTCCTGCTCGTGATTATTGCGGTGACGCTGTACACGATCGGCAAAGGTGCGGATTGGCTCGTCGATGAGGCTGTGACGCTTTCGGTGCGCTGGGGGCTGGGGAAAGCGGTTATCGGTGCGACGATTGTGAGTATTGGCACGACGACGCCGGAGGCAGCGGTGTCCGTGTTTTCGGCGATTCAGGGAAAACCGGGGCTTGCGCTTGGGAATGCCGTTGGTTCGATTATTTGCGATACGGGTCTTATCATTGGCCTGGCTTCTCTGATTGCTCCTTTACCTCTCAACCGCCAGTTGGCGTCGCGGTTATCAAATGTGCAGGTGGGGGCTGGGATTCTTCTGGTGTTGGCCTGTTTTCCATGGGCTTCTCCCGCAAAATTGTTTAGTCAGGGTGGGGTTTTGCCACAGTTCGCTGGTTTCGCTTTTGTGATACTTTTGGTGCTCTATATTTGGCAGTCGATCCGATGGGCTGCAACTATGTCGGATGCTGAGCAGGAAGATGCAATTGATGCGGAGGATAGTCGCGCGAGTGTGGTGCTTGTGAAGTTGCTCCTGGCGATTGCCGTTATTGTTATTTCGGCTCAAATTCTCATTCCCAGTGTGAGTGTTTTGGCGGAGAGGATTGGCGTGCCAAAGCATATTATTTCTGCGACGCTTGTCGCGTTTGGTACGTCGCTTCCAGAACTCGTGACGGCGATTACTGCTGTCAGGCGCGGGCACGGCGAGTTGGCGGTTGGCAATATTATCGGCGCTGATATTCTCAATGTGCTTTTTGTTGCCGGGGTCTCGGCTGCAGCAACACCAGGTGGCTTGCAAGCCGATGGTCAGTTTTTCCAGTTTTTGTTCCCGGCTATGGTGTTTATTCTCGTTGTTTTCCGGTGTGGCATTTTTGTGTCGGGCAATGCGATGAAGCGCCCTTTTGGGGTTGTTCTGGTGGCGACGTGGCTTTTGGTGACTTTACTCAGTTATGTGTTGTCCATAGATATGCATTAGGTCGTGTCTTTGGAGGTGGTCTTTAAGAGCCTGCCAGCACCCCTGCCGGGATAGGTTCTCGAGTTGGCACCCGGGTAAGCATAGCCGTTTATAAAAATACGCCGAGGTTTCTGCGAGCGGTTCGGTTCGCTGCCGTGGATGACGTATGGGTTGAATAGCGCTACGCTACCGGCTTTCATAATTCCCGTAATGGCGTCGTCGGGGTTGAATAGCACCGGGTATTCTTCTTCGCTGCGACTCAGCAGGCCCAGATGTCCCAATTTGCAACTTCCGGGGATGAATTTCAGAGGCCCACTTTCTTCGGTTACATCGTCAATGGCGATGGCTTGTTGGACAAAGCTGCCGCGTCCGTTGACGTCCTTCCACCAGGGTTTTCCATATCCCCGATGTTCGCTGTCCTGATGCCACGGAAATGCGACGTTGTCGCCGGGTATTTTGAAGTGGGCCTGGTTGATTAACTGGTTCATTTCGTTGCTGCCCAGCAACTGGCTCGCCATTCCAAGCAGGCGGTGGTCTTTGCCGTATGCGAGCAGCACGGGTTCGGCCGCCCCGCACCAGGAGATGCGGTGTATGATGACCCGTCCCGATTCCTTTCTTTCTATGGCAAAATCAGAGCCGTTGTGGATCCCGGGTTCCGATAGCGCGTAGGCCATTTTCTGCAAACGGTCAAATCCGGCTCGCATTTCTTCGATTTCGGCTGGCGTAAAAACATCCGGTACGATGACGAATCCGATTTCGAAGAATGCTTCGATCTGTTCTTCACTGAGCAGTGGCGTCAGGTTGCTCATAATACACCTCCCCAAAAAGCGAATGGCTCCGAGAAATCCCAGAGCCAACTGCCGACCAGGAATAACCCCCAGTCCAGTACTCGGAAATATAGTCCTTAAAAGCCTCTCATGTCAAGAATGCGTTTTTGGGGTGGTGCGATAATCAAAACAATATTTTCTATTATTGACAATTATAGTGCGATTATCTAAATTAATGTTGGATGGTTACAAATAGGAGATATTTCCAATACTCAGAGGTGCGCCATGGTCATTACTTCCAAAGAGATCGGACAACGATTGCGAGTTGCACGGGAAAGCCGCCATATCACTCAGGAGGCTGCCGGTACGGTGCTTGGCTTACAGAGATCTGCGATTAGTCTCATGGAGTCTGGACAACGGCAAGTTTCCACGCTTGAACTGACCCGTCTTGCGGATTTGTACGGGCGTTCAGTCGAGTGGTTTGTCAATCCGGATAGCCCGTTTAAGCAGGAAGATCCGGTGGTCGCGCTTTTTCGCGCGGAGCCGGGTTTACAGAGCGAGGTTGTTCAGGAGCAAGCCCGGCGTTGTTTGCGGTTGCTCAAAGAAGGCGCTTCACTTCGACGGCTAACGGGTCGCGAGACAGATGTTTCTCTACCCAGCTATGAACTTCCACCACCTCGGTCGGTGGGACAGGCGATTGCTCAGGGCCAGCTTGTGGCTGAGCAGGAGCGTCGGCGTCTCGATTTGGGCAATGCGTCCGTTAATGTGCCCGAGACTTTGGCTCGCCAGAATATCTGGACAGCGGCTTTGCCATTGCCCGATGAAATTTCAGGTCTTTTTCTGAGTAGTCCCGATTTTGGCATGGCGGTTCTGGCTAATCTCAATCAGGCACCGGTGCGGCGGCAGTTTTCGTTTGCTCATGAACACGGTCACGCGCTTATGGATCGCGATGAACCGGCTACTGTTACGAGTACCCACAATGCTAAGACGAGGACTGAGCAGCGAGCGAATGCTTTTGCAGCCGCCTTTCTAATGCCCGAAGAGGGCGTGCGGGATTTTCTCCATAGTCTGGGTAAGGGAAGAAGTGCTCGTCGTGAGGAAGCCGCGATGGATGCTGTTACTGGCGAGGGTATTCAGGGTGCGTTGCGTAGCCCGGCGCGTTCACAGAATATAACCTATGTTGATGTGGCGCTTTTGGCCCGGCACTTTGGGGTGAGCTATGCGGCAGCGGTTTGGCGGTTGCGCGGTTTGAATCTTTTGAGTGGTGAACAAGCCGAAACACTTCTCGATCAGACGGAAGAGGCAAATCGCTATTTGCGGGCTGTGAGAGCTTATGCCGATGTAGAGGATTCCGAAGACGAGGCGCATTTGGACCACGAGTTGGATTGGCAGGTTCTGTGGCTGGCTCTGGAGGCGTGGTGGCGCGAGGAGATTTCGCAGGGGCGATTGCTCGAAGTAGGCCGACTGTTGAATATTGAGGACGAGACGATTCTGGATTTGGCGAATTGAGGCTTTCTGAATGCGACAGCAAAGCCCAACGCCGATTGTTCTGGATGCGTCGGTTCTGCTGAATTTTGTGAAGATCGGTTGTATCGAATTGCTCGGTCAGCTTGGTTCGTCGGTCGTTGTGCTTGACCAGGTTCTCGATGAGGTGAGGCGTCCTGAGCAGAGGGAGGCGGTCGAAGGTGTAGTGAAGGCGGGGATTCTTGATTTGCAAAGTGTGCGCGATCCGGTGGAGGTCGTTCTGTTTGCCAATCTTCGGGCAGACGGACGGCTTGGCGCGGGGGAGTGCGCGGTTCTGGCAGTTGCGCTTAACCGAAATTGGGTCGCTGGACTTCAGGACCGGAGGGCGCGGGTTGAAGGGCAACGCAGGCGCAAAGATCTGGCACTTTGTCAGACCGAGGATTTGGTATTAAGACTGATCCAATCTGGACACTTGACCCTCAGCGAGGCCGACGGGTTTCTCGCCGAGTGGGCAGCGAATCATCGCTTCAGGTCAAGGCTCACCAGTTTCCGAGAGATGAATCCACATAGATAATATAGAAGGAGAGAAGATAAATGGCAAAACAACACGTTGGCTACGCCGCCAATACTCTGACTCCTGCCGAACAGCTTGTTGGCAGGGAGTTACCAAAAGGTTGGATAGTTGAGGAATCGATTGAACGACCAGAAAACGCGACAGGGGGACATTTCTCCAGTTCTTATATCGTTCGCTCTGATGACAGTGGAATGAGAGCATTTCTCAAGGCAATGGACTACAGGAAAGCCTTAGAATCACCAGATCCAGCCAAATCGCTGGAAATGATGACAGCAGCATATAACTTCGAGAGGGATGTGCTAGAAAAGTGTAAAGACCATAACCTATCTCGCATAGTTAGTGTTCTTGATTCTGGAACACTTCCACCTATAGAAGGAGATGCAAGTAGCGTTGTCCAGTATCTGATTTTTGAGTTGGCAAAGAACGACATCCGGTCATTTGTAAATTTTGAGAAGGCTTTCGATACGGCTTGGGTATTACGGACAATGCATCAGGCCGTAGCGGCTTTGCGACAGCTTCATTCCGTGGAAATAGCCCACCAAGATCTGAAACCATCAAATGTATTGATTTTTGAGGACAACCTTTCTAAGTTGGCCGATTTGGGAAGAGCTTCTGATCGCAATAGTACATCTCCTCACGATGAATTGGGGTGCGCGGGTGACCGAACCTATGCACCTCCGGAACTGCTGTATGGGCAGGTTTCCCAAGATTGGGGAACACGGCGGTTAGGATGTGACATGTACTTGTTAGGTAGTTTCGTTACATTTTTATGCACCAGTATTTCCATGACGCATTTACTTTTAGAGCGGCTTAATAAAAAACATCATTACAAAAACTGGGGCGGTACATATAGCGATGTATTGCCTTACCTTCAACATGCTTTTACACAGATAATTCGGGAACTTCGGACAAAATTACCGTCTGGCTTCGCTGATGACATTGCCGAATTGGTGAAGCAGCTTTGTAATCCTAATCCCGAGTTGCGCGGTCATCCCAAAAACATTAAATATGGGAACAATAGGTACTCTCTTGAACGTTACGTCTCCATTTTTGATTATCTCGCTAAGCGAGCAGAATATTCACTAACACATCGAAACCCAATTAAACGATAGGATTTATCATGGCTGGATTTAGTACAGATAAAGACCGCAAAGTTATTCCTCGCTGGAGGACTTTCGACATGACTTTGAGGCTCAGAGAACTCGAATCTGTCACACCCTCTCGAGCCCATCAGCAGGTTACTCCCGACTTTTTGGCACCAAAAATCATGGACTGGTTGGAACACCAGACCGTAGGCCACGCGGCAGATCTTGTTGGTGCTGCTCTTACGCTCGGAAGAGAGAAAGAGGTCTCAGAAGCAGCAAGATTTCTACTACGAAACGATCTGAATGTGTCGCCATGGGCTAGAGAGCTTGCAGAACACGCGTTAAGGACTCCAGATAATACCGAGGTAGTACCGGATCCTCAGGCATTAAAGAAGAAAACTTTACATGAACGAATCGGGGCCATTCGAAACTCACTTCGTATTGAGCCCAAGGATCCAATTTCTTGGGTGGAACTCTCTCGTGCCTATGCCATCTTAGGACTCGGAGAGCAAGCAAAACAGAGCATGACTGTCGCAGTACAACTTGCTATGAACAACCGTTTTGTTCTTCGTTCAGCAAGTCGTCTCTGGATATATCTCGACGATGTAGAGAAAGCACATGACCTTATTGTCCGGGCAGACAGGACTCCTCATGACCCTTGGCTGTTGGCAGCGGAAATCGCCATAGGTAGTGCTACGGGAAGGAAATCGAGATTTGTTAAGACCGCACGTCGGATGCTTACCGAAAGACGTTTCTTGCCTATCCATATCAGTGAACTTGCGTCAGCCGTAGCTACATTGGAGTTGAGTTCTGGCAGTGTAAGGAGATCTCGTCGGTTGTTCGATCTCTCTTTAGAAAGTCCGACGGAAAACAGTATTGCTCAAGCTGCTTGGGCATCAAGACATAATAACTCAATTCACTTTGATGATCGGTATTATATAGAACTTCCCTATACATTCGAAGCTCGCTCGTGGACTTTCTACCGTCAGAGTCAATGGAAAAAGGTGATTAAGGAATGTTGGCAATGGCAGTCCGATCAGCCATTCTCAAGTAGGCCAAGTACTCAAGGTTCATACGTGGCCGGGATAGCACTTGAGGATTATAACATGAGTAAACGGTTTGCTGAGCAAGGACGTATGGCGAATCCATCAGATTTCACACTTTGTAACAATCTGGCATTCGCGCTTATTAATCTCAACAATATCCAAGAAGGAAAATCGGCACTATCAAGAGCCAGCCGCTTACAAATTTCTGATCAAGATCGGGTAGTTTTTCAAGCGACCCGAGGATTTTTGGCATTTCGGACAGGAGATGTAGTGGCTGGTCGGCGATTATACTCCGATGCGCGTTCGAAGGCACGTAGAATGCAAGATAATAGGCTGTTTGCCTTAGCATCTGCATTTCAAGCTATTGAAGAAGTTTCTCAGGGAATCTCTGATGGGAGTTCCGTGTTGCAGGAAGCACTTCAAGCCCTACGACGAGAGACAAAGACTGATCCAATCCTTAAAGTACTCGAAAAGAGGCTCTCTAAGATGATACCTTCTCATGAAAGAAAGGACATCAAAGATAGGTAGTAGCCAATGCTATTGCTACCAAAGCTTTTTTGTGCTTTCTGTGCCTTTCGAGGCTTTCATTTGCGCCACTGCTAAAACCATCAGAGTGAATGCATTGTTGGACGTTTTCTGCGGTGAATATGGCAACGTCTTTAAGCAAATTACCGCGATGGATTATATAAGATACTCATCGCCTCAGTATTGATTGTGGCTGTTCACACTAAGACAAACTCTTACTATCACCGACAACTTCGTGGTATTCTTTCTTATGAGCCTTGATGAGTTTCGCGACCTGAAGGATGGCTGGATCGAAGGAGAAGGGGTGGCCCCAAGTCTGGACGGACTGGACTGGTTGGTCGCGATTTTCGACCGCCACTTTCCCGATGACTTGCCTTTGCCCTACCTTTATCCGACGCCTAAAGGTGGTGTGCAGGCAGAATGGTCTCTATCGGCGAATGAAATCAGTCTCGAAGTGGACCTCGTTACTCGCCAGGGGGCATGGCATCGATTGGACATGAATACCAATGTTGATGATGCACGAAAATTGAACTTGGACGACGTCAAGGGTTGGACATGGGTTGTTGCGGAGATTCGCAAAATGGTGGAAGGCGAAATATGAGCGCCAGTACGTTGCTCCACCGACAAGTCCATCAGATGCATTGCGTGTACAACCCGTTTATTGATTGGGCTGAAAATTTCCTTGAATCATTTGTGAAGACCAACTTTTTCCACTCGGAAATCCGCGATGAATGTCGTTTCTAAAATCAAAGAGAATCCTCTTTTGAGCTTGCTTATCATTCTGCTCATCTTGTTGGGGATTGTTTTTGTGGTCGTTCTGTGCTTCGAAAATCCCAAGCGGATTTTCAACCTGTTAGGGGTATCTGAAAAAGAGCAACCAAAATACGAGGTTCTGAAATTTCTGGGAATCGGCATGGGCGGCATACTGATCGCCTTGCAAGCCTTGATGTCCTACAAACGTGCCAAGGCGATGGAAGATACCGCAAAAGCTCAGGCCGATGCTGCGAACGCCCAAGCGGATGCAGCGCAAGCTCAGGCCAGAGCCACAGAAGAGCAAGCGAGGGCCAATGAGAACACCGAGCAAGGGCTACGGCAGGAACGCTTGAAAAATGCCATTGAACACCTGGGAGACGAAAAAGACACCGTGCGCTTAGGCGGAGCCTACGAACTCTTCCATCTGGTGGAAGACAGCAAAGATTTGAGAAAGACAGCGTTAGACATGCTCTGCCTCCATATTCGCCAGACGACGGGCGAATATGAGTATCGGGAAAAGCACAAATCTAAACCCTCGGAAGAAATACAAAGCCTATTGACATTGTTGTTCCTACAGGAACACAAAGTTTTCAGAGGTCTCCAAATCAACTTGCAGGGTAGTTGGCTGAACGGGGCTAATCTCAGAGAAGCACGTTTACAGAGAGCCGTTCTGGCTGGATCGTACTTGCAAAATACCAGGCTTGACGGAGCGGATCTAAAAAGGGCGAATCTTGTCGAGGCCCACCTGCAAGAAGCATCTCTCTCCGAAGCACATTTACAAAAGGCTGATCTCTTTTGCGTACGCCTGCAAGGAGCTTATCTTGAACAGGCACGACTACAAGGTGCTCGTCTTATGGGAGGGTTCCTGCAAGCGACGAATCTTAACGACGCATATCTGCAAGGAGCGATCCTGAGAGATGTGCGCCTGCAAGGAGCCAATCTTTCTGGAGTTCGATTGCAAGGAGCTTGTCTTTCTTTTTCATATTTGCAAGGAGCAACTCTTTCAGGGGCGAAGCTACAAGGGGCCGGAGAACAGAGTTGGACTTCTTCTACGCCTTTTGCATACCGTATTCGGAAGTCGATTAACAAAGAATCAGATCTGTCGAGATTAGTTTCCGGAGGTGTAGGACAGGGAGGTGTGGTGGACTCCCTGTGCGAAGGCTTGACTGATGACAACAAAAAAATGGTGATACGAGAGAGCTTAAGACAGCACATTGGCAAGCCAGTGAGCTATGGACTGCCAGAAAACAGCGGTGCGATTACCGGGGCCTACACTAAAGAAGAAGCCGAACAGTGGATTGCCGAATACGAGAAAGCCATGTCAGAAGTGCCGGAGGAAGATAGCTGATGCCGATTCTACACTGGCTAACACGAGACGAAGATATACGCGCTGCTACTCGCGTGCCGTATCGATTGCTGGAGGAAGCATCCGAATTTTCCACTGGTGATACGGATGCTGGCAATATGCTCATTCAGGGCGATAATCTCGACGCGCTCAAGGCATTGTTGCCGTTCTATGTCGGACAGGTGAAGTGTATTTACATTGATCCGCCGTATAACACGCGCTCGGCTTTTGAGCACTATGACGATAATCTCGAACACAGCAAGTGGCTGGCGATGATGTGGCCGCGCCTTGAAATCTTGCGTGAGTTGCTGTCAGAGGATGGATCGATTTGGGTGTCGATTGATGACAATGAGGTACATTATCTGAAAGCCATTATGGATGAGGTTTTTGGAAGAAGAAATTTTGTGGCAAATGTTGTTTGGCAAAAGAGAACTTCACCCGATTTTCGAGCAGTTCTTGGAGATGGGCACGAAAATGTTCTTGTTTGCTCAAAAAATGCGTCCCTATTCCGCGAAAAAGCAAACTTACTCCCGCTAAGCGAAAACCAGAAAAAGGAATACAAAAACCCCGATAATGATCCGCGTGGTCCATGGGTTTCGAGGGATTTTAGCGCGCAGGGGTATAGACCAAATCAAATGTATAAAATCGTAACGCCAGGTGGTGCTGAGTACTATCCACCAGAGGGGTCTTGTTGGAAAAATGTAGAAGATGTTTTTTTAACTCAAGTGGCGGAAGGCAGATTCTGGTTTGGAAAGGATGGAAAGGGCGTCCCTCGTAGGAAGAATTATCTATCGGAAGCAAGGGGCAGACAATCTTGGACCTGGTGGCCAAATGAAGAGGTTGGTCATAATCAGGAGGCTAAGAGAGAAGTAAATACACTTTTTGGAGCAGCCAATACGTTTGACACTCCAAAACCCGAACGCCTCATTCAACGCATCCTTCACATCGCCACCAATCCCGGCGATCTCGTTCTCGATTCCTTCCTCGGCTCTGGCACAACGGCGGCGGTGGCGCATAAGATGGGGCGGCGGTACATTGGTATTGAGATGGGTGAGCACGCGGTCAGCCATTGTGTTCCGCGTCTGCGGAAAGTGATTGAGGGCGAGCAGGGTGGTATTTCAAAGAGTGTCAATTGGCAGGGTGGTGGTGGGTTTTGTTTCTATCGTCTCGGGCCGCCTGTGTTCGATGAGGATGGGCAGATTCGGTCAAATATCCGATTTTCGGTGCTGGCCGCGCATGTCTATTTTAGCGAGACCGGACATCCGTGGAAGGGGAAGGGGGATTCGCCATTTCTCGGTTTGCACGATGGCCGTGCTTATGCGTTGCTGTACAATGGTATTCTTGGTGACAAGCGACCGGGAGGTGGGAATGTTTTGACTCGGGCAACATTGGCGCATATTCGTGAGGAAATCGCCAAAGTACATCCAGATGTCGATGGTCCTCTGACAGTTTATGGCGAGCAGTCGCGTTTGATGCCACAGACGCTTGAGCGCGAGGGCATTGTTTTTAAGCAGACGCCTTATGATGTGAAGGCACGGATGTGAGGGGCGATCAACAAAATATCCGAACCATTATCGAGTAAACGTGTTATGAACTTAAAGCAATACCAGTCCGATACGCTGTCTATTCTGCGCCGCTTCTTTGAGGAGGCGCGGATGGCAGGGCCGAAGAATGCGTATGAGGCCATTACGCAAGAGCCTGAGCAGGCAATGCGGCTTGGGGGCTATGCTGGGGCTTATGTGCCGTTAAAAGAATTGTTTGATGTGCCCTATGTTTGTTTGCGCCTGCCCACGGGTGGGGGGAAGACGATTCTCGCTGCACATGCCGTGTCGGTTGCTCGCAATGCGTGGATTGAGAAGGATTATCCCGTGGTGCTCTGGCTGGTGCCTACGAATACCATTCGCCAGCAGACGGTTGAGGCACTGAAGACCGCGCGCCATGCGTATCGACAGGTGTTGGATGAGGCTTTTGATGGTCGGGTGCGGGTGTTTGATATTGCGGATTTCACGCATATCCGACCGCACGATATCCGCGATCATTGCTGTATTGTGGTCGGTACGATTCAAACGCTGAGGGTGAAGAGTACCGAGGGGCGCAAGGTCTATGCCCACAATGAGGAGATGGAACCGCATTTCTCCAATGTCCGGGACACGGCTCCTGGATTGGAGAAGTCGGATCAGGGGGGTGTCAAATTTTCTTTTGCCAACTTGTTGCATATCCACCGTCCGCTGATGATTGTAGATGAGGCGCATAACGCGGTAACAGGCTTGACCCGGGAGATGCAGGCGCGGGTGAATCCGTGTGCGATTGTCGAGTTCACGGCTACGCCGCAGCGCAGGTCAAATATTTTGCATAGTGTCACGGCGCAGGAATTGAAGCGCGAAGAGATGATCAAGTTGCCTATTATGCTTTCCGAACACGATACATGGCAGAATGCTGTGAACGGTGCTATTGCCGCTTGTGCTTCACTGGCAGAGACCGCGAGCGGGGATGCCGACTATATTCGTCCTCTTGTGTTGTTTCAGGCGCAGCCAAGAAATCAGGAGGTGACGGTCGCGGCACTGAAAGATCATCTGATGGAAGTGGAACAGATTCCCGAAGACAAGATCGCCATTGCCACCGGGAACCAGCGCGAACTCGATGGTATTGACCTGTTTGACGGCAATTGTCCTATCGAGTACATCATTACGGTTGAGGCATTGAAAGAGGGATGGGACTGTTCATTTGCTTATGTTTTCTGCTCTGTGTCGCGCATTCAAAGTGCGAAAGACGTGGAGCAACTTCTCGGTCGTGTGCTTCGGATGCCTTATGCCAAACGGCGCGGAGTTGCCGATCTCAACAAGGCGTATGCGTTCTTGTCCGAACCGTCCTTTGGAGAGGCTGCAAAGGGACTTACTGATAAACTGGTGGGTATGGGCTTTGAGGAAGACGAAGCCCTCGATAATATCGAGCCAGTTCAACGTGCGTTCGACGATCAGGGCGACTTGTTTGGTCCGCGTCAGGAGTCAGAACCGGTATTCAGATATACGGCCCAGGCGACGCCGGAAGTTTTGTCTAAGCTCAAAGAGACAGGACAAGATGGCTTGCTGGTCCGCGAAACGGCTGAAGGGGAGGTTGAGGTCGCGGTTACGGGTTGGATCAATCGGGATAGCGAGAAGGCGATTTGTGAGACTTTGCCCGAACCTCAAAGAAAAGAGTTTGTTGATGCTGTTGCGAAATATCGTGTCGAGGTCAAGGATCGAATATCACCTGCTGAACAAGGTCAGAAATTCGAGGTACCGCGTCTGATGTCGGATATCCAGGGTACACTGGAATTTGCCGATACGGACATCTTTATGGAATACCACGATTGGTCGCTGCTCAATTATTCCCCAAAGATGGACGAAGATGAGTTCACGATCCGCGAGACGGCACGCAGTTTTGAGATTGACATTGAAGGCAAGCGCGTCACCTATCAGTTTGCCAGTGAAGGGGAACAATTGGTTCTGGATGCTGCTGTGAAAGGCTGGACGCCAGAAGCACTCGTCCTGTGGCTCGACCGACAGGTACGACAGGTAGATATTCACCAGAGTGAATTGCTCAAATGGTTGCGCGAACTGGTTGATCACTTGCTCAAGACACGCGGCATGTCCATCTCTGCGCTGATGCGTTGTAAATTTCTGCTTGCCAATACAATTGCGAAAAAGATCAATGACATTCGCCAGAAGGAACGGGATAGTGTATATCAACGGTATCTCTTTACGCCCGGGTCTAAAGTCTCGGTTTCATTCGATCATGCCTTCACATTTGTGGATGGGATGTACCGGGATCAACGATGCTATCGCGGACGCTGGAAGCCGCGTAAGCATTTTTTAGGTCCGGATCGCGTTCCCATCTTTGATGGTGCTGAAGATGGCGAGGAGGCGCAGTGTGCTCAGGTCATCGACAGTCTGGCGGAGGTGAAGTACTGGATTCGCAATGTAGCGCGTCATTCGGAGTCGTTCTTTTTTCCGACTGCGACGGACAAATTTTACCCGGACTTTGTCGCACAGTTGAAAGATGGGCGTCTTTTTGTCGTCGAATACAAGGGTGCGCATATTGCCGAGGGGTCCGATACCACCGATAAGCGGATCATTGGTGCTCTTTGGGAGCAGGAAAGCGATGGTAAGGGGCTGTTTATTATCGCAGAGAAGAGTGTTGATGGGAAGGATGTGCGACAGCAATTGATGGAAAAAATTGGTGATGTTTAAATGAATGGAGGCAATAACATGACGGCTACAATTCAACTGGCTCCTGAAGCCGAGAAACGAATTGATTCCCTCGTGGAGCGAACAGGGCGCAGCAAGGCTTTCTTTCTCGGGGAGATTATCAAACGCGGTCTTGAAGATATAGAGGACTATTACCTCGCTGCAGACTTACTGGAGGGCGTCCGAGAAGACACATAGGCGGTATAATCATAAAACACCATCAGTTAAAGCCATCACGCACAGCGCGCGAGTCCGTCTCGCAGCGGACATTTTTATGGCATTCCAACTATGCAGGCCACTACATGGCGTTTATCCACCTCAGTGATTTGCGCTGTGCAAGCCCCCCGCAGGGGCGCCCTTTTTTTGCTTCATTTTTTTGGGCGCGCAAAAAAATGAAGTCGCCGAAGGCATCAAAATAAAAAATATTAAAAAAACTTTATACGTCGTTGCACCACAACAAACGAATTATGCACACCCCTCATTTAGATGAATGGAGATCCATTTGAAGACAATGCTCATTACAGGCGGTGCCGGGTTTATCGGCAGCCATTTTGTGCGATATATTCTCAATACGTATCGCGATTATCGCATTATCAATTTGGACAAGCTGACGTACGCGGGCAATCTGGACAATTTGATAGATATTGTGGATAGTCCCCGATATGAATTTGTACGGGGGGATATTTGCGATGCCGGGTTGGTCAATGATTTGATGCAGCGGGTCGATCTGGTGGTGAATTTTGCTGCGGAGAGCCATGTGGATCGGAGTATTATGGGTGCCGAGGAGTTTATGAAGTCCAATGCGCTGGGTGTGTACACGTTGCTCGCCGCCGCGCGAGATTGCGGTGTTGAGCGGTTTTTGCAGGTGAGTACAGATGAGGTGTATGGGTCTTTGGAAGCGGGCGAAGATCCGTGGACGGAGGATGCACCGATTGCGCCGCGCAATCCGTATGCGGTGGCGAAAGCTGCCGGGGATATGATGGCGCGGGCATTTGCCATTACTTATGGTTTGCCCGTGGTGATTACGCGTGCGTCCAATAATATTGGGGGGTTTCAATATCCCGAGAAGCGCGTGCCCATTTATATTGCCAATGCGATTGACGATATTGCATTGCCCGTGTATGGCGCGGGGACGGCGATTCGCGATCATCTCTATGTGACGGATCACTGCGAAGCGATTGATCTGGTGTTGCATAAGGGCGCGCAGGGTGAGGCGTATAATGTGGGGGGTGAGAATGAAGCGGATGGTCTTTCTGTTGCGGAGAAGATTCTGGAGTATTTGGAGAAGCCCAGAGATTTGATGGCGCATGTGGCCGATCGGCCCGGACACGATATGCGGTATTCGTTGGATGCGTCAAAAATTATGGCGTTGGGGTGGAAGCCTAAGTACAATTTTGAAGAGGCATTGCGCCTGACAGTTGAATGGTATTTGGGCAATGAAGACTGGTGGCGAAAAATTCGAGATAGTGCGGATTATCGAGAGTATTACAGACGGCAGTATGAAGACAGATCCGCAGATGACGCAGATAGACGCAGATGAGAACCAGAATAAAATCTGGTATCAGAAGAAGGAAAACGTCTCGGCACGCGCTGGGGCGTTTTTTGTTGGGAATGCGAATTAAGGGTGAAAGACAAACGCCCGACTCGTTACTCCCGTATTCCTCACCCGTCATTCCCGCAGGCTTGTAGCGGGAATCCAGTTAAAAAATTTTTTGGATTGTCCAAATTTGGGTTGACATGCCCTGGCAAATCGGATATTCTTTTCGTTGAACCTCGTGCTTTGATGCAATTTGCATCTCTTCCGATCCCGATACTTCTTCAGTCGGGAATCCGACGGGTTCACAATCTGGACAGGATCACAAAATCCTGAGTCGATTGCTCTATAAGGATATGGCTTGACGCTTAACAGAGGAGTCGGTATGAGCGTAGCTGAAGATGGCCGTTCTGGCCTTGTTTTCCCTGATGATTCAGACATACACCCTATTAAACAGTGTCTTCAAGATGCTGGTTTTCCCAGTGCTGATCAGGCGTGGCTAATTCGCGTTTTTGAACGTCCAGACTGTTTTGGTGATCCCGGCGGTGACGCTGTATTCAAAGATGAGTTTGCGAGTTCTTTTGAGCGCGTTCTGCCCGGGGTCATAGAAAATTTAGGAGAACCGGATCAAACCGAGAAGGATCGGCAACTCCGTCTGGCACTGCTTTTTAGCTTTCTGCTTGGTTTTGGGCCTATTTACAGTGAGTTAGTTCTGCCTGATGATAAGCTGGTGAAATCAGGTAGAGACTGGGTTATTCCCGCGTGGGTTGGCGAGTTTCAAAGGCATGCGGTGTTTTGTGCAAGACGTTTGGATTGGCACAAGCTCATAGAAATTAGAGACGCGCATGCATTTCTATTCTTTGACCTGATTCCATTTCTGTTTCCAGAAGGCGTGCCTTTAGATCAGGTCGCCAATTTGGACTGGTTGAATCCATTGCGACGACAAGGATGGTCCAGCAATGATTTTGAAGATCCCGAACAGCTTGAATTTTGGTTAATCTGGCGATTTCGCAACCACGCAGAACGTTGCGATGTTATCAGATTGGACACTTTGGGGCAAGCATTTTCTGATTTTTCAGATGATGTTTTAGGCGACAAGATTCTCGGCCTTTTGCATGCCATTGGATATGCCTTGAATATAGCAGGTTTAGATTCTCTAAATGATGGATGGCGAGTTGTAGCAGATGAGTTAATCCCGTTCATGGAACTTTTGAATGATAAAGAACCTGAGCTAAGTCGGGAACGCGCATCCCTGCTCAAAGCATGGTGGCAGTTATCTGTGGTGATTTACAGCAGGAGTATGGGCGGGATGGAATCTGATCTCTCTGGTGAACTGAGAAATCGGCTGGTCGCAAGTGCAGCCAAACACATGGGCATGTTGCGGAAAGTGTTGCGTGAGACGCATGAAGACTTTGAGGGTGTGGATTCGACAGGTGCGCCCGTTTATGATTTTTACGATAAGGCTTTTGAGGTGTTATGCATCTTTGCTGCTCCGTGGCGATGCTTGAAGTCTTTATTGTTGGCTTTTACAGAGATGCGTGTGCCAGCCGTTGCTTCGGACCTTCGCTCGTGGCCCGAATCTGAGAGAGAAGCCCCCCCGCATCCGTATAGTCAAGTCCCTATGTGGATCGGAATAGCGATGTATCCGCAGAATCTTCGGGATGAGATGAAGCGAGACCCGCACTTGCAGGGGTTGCGCGAAGAGTTTGCCAAATTTTGCCTTGAACGGCTTAAGACAAAAAAAGTTGACATAAATCGCAGAAAAAACGTGTCGGATTATGCAGATGAGGATTTCGTAGAGCCTCGGCCTATATGGCGGCAGTGTTATGTGCAGGCAGTGACGGCGTTGCGCGTTAATCCAGGCGGACGAGCGCACAGAACTTTATTCTGGCTCTCAAAAAATGATCCCGATGAAAATGTCCGCGAATATGCACAAAGATCGCATAGACAAATTCGGCATCTCAACCGCAACAAGCCGAATTTAGAGCGCGGTGCATCACCTCGCCGACCATTATTTGAAGCCTTTTGGTGGCTTCGCCAGTCTCATCTTTTGACGCTGGGAAAAAAGGTTGATCAAGCAGCGGCTATGCGAACGCGCAGGACAGAATTGCACCGAACACAAGAAAAATATGATCGCCTCAATTTGGGATTATAATGCCCCCGTGAGGCGATGGATATCAACGAGAAAGGAGGTGGAGAGAATGGCACGTAATAAGAATTATGAGTACACACAAGCTGATCTTGACAATCATGCCAATCAGTTAAACGAGAATAACGATGCATATTGGCAATCACGCGACTATGATGAAAGACCCGATGATTGGGAATCGCGATCAGATGATAATTCATCTGATGATTCATCTAATGATTCCTCGGATGATTCCTCGGACCAGAAGTAATGGTTTCTTGTCTAACATCATTGGCCAGTGCTGACCGCTTCATCAGTCAACACCTCCGCCGACAAATAGTATAAGAAGTATTCCCTCCCGATGCGTCCGCACTTAGAGGCTCCAATAGCCTCACTCTTGATCCCTCTGGGATTGTGCCACGACGCATCCTTTCAAGACAACTGGGATAGAAATATCGTCTCTTTAATGCCATTTGTGAGAGGAACCCAAGATGAAACTCCGTTTTTTGGGTGGTGCCGACGAGGTCGGTGCTTCCTGTACGTTAATTGAGATTGAAGATCAGCGCATTTTGGTGGACGCAGGCATTCGAATGGGGCCTGGGAAAAATTCAAAGTGGCCTGATTTCGGTGCTTTGGGCAAACCTGACGTTCTACTGTTGACCCACGCGCATAGCGATCACACGGGGGCGTTGCCTGTACTTGCAAAGGAGAACAGGTTGCCCGAAAAGGTGTATTGCACCCCTGCAACGAAAGACATTACATCAATATTGTTAGATGATGCTGTGAACCAAGAAAAGCGCGAGTCGCCTGAGTTGGCTGAGTACACTTCCAACGATGTCTGTGAAGCCTTGAGTCGTATGAAATTGGTGCGATGGATGAAACCTGTACAGATATGCGATGGCGTGAAAGCTACATGGATTCCTGCCGGTCACATTCTGGGTGCGGCAATGATCCATATTGAGGGCACACAGGAAAGTATTCTAATGACGGGCGATGTGTCCGTTGCCCACCAGTTGACTATTCCGGGCCTGGTTGAACCACAGTATCGGCCCGATGTGATGGTGATGGAATCGACTTATGGCAATCGCACACATGACGTTGATCGAACCCAGGAGGCCAAAAGACTTGCCGAGGATGTCGCCAAAGTGATTGAAGCAGGCGGCAAAGTGTTAATCCCGGCGTTTGCCGTGGCGCGTTCTCAGGAAGTCATTCTGGTTTTGAAGGATGCCATGGAGCGGAAGCAGATTCCCGAGTTTCCCGTGTATGTTGATGGGATGGTGCAAAAAGTCAATGATGTGTACTCGCGTTTTGTTGATGATCTCTCGCCGTCCTTGCAATGCAGAGCGCAAGGAGATGAGGGCATTTTTTATTCGGCTTTCGTAGAGAAAGTGGCTCCAAGAGATCATCGCGCTCGCATTTTGTCAGGGCCTCCCTGTTGTATTGTTGCATCTTCGGGGATGTTGAACGGTGGTAGATCGAGTTATTATGCCGAGCGTTTGGCTGGTGATCAGAAGAACCTGATCGCCATTACGGGCTATCAGGCTAAAAGAACTCTTGGGCGCAAGTTGCAGGAGGAGCACGTCCTGAAACTTGATGAACAAGAGGTGAGTGTGAAGTGCAAAGTGGAGAAATACTCACTTTCGGCACACGCGGACAAGAAAGAACTGACTGGATTGGTCGAGGAACTGAGTCCGCACACATGCTTTCTCGTACACGGTAACGACTGCGCGAGGAAGAAATTAGCTGAATCCGTGCGAGAAAGGTCTCCGACTGTAGATGTACAACTTCCCGAAAATGGCCGTGAATATACCTACACGAAGCGAGAGGGCATTGCAAACGGAAAACAGTTGAGCAATTCCAGAATCCTCTCTGAACTCTATGCCTATTTGCGGAATATAGAAGTGGCAGGGCCATTTCGCGCACGGGAATTGACCGAAATGTGGTTTGGCACAGAAGCAACGACGCTGGTAACGGAAAAGTTGTTTCAATGGTTCTTGTCGTTGGATTGGCAAGAATTTTTTTGTACCCGACCACCAAAGCCCTGATTTGCTCTATCCGAGACGAATTACATAAATGCAGTTCAAAAAAGTGCCCCGACAGATATTGTCAGGGCACTTTTCTCTTTTGTTTGAAACGTAAAGATATGGATCCTTCAAATGGGCAAGCGGTACATATCTTTCACCTGACCACCTATTCATGGTTCAAAATGTACCCTTTCGCCTTTCATCTGTGCCCATCTGCGTCCATCTGCGGATTTAAATTCAGGTTGTGAACAAGGGCATAATACGGGTATTTGATGCTGTCCATACAATTTGTCGCGCCATGCTGCGACATTGGCATGATATTTGCTTTGGATTCTGACAGTTGCGTGTGCTCCAAATCAAGAAGGGTCTCATGGATCTCATCCGCGAATCATCGGAGACTTGACGCGATGTGTGAAATCAAATAGATTTGGATATGTTCGGGTCACTGGCAGAAAGGGGATTGCACATGGCTACTGAAACCATTGAAGGCATTGCCCAAAAGCAAGCCAAACAAGAGGGGCAATTTGACCAGTTCAGCAAACGCTTTGAGGACGCTCAAATGATGCTGGTTCAGGCAATCAACGGCCTGCGCGAAGACAACAAGTTTTTGCTCTCGCGTGTTGACGCAGTGGATAGCAAAATCGGCGAGGTCAACCGCTGGCGTTGGGCAACAACGATTGCGGCGGTTATTGCGGCGTGTGCGCTCTATCGTGTTTTTTTCCCATGACTCAAATATTGTGTACAGAATGGGAAATATTAAAAAACGCCCCGGCGATATTTGTCGGGGCACTTTTTATTTTCAACGACTTTTTAATCCGCGTCATCCGTTAATCCGCATCATCCGCGATACTCTTTGAGAAAACGGCCCGTGTGGGAAGATGGGTTTTGGGCGATGGTTTCTGGCGTGCCGGTTGCGACGATGTGGCCGCCGTGTTCGCCCGCGTCGGGACCGAGGTCGATGACCCAGTCGGCGCGTTTGACGACGTCGAGGTTGTGTTCTATGACGAGAACGGTGTTGCCTCGGTCAACGAGGCGGTCGAGGACTTCGATGAGGACGCGGATGTCGTCAAAGTGCAATCCCGTGGTGGGTTCGTCGAGGAGGTAAAGCGTTTTGCCCGTGGCGGTTCGCGCCAGTTCGGTTGCGAGTTTGACGCGCTGTGCCTCGCCGCCAGAGAGGGATGTGGCCGGTTGACCGAGGCGGAGATAACCCAGACCCACGTCGGCGAGTGATTTGAGTTGTCGCTGCGCCGCCGGGATGTTGCGGAAGAAGGTGCGGGCCTGGTTTACGGTCAGGTTTAATACGTCGGCGATTGAACTGCCTTTGTACCGGATTTCAAGGGTTTCTCTGTTGTATCGGCTGCCGCCGCATACGTCGCAGGTGACGAAGACGTCGGGGAGGAAGTGCATTTCGATGCGGCGCACGCCATCGCCCTGGCAGGCTTCGCAGCGCCCACCTTTGATGTTGAAACTGAAGCGCCCGGCGCCATAACCGCGAACCCGGGATTCGGGCAATTGGGCATAGAGTTCGCGTATTGCTGTGAAGAGGCCCGTATATGTGGCGGCATTTGATCGGGGAGTGCGCCCGATTGGGGATTGGTCTATGCGAATGACTTTGTCGATTTGGTCAACGCCTTCGATGGCTTTGTGATGCAAGGGTTCTGTACTGGCGCGGTGGAGTTGATGGGCGAGCGCGGGATACAGGGTGTGATTGATGAGCGAGCTTTTGCCCGATCCAGATACGCCGGTGACGCATACAAAGACGCCCAGGGGAATATCGATATCGATGTTTTGCAAGTTGTGTCCGCTGGCGTCCCGGATTGAGAGATGCCCGCGAGGCTGGCGAATGTCGGGGGGGAGGGGAATGGTTTTTCGACCGGCGAGATAATTGCCGGTGAGAGAATTTTCGTCGGCGATTACGGTTTCTGGCGATCCTTGTGAGATAATTTTGCCGCCGCGTTCACCCGCGCCTGGTCCCAGGTCGATGAGATGGTCGGCCATTTGCATGGCTTCTCGGTCGTGTTCGACCACGATGACAGAGTTGCCCAAATCGCGCAGGTTGCAGAAGG
The DNA here is from genome assembly GCA_022821275.1 of Candidatus Latescibacterota bacterium. Classification (GTDB taxonomy): domain Bacteria; phylum Latescibacterota; class UBA2968; order UBA2968; family UBA2968; genus VXRD01. The sequence goes on along the minus strand of JAJEDY010000079.1, from coordinate 14,589 downwards.
TGTCGATGAGTTTGCGATTGTCGCGGGGGTGCAGGCCAATGCTGGGTTCGTCGAGTACGTAGAGCACACCGACGAGGCGGGTCCCGATTTGGGTGGCGAGGCGAATGCGCTGAAATTCTCCTCCTGAAAGTGTTGCGGCTCTGCGGTTGAGGGCGAGATACCCCACGCCGACATCGGTGAGAAATGCGAGGCGGTTTTCGATTTCGCGTACGAGGGGAGCAGCGATCTCAGCCGCGTTGTTTTTGAGGTTCAGGGTTTGGAAGAAGTGCCCAATTTTTTCTATGGGCATGCTGGCAATGTCGGCAATTGTACAATTGGAAATTGTGACAGCAAGGGCTTCTGGACGCAAGCATGCACCCCGGCAGTCGGGACAGGTTTGTCCGCGCATAAAGCGCTCGATTTTTTCCCGCGCTTCGTCGGAGGTAGCTTCTTTGTATTGGTGCTGGAGGTCGGGTATAACGCCGTCTTTTCCTCTGAGAATTGTTTTTTGCACTGTTTTGGAGAGTTTGGAAAAGGGCGTTGAGGGATCGAATGAGAGGTTGCGCGATAGGCGTTGAAGTTGCTCTGCCTGGCGTTTGCCCTTGGGGATGCCCCAGGGCGCAATCGCGCCTTCGAGGACGGATTTCGAAGGGTCGGGCACGACGAGGTCGGGATCGACTTCAAATACCGTGCCCATACCGCTGCAAGTGGGGCAAGCGCCGTACGGACTGTTGAAGGTGAAGAGACGCGGTTCTAAGTCTTCGATTTCAAAGTGGCCTTCTGTGCAGGCAAAGCGCGTAGAGAATGTCCACTCTTCATCGTCAAGAATGTCGAGGGTGGCTGTGCCGTTGGCAAGGTCGAGGGCTGTTTCGAGTGAGTCCGCGAGGCGCGAGGCTATGTTCGCGCGCACGACGAGGCGGTCGATGACGGCTTCGATACTGTGCGCTGTTTTTTTATCGAGAACGATATCGCTATCCAGTGACGCAACTTCGCCATTGACGCGTACTCTGAGATAGCCTTCCTTGCGCAACTGGTTGAAAGTACTCAGGTGGGTGCCTCTGGTGTTGCGGATCAGGGGCGCGAGGATCTGAAGGCGTTGTCCTTCGGGCAGTGCGAGTACGCGATCGACAATTTGCGCGACGGTCTGACGCACAATGGGCTGGCTGCATATCGGACAATGGGGCGTGCCTATTCTGGCAAATAAGAGACGCAAATAGTCATAGACTTCGGTTATGGTGCCCACTGTTGAACGCGGTGTGCGGGGGATGCCGCGTTGTTGAATTGCCACAGCAGGCGAGAGACCTTCTATGCTGTCGGCATCGGGTTTGTCCATGAGATCGAGGAATTGCCGCGCATAAGCGGATAGCGATTCCACATAACGGCGTTGTCCTTCGGCATAGATGGTGTCGAAGGCCAGTGATGATTTGCCCGATCCCGACGGCCCGGTGATGACGACGAGGCAGTTGCGCGGAATGTCCAGGTCGATGTTTCTGAGGTTGTGCTGACGCGCACCTCTGATGGTGATTGTATCGCTCATAGGTATGATGATAAAAAATTCAGGCACTTAAATTTTAAGTGCCTGAAAAATAAAGTGCGGCAGAGAGGACTCGAACCCCCAACCCTCTGGTCCGAAGCCAGATGCTCTATCCAATTGAGCTACTGCCGCTGTGCCAAACAATATACGGATTGTGGTCGTGTTTTGCAAGGGGTGGAATTAACTTGACAGGATAAAATGAGAGGTGTAATTAAGATATTGTCTCAATATACCATTTGTCTTCTCACGGAGGTGTAATTTGAATACGCGTTCAAAAACGCTATTTGACGCAGCACAACAGGTGATTCCCGGCGGTGTGAACAGTCCCGCACGAGCATTTGGTCCGGTAGGAGGTGATCCCCGTTTTATCGCGAAAGGAGAAGGGGCGCGAATTGTCGATGCGGATGGGACATCTTATATCGATTTTGTGGGTTCCTGGGGGCCGCTTATTTTGGGCCATGCACATCCGGAAATTGTCGCGGCTGTCAATGCAGCGGCTGCTGGGGGCACGAGTTTTGGCGCGCCGACAGAAATTGAGGTGAAGATGGCGCAACTGGTCGCTGAAATGGTGCCGAGCGTGGAAATGGTGCGGATGGTAAATTCGGGTACCGAAGCCACGATGTCGGCTATTCGGCTGGCTCGCGGACATACAGGCCGAAACAAAATTATCAAGTTTGAGGGATGCTGGCACGGGCATGCCGATAGTTTTCTGATTCAGGCGGGGTCTTCGGCACTTACGATGGGCGCGCCGAGTAGTCCGGGGGTTACACCCGGAACCGCAGCAGATTCGATTACTGTGCCTTTTAATGATCTGGAGGCCGTAGAAAAAGCCGTTGTGGAAAATGGGGATGAGATCGCTGCCGTTATTGTTGAGCCTGTAGCTGGCAATATGGGGGTGATTCCGCCAGAACCGGGTTTTTTGCAGGGGTTGCGAGACGTAACGGCAGAAATGGACATTGTACTGATTTTCGATGAGGTCATCACCGGGTTTCGCGTCAGCCAGGGTGGGGCGCAGGAGCTTTATGGGGTGACGCCCGATTTGACGACTCTGGGGAAGATTATTGGCGGTGGGTTGCCCGTTGGTGCTTTTGGTGGTAGGCGAGAAATTATGTCAGATATTTCACCGCTGGGAAAAATGGTGTCGCAGGCTGGCACATTGTCGGGCAATCCCCTGGCTATGACGGCGGGATATGAGACACTCCGACGATTAGAGCCGGGTGTTTATGAGGCTTTGGAGGCAAAAGCACAGGCTCTGGAGACGGGTATTCTGGAGAATTTAAAGGCTCTGGGATTGAATTATCAGACCAATCGGGTGGGTTCAATTATGACTTTGTTTTTTACGGAAGTACCTGTGGCGTCATTCGATGCTGCCAATGCGTGTGATCAGGATTTGTTCGCCCGGTATTTTCGAGAGATGCTCAATCGAGGTGTTTATCTGGCTCCGTCACAGTTTGAGGCTGCGTTTGTCTCCCTGGCTCATTCTGACGCGGATATTGACAAGACTATAAAGGCAAATTACGAAGCCCTGAAAGCATGTGTCAGTTAAAAAAAATCCTGCCAGCACTTTTGCTTTTCTTATGTGGCTGTAGCTCTCCACATGGCGATTATCTCCATCAATTGCGATCGGGTTCGGTTGATCAGCGCGTTGATGCGGCTGCCTTTTTGGGCGCGCAGCGGGTTGTTGAAGCCATTCCCCATTTGCGTGCTGCTTTGCGCGATTCTGCCACACCTGTGCGCACAAAGGCCGCCTGGGCGTTGGGTATGTTGCGGGCGAAGGAGGCATTGCGCGATCTGATCCGAATGCTTGGAGATAAAGATCGGGATGTGCGCCAGATTGTCGCATGGGCATTGATGCAACTTGAAGAGCCGGAGGCCATTTCAGCACTTGAACGCGCTATGGTGTCTGAACCCGACGCCTGGGTAAAAAAAGATATGGAGCGGACAGTGCGCTATTTGAGGCAGTTTGATGGTGAAGCAGATGTTGAAGAAGGGCGTGTGAGAGGGGAGTTTTTTTAAAAATAGTTTGACTTTCGAGTTCTTGTTTTATATATTTCGCGCTCTGCACCAAAAATGGTGCAGAATTTTGCTTGACTTGCAAATGTCGATTTGATAGATTTATCCCTTACCGGCACTTTGTAAGTCAAGAGTGCCTATTTTGTTCTTTGAAAATCAAATAACGTGCATGTGTTATTCAAAAGCTTGGTAGGTTCTCAAGGTTTCTTGGGAATTTCAGTAATTTGCAAAAAAGCCCATAATTATGGGCACTCTCATTTTTTTAACGGAGAGTTTGATCCTGGCTCAGAACTAACGCTGGTGGCGTGTCTTAGTCATGCAAGTCGAACGAGAAAGCACCCTTCGGGGTGCGAGTAAAGTGGCGGACGGGTGAGTAACACGTGGGTAACCTGCCTTCGAGTGGGGAACAACCCTTCTAACGAGGGGCTAATACCGCATAATGCAGCGGCTCCGCATGGAGACAGTTGTTAAAGGGGCAGCTTCGGCTGTCTCGCTTGAAGATGGACCCGCGGTCCATTAGCTTGTTGGTGAGGTAACGGCTCACCAAGGCAACGATGGATAGCCGGCCTGAGAGGGTGTACGGCCACACTGGAACTGAGAAAGGTCCAGTCCCCTACGGGGGCCAGCAGTCTAGAAATTTGCGCAATGGGCGAAAGCCTGACGCAGCGACGCCACGTGGAGGATGAAGCCCTTAGGGGTGTAAACTCCTGTCAGAAGGGAAGAATGCAGGAAATAACTTTTCCTGTTTGACTGTACCTTCAGAGGAAGCCCCGGCTAACTTCGTGCCAGCAGCCGCGGTAATACGAAGGGGGCAAGCGTTGTTCGGATTTACTGGGCGTAAAGGGCGTGCAGGCGGACCGATAAGTCGTCTGTGAAATCTGTCGGCTCAACCAACAACTTGCAGTCGAAACTATCGGTCTTGAGTACAGGAGAGGAGAGCGGAATCTCAGGTGTAGCGGTGAAATGCGTAGATATCTGGGAGAACACCGGTGGCGAAGGCGGCTCTCTGGCCTGATACTGACGCTGAGGCGCGAAAGCTAGGGGAGCGAACGGGATTAGATACCCCGGTAGTCCTAGCTGTAAACGATGGGTACTAGGTGTTGGAGGTTTTGACCCCTCCAGTGCCGCAGCTAACGCATTAAGTACCCCGCCTGGGGAGTACGGTCGCAAGGCTGAAACTCAAAGGAATTGACGGGGACCCGCACAAGCGGAGGAGCATGTTCCTCAATTCGATGCAACGCGAATAACCTTACCCGGGTTTGACATATACCGGACAGCCCTAGAGATAGGGTTTTCTTCGGACTGGTATACAGGTGCTGCATGGCTGTCGTCAGCTCGTGTCGTGAGATGTTGGGTTCAGTCCCGCAACGAGCGCAACCCCTATCCTTAGTTGCCAGCACGTCATGGTGGGAACTCTAAGGAGACTGCCTATGTTAAGTAGGAGGAAGGTGGGGATGACGTCAAGTCCTCATGGCCCTTACGCCCGGGGCTGGAAACGTGCTACAATGGCCGGTACAAAGGGCTGCAATACCGCGAGGTGGAGCTAATCCCAAAAAACCGGTCTCAGTTGGGATTGGAGTCTGCAACTCGACTCCATGAACGTGGAATCGCTAGTAATCGTGGATCAGCATGCCACGGTGAATACGTTCCCGGGTCTTGTACACACCGCCCGTCAAGTGATGAAAGCCGGGAATACTCGAAGTCAGTAGTCCAACCCTCGGGAGGGCACTGCCGAAGGTAGGTCCGGTAATTGGCACTAAGTCGTAACAAGGTAGCCGTATCGGAAGGTGCGGCTGGATCACCTCCTTTCTAGGGAGACGCGATGTAAGGCTAAGGCGCTTACATCTACTCCTAAGGTCAATACCAGGTTTGGCATGTGCACGTTATTTGGTTTTTAAAGCCGGGATTTTTCCCGGCTTTTTAAGGCGGGCCTATAGCTCAGTTGGTTAGAGCGCGCGCCTGATAAGCGCGAGGTCAGTGGTTCAACTCCACTTAGGCCCACCAAACTGCAAAATATTTGGGGATATAGCTCAGATGGGAGAGCGCCGGCTTTGCAAGCCGGAGGTCACCGGTTCGATCCCGGTTATCTCCACCAAAGTTGTATTTTAACAGAATTCTCGGGATTTTCCCGACTGCTCTTTGACAATTGAATATGAATTGGGTATATCAATTCGCCAAACTGAAGTATGGATTCTTTGCAGAGCACAGTAGTGATCTGCTGAAAACTTGTTTTGGTCAAGCTAATAAGGGCATACGGTGGATGCCTTGGTACAGAGAGGCGATGAAGGACGTGGTAAGCTGCGATAAGCCTCGGGGAGGTGCAAACAACCTTTGATCCGGGGATTTCCGAATGGGGCAACCCGATGCGGGTCATGCCGCATCACCCCCGGGTGAATATATAGCTCGGGTGGGGCTAACGGGGTGAACTGAAACATCTAAGTAACCCCTGGAATAGAAAGCAACCGCGATTTCCTCAGTAGTGGCGAGCGAAAGGGAAATAGCCCAAACCGGTTCGCATGTTAAAACCTGCATGTGTTGTGCGACTGGGGTTGTGGGGTGAGATCTGATAGAGATGCAGATCTGTCAGGGAGTTACAAATTTGCAATGTAGCCAAACAGTTCTGGAAAGTCTGGCCGCAGAAGGTGAAAGCCCTGTAGGCGAAACATTGCAAACTCCTGTGATCTCATTCCCGAGTACTGCGGGACACGAGAAATCCTGTAGGAATCTGGGAGGACCACCTCCCAAGGCTAAATACTCCTCTGTGACCGATAGTGAACTAGTACCGTGAGGGAAAGGTGAAAAGTACTCCTGAATGGAGAGTGAAATAGAACCTGAAACCGTTTGCTTACAAGCGGTCGGAGGACGAACCGAGGTCTTCGGATTTCGGGGAGTCTGACGGCGTGCCTTTTGCATAATGAGCCGGTGAGTTACACCTGAGTTGCAAGGTTAACCTACTTTGTAGGGAAGCCGTAGCGAAAGCGAGTCTGAATAGGGCGATTTAGTAGCTTGGGGTAGACCCGAAGCCAGGTGATCTACCCATGGCCAGGATGAAGCGTGATTAACCTCACGTGGAGGTCCGAACCCACCAATGTTGAAAAATTGGGGGATGAGCTGTGGGTAGGGGTGAAAGGCCAATCAAACCTGGAGATAGCTGGTTCTCCTCGAAATAGCTTTAGGGCTAGCCTCTTGTTATAGAGTGGCGGAGGTAGAGCACTGGATAGGCTCGGGGGCTTCACCGCTTACCAACCCTAACCAAACTCCGAATGCCGCACACTTGTTTCAAGGGAGTCAGCGCATGGGGGATAAGCTTCATGTGCGAGAGGGAAACAACCCAGACCACCAGCTAAGGTCCCTAAGTACAGGCTAAGTGATAAAGGATGTGGGAGTGCGTAGACAGCCAGGATGTTGGCTTAGAAGCAGCCATTCATTTAAAGAGTGCGTAACAGCTCACTGGTCAAGTGAACCTGCGCCGATAATGATCGGGACTAAAGCCTGTCACCGAAGCTGTGGGCTTCAACTTTTGTTGGAGCGGTAGAGGAGTATTCTATTGTAGGCTGAAGGCAGACTGTAAAGTCTGCTGGACGACGTGGAAGCAATCATGCCGGCATGAGTAGCGATAAAACAGGTGAGAATCCTGTTCACCGAAAGTCTAAGGTTTCCTGGGGAAGGTTCGTCCGCCCAGGGTTAGTCGGACCCTAAGCTGAGGCCGAAAGGCGTAGGTGATGGGAAACAGGTCAAAATTCCTGTACCACCTTAGAGACGTTTGAACTATGGGGTAACGCAGAAGTGACGATCAGCCCGCGACTGGAAATGCGGGTCTAAGCCTGTAGGGGGATCACCAGGGAAAATACGGGTGATCACAACCCTGAGAGGTGATGGGGAAACGAGCCTTCGGGCAAGCCAACTGGTCTTAATCATGCTGCCGAGAAAAACCTCTATGTGAGTCTCTCGGGTGTCCGTACCGCAAACCGACACAGGTAGACGGGGTGAGAATCCTAAGGTGCGCGAGAGAACCCCTGTTAAGGAACTAGGCAAAATGGCTCCGTAACTTCGGGAGAAGGAGTGCCTCCAAGTAGGTGAACGGACTTGCTCCGGGAGCTGAAGGGGGCCGCAGAGAAACGGCCTGGGCGACTGTTTACTAAAAACACAGGTCTCTGCTAAGTCGCAAGACGACGTATAGGGACTGACACCTGCCCGGTGCCAGTAGGTCAAGAGGAGAGGTTAGTCTTCGGACGAAGCTTTGAATCGAAGCTCTGGTAAACGGCGGCCGTAACTATAACGGTCCTAAGGTAGCGAAATTCCTTGTCGGCTAAAAACCGACCTGCACGAATGGTGTAACGACTTGGGCGCTGTCTCAACAGGGGACTCGGCGAAATTGTAGTTCCGGTGAAGATGCCGGATACCCGCGACGGGACGGAAAGACCCCATGAACCTTTACTCCAGCCTGGTACTGGGTTTCGACTCAGTATGTGCAGGATAGGTGGGAGACTATGAAGCGGGAACGTCAGTTCTCGTGGAGTCGCCCTTGAAATACCACCCTTATTGTGTTGGAATTCTAACCTCGATCCTTGAATCAGGATTGGGAACACTGCCAGGTGGGAAGTTTGGCTGGGGCGGCCGCCTCCCAAAAGATAACGGAGGCGCCCAAAGGTTCCCTCAGCGCGGTTGGTAATCGCGCGAAGAGTGTAAAGGCATAAGGGAGCTTAACTGCGAGACATACAGGTCGAGCAGATGCGAAAGCAGGGCTTAGTGACCCGGCGGTTGCGCGTGGAAGCGCCGGAGATCAACGGATAAAAGGTACTCTGGGGATAACAGGCTTATCTCCCCCAAGCGTACATAGCGACGGGGAGGTTTGGCACCTCGATGTCGGCTCATCACATCCTGGGGCTGGACAAGGTCCCAAGGGTTTGGCTGTTCGCCAATTAAAGTGGTACGCGAGCTGGGTTTAGAACGTCGTGAGACAGTTCGGTCCCTATCTGTCGTGGGCGTAGGATATTTGAGGAGAGCTGTCCCCAGTACGAGAGGACCGGGATGGACGAACCTCTAGTGTACCAGTTGTCTCGCCAGGGGCATCGCTGGGTAGCTATGTTCGGAAGGGATAAGCGCTGAAAGCATCTAAGTGCGAAGCCCACTCCAAGATAAGATATCCCGTGGGATAACCCACCTAAAGGCTCCTCGTAGACTACGAGGTCGATAGGTCACAGGTGTAAGCGCAGCAATGCGCTCAGCCGAGTGATACTAATCAGCCGTGAGGCTTGACCTTTTTATAACATTTTTCAGCAGATCGCTTCTGTGCTTTGTTTGGTGCTCAATTCGTATTCAATTAAATTTTTCCTGGTGGCTATAGCGGAGGGGAAATACCTCTTCCCATTCCGAACAGAGAAGTTAAGTCCTCCAGCGCCGATGGTACTGCTTGGGTGACCTTGTGGGAGAGTAGGTCGTTGCCAGGAATTACAAAAAAGCCCGGACATAAAAATCCGGGCTTTTTTTTGTTCTACAAGATCAAAAGAGTACTTGACAAAACCCGTTTGTTTTGCAATTATACGCGCCTTATTTTTCGAAATCCAAAACGAGTATTTAAATGCTGATATTAAGGAGGATAATGTGAATAGATATACACCTGAAAATATCAGGAACATCGCCCTGTCGGGACACGGCGGCACGGGCAAAACGTCCGTTGCCGAAGCCATGATGTTTTCTGCCGGTGCAACCAATCGACTCGGGTCTGTGGATGAGGGAAATACGCTGTCGGATTATACCGACGCAGAGATGGAACGCAAAATCTCTATCAGTACATCCATGTTGCACTGCGATTGGAAGGGTACGAAAATCAATATTCTGGATGCTCCGGGTTATGCCGACTTTATTGGCGATGCAAAAGCCGCGATTTGGGCATCTGATATTGTCCTTACGCTGGTCAATGCGACCAGTGGTGTGGAGATCGGAACAGATAAGGCGTTTGGTTTTGCCGATGAATTTAATCGCGCAACTGTATTTTTAATCAATCACGTCGATAGGGAATTTGCCGATTGCGATGGCGCGGTTTCAGCAATCCAGGAGCATTTTGGAAATGGGGCTGTTCCATTTCAGATTCCGGTCAATGCCGGCGAAGGGTTTAATCAGATCATCGATGTTTTGCAGATGAAATTGGTGACTTATACCGATGGCAAAGCGGAGGCTTCGGAGATCCCCGAGGAATGGCAAGATCAGGCTGAAGACTTGAGGGAACAGGTGGTTGAAGGGGCTGCCGAAAGTGACGACGATTTGATTGAGCGCTATTTAGAAGAAGGGGAATTGACAGATGAAGAGATCGCACAAGGGATAAAAATCGGGATGGGCAATCGCACGTTGTTTCCCATTTTTGTGAGTGCCGCCAGCAAAAATGCCGGTGCCGACTTATTGCTCAATTTTTTGTCTTCCTTCGCGCCAGGTCCGCTCGACTTGCCAATTCCCACGGCATATAAAGAGGGGTCTGAAGAAGAAGTGGCACTTGCCGTAAGCGATGATGATCCTTTGGCTGCTGTGGTGTTCAAAACGATTTCCGAGTCTGTGGGCGATCTGTCGTTTTTGCGCGTGTATTCAGGCAGTGTCCAACCTGGCGAAGATGTATTTAATCCCAATCGCCGCGCCAATGAGCGCATCGGTCAAATTTATTCGATGAGTGGTGGAAAGCGCGAGGATATGGACGTTGTGGGCGCGGGTGATATTGGCGCGTTGATCAAGCTAAAGGATACGCATACGGGCAATACGCTTTGCAGTAGAAACACGCGCTTGCAAATTCAGCCGGTCGAATTTCCACATCCTTTGATTCGCGTGGCCGTAGAACCCAAATCGCGAGGCGACGAAGACAAAATTAGCGCGGGATTGCAAAGCATTCACGAAGAAGACCCGAGTTTTGTCGCCGGGTATGATTCGGAATTGCGTCAGATTATTGCCCAGGGGCAGGGCGAGTTGCATTTGACGGTTGTGTTTGACAAGTTGAAGAGCAAGTTTGGTGTGGATATAGAGGTGGGTGAGCCGCGAATACCGTACCGCGAGACCATTCAGTCGCGTGCAGAAGCGCAGTACCGGCACAGAAAACAAAGCGGTGGCCGCGGTCAATACGGCGAAGCTTATTTGCGCATCGCACCCAGACAGCGGGGTGATGGCTTTGAATTTATTGACGAGGTTGTAGGCGGTGCGATCCCCGGAAAATTTATTCCGGCTGTTGAAAAAGGTGTCGTGGAATGCATGCAGCGCGGTGTGCTCGCCGGATATCCCGTTGTCGATACACAGGTCACGGTTTACGATGGGTCCTTCCATCCGGTTGATTCTTCTGATATGGCTTTTAAGCTGGCCGGTTCCTTCGCATTCCAAAATGCATTTATGGATGCCAGACCCATTTTGTTAGAGCCTATTTATAAAGTTCACGTCGTTGTTCCCGATTCCTATATGGGAGATGTGATGGCGGATCTCAATGGGCGACGCGGGCGCATTCAAGGCATGGATCCGGAAGGCAATTTCCAGGTCATTCACGCCGAAGTTCCATTGGCCGATCTTTACAAATATTCAACTTCGCTTCGTTCTATGACGCAGGGTACAGGCGATTATACCATGGAATTTTCCCACTATGAGCCTGCTCCCCACGATGTGACACAAAAGGTTATTGAGTCGTCCGAACACGATCGCGAATTGGTAGAAGCATGAGGAGATGATGATGTCAGCCGGGCGCAGGTTCAGGGCGGCACTGGACGCAGAACGACCCCTGCAGATTGTGGGTACTATCAATGCCGTGTCTGCGCTGATGGCAAGACAGGTGGGATTTCGCGCACTTTATCTTTCTGGTTCGGGTGTGGCTGCTGCTTCTTATGGTTTGCCCGATTTGGGCATTACAACGCTGGATAATGTGGTCGAGGATGCCCGGCGGATTACAGATGTGGTGGATTTGCCACTGCTGGTTGACATCGATACCGGGTTTGGCGGCACTTCTTTTTCCATTGGTCGCGCGGTAAAAACGCTGGAAAAAATTGGCGTTGCCGCTGTTCACATTGAAGACCAGGTATTGCAAAAACGTTGTGGACATCGCCCGGGAAAACAGGTGGTACCTGCCGAGGAGATGTGCGACCGAATCAAAGCAGCGGTTGATGCGCGGTCAGACAGTGGGTTTGTGATTATGGCGCGAACGGATTCTGTGGCCAATGAGGGTTTGGAATGCGGTCTCAATCGCGCCGGGGAATACATTGCCGCAGGTGCGGATGCGATTTTTGCAGAAGCACTGTGTTCACTGGATGAGTTTCGCTCATTTGCCCAAAGGCTCTCTGTACCTGTGCTGGCGAATCTCACCGAGTTTGGACAAACGCCTCTGTTTGATCTGGACGAGATGAGAGATACAGGCGTCGCCATGGTGTTGTATCCTCTTACGGCGTTTAGAATGATGAACGCGGCTGCTCAGCGGGCGTATAAAATGCTGCGGACACAGGGCGCGCAGGGCGCGTTGATAAACGAGATGCAGACGCGGGAAGAACTCTACGAATTGCTGGATTATTACGGGTACGAGGCACAGGTTAATTAGAATTTTTATACGTCATGTGTGACTTTATTATCGTATTCAGCTAAACAAGCGATCAATAGTCAGCAGTCATCTAAACAAGGGTTTTAGAGTCGTCATTGCGGCAAGGGGTTAGCCGCAATATAGAAGGTGTTGCCTTTAGGGGCAGAGTGCAGGACGGAAAGCTGAATATCATTGCCTGTTATCTATGATTTATCGGTATTACTCTGTGGCGATTTTAAAGTCACACATCGCGTTTTTTATGATAAAAAATACTTGACAGCTCGAATAGACGGACTTATTTTGCGTCAAAGTTTTAGGGTGCGTCTCGCAATCCAAAGGAGAAGACCTTGCATCAACTTATTTCAAACCTTCGTGTTATCGCGGATATATTCACCATTTCCATAACGCGGTTGAAGTATATCGCTTTTTCCCCAAAAATTCGCGTAAATAATTGTTATTTAATTATCTACACGAATCGGGGGGGGTAGATTTAAAACCTTTTCCTGTTGACCTTCTTTCCATCCTACATTTTCCGCATTCGCGCAATCCCTCCTCGTCACACGATCTTTCCTCAGCACTTTCCAACGTACAGCCAACGCTCATCTTTATCAGGGTGTGTCATCTTCTTTTCCTATTTGCCATGTCCGAGGCAGACCCCCAGGCAGGCATCACAAGGTCAGCACCCGGATTCCAATGCCCAAGGGATTTTTTACCTGTATGCGTGCGGCTATTATTTCTTTTTTTTCCACTATCCACTTCAAAGTCTATGTGCAGGACTCAAGGTTATGATGGCACCAAATGAACAGGTTATACGATCCAATGGCTATCTCAAAAAAGATATGTCTTTGGAAAACACAGAGGCACAGGAAGCTCTCTCAACTTCGGAGATTGGTTTTCGATTTGTGCGCTATTTCTTGCTCACCATTTTGTGCGTTGTGGGAAGCATGGTCGCGTTTATATGTCTTTTGGGCTGGCATCTGGGTATGGAAATCACGGTTGCAGGACAAGGTCGCTTGCAGCCTACTGCGCGTTATGAAGTGAAAGCACGGCGATCAGGCTTGATCCAGACGGTTCATGTGCGACACGGGCAAGAGATTGCACAGGGTGATTTGATGCTGACTCTGGATGATACCGATTTACGAACAGAATTGGAGCAACTCGAACATGAACTGGCGATGAATCAGGGTCGGCGTGTGGCTCTGGTAGCAGAATTGCAACGCGAGCGTGCGGTTTTGGAGACAGAGATTGCACGGACTGAAGTGGAATATGAGACCGCAAAGTTGCAATTGGAACAGGTTCGGCAAGAATACCAGATATACCGCAAATACGCTCCCTATCGGGAGGATGGGAGTATGCGGCCTCCTGTTGATACGTTGATTCCCATTCGAGTACACCAGACGCGGGTACAACGTGCAGAAGTGGAAATTGAGCGGGCAAAACGACGGTTGGCTGCTCTGGACAATCGCAAGCAGGAACACGAGATGCTAAAACAGACGTATGAAAAATTACAGATCAGCTATCGCCTTGTCAAAACGCATCTAAAACAAATGAAGATATACGCGCCTGTTTCAGGAACTGTATTGACGCGCGATTTGGGTAAACGCGAGGGAGATCGCATTGAGGCGGGTGAAGCTGTGATTGAATTGGCTGAATTACACAGTTGGCAAGCTGAGGTGATGATTCAAGAAGTGGATATTCCCAAGGTGAAAGAGGGACATAAGGTACGGATATATGTGAATGCTTTTCCCCACATGGAATACAAGATTTTTGAGGGCAGGGTGACAGATGTGCCGAGAAAACCCGAATCTGTCACACCTATGGGTGCTGGTCTTGTGCCGGGCGATATGAGTACTGTTTATTCTGTGAAGATCAGCGTGATAGATCCTCATTTATCTGACGGCGAAAAAGAATGCCCGCTTGCTTATGGCATGGGTGTGGAAGCCAAAATCGTGACAGAGCGCGGTCCTATCGTTGACTTGCTGTGGAAGAAGTTTTTGAAAACTGTGGGCAAAATTGGGCGGCCGGAGATTTATCGATTGGAAGAACAGTAAAGGCAGTGGCCAGTGGTTAGTATCTGCCCTATTTAAGGTTTATGATCTTGTGAACACAGGTGTGCCTTTACTCTGGCAGGCACGCAAACAGGCATCCTGCCCACCAGAGCCAAAATAGATAAGGAACCGAATAATTCTAATGTGTCAGATATTCAAAATCATCAAAATACTAAAACTGAAAGCAGGAAAATAATGTCAACATCAAAGTGAATTCTTACGGTGTGTAGTATGATCTTATTGTCCATTATACTGTTCATAAATTTCGAAAGGAGAATGTCATGATTTTGCTCACCAAGAAACCTATAAGGTCGTATCATCTGTCAGAATCAACTCAAGGCATTGAAGGCTTACAAAACGCGATCAAACGACACTTTCAAGGCGCCGCTTGGCAGCATTGTCAAACCCATTTTCACCGAAACATCAAAGGCATCACACCGCCTAAGCACCAACGGGAGGTTGCCGAGGCACTCAAAGACGTTTTC
>JAJEDY010000029.1 GCA_022821275.1 Candidatus Latescibacterota bacterium | reverse complement strand
GCGGCGAAAAAGGAAAAACGCAAAACCTGAGAAAGGAAACAAAATGCCCGAAGCATCACCTCACGAAGACCTCCAGGCCGTTGAACAATTAAAAACCGCGTATGACCAGATCGTCGCCGAAATTGGCAAAGTCATTATTGGCCAGCGAGAAATTGTCGATCAGCTACTCATTGCCCTCCTCTGTGGGGGCCATTGTTTGCTCGTCGGCGTGCCCGGCCTTGCCAAAACGCTCCTCATCAGCACCCTCGCACGCGCCCTCGACTTATCTTTCAGCCGCATCCAATTCACGCCTGACCTCATGCCTTCGGACATCACGGGCACAGAACTCCTCGAAGAAGACCAGACCACCGGACACAAAGCATTCCGCTTTGTCAAAGGACCCTTATTCGCCAACATCATCCTCGCCGATGAAATCAACCGCACCCCACCCAAAACCCAGGCCGCCTTATTGCAGGCCATGCAAGAACACGAAGTCACCGCCGGGGGAGGAACCTTTCGCCTCGAAGAACCGTTCTTTGTCCTGGCCACCCAAAATCCCATCGAACAAGAAGGCACCTATCCCCTGCCCGAAGCCCAACTCGACCGCTTCATATTTAACCTGTGGATCGATTATCCCACCCAGGAAGAAGAACGCGCCATTGTCAAAGCCACCACAGGCGCCCAAACCCACGATGTGCAGCCCGTAATCAACGCCGAACAAATCCGCAACCTCCAGCAACTCATCCGCAAAGTTCCAGTAGCCGATCACATCGTAGATCACGCGGTTGACCTCGTTCGCAAAACCCGTCCGCAAAACGCAGACACATCCATCGCCAACATGCTCAGATGGGGTGCTGGCCCGCGCGCCTCTCAATGCCTCATCCTGGGCGCCAAAGCGCGCGCCGTACTCAGCGGACGCTACGCACCATCTATCGAAGACGTATCTTTTGTCGCCAAACCCGTATTGCGCCATCGCCTCGTCACGAATTTCAACGCCGAAGCCGAAGGCATCACCCCGGTCGATCTCATCGATCAATTGTTACAAGAATAGTCAGTAGGTACGGGTTTCAAACCCGTACCTACTGACACCCGGAGACCTCCCGTGAAATTAAAAGGCCAGCGCGTCACAGTAATGGGATTGGGATTATTTGGCGGGGGCGTGGGAGCGGTGCGCTTTCTGGTACGCGAAGGCGCGGTGGTGACAGTAACGGATTTGCGCCCGAAAAAAGACCTGCGCGCTTCGGTACGCGCCCTGAATGGGTTACCCGTCGCCTTTGTGCTGGAAGGACACGAAGAAACGGATTTTCGGAACACAGATTTAATTGTCGCCAATCCCGCAGTACCCCGATCATCGCGATACTTGAAAATCGCAGAATCTGCGGGCGTACCCATCACATCGGAAATCTGCCTATTTGTCGAACGCTGCCCCGCGCCCATAATCGGCATAACGGGCAGCAGTGGCAAAACCACGACAACTTCGCTCATAGGAGAAATGCTCAAGCAAAAAGACAAACGCACGCGAATCGGTGGCAATATCGGAAGATCCCTGCTCGATGAATTGGACACACTACACGCCGATGTACCCATCGTACTGGAATTGTCGAGCTTCCAACTCGACCGATTGGGCGCTCTGCCGTGGAGCCCCCAAATCGCTGTCATAACCAACTTCGCGCCAAATCACATCGACGTTCACGGATCTCTACAAGCGTATCGAAAAGCCAAGCAACAAATCGTTATGCACCAGACAAAAAGCGACTGGACGATTGTCAACGGAGAAGATGCCGAAGTATCTCGTTGGGCGGGAGCGGGACAGCGGATAGTATTTGCCATTGAAGGCGAAGGGGATGTATTTGTCCGCGGGGGAAAAATTCAACATGCAATCGGTGGCGAAACGCGAACCATCTGTTCTGCAGACACCATATCCTTGCGCGGTCGGCACAACCTCGGCAACGCACTGGCAGCCACGGGTGCGGCGATTATAAGCGGCGTGTCAGAAAAAAAAATCGCCGACGTATTGCAGACATTTCAGGGCGTGCCACACAGACTGGAGCAAGTGGCAGAAGTCAACGGCATTCTCTATGTGAACGATTCAATAGCCACGAGCCCCGACCGCACGCGAACAGCGCTCCTGGCATTTGACAGGCCAATCGTGCTGATCGCTGGCGGATACGATAAGGGCATTGCGTTTGACGATATGGAAGTGGCGATAGCGGAAAGGGTCGCACATCTGATTGTGATGGGCGAAACCGGAGACGCGATTGCGGCAACGGCAAAAGGAAAAACCAATATTCACCGCGTAGAAAATTTGGAAGAAGCAATGGATTGCGCGACGGGGCTCGCACAATTTGGCGATGTGGTATTGCTATCGCCAGCATCGGCGAGTTACGACCAGTTTCGCAACTTTGAAGAGCGTGGCCAGCGATTTCGGGAATGCGTGGAAAAATTGAGAGATTAGCGCTTCCGTTCACGTATCATCGGCATAGGGCATCAATTTTCGCCCTCGCGTGGGATGGCGCAACTTTCGGAGTGCTTTTTCTTTAATTTGACGAATCCGTTCGCGCGTCAGGCGAAATTTCTTGCCAATTTCTTCGAGCGTCATCTCCGCGTTGCCGCCCAATCCAAAATAGAGCCGGATCACTTTTTGTTCACGCTCATCAAGGGTGCTCAAAGCACTTGAGATCTCCGCTTTGAGGGTATTTCTCAACGCCATTGCATCCGGCGGCTCTTGAGAATTGTCGGGCATCATTTCAAGAAGGCTATTTTCCCCATCGCCGAGAGTTGTATCGAGGGACAAAGTGCGCTGCCCGCTGGTGAGAATATCCGTAACCTGCTCCACCGGGATATCCAATTCTTCGGCAATTTCTTCTTCGGCAGAGCGCATCGAAGTCTCTCGTTGTTGGTTGCTTCTATAGCGAGATATGCGCCTGAGCAACTCCACGCGATTGAGCGGAAGGCGCACGACCCGGGCGTGTTCTGCCAGTGTTTGCAAAATAGATTGGCGAATCCACCAGACAGCATAAGAGATAAACTTAAATCCCCTCTTCTCGTCAAAACGCTCTGCCGCTGTGATCAAACCGACGTTTCCCGCGCTGATGAGATCCACGAGCGGCACACCCTGATTTTGGTATTCGTAGGCAACTGTAATCACAAAGCGCAGATTGGCTTCAATGAGTTTTGCCCGCGCTTTCTGATCGCCTTTGCGAATGCGAACAGCGAGCGCAACTTCCTCTGCGGAAGATAGAGGTTGAGACGAAGCCACATCTTCGAGATAGTGATGCAATGCATCTTTGGAAACATTTTTAGTCGATGTAGTCAAAGCAATTACCTCATTAAAGAGAAAGTGAAGGGTTTGTTAAGTTACGTTTATCAAACGTCCTGATATATAGCCATTTTACCACAAGAGTCAAGAAAAAAACACACAGCTTACCACATCTCAATCTCGCTGGTCGCGACGGTTTTGCAGTCAGTGGAAAATGTAAATGTCGCTCTGATGCGCTTATGCGCCAACACATAGGGATACCAATAGGGCGCATCATCCCACATCGTATCAAAGGGCAGGTGATCAATTTCAAACCACACGGGGCGTATTTCTCCTGTTTCCGTCAGTTCACCCTGCCACCTGCGCCCAATAAAAATACGGGTCGTGAGATTCCAGTTGGGACGGGTGGGAAAATAAAACGTCACGTGTCCAACATCCACGAGGTCCTGAACCGACATCACAACACCCGTTTCTTCACGCATTTCGCGCACAGCGGCTACGCGCACCGCTTCTCCGGGTTCAATTTTTCCGCCAATACCCATGTATTTCCCCGCGCCAAACCCGCGTTTTTTGTAGCCGAGCAAAACATGGGTTATGGGATCGCCCCTCACGAGTAGTATCAGCGTAGTGTGATTCTCGATACACATGCAACTATGGAATCAACAGCACTTTCCCCGTAGTCTGTCGACCTTCGAGGCGTTTATGTGCTTCGGCCGTATTTTCAAGAGCATGTTCTTCGCCAATACGCACATCCAAACTGCCGTCTTGAATCCAGCCCATCACCTCACTGGTGCGCTGGAGATATTCTTCGCGAGTCTGCGTGTAGCTATTGAGCGTCGGGCGCGTGAGATAAATAGATCCTTTTTGCGACAGGAGCAGGGGATCAATCGGCGGAACCGGCCCACTGGCATTGCCAAAAAAGACCATATAACCGCGCGGTTTGAGGCAATTGATGCTTTTTTCCCAGGTAGCTTTGGCAACGGAATCGTAAACAACTTCAACACCCTGACCATCTGTGAGGCGCAGAACTTCGGCTTCAAAATCCCGTTCGGTATAAAGAATAATATCGTCGGCACCAGCACCCCGTGCCAGAGCCGCTTTTTCTTCTGTAGATGTGGTGCCAATAACCTGCGCCCCGCGCATTTTTGCCATCTGCACGAGCAAAAGCCCAACGCCTCCTGCGGCTGCGTGGACAAGGCAGGTATCGCCGTCTCGAATCGGATAGGTGCTATTGACCAGATAATGCGACGTCAGCCCTTGCAACATCACCGCGGCTGCGGTTTTAGTGGCGACATCCGAGGGAATTTTGACCACCTCGGCTGCGGCTGCGACAACTTGCTCGGCATAAGAACCCGCCACACTTTTCCATGCCACGCGGTCGCCCTCAGTCAAATCCGAAACCCCGGCGCCCACCGCATTCACGATGCCCGCGCCTTCCAGGCCCAGCGTCAGCGGCAAATTCAGAGGGTAAAGCCCCGTGCGGTGATAGGTATCGATAAAATTGACGCCCGCTGCTTCTACGGTAATCCGCACCTGTCCCTCGCCCGGGTCTGCAACATCAACATCTTCAAAACTCAAAACTTCTGCACCACCGTATTGCGATATGCGAATGGCTTTCACGCGAATCTCCTTTTGATGAGAATAAGAATCCTTTGACAAAAACAGCATTTTTAAAGTATATGGATATTGCCCTAATTAAACCAATACAATTTGAGACGAATGCACCGGTAGCGAACTCAAAATCGCAGTGTGGCAACAGCGGAAACTCTGCCTTTGGGACCGGGGAACAGACCAATGGAAACACGGCGAGCCTCTGGCGGTTTTCGGAAAACTTCGGACATAATTGTAGAGCCAATGAAGGGACAAATAAAAATGGCTGGCCAGAGTTTTTCCGTTGTCTCGTTTTCTGCCGTGTATATCGCAAGACTTGCCGCACCTCCGATCAAGCTACCTGCCAATGAATATGTAAAGCGATCGTGTGTATCCATTCGGTTTATGCCTACGGGCACGCCGACGAGATAGCCAAGCCATAAACCAGGCCACCCATATTCTAATTTACAATATGGGTTCTCTGTGCTGCAGTCACTAATCGCTCCACCAGCTACGCCTCCTACAAGGCCCAGAAGGACCCCTCCAAGAACACCGCCCGCCAACTTTCTGACAATCCGCCTGGATTTGTTCTCTTTTTTCACAGAAAGCGTATCCGTTGTCTCTTTAAGCCTGTCAATCTCACCGGCTTGAAGGACCACGCCTGCCAACAGGGTTTGCGGAGAGGATTGAGCAACAACACGTCCAGATAGCAGGGTGACACTGATGGTTATGACAAGAAATACAGATTGGATAGTCATCTTTTTTAAAAGTTGAATGTGAGTGCGGCGTGAAGCCCTTTACCGGATGTACCTGCCTGCCCGCGTTGTAGCAGGGGCGTAAGGCTCAGGTTGAGGTTTTTAGGTGGCACCTCAACCCATTTGTCGGATTTCGTTGTGGCACCAATAAGAGTGGAGAGAAGGCATACTAATGCACCAGCAGAATATCCCACTAATGTTGCGATGCCAAGAGTGTAATATGCAAGACTGGTATCGCCACTACTCTGGTCAATACGCTTTTCCTCTCTATATGTAGATATAATTGTAAATCCAATGATGACGGCCCCCGCAGCAAGCCCGATTTTCAAGCCTTTGCCTGTATTTCTATACTGTTTGAGGCTGACGTCGAATGTAGAGATTGAAGAAACAGGCATCTGATAAAAACGACGCCCTTTTTGGATAACCAGCGTGTCTTGCACCATGTTAATCAGCCTGCCAACCACCTGTCCCTTCTGAATTGATGGGGCAAGCACACGAACACGAGCATTGTATTTCGCACCAGTTTCTCGATATTTCTCGATATCTCGCAGGTGTTTGGCGACAATGAGCGTATCTATGTCAGCATAAGCTATATTATAGGTATCAGCCCCATAGTTGAGCGCGTTATGACTGGCGTCCTTGTCTGCTATTCGACTGGCGGCTTTTCCCGTAGCACCTTGAGATGTATAGACGGTGTGGGCATACCATCCCTTTGTGATCTCTGATGGGTCAATCTGTCCGCGTGGCATGATCGTGACGGTCTTTTGATTGAGCCGTTGTATAGCAGCCTGCTCTATCTCAATTCCTCTTTCTGCCATATTTCCAATAAACCATCGATTTACCTCATTCATTTGCCTCATCGTGGTTGCTTCTTTGCTCATAATTACCGATAGCACTTTGTCATAAGCAATCGTCTTTTTTCCCCAAAGGCCATTCCGAATGGTAAACGAAGTTTCGTCAATCGCATCAATCCAGCCTTTTTCCAATTTCTGTTTATTCTTGCTATCGTAATAGGTAACAGCAACATAAGCATCTTGAATGAGCGTGTCGGCATTGACCTCTGCACCTTGCAGGTATGTAGCTGCATACGCGAGCGCAGGAGCCATCGCATTGAGCAAGAAGGTCGCAACTACAAAGAAAGCAACTAATTTTTTCATGAGGTTCTCCTTTTGAGTGCGCTTGCCTTAAAAAAACTGGTCAGCATTGGGAAAGTGACTGACAAAGATCAGAAAATCAGCCGTGTTAATGGTTCCATCACCATTCAGGTCCATCTCAGCATTAAAACCATCATCACCCTCAGACAGACCATACACTGCCACAAAAAGCGAATGATCTGATAAATTGACCACACCATCACCATTAAAATCGCCTATCAGACTCACTGCCATTGAGAAACTTTCAGTGGCTGTTTTCATGGCATTATCCGTCACCTTCACGGTCAGTGTGAAAGTCCCTGCCTTTGTTGGCGTACCTGTAATACGACCACTGCTCGAATTGATAGATAGACCGGAACCTGTGGCAGGGGTGCTGGACAGAGAATACGCATAAGGTGTTTGACCGCCGGATGCCGAGACCTGAATAGGCGTAATCGGGTCGTTGGTCTGCACAGCACTGATCTTGACACTTATATCATTGATCTCTGAAACCGTCAATGCCGAGACAGTCACGCGCGGTCTCACACGCATCGTGAAAGAACGACTTGCCGTTGTGGAGAACGCAGCATCTACCAAGGCATCGTGCCTATCTTCCACCGTCACTGTTACTTTGAAATTTTTACTTGCAGTGGGTGTGCCTGTAATGAGACCACTATCCGAAATCGAAAGCCCTGCACCTGCTTCGGGGTCACTCTTTATGGAATACGCATAGCCCCCTTGACCGCCTGATGCCTTCACCTGTATGGAATCAATCCTCATATTTTGAGTGGCGGTAATATCCGCTATGGGGGCGATACTCAAAGGTTGGATAGCCGCAGTAACAGATAGATTAAACGTTGTCGAAGCCTCATCATTGACAGCATCTCGCACGGTCACTGTAATGTCGGATTCGCCTGTTGCTGTGGGCGTGCCCGTGATGAGAACTTTTTCTTGATCAAAGACGATACCTGAAGGCAAGTCAGATATGGAATACGTATAAGGTGCCCAACCGCCTGATGCACTCACGGTTATATCTGTGATTGCCCCATTTTGAGTGGCTGTCACATCCTCTATTGCTGTGATTGTCAAAGGTGTGGTATTATTCCTATTATTGTTCGACAATGTCATATTAGTCAATGTTTGCGTACCGTGCAAATCCACGCCAACCACTGAATGCCGGATTATACAATGATTCATGGTCAAATGGCCGTGATTCCTGATGCCATACCAGTTTCCAGACGCGGGACTTGAACTGTCGGAACGAAAGACAATTTGTTGCTCGCTTGTTCCATTGGCGATTATCCTTCCATAGTTGATAATATCCACGCGATTTGCATCTTCCATGTCGTGAATATCTCGATTGGGATAGGCCATGATCGTCGTGCCAGCGTCAATGGTCAAGGTTGCGCCGGGATAGACGACAATATCGCCAATCAGCTTTATTGTACCATTCCATCTAACGTCTTGGACAATTGGGAATTGTTGAAACCATCGTTTACTGTTGTGAGATATTCGTCTTTGTTCTGGAGGGTCGCCAATAAATTCTCCATAAGGAACTTTAAAAAATGAATAACCACTCGCTCCTGAAGTGCCCCAGATATCTTTATGAAATGGACCTACAGGAGAATCATTTGTTTTTTGTAACCTCTCATTTGGAAGTCCGCTCCCTGGTGAGTCAACTTCT
The DNA here is from genome assembly GCA_022821275.1 of Candidatus Latescibacterota bacterium. GTDB lineage: Bacteria > Latescibacterota > UBA2968 > UBA2968 > UBA2968 > VXRD01. Next base: position 1,867 of record JAJEDY010000029.1, on the reverse strand, counting down.
AATGTCCCCCATCTTGCTCCTGTACCTAACCAACTCATCTCTGGTGACAATCCCATGTTGGGTTGACCTGGATCGGGATTAGGCAGAAGTATTAAATCATAAGATTGTGCAACATCAGAATTTGTGTCCTCAACATTGGTACTCAGGACAACCCCGCTCTTTGTCATATCTTCATCCCAACCTCCCGCTTCTATTACCACCAGATCAATATAACCACCGGGATCCGGATAATTTCCTCCCGTAGGATAACCGCCGTGGGAACCTGCTCCTACATAGACAACTGGATGCGTTCCGCCTTCAGCAGGTGCAAAATGTGTCTGAGGGTCAAAAACCCTTTCGCCAATGGTAGTATAGGTTAGGCCATTTTTTCATGAAAATTGTAATCAATTCCAACGAGTGTTGCGTTATCTGGGTTATGAGAGTCCACAATAACATTAATGTGTTGCCAATCCCCTTCGTGATTATTTTGAAAATCATTAAAGGGATAAAAGTAATAATACTGTATGACGACATTACCATCACCTTTATCAAAAATATGCACATACGCTGTGTGAGAAAATTCGGGGGCTGCTCCACGTTTAGGATGGGTAGTTGAAAAATAATAGTGATACCAGTTTTTAGAGATGCCCTCGTCGTCGTCTTCACGTACGCCAGGATAGTTAAAATGTGCTTTAACCTCATCATATGACGTCCCCAAAGACTCTATTATAATTGGTGAGTTTAAAACTAACTTTTCAGGTAGAGAAGCAAACTTATTCTGTGAAAAATTAATATCAGGATATTGACTCTGGTAAGCATTAATCAGATCATCACGGTTAGATAGGGATAGAGCTCGAAAAGCGAGACCAAGTTTGCTATTGTCCGTAGTAAACTGAAACCAAAGACTGTCAACAGATGTTGCACCCATTATTTCCACGGGTTCGGGAAAGATCACTTTGCGGTTCTCTCTACTTGGATGTTCTGTCAAAATTAAAATTGGAGAAAATTTCTCGGCAAGCTCTTTCGAATAAACACTCATCTTGAAACTGCGCTTCGCGGTGTTGCCGTGATCATCGGTAACAGTCACAGTAATTGTAGAAGTCCCATCCTGTGAGGGTTTGCCAGTGATGCGATTATCACTTGATAAAGAGATATCCATCGGTGCGCCAGAGAGGACATACGTATAGGGTTCCCAACCACCAGATGCGAATACATGAATAGGGGTAATCAAGCTGTCCTTTTCGACAGTTTTATACGCTATTGGCGAGATGCTCAGTGCTGGAGAAATCGTTATGTCCAGGGTATCACTTACACTCTGACTTGCGGCATCCCGCACTACCACTCTTACTTCGAAAGTCCCACTCTCTATGGGTGTGCCTGTGAGGGTTCCGGATGAATCAATATCAAGACCATCGGGTGCTCCCTTTGTGGCGATTTCATAAGTATAGGATGGTCGGCCTCCGGATACGCTTATCTGAGGGGGATTAGATGTTAATGAGGTCCATAAGGAACTGTTCTGGGTACCCTTTATGTTATGTCTTCAGGCCATGTCACTGTCAATGGAGGTAGTGTCGGCTTGGCACTCACGCTAACAGCCGCGCCATTTCCAGTGGCATTCACCGCACGTATCTCGAAGGTGTACACGGTATCATTGGTCAGGTTCGTCACGGTGTGACTGGTTGTGTTCTTATCACTGCCGGTAATATTCGTCCAGTCCGGTGACCAATTGCTGCCGCTATTTGTGCTCTGTCGATACTGATACTTCGTGATGCTCGCATTGTTCGGATTACTCCAACTCAGCGTCACTTGTTCATCACCTGCCACTGCAGCGAGGTTCGTGACCGCAGCAGGCGTAGATTGAGCAGAAACACGCCCAAAAATAAAGGCT
>JAJEDY010000009.1 GCA_022821275.1 Candidatus Latescibacterota bacterium | reverse complement strand
TAGCATAAGCGTCCAATCACAAAGTGCCAATCGTGCTTTTGAGGGTTTTTGTCCTTTGCGTTTGGCCTGCCAAAGGAGCTTTCGGCGACGTTCTTGTGCGACAGGTTCTGGCATACGCCAGGCGATCAGGCGTGTTTTTATGCGCTGTGTCTGGCCTAAGAGAATGGGCATGTCTATTTCGTCTGTGTGCTGATTTTTCAACCACTTAGGCAGGTCTAAACGGATGCCCTTACGTGTGAAGAGATGCGTTTGGGCTTGTATGCGAGACAGATAAAAGCCGCCATCTTTGTTGATCTGATTGAGACAGTCCAAAGAGAAGTAGCCCAAGTCTGCCAGCCTGATGGCACCTTGTGTTATCGGCATTTTTTGCACGATACTGGCACGGTCATGCCTTTTGGCTGCTTGGAGAAAGGGGCCGAAAAGTGTGCCGTGCAGGTAATCTATCCGCACTTGCAAGCAGACAGCGGCTTCTCGTCCACCCCCAGGCCAGAGGTGAGCAAAGTCAGGGGGTAAACCGATGGTTGTGCTATCTTGCACATACACAGCAGAAAACCTTTTCAACACCGGGATAGCGACCGCTTCGCCACCGATGACCTGAGAAACGGCAGCGTCTAAGACCTGATGCAGACAGGCGGCACTATGAGCACTAAAGCGTTGATCTAACCCTTGTGCAGAGATCGGGACGCCTAATTGGGCAGCCATACTGGTCAAATTGTCTAAACTGGCCGCAGGATCGGATAGCCAGCTTAAGACGAGTGTTTGAACGAAGGCAGAGCCTGTCAATTTGGATTGACGCTGGGTAAAGCCTGTTTTTTGAGCGATTTTATCCGCCTTTGTCGTTAAAACTGTTTGGATCGCTTCGGCAATTTGAGGTATCTTATTCATGAGAGGCAACTCCTGTGAAGTTCATAACTGTCCACTTAACAGCATGATACTTCACGGTTTGCCTCTTCTCAACCCTTAACTTGATGCACATGGGGTAGGCACGACCTCTACCCCTACTGGTCGCACCACGAAATCGAATCCCTGCCAACCGGCATGTGGGGATACAACCACTTCCCGACAAACGCGCGCTACTTCACAAACCTGCCCGACTGCAACGCAATCGCACAAACGGGCAAATTCCATCGCATGTGGGGCGAATTTGGCGGCTTTAAAAATCCAGTCGCATTGGAATACGAAGTGGGACAAATCATCTCATTAAATTGCCGCTGTATGGTCGGCGATCAACTCCATCCAGAAGGTGAAATGGACGAAGAAACCTATCGCATCATAGGCGAAGCGTACAAACGCGTTGAAGAGCGCGAACCATGGCTGGAAGGTGCCGAACACGTAGTAGATGTGGCGGTCCTCGCACCCTCGGGCGTACACAAAGACAGAGAGTTGGAAGACAGCGAAGTCGGCGCCGGACTCATGCTCATGGAAAACCACATCCCGTTCTTAATGCTCGACGAAACAATGGACCTATCTCCCTATCAACTACTCATTCTACCCGACAGCGTGCGCGTGGACGACGCACTAAAAGCAAAAATCGATATCTTTCTCGCAGGTGGCGGCAAACTCCTATCATCAGGCGAAAGCGGCCTGGACCCTGCGGGAAATGGTTTTGCGTATGACATCGGCGCAGAATACACCGGACCCTCGCCCAATGACATAGAATACGTAGTCGTCGGAGACACCATCGCCAAAAACATGGTACGCACCCCATTCCTCGTCTATGAATCTGGCGTAACGACAAAAGTGACAGACGGCGAAATCCTCGCAGCCGCGTGGAAGCCGTATTTTAACCGCACTTATGGAAAATTCTGCTCCCACCGAAACACCCCGTATGAAGGCGACGCGGGTTGGCCCTCTGTCATACGCAAAGGCAACATCATCCACATCGCACAACCCATCTTCAGAGTCTATGACGATCAGGGCATGCAACTGCATCGCGACTTGATAAAAAATTGTATCGACCTGCTCTACGACGACCCCTTATTGCAGGTCGGCCTGCCATCGTGCGGCCGCGTAAATCTAACCCGCCAACCCCAGGAAGGAAATCGGCTAATCCTGCACCTCATGTACGCCAACCCCATCAAACGGGGCGACACAAACGTAATTGAAGACATTATTCCATTATACGATATTCCGGTCTCATTAAAAACGGACCGCGACATATCTCGCGTATATCTCGCCCCCGAAAATGAGGACATTGAATTTGCAGTAGCGAACGGGCGCGTGTTATTTACCGTGCCAAAGGTCGAAATGAATCAGATCGTAGTAATTGAATAAAAAAAGGAGGTACCTCATGGCAGAAACAAAAAAAATCGTCCGGTCAGAACCCTTTGTAATCAACAAAAACATGGGCAGTCCGATGGCGATATCCACCCGAGATCTAACGCCCAAAAATGCAGACGGTCTCCCGGTAGTCTTGCCAACGGAAAAACAAAAATACGACTTTGATCGCAATGGGTGGCTCTTAATACCCGGCGTCCTCTCAAAAGACGAATGCGACGAAATGCGGACCTTTGCCGAGCGATTGGCCAAAGACCCCGAAAGCATTCCCGAACACGAACGCTGTCCACTTGGCGGACCATTGCAAAAACTGGCCGACCACCCCGTCGTCGTCGGATTTATGAACGAATTCGTGGCATATCCTCCCCTCGCCAACGACGAGCGATATGGATTCAGACTGGAAACATCTAATCTGTTCTACCGCGATGCCGAAACACCCGGAAAATTTAGCCCGCATAACGGCAACGGCCTGTTTCGCATGCCCTGGGACTCCCACTTTTACCGGTGCATCCCCGGCAAAGCGTGGAGCGGTCTAACGCGCGTCGTATGGGAATTTAACCCCGTCAAAAAAGGCCAGGGCAGCACATTATTTGTAAGCGGCAGCCACAAAGCCGCTTATCCAGCGCCCGAAACCGTCCGCGACCCCGAATCAACCATGTGGGAAACCTACGACTGTCCACCCGGATCGCTGCTATTCTTCACCGAGGCAATCACACACAGCGCACATCCCTGGACCAATACCGAAAACAATCGCCTCGCCGTATTCAACCTCTACAACATCGTCGCGAGCCGATGGCACTCGTGGTTGCCCCCCGAAAAACTCATCGAGGCCATGCCACCCCTCAGGCAAACGCTCTTCAGCGAACCGTACAACGAAAAAGTGGATACATTCTTCCCGCGCACAACGGCGTATATGGACGGATAACTGAAAAGGAGACAGACATGAGCGACAACGGAACAGTAACACCTTATATCATCGACAAAAATCTGGGCAGTCCCATGGACGACTACTCAGACGTATTGCCAAAAAAGAACGGCGACGGATTAGACATCATTGAACCGACCGCAGAGCAGAAATACCGGTTCGACAAAGACGGATGGTTATTGGTCCCAGGTGTATTGAGCGAACAGGACATCAAAGAAATGCGGGAATTTTGTATCCAACTGCATCTCGATCCCCAATCGCTCCCCGAACACGAACGCACCCCGCTGGCGGGTCCCACACAGAAATTAATAGATCATCCTCTGGTAATCGGCATGCTGAATGAATTTATGGCCAATCCCCGCCTATCAAGCCCCAACTGTTATGGATTCAGTCTGGCCGCCAATGGACTCTGGTATAGAACCGCACCCACCCGACGAAATGAAGGCAAAAGAGAAGCCCGTCAATTCAGCCCACACAACGGCAATGGACTATATCGCCTGCCCGGCGACGCGCACTATTACAACGCCTTCCCCGGCAAAGCCAACAGCCCGCATACCCGCGTGATCTGGGAATTGAACCCCGTAAAACACAAACAGGGCGGCACACTCCTCGTAACGGGCAGCCACAAAGCCGTGTACACCGCGCCCGACGAAATTCAAGACCCCGACTCCAACATCTGGACCACCTATTCATGTCCGGCAGGCTCAGTCCTGTTCTTTGCAGAAGCAACCACACACAGCGCGTATCCGTGGATCAATGAAGAAAACGACCGCATTGCCATTGCCAACCTCTACAACTTCGTAGATGGCGGCCACGCCAGACTATTGCGACCAGACCCTCGTATTCTAGAAACTATGCCCCCAATTCGCCAGACCTTGTTCAGAGAGCGATTTGCCGGCCAAAATGTCGTCAGGTGAGAACCCATGGACCAGAACCGACCAAATATCCTGTTCATAATGACCGATGAGCAGCGATTTGACCACCTGGGAAGTGTAAACCCCGCGGTAAAAACACCACACCTGGATGCCCTGGCAAATGACGGCGTCCTATTCAGCCGGGCATACACACCCAATCCATCGTGCGTACCTGCGCGAGCGGGAATCTTCACCGGAAAATATCCCCACCAGTGCGCGGCACCCACCTTTATCACCTATCTGCCAGCGCACGAAAAGACATTCATGAGTTATTTGCAGGAAGCGGGATATTACACGGCAGTAATTGGCAAACAACACTTTGGCGAATCGAAAATTGAACGGGGTTATGACTACGAAGACATAATCGACAGCCACAGCCCCGCGCCTCAGAATCCAAATCGCAACTCCTATAACCAGTGGCTATGGGACTCTGGATTTAAGCACCGCAACGAACTGATACAGGGCAATCCCGACATCAGAAGATATTCGGAATGGAAGGCAGATCCAAAATACCACGTCGATCACTACGTGGGCGACCGGGGCCGCGAATGGATCGAAAGCGGCATGCCCGAAGACCCCCCCTGGTTTTGCTGGATCTCATTCCCAGGTCCCCACGGACCAATCGACTGTGGCAATCTTCCCCAGGCCGACCTGTACGACCCGGCTGAAATTGACATGCCAGAGACAAATTTTGAAATGCTGGCACAAAAACCCCCGCACAATTCATTGCGAGGCGGACCTGAGCGCCAACAGCCTTTTACAAACGATGAAATTCGCAAACTCAGGCATGCTTATTACGCAAACGTAACGCTCATAGATGAAAAAATCGGCGCAATCGTACAGGCGTTAAAAAATAGCGGCACCTATGACAACACCCTCATATTCTTCACCAGCGACCACGGCGATTTCATGGGCGACTTCCAACTCATGGCAAAAGGGCAAAACATAATGGAAGTACTCATGCGCATCCCCTTCATAATCAAACCGCCCAAAGGTGGCGCACGCGGAAAAGTAGAATCATCTCTCATCTCCGCAATCGATATTGCAGCCACCAGTTTAACGGTCGCTGGCGCAGAAGTACCCGAGCACATGGCGTCACGCGATCTATCGCATTACTGGTCCCATGCAGAAGACCTGGACGACCGGGAGGAGTTATACATGGAAGCATCGGGCATTCGGTGCTTGCGCACCCGACGCTGGAAAATCGGGCATTATTGGAACAAACCCTATGGCGAACTCTACGACCTGCAAAACGACCCGTGGGAAAAGGAAAACCTGTGGGACCGCCAGGACATAGCAGCGTTAAAATCCAAATTGCAAAAACGCTTGCTGGATAAACTGATTGAATTGAGCCAGCGGTCTTATATCGCGTGGAACCACGGCGCACCTGAATTATGAGGAACCTCGTATATGAACGGATATCGAATTGGAATTGTAGGATGCGGTGGAATAGCGCATCGGCACATTGCGGGATATCGGAAAGTCGCGCACGACCTGGGAGAAGTCGTCGCAGGATGCGACATAGACAAAGAGCAACTGAATGGATATTGCGACCAATACGACATACCCAATCGCTTTACAAATGCGGCAGACATGATCGCATCGGGTGAAGTCGATGTCATCAGCCTGTTAACACCCCCTGCTGTGCGCCATGACGTAATCTTCCCCGCAATTGAAAAAGGCATCCATCTCCTCGTCGAAAAACCATTCGGCGAAACATTGTGCGATGCAGTATCCTTTGTCGAAGCCGCGGAAAAAGCAGGCGTAACCCTGGCAGTAAACCACCAATTGGGATTCATGGAAGACATCGTCGCAATGCGCGATATCATCAACTCGGGTGATATTGGCGACATACGTTATATATCGCACGACGAACTAAAAAACCGGACGCGAGTACGCGGGTGGCGAAGCCTGGAACAACGCCTGGAAATCAGTATCTTTAGCATCCACCTCATCGACCGCATCCGCACATTGGCGGGCAGCCCTCCCCAAAACGTATCAGCCGTAACGCGCCATTGGAATCCAGACGTCAAAGGCGAAACCTTTACCAGCCTGACAGTACAATTTGAAAATGGCATCGTCGGCACCATGGTATCCAACTGGCATGGCTTAACCCTGTCAGAATGTCGATTGCGCGTAGATGCCACAAAAGGATCGGTCTTATCCGTCAAAAAAGTCGTACTTGACGACACAGCCACACTGCATATCCATCCCCTGAACGGAAAAAAGGAAACACGCGAATTCCACCGCGAAGGGGCATTCACACACGCAATGGGTGAAAGCATGAACCACCTGATGGACTCAGCGCGGCGCGGCACAGAACCCATGCACAGTGGGCGAGGAAATTTATACACCATGCAAATTGTCGATGCGGCCTATCTATCGGCACAACGCGGCGGACAAATGGTAGAAGTAGCGGAAATAAAATAATACTGGAGGAACAGCAATGACCGCAGATTGCCCCACAACCCCTGAAGACATCGCGCAATATCAAAAAAAGGGATTCATCAGCTATCCCAACTTCTTCTCTCCCGAAGACCTCCGGGAACTGGCAGACGCGCTCGACCACGCCGTAGAAATCAACCGCGCCAGAATCAAAGGCGCAGAAAACGCGGGACGAGGCAGACCCGAATACGAACTCGTATTTAACCAAATGGTCAACCTCTGGACCGACTATGCAGGCGCGCGAAAAATTGCCCTGAACAAACGCCTCGCAGAATCCGCTCGCCGACTATCACAAGCCAAACAAATCCGCATCTATCACGACCACGCACTCATAAAACCACCCGGCACCAAAAGCCGGGAAACCAACTGGCACCAGGACTTCCCGTACTGGTCTGGCATGGACCGCTCGGGCGCACTCTCCGCCTGGATCGCCATCGATGATGTCTATGTCAAAAACGGCTGCATGCACTTCGTCCCCGGAAGCCACAAATTCGGCAAACAAGAAAGCGTGAGCCTGACCACTCAGGGCGAAAGCATCGTCCAAAAAATGAAAGAACGCGGACACAAAGTCGCCGAACCGGAAACCATAGAACTGCCAGCCGGCGGCGTCACCTTCCACCACGGATGCAATTTCCACTATGCGGGACCCAACCTCAGCGACAAACCCCGCCGCGCATTCGCCATCATCTACATCCCCGACTACGTCCTATTCACCGGCAAAAATGACGCAGCGGGCGCACAAGACGAAATGGAAATCGGCAAACCCTGGGATCACCCCCTGCATCCCGTAATCGCAGAATAAAGGAGGCCAAAAATGTTGACCCCTGAACAATGCGAATCATACCAGCGCAATGGCTATCTCTTAGTCCCCGACCTCTTCTCAAAAGAGCAATTGGCACCCGCGCTCGAAGTCGCAGAACAAAATGCCTACGGCAAATCTCACGAAGCATTCAACGCCGAAATAGACGCCCATCCCGAAATCGCAGAAACACTCATCAGACCAAAAGGCCGCCGCAGCTTTGGCGGACCCCGCGCGCAATTTCACGACATCCCAACGGGTCTTGACGCCATTGACCGCACCCTTGAACACGAACCATTTTTAGACGCCCTATCCCAACTCTTAGACACACCTGACATGCACTACCACCACGGCTTTGTCTATGCCCGCAGCGGACGCCTGGACCGGGGAACCCCTAAAGAACCCTGGCAGGGCTTCCACATCGACTGGGCAAAACCCCTGCTACCTCCACACCCGGAATGGCAACGCTACGGCCACATCCAGGCCTGGGTTTATCTAACCGACAACGACGCAGACTGCGCCCCGGTCCGCGTATTGCCCGGCGCACACAGCAAAATGAACAAACTCATCCGCGACCCAATAGGCACAGAACACGCATCTTATCGCTTTGACGACATCCGCAAACTCCCCTTCAAATTCGAACCCGTCACCGCCACGGGAAAAACCGGAACCGTACTCTTTTACAGCTCACACACGCCCCATTCAGCCCAGGCATTCACCAACCCCAGAAAACAACGCGCAGTCCTCTTCTACGCAGTGGGCCGCAGAGACACCAGCACCTGGACACTCACGGAAAAACGAGACATACAAGAACGCGGACGCCTGCGCCCCTTCCTGACAAAAACCACCGCAAGAGTACGCAGTCTCTTTGGCTGGCCCAACCCCGGCGACGATTTTTACACACCAGAAACGCTTCACCTCATTAAAAACGCCTACCCAGAAATGGACCTCAGCCCATACTATTAAGGAACATCGCCTATGACAGAACGCCCCAATATAATCCTGATCTTAACCGACGATCAGGGATATGGGGATCTAAGCTGCACGGGCAATCCCGTATTGCAAACGCCACATCTGGATCAATTATACGACCAGAGCGTGCGCTTGACCGATTACCATGTAGATGCCATGTGTTCGCCCACAAGAGCCGCGCTCATGACCGGGCGATATGCTGCGCGCACCGGCGTATGGAGCACCTTGCGCGGGCGATATATCATGCGCCGGGACGAAATCACCATCGCCGACTTATTTTCGGACTCGGGCTATCGCACCGGCATCTTTGGCAAATGGCATCTGGGCGACAACTATCCCTATCGCCCTTTTGACCGGGGATTTCGAGAATCCCTGAGTTTCGGCGGCGGCGTAGTTGGAGAAATCCCGGACCACTGGGACAACGACAACTTTACCGCAACCTATCTCCGAAACGGCGCACCCGAACAACACGCCTGCTATTGCACAGACGTATGGTTTAACGAAGCCATGCAATTTATGGCGGCGGATGAAACCCCATTCTTCTGTTACATCTCCACCAACGCCCCCCATGGCCCATTCAACGTACACGAAAAATACAGCGCGCCGTATTTGCAACAGGGCATACCGAAACAGCGCGCGCGATTCTACGGCATGATCGCAAACATCGACGAAAACATCGGACGCCTCCGCCAATGGCTCGCGGACAATAACCTGACAGAAAACACCATACTGATCTTCATGGGAGACAACGGCACAGCCCAGGGAACCGGAATAACCGCGGAGGGATATCCAACAGATGGATATAACGCGGGCATGCGCGGCAAAAAAACGTGGGTCTATGACGGAGGCCATCGCAACGCGTGTTTCATACACTGGCCCGCCGGAAAACTGACAGGCGGACGCGATGTCCATCATCTAACCGCACACATCGACATATTACCCACACTGATCGACCTCTGCGAACTCTCACCACCAGACGCAAAACTCGACGGCACCAGCCTCACACCCCTATTGAACAACGCCCCCAACAACTGGCCCGCGCGCACCCTATTCGTACACCAGCAACAAATTGATCACCCCAAAAAATACAAAGACTTCGCCGCCATGACCGACCGCTGGCGACTCGTACACACGGGAGTCTGGCGCGAGCCACAAAATGAACTATACGACCACAAACGCGACCCCGAGCAAAAATACGACATAGCAGAACACCATCCCGACATCGTGCAAACACTGCGCGAAGATTATGAAACCTGGTGGACAGACATCTCCCGGCGATTTGGCGAATACAGCGAAATCCCAATCGGATCCAACCATGAAAACCCCACAACACTAACCGCGCACAGTTGGCACGGAAAAGAAGGCATATACAGCCAGCGGCATGTGCGCCAAAAAGAGCGAGACAACGGATACTGGGCCATCGACATCGAACAAGACGGAGAATACGAATTCGAACTTCGCCGCTGGCCCATTGAAATCGACACACCGATCTGCGCTGCCCTACCGGGCAGAACCGGCGTACCTTATGTAGATGATCTACTACCGGGAGAAGCACTCGCCATTAAAACGGCAAAATTGCAAGTAGGCGATATCGTCCAACAAAAAGCAGTTGGCGAAGAAGACAAAGGCGTCACCTTTCAATTATCACTCAAAAAAGGCTCAACCCGTGTACAGACCTATTTTGACGATGGCATTGACGAGCCACCTGGTGCCTACTATGTTTATGTGAAGAGAATCAGTCCCGCTTAGCCACCTGGGACTACACAATCACATCTCGCTTTTCAAGGTTTATATATCGAGAAAGGAGATCATAATGCAGACCAGACTCACATTGCAGATGGATGATAAATTGGTTGCACTGGCCAAAGCACATGCAAAGAAACGCGGAAAGTCGGTTTCAAAGCTCGTTGCAGACTATATCAAATTTTTGGATAGCCTGGAAAAGAGCAAACAGGAGCCGCCATCGAAAAAAAAATACGGGCCGATCACAGAGTCTTTGAAGGGTGCATTGAAAGATGCAAAAGTAGATGAAGAGGACTATTATCGCTATCTTGAGGAAAAATATCGATGATTGTCCTTTTTGATACAGATGTGGTTTTGGATGTTTTGCTAGATCGCACACCTTTCGTCGAAGCTGCGCTACTTTTGTTTGATCACGCAGAACAAAAAGCGATTCATGGATATCTTTGTGCAACGACGATAACGAATATTTATTATATCGCAAGGCCCAGAGTTGGCAAAGCTGTTGCTCTGAATCGCATTCGAGAATTGCTCGATATTTTTGAGATTGCATTGGTCAACCGTTCTGTGTTGTCAATGGCTGTTGACGGCAGCTTTTCAGATTTTGAAGATGGTGTTTTATATGAATCTGCTCGCCGTGTTGGTGCTGAGTTTATTGTCACGCGCAATGCATCTGATTTTGAAAAAGCCGAGATACCTGTTTATTCTCCAGATGATTTGAATGCATTAATAGATTTGCGCGACGCAGAAGAAGTGGATACAGGAGGAGTTTAGAAATGGCATCACGCGTAACGGGCGTCCCCCGACCCGTAGGTATATCTGTTTACGATCCCGAGCGTAGCTGGAATGGCTATACGGTCTATGCTGGCGGTGAGATAATTGACATGAACGGCAACCTCGTAAAGCATTTTGACCTATCACAACTGGGCAAAGTAATGCCTGGGGGGCATATTCTCGGCGATCGGCGTTACAACGGTCCTCGTATGGAACGGGGGCGCGAACTCGTTCAGTTCGATTGGGATGGAAATGAAGTCTGGCACTATAACAAGACTGAGCAAATCGAAATTGATAAGAAAAAAGTCTGGTCCGCCAAGCAACACCACGATTTTGAGCGCGAAGGCAGCCCAACCGGGTATTACGCGCCGGGTTTAGATCCCATTATAGAAGGCGGAAATACAATAGTGCTCGCAGCAAAAGAAGTCGAAAGGCCACATATCGCACCCGGGGTGCTACATGGCGATTGTATTCTGGAAGTGAACTGGGATGGTGACATCGTGTGGGAATGGCAAAGTGTGGATCACTTTGATGAAATGGACTTTAGCGAAGAAGCAAAAAATGCGATTTACCGGGGTGGGCGTGTCGGAGCAGATCCTTATGACTGGGTACACTCCAACAGTGTATCCTACCTGGGACCAAACAAATGGTATGATGCTGGCGATGAGCGATTTCATCCAGACAATTTTATTTGGAATGGCCGACATACCAACACAATCGCAGTAATCGGCAAAGAGACGGGTGAAATCGCGTGGAAAGTCGGGCCGGATTACTCACTGACATCCGAACTACGGGCACTGGGCTGGATTATTGGGCTGCATCACGCACATATGATACCAAAAGGCTTGCCCGGTGAAGGAAATATCCTGGTATTTGATAATGGCGGTGCTGCTGGATATGGTGCACCGAATCCGGGTGCGCCGAACGGACGGATGAACGCGGTACGAGATTATTCTCGTGTGGTAGAATTCGATCCAATAACACTGGAACTCGTGTGGGAATATTCCGCGCTCAAGGCGGATGGCGACCGGGTCCGCGCCTACCGTTTTTACAGCCGTCCGTGGAGTTCTGCACAGCGCTTGCCCAATGGCAATACACTGATTTGCGAAGGAGCAGGTGGTCGGCTTTTTGAAGTAACGCCCGAACTTGAAATAGTCTGGGAATTTATCAGCCCTCGCGAAACGTGTTATCGCGCTTATCGCGTGCCATACGAGTGGATTCCGCAACTGGACAAACCAGAAGAAAAAGCTATCGCCGTCAAAAAATAAAGGAGCACGAATGAAAATCACCGATCTACACGTCATGCGTATGGGCACACCGGGAAAGGGTGGAGGGACAAACTGGACATTTGTGAAAATCAAAACCGACGCCGGCATATACGGACTGGGCGAAGCCAGTTTGCAATACAAAGACGAAGGACTAATAGCGGAATTTGGGGCATTCAAGCGATTTTTAATCGGCAAAAACCCCTTTGAAATCGAACGTCTATGGACCTCGCTATATCGGCGCGTCACCTGGTCTGGCGGGCCCGTAACCACCAGTGCCATCAGCGCCATTGACCTCGCCCTATGGGACATCAAAGGCAAGGCACTCGGCGTACCCGTATATGAACTGCTCGGCGGCAAATCCCACGACAAAATACGCATGTACGCCAACGGCTGGCTCAGAAAGGGATACACACCCGAAAGCATTGCCGAAGGCGTAAAACAGGTCGTAGATCAGGGCTATACAGCCTTAAAATTCTATCCCTTTCGCGGCGAACAAGTCGCAAAAATCGACCGCATAGAACACGGCGTCGCACTCGTAGAAGTCGCGCGAGAAACCGCCGGACCGCAGGTCGAAATCGGCATTGACATACGCGCGCGGTTAAACATCTGGAGCGCGCGCCGGGTCGCACAAGCACTCGAACCGTACAACATCGCATGGATGGAAGAACCCATCTTATGGGACAACCCCGAAGCCCTCGCACAATTTGCCCATGAAGTGCGCGTACCCATTGCAACCGGCGAACAACTGTACACCCGCTGGGGATTCCGATCCCTATTAGAACTGAACGCCGTAGGCATCATCCAGCCGGACATCTGCCACGCGGGCGGCATCACCGAACTGAAAAAAATCGCAGCAATGGCCGAAACCTATTACGTAACCGTCGCACCGCACAACTCCAACGGACCGATCTCCACCATCGCCAGCCTGCATCTGGACCTCTGCATACACAACAGTTTAATGCAGGAAATATTCCTATCCTCCATCGGCCTCTACAACGAAGTCCTCACACAACCCATCGAAGTAATCGACGGCCATTGTGTCCCACCCGAAGGACCTGGCTGGGGCGTGGATTTGAAAGAAGACGTCATAGCAAAACATCCCCCCAAATCATTTACACCCATAGAATCAGAGCCTTATGTAGAATTTTGATAATCAAGTAACAAAAATCTTCTGGATTGCGGCTTTAAGCATGCCGCAATGACAACCGCTTGGGAGCCTGCCCCGTAATGTTCTTATACGGGGTCACGCCTGCATGTTTTAAGCAGGCGTCCAGGATAGGATTACTTTTAACTTTTAACTGGTGTTACGCATGTCCGGCGTTTTGTCATGCTGAGCGTAGCCGAAGCATCTTTTCCACCTGTGTTGGTAGGAGATTCTTCGCCTCCACTACGTTACGGCTCAGAATGACAAGCGCATTATGCATTATATTCTGTCTGTGCGTAACGTCAGTTTTAATTCGCATTGATTCACCAATTTCCACAGGAGAAACCATGGCAATACAACTACCCGAAGGACCTTTTAAACCGAATTGGGACTCACTCTCAAATTATCGCGTTCCCGACTGGTATCAGAACGACAAATTCGGCATCTTCATTCACTGGGGCGTGTATTCAGTACCCGCTTATGGAAGCGAATGGTACCCCCGCAACATGTATCAACAAGGCTCCAAAGAATTCGCGCACCACGTAGCGACCCATGGCGAACACACAAAATTTGGATACAAAGACTTCATCCCCATGTTCAGAGCGGAAAAATACGACCCCGACCACTGGGCAGACTTATTCCGCAAAGCTGGTGCCCGCTTTGTCGTTCCCGTAGCCGAACACCACGATGGATTTGCCATGTACGACACCGAACTATCGGACTGGTGCGCGAGCAAAATGGGACCCAAACGCGATCTAATTGGCGAACTCGCCGAAGCAGTCCGCAAACAATGGCTGGTATTTGGCGTATCGACGCACCGCGCAGAACACTGGTGGTTCATGGATGGCGGGATGCAATTTGATTCAGACGTACAGGACGGACAATACGCGGGCTTATACGGACCCGCGCAACCGAGGGATAGCCAGCCCAACGAAGAATTCTTAGACGACTGGCTCGCGCGCACCTGCGAACTCGTCGATAAATATCACCCGCAAATCGTGTGGTTTGACTGGTGGATACAAGAACCTGCTTTCTCGTCTTACGTACAGCGTTTTGCAGCCTATTATTACAACCGCGGTGCCGAATGGGATCGCGGTGTCGCGATCAATTACAAACACGGGACCTTTCCCCCAGAGGCCGCAGTTTACGACATCGAACGCGGGCAATTAGACGACATCAACCCCCACTTCTGGCAAACCGACACCTGCGTAGCGAGAAAATCCTGGGGATATATCGAAGATGAACGGGGATACAAAAGCACCTCGCAACTAATCGGCGACCTTGTAGATATCGTAAGCAAAAACGGCGCACTCTTGCTCAACGTAGGCCCCCGCGCCGATGGTACGATCCCCGAAGAAGAAGAGGCACTGCTACTCGCAATCGGCAAATGGTTAAACATAAACGGCGAAGCGATCTACGACTCGCGCACCTGGAAAGTATTTGGCGAAGGCCCAACAGAAGTCACAACAGGTTCATTCACCGACACAAAGCGACAGATGTTTACCGAACGCGACATCCGCTTCACCACGCGCGGAGACATCCTCTACGCAACCGTATTGGCAATACCTGAAAAAAATGAAGTAACAATCCAATCGCTCGGTTCTTCCCTGCGTCTGCTGACCAAACCAATCGACAAAGTCGAACTCTTAGGGGCAGGATCGTTAAAATGGTCACAAACAATGCGCGGATTAAAAGTCCAGTTGCCCGCAGAAAAACCATGCGAACACGCACTCGTCCTAAAAATCACGCCAGTGAGCGATTGAGGCATCCAATGACATCCGATCACATACACTGGTCATTTCAGTACGACGGCAGAAGTCAGACCCCGCATTTTGGCAAACAGTTGATCGAGATACTGAGCCAAACAGCGCCAACGTCTCAAAAAAAATACACCGTCCTCCCGAACTACTGGAAAGGATATAAAGGACGTGGTGGAGAAGCCCCGCGCGACCTATCAATTGGCGAAGTAATAATCAACCGAACGCGCGAACCATCGAAAAACTGGCATTACGATATCCGATTTCTCAACACCACAAGTGGCGAAAATCTGCACCTCGACTTTCATACTACAGACGACGACTACCGCACCCTCCGGGACACCTGGCGCGTAACAGCGACCAACAGTGCGGGGGATAAATATCGCCAATTCACCTGCGAAGGACACATCACCTCACTGGGAGACCAGCAGCGCGTCTCGCTCGTCGTCAACAACACAACCTTACCCGTCGGTCATATCGACAACACCCACCCCATCACCTGCAACTGGACGCTATTCGACGTCATTCCAAACCTCGCACACCAGCTAAAATCTTCCGGCGAACAAATCTCCCTCGCCATATTGGAAGACCTCGAAAAAGTCCGCGAACCCGTACACATTGGCTATATGGAAGACTGTACTCTACCTCTCGGCGACAGAACACGAAAACTCTCCGGCTTCTTCGTCTATGGCGCGGGGACACTACCCTCGTACTGGTGGCTGGACCAGCAAGAACAGGTCATCATCGCATCAACCACATTCCAGACCTTCGTACTGACGGGAGACGCGGCA
This sequence comes from Candidatus Latescibacterota bacterium, assembly GCA_022821275.1. GTDB lineage: Bacteria > Latescibacterota > UBA2968 > UBA2968 > UBA2968 > VXRD01. The sequence continues at coordinate 22,467 of JAJEDY010000009.1, read as the reverse complement.
TGAGCGACCGACCCAATATCCTCTTCATCAACACCGACCAGCACACCTGGGACGTCATATCCGCCTACGGCAACACACACGTAAAAACGCCGCACATCGACCGCCTGCACAACAACGGCATCTCATTCATGCGGTCTTATAGCAGCGACCCGGTCTGCGCCCCTGCGCGAGCGAGCTGGATGACTGGGCGATACACCTCAGAAGCTGGCACCCCGTTCAACGGCGGCCATTTGCACGAAGACATACCCGACCTGGGCCAGATATTACAACAAAGCGATCATCGCGCAATCCACTGCGGCAAATGGCACGTAGATGGCCGAAACGTATATGATAGCTTCGACGTCCTGTACTACGGTCAACAGCGAATCGGTGCAGGCGGCGGCGAATACTACGACGCGGCAATGACCCATGCCGTCGTAGATTTTTTAACCACTTACGACAAAACCGACCCATTCTATCTCCAGGTCTGGTACGTCAACCCGCACGACATCTGCGAATATGGCCACAACTTTGAAACAAAAGAAATGCCCGACGCCATACGCCGGGGCATGCTCAGCGAAGAAGAACTACCCCCTCTCCCTGAAAATTTTAACTACGACACGCGAAACCGTCTTACACCGCGTATGCAGGCGCATAGACGAATGCCTGATACACTGGCCCATCTTGCGAGCCATGAAAACATGGAACGAACTTCAATGGCGAACATTTATATGGCATCACCACCGATTTGTCGAAAAAGTAGATGGTGAAATCGGCCTGATCTTAACCGCCCTTGAGCAAAGCGGCCTCGCGGACAACACTGTAATCATCTTCAGCGTAGATCACGGCGAAGCCTTCGGGCAGCACCAGATGTTCCAAAAATTTTCCCTCTACGAAGCCAGCATTCGCGTACCCTTTATCGTCTCATCACTTGGACACAACCTGAACATCCCCAAAGGCGCGTATGATCACAAACACTTCGTATCCGGCGTCGATCTCCTCTCCACCGTATGCGACTATGCCGGGATCGACCCACCCGAACATGCGCGGGGAATGAGCGTACGCCCCCTCGTTGAAGGGCGAGACGTACCCTGGCGCGACTTTGGCTTCGTAGAAAGCAACTACTGGGGACGCGCCCTGCTTTTTGACCGGTATAAATACGTCTGTGAGTATATTCCCTACGGAGATAAAAAAGACCTGCTCCCACCCGGACCCGATCCCGAACGCATTGGCCTCGAGCAAATTTTTGACCTCAGGAACGATCCCGGAGAAACGCAAAATCTCGCCTACGACGAAAACAAACGCGCATTATTGACACAATGCCGCCAGGCACTGCTAAATTTTGAAGCGGGATTGGAACGGCGGCAAATCACACACGAGCGACCCACCCGTCAAATCGGCAACTGGGGACAGCGAATTCGGGCGCACTGGGACGCACATCCCGAACTGGAAGCCCTGAGGATTCCCTAAAACAGAAAGGACAAAACACCATGAGCGACACGCCAGATTACACATCACTCGTACCGCACTACACATATCCAGACACACTTGAAGAACAGCGCGAAGCCCTCGCCACAAATCCACTCTTACAGCGGATGAATGAAGCGCGAAAAAGTTATGAAGGCGACCCCCACAGACCCATCTACCACTACGTAAATCCAGAACACACGCTCAACGATCCCAACGGCCTCTGCTACTGGCAGGGGCGATGGCATCTGTTTTACCAGGCATATCCCCCCGAAGACCCGCGCCAGCACTGGGGACACGCCATCAGCGACGACTTGATCCACTGGGAAGACTTGCCCTATGCGATATATCCCAATCCCGAACGCTGCTGTTTTTCCGGTTCAACACTCGTAGAAGACGACCGCGTCATCGCCATGTATCACGGCACCGTGGTCGGCAACATGGTCGCCGTATCCAGCGATCCCCTGCTCTTAAACTGGGAAAAAGTAACCGGACAGGCCGTAATCCCCATGCAAAATCCCGATGGCTCCACACCGCCCTATCGGGTATTTGATCCGTGCATCTGGAAAAAAGGCGATTTTTACTACTCCCTCTCGGGCGGCACCCTGCCCGGTCCTGGCGGCAAACGCACCCGCGCGAACTTCTTGCTCCGCTCACCCGACCTGGCGAACTGGACGTATTTGCATCCATTTGTCGAAGACGACCTCTTCACTCTCGTTGGCGACGATGGCGCCTGTCCCTATTTCTGGCCCATTGGAGATCGCCATATCTTGCTCTTTTACAGCCACATGAGCGGGGGACAATATCTGCTGGGCGACTACGACAAAGAACGCGACAAATTTGTGGTGACAGCGCACGACAAATGCAACTTCGGGCCTTATGGTCCCTGTGGCGTACACGCGCCTTCGGCAACCCCGGATGGCAATGGCAATATCATCGTCATCTTCAACATGAACCCGGGCAAACCGACAGAGAACTGGAACCAGATCATGACCTTGCCCCGCAAAATGACCCTCATCGGCAAAGAAGATATACGCATAGAACCAGCGGGCGATGTGGAATCCCTGCGCCGCGATCACCAGCATGTAGGACGCATGACACTCGCTGCCAATAGCGAGATCGTCCTCGACAATATTCAGGGCAATGCAATGGAAATCGTCGCCGAAATCGATACCAAAAACGCCCCCCTGGTCGAAATGGACGTATTGCGGTCGCCGAACAAAGAAGAAGTCACGCGCATCATGTTCTTCAAAGACCGCGGATTCAGAAATCGAGAACGCAACACACAGAAGAGCCTGATCACAATCGACTCATCGTGTTCCTCAATCCTACCCGACGTGCGCACCCGCGCGCCAGAAACCGGTTCGGTCTATATCGAGCCAGATGAAACCTTAAAATTGCGCGTATTCGTCGATAAAAGCGTCGTAGAAGTATTTGTAAACGGCAAACAATGCGTGGCACTGCGCGTCTATCCCGGGCGCGAAGACAGCACTGGCGTCTCCCTCCGTTCACAGGGACAGGACAGCGAACTCCTGTCTCTCGACGCCTATCAGATGAAAAATATCTACACATCCTGACAGACATCCTACCAACAAAAAAAGCCCCCGACGCATAACCGCACCGGGGGCTTCTTGTTATCGCACAATCCTCACGACAAAGTCTGGAAACGCTCCCACGCCTCGCCAGCCGCCGCAGCTTGCCGCTCCAGCTCACCGCGCCAACCGACCACTGCGCCAGCTTTGATGCGCTTAATGTCAAATCCCGGATACCGATCCTCGAGCGTATCCCCGAGTTTCGTTCTCTCGGCCCAGCGATCCCACGCCGTCTTCATCCACTCGTGTGGCAGTGCTTCTCGCACAGCCGGATCGAGTTGCCACGCATGTCGCACATCGCTCACAGATGGCTCCTCGTCAGATGGTCCCGACCACCTCGACCAACCGATTGACAACGTATTGCGCTCGCGCTCGGGAACCGTGTGCCCCGTATGGATCGTCGTCCCATTGCGGATAAGCGCTTCCCCGGCCTTGAGACGAATCGCCACCTGTCCCGGCAATGGATCCTCGCCATTCCAACTCGGCGTATGCGGCACCCCTTGCTCCTTCACCGCCTTCGGCAAAAGCACATCGTGCTCAAACGGCGTACGCCACCGATTGTGGCTTCCCGGTATGAGTTCGTGACACTCATCGTCCGCCAATGCCAAAAACATACTCACGCCATTCCGCTCCTTCAAAGACTTCGCATTATTTGCGACAATCTCTTTCCAGCGCTTTCGCTCGACCTCCTCGGAATACGCCTCTGGATCACTACCCCGCTCATCCCGCTGTGCAAAATACCGCTCCCCCGTGCCCCACCACGTCACATCCCGATGCCAGCTCAGCTTATTCTCCTTCTGCCGCGGATTGCACCACAGCAGCAACCCCCCCAGCACCGTATCTTCTGGCTCCAGCCCTCCGTTACACCACGAATGAACGAAATTCAGAAAATCTGGCGACCCGTGGAACTCGGCAAAACACGGCTCTCCAAAAGCCGGATGGATAAGCCCCCGAATCGCCCACGGCTCATCATTGCCCGTGCGGTGTACATAGCCCTTTGAGCAATCGATCTTGCTGTACTCATTCTCTGGCGCACACGCCTCAGTAACGCGGCGTCCCGCCTCGCGGAGAACGGGAATCCAGGGATTATCGACAAAATCGTTAATAATCACAAAACCGTGCGCCTCCAGATGCGCCAATCGCTCTGGCGTAGCCCCGGGCGCCGAAAGCTCCGGTTTGAAATCGGCAAAAGCCGCAGCGCGATAAACCGTTGATGGTGATTGAGAATTGGACATCTTCATTCCTTTCGCCCCGTGCCAATTGGGGGCAATTTTAAGGTGATAAATCTGCTTTTCCCCATTCCCAATGAAATTATGGCATGAAACAAAAAAATTATCAAGCGTTTTGCTAAAGTAAAAATGTTGCTTTTTTTAAAAACTGGTATAATTTTGGGCGAGGTAAAATTGAAACGCGAACACGAGGAGACCGCAATGGAACTAACCGAAAGCCAAAAGCGCTTCTTTTACGAAGAGGGCTATATCAAAGTCTCGGGTGCCGTGCCCCGCGCGATGGTAGATGCGGCGCGGCAAGCGATCAATGCCGAAATAGGCAAAGGAAACACCAACCCATTTCCCGAAATCAACGCCACCCCCGTAATTACGGACCTATTCAACGAAACACCCGCCTTCTCACTCCTCGAATCCGCATTGGGAGAAGGCAATTTGCAGCGCAGTCAGACGGGAAGTATCAAACTCAATTTTCCACGCCCGCCGGGCAGTCTGCCGACAAGCACATTGACGGAAAAAATTGGATGGGGCAAAAGTGGCGGGCATCTGGACGGCATTAAAGCCGTAGGTGATCGGTTGCGCGGGTTGCGCGAAGACGGAACTTATAACCGGAATTTTACATCCTTCGCAGTCGTATATCTCGATGATGTCCCTGTTCCCAATGGCGGCAACTTTACCGTATGGCCCAAATCGCATCACTTCTTTGAAAACTACTTCAAAGAACACGGACATCAAATACTGGATGACCACATGCCCCATGTCGATCTGCCCGAAGGCCCGGTATTTGTAACTGGCGAAGCGGGAGACGTAATCTTTGCCCATCACGCTATGGTGCATACCGGCTGCCCCAACACCTCGCCAGACATTCGATACGCCGTGATCTTCAGGACCAAACACACCCAAATCGACGAAATTGGAGTCGATGCATTCACAGATATATGGCGCGAATGGGATGGCGTTCGCGAGACTGTCGGCGCAGTATAAACCAAATCACAGAAAGGAACTCCATTATGAAACGCCAACGAGCAACTGACTTTGACCAGGAACTCCTCGACCTCTACGACGAATATGTCCACGGGCAAACAGACCGGCGGGGCTTCTTAAATCGCGCTGCGAAATTCGCAGTCGGCGGCGTAACCGCTGCCGCGCTGTTAGACAGCCTGAAGCCCAATTACGCGCTTGCACAGCAAATCGCCAAAGACGACGAACGCATCAGCGCCGAATATATCGAATATCCATCTCCAGAAGGACACGACAAAACGCGCGGATACCTCGTCGCCCCCGCACAAGCAGAAGGCAAAATCCCCGGCGTCGTCGTCATCCACGAAAATCGCGGCTTAAACCCCTACGTAGAAGACGTTGCCCGGCGCGTGGCAACCGCTGGATTTCTGGCTCTTGCCCCCGACGCGCTCGCGCCCCTCGGCGGATATCCCGGCACAGATGACGAAGGGCGACTCATGCAGCGCGAGATAGACCGCAATAAAATGACAGAAGACTTTATCGCCTCTGCGCGTTATTTACACACACACGAAAAATGCACTGGAAAAGTCGGCGTCGTAGGCTTCTGCTTTGGCGGCGGCATGTCAAACACCCTTGCCGTGCGCATCCCCGACATCATCTCCGCCGCGGTTCCCTTTTACGGCCGCCAACCCGCTGTCGAAGACGTGCCAAAAATAAAAGGCGCATTGCTCATCCACTATGCCGAACTGGACAGACGCATCAACCGGGGCTGGCCCGCTTATGAAGCCGCGCTCAAAGAAGCAGGTGTGAATTACACGACTCATATATACGAAAACGCCAACCACGGATTTCACAACGACACAACGCCGCGCTATGACGAAGCTGCGGCAAAATTGGCATGGCAACGCACGATTGACTTTTTTAATGAGACATTGAAGGAATAGCGGTAAGATGCAACCACAGATGAACACAGATGAACACCGATAAAACTAAGAGGTGAAAGGGCACCATGTGAATGGCAGTTCACCTTACTGGATCGCGGCCCCTGCTTAGACCATGCAGGGGCAGGCTCTGCATGCCTTAAGCAGGCGTCCAGAACTGATAGCTGATAGCTTTTTTATCAAGGAATCTTCATGAACGGCATTGAATACATCGCTCGCATATTGAAACAAGAAGGCGTCGAATGGCTCTCCTGTTACCCCAGCAATCCTCTAATTGAAGCCGCAGCCCAGGAAAGCATTCGCCCAATCGCATTTCGCCACGAACGCGGCGCAGTCATGGCCGCAGACGGCTTTAGCCGCACCAGCAACCGACAGCGATTTGGCGTCGTGGCAATACAGGCACAAGCCGGTGCAGAAAACGCAATGGGTGGCATTGCCCAGGCTTATGCCGACAACATCCCTATTCTGGTCCTCCCAGGCGGCGTAAGACTCAATCAAATCGCAGTCCGTCCCAATTTTTCCGCAACCCACACCTATCGCGGATGGGTCAAACGCGTTGAAGCAATCTATCGACCAGAAGATGTTGGCACCGTAATGCGCCGCGCATTCCACGCGCTTCGCAACGGCATTTCGGGTCCCGTCGTAGTCGAAATGACCTCCGACGTCTGCGCAGAAGAAATACCCGCCGACGCACAAAATTATCACTCGCCAAAACGCACGCAACAGATGCCCTCGACCGGAGACATCAAAGATGCCGTCACAGCCCTGCTCGCCGCAAAAAACCCCGTAATCTGGGCGGGACACGGGGTCGTATTTGCCGGTGCGACAGATGAACTAAAAGAACTCGTCGATCTAACCGGCATACCCGTATTCTGCACCATGCCCGGCAAATCGGCCTTTGACGAACGCCACCCACTCGCCCTCGGCGCTGGCAGCGGCGCGACCACGGGACCCGTACACCACTGGCTCAAAAACTGCGACGTACTGCTCGCGCTCGGATCCAGTTTAACGCGCACCCCTTATGCCCAATCCGTCCCCCCCGCCAAAGTACTCATCCAAAACACCAATAATCCAGAGGACATCAACAAAGACGAAGCCGTGGATATCGGGCTAATCGGCGACGTCAAACTCACCCTGCAAGCGATCATAGACGAAGTAAAAGCTCAAATTGGCGAACCAAAAAATTCTGATCGCGTCGCCGCTAAAATCGCACACGCCAAAAAAGAATGGCTCGACACCTGGACCCCCCTGTTGACCTCAAATGAAGAACCCCTCAACCCCTATCGCGTCATCAACGAAATCAACAACACACTCGACCGCGAAAACAGCATTGTCACACACGACGCCGGTGCGCCCCGCGACTCAATCGTGCCATTTTATACCGCAACCACACCCCACAGTTACATCGGCTGGGGCAAAACAACCCACCTGGGTTTCGGCATCCCACTGATGATCGGTGCCAAACTCGCCCATCCCGACAAATTCTGCCTCAACATGATGGGAGATGGCGCCTTCGGCATGTCCGGCCTGGACATCGAAACATCTGCTCGCGCAGGTATCCCCATTACAACCGTGCTTCTGAACAACGGGGGCATGGCGACATACCCCGGCGGATTTCCCGTGGCTCGCGAACGCTATGGCGTCTCCAATATGCAGGGCAACTACGCCCAAATAGCCGAAGGCATGGGCGCTGTGGGCATCACCGTCAAAAAAGCGAGCGAAATGCGCCCTGCATTACAAGAAGCACAGCGACTAAATGCCGACGGCAAAACCGTGCTGATCGATGTGCATACCAGTATGGAAAGCAAACAATCGCGGTTTTGATCCCTGTTGAAACATCAGCAGTAAAAACCAAAAAACCACGCCCAAAGGACGTGGTTTTTTACTTGACTACCCCATCTTTTTCTTTTCTTCGGCAGCCTCTGTGGTCTGGTCTTTTCGTTATCTCCCTTTATCCGTTTCTTCGCAATGCAAACGAAGTTTCGACCCTTTTAATTCGATGGTTAATCATGTGTAATGTTCAGGATTTTGCCAACCTTTTTTGCGACACGGGGTGCAGTTTGTTCTGTTGTATTTTTTAGACTTATCAAAAAACGGTGGGCAGAGTCATCAAGCGACAAGTGATGCTGCTCGACATGCGTTTCCAGCATATCCAGATCGCGCAATACCTCGTCCTGTAGCACAGGCAGTGGCATCATCCACAAACGCCGCAACAGAGCCTTCATAATCAAAATCGGGTCATCTGGATCTCGAGCCAAACGACTGTAAAAAGCCTTCAGGGGCAACTCCCAATACAACTTCTGCACAATAAGCCCCAGGTATTCCCGATTCTTTTCTCTAATATCGCCCGCAGCAAAGCGATCGGACGCCGAACCCCGATCTCCCTCATGCATGCGACACCGAAGCGTGGGTTGCTCAATCACACCTATCTTAAACCCGGCGCGTATAATGCGAATCCACATATCGTAATCCTGCCCGCGAATCAAACGCTCGTCAAAACAGCCGCCCCTGTCATAACACATCCGATGGGCAACCACGGTCGGACTGCACAACTCAAATCGCCCGAACAAATACATCACCATATCGTCTATAGGCGGCATCCGCGCTTCAAAAGACCGCACGGGTAAATCGCTTCTCTCCTCCTCTATGAATTCATAGCCCGTATAGACAAATCTCAAATCCGGATCCTCTGCAAACTGCGCCGCGTGCAACTCGAGTTTATTCGGCAACCCGATATCATCATCGTCCAAAATCCAAACATACTCACCCGTCACATATTTCAGCCCCAGATTCACAGCAGACGCCTTCCCGCCATTTGCCTTCTCAACATAGCAAATCCGATCCCCAAACCGCTTGATCACCTCTGCCGTATCATCCGTAGAACCATCATTCACCACAATGAGTTCAAAACCCTGATACGTCTGTCGCAAAACGCTCTCAACAGCCTCCGCAACATAATTTGCGCGATTATATGTTGGGATAATCACTGAAAATTTTGGATTTCGTGTCAGAGGGCACCTCCTGGGAAAACGGAACAAAAAACCACGCCCAAAGAACGTGGTTTTTATTGCATAGAAGATATTATATATATGATATTAACCTGGAGAAAAACCTACGAAAAAACAAATACTTATAAAATTAATTGTGCCTAATTATGCCAAAATTATGCCTTTTGTCCTATTATTTATTTTTTGGCATAATTCCAGATGAAGAGTCTCCTGGGTACCAGCGAGCGGCGTTAGTGTCCCCTACTTTTTCCCTCAAACATTCATCACCTCTCTAACACCTGCAACAATATTATCTCGATCTGGAAAAACGTGATCTTCTAACTGGGGCGTGTACGGAATGGGCACATGGAGGGCGCAGACGCGTTTGACGGGCGCCTTCATCTTAGCAAACGTCTCTACATCTTCGGTCGCCACAGCAGCAATCTCGGCTGAGGCACCCGCTGTGGGACCCGCCTCATCCGCAATAACCAGCCGCCCGGTCTTTTGCACAGACGCGCGAATAGCATCGCAATCGAGCGGAACCAGTGTACGCGGATCCAGCACCTCAACGGAAACCCCCTCCTTATCCAGCACATCAGCAGCCGCCAGTGCTTCGTGTACCAGCCAGGCCAGTGCGACAATCGTGACATCCGAACCCTCGCGCTTGACATCCGCTTTGCCCAGAGGCACGGTATAAGGCTCTTCTGGGACTTCACCTGCAACACCCATGAGGCGATTGGACTCAAAAGAAATGACGGGATTATCATCCCGAATAACCGTTTTGAGAAGCCCCTTCATATCATAAGGCGTTGAAGGCAAAATCATCTTCAATCCCGCGAGATTCATAAACATCGAATACGGACTCTGCGAATGTTGCGCCGCAACCCGCCTGCCACCTCCAACAGACGTTCGGAAAGTAATCGGGAATTTCACCTGCCCCCCGAACATATAGTGGATCTTGGCTGCCTGATTCACAATCTGGTCCATCGCCACAAAAGAAAACGTAACCATACTCCAGTTGATAATCGGACGGAATCCAGAACCGGCAGCACCAACAGCAATTCCGGTAAGCGCGCCCTCGGCAATGGGCGTGGCGCGCACGCGCTCAGACCCAAACTCTTCGACGAGCGCATCGGGCGCATCGGTTGACAGATGAAACGTCGTTGGATCGCGCCTCATTTCTTCTACAAGAGCTTCCATCCCGGCCTGTGCATAAGAGATTTTTCTCATCGTATTATCCTCGACTCACTCGGCAAAAACATCTTCGACTGCAGCTTCTAAATCTGGAAATGGACTCTCTTTGGAAAATTGAACCGCCTCTTCAATCTCCGCGAGAATTTCTTCATCCATCTCTTGCCACGCCTCCTGGGTAATACAGCCCTGATCCATCAGACCTGCGACAAACCGCTCAATCGGATCTCTCTCCTGCCATGCGCGGATCTCGCCCTGCGGCCTTGGATCAGCCGCGCCAACCCTCTCCGTATGCCCTCGCCAGCGATAAGTCTTGCACTCAATCAGCGAAGGACCCTCGCCATTGCGCGCGCGCGCAACAGCCTCCTGCGTCGCATCATAAACCGCCATCACATCATTCCCATCCACAACCACGCCCGGGATATCGTACCCCGCGGCACGCGCAGCAACATCGCTATGCGCCAGCGTACTCGCCGCCGGAGTGCTCGCCGCGTAGAGATTATTCTCGCAAACATAGATCATGGGCAGCTTCCACGCCGCAGCGATATTGATCGACTCGTGAAAAGGACCTGCATTTGACGCCCCATCGCCAAAAAACGAAACCGCAACGCGCCCCTTGCCCTCGAGCTGCGCGGCCAGACCAGCACCCGTAACAATGGGTATGCCACCCGCCACAATGCCATTCGCACCGAGCATCCCAATACTAAAATCGGCAATATGCATCGATCCCCCCTTGCCCTTACAATACCCCGTCTCCCGCCCATAAAGCTCAGCCATCATACGCTTCAAATCCGCCCCCTTGGCAATACAATGCCCGTGCCCCCGATGCGTACTGATAATCTGATCGTCCGAATTGAGCGCGGCACAGACACCTGTGGCAACGGCCTCCTCGCCGATATAGCAATGGACCACACCGTAAATATCCCCTGCGCGATAATCATCAGACGCGCGCTCTTCAAAGCGCCGAATCGTTTGCATAATCCGCAGCATCTCGAGTTGCTTTTCCTGTGTAAGAGCCATACGATATTCTCCACTATGCGGGCCTATCGCCCTTTTTAACCGGCGCTGTTCGGCTATCAACGCCCGGCAACATTTTTGATGGATCTCTCGTAACAATAACATCGATAATCGTAGGAATATCGCGATTGGCAATCCCCTCGGCAAAAGCACCTTGCAATGCCCCAGGATCATCCACGCGAATACCCTGACAGCCGAGCGCGCGGGCCGTATCGGCATAATCCGTCTCGCTCAGATCACTCGACTGATAGCGCCCTTCATACATATTGTGCTGAAGCGCTTTGACATAACCCGAAGCCGCATTATTCACAATCGCGAGCGTAAACCCAAGCCCAAGACGCCGGGCCGTCTCCAGTTCGCCCAGCACCATATTAAACCCCGCATCTCCCGTCAGACCAACAACGGGTGAATCGCCCGCAGCGAGTTGTGCGCCCATCGTACCCGGCAACCCATAACCAATAGAAGCAAATCCTCGATTGGCAATATACGAGCGCCCAGACCGGGTAGAATCGTAAAGCAAACCCGTCCAATGCGCGGCAAACCCACCATCCACAACCAGAACACCATCTTCGGGCATCGCGTTTTGCAACTCGCGCACCACCCGCGCCATATTGACGGGGCTCTCGTCAGAAGCATAACGCGGCTCTGCCTCGGCTCGCCAGGCAGCCATCCGTTCTGAAATCTCGGTCAAATAAGCCGCGCGCATCTCCTGCATCGCCACTCGATCCGAGGACAAACACGCTTGAAGATCGCGCAAACCTTCAGCCGCATCACCCCAGAGTGAAACGGTAGCAGGCGTAGTGCGCCCAATCTCTTCAGCCACAATATCGAGATGAATAAAAGGCACACCGCGCGGAATCAAATCATAGCGTTTCGTGGCAATCTCGCCCATCTTGCAACCAACCGACAGAATGCAATCTGCAGACGCGATCAAATCATTGGCAATCCGCGACCAGCGCCCGAACAGCCCTACGCTGAGCGGATGAATACAGGGAATCGCACCTTTGCCACTCAGCGTTTGCGCCACCGGAATACCAAAAGCCTCGGCAAAATTCTGTAGCTCGCAATACGCCCGAGAAAGATGGACACCACCGCCAGCGAGAATAATCGGCCGCCGGGCATCGCGCAGATGCTCTGCAGCGCGCGCAACCGCATCTCGCCCCGGGCGCGAACGCTGTGCGGGAATACGCAACGTTTCTGGATCCACAAAAAAATCCGCCCTAAGATAATCGTACTCCCCATGAGCAATATCCTCGGGCACATCCAGCACAACAGGTCCTGGTCGCCCGGATGTGGCAACAGCGTACGCGCGTCGCACAAGCTCGGGGATGCGATAGCCGCTCTCGACCCGAATAAGCGCTTTAGCCGCAGGCGCCAGAATCTCCGTCTGACGCGCCTCCTGCGTCATATTCTTCCACGAATGCTCGCGATTGCTATTGCCCACAACAACAATCAGCGGAACACCCGCATTCAGAGACTCCACCAAGCCCGTAACCAGATTCGTCGCCCCGGGACCGAGCGTACCATCGCATATTCCGGGACGCCCCGTCACGCGCGCCCAGGCATCGGCGGCAAAAATACCACACCGCTCATCATTGATCAACGTATGCGAAAGCCCCAACTCGCGCACCGCATCGTAAAAAGGCAGAAGCTGAAACCCTCCCATACCGAACATAGGCGCCGGATCGTGAAGGCGAAACATCTCAGCAAGCGCCTGTCCGCCATTCATGTGTACAACTGAAGACATAGAAACTCCACGGATTAAAAACTAAGTCTCTCTCCAAACTCCGGCACCGTCATCCCCACTTTAACACCGCATCTTTCCGCCTGTAAATTGACATACGACAGAACACCGCTCTCCCATGCGGAAACCGCATCGCCGATACAGGCGGTCATCGCATCCACTGTCCCCGCGGGAATACCGGCGCGATCCAGAACCTCAAGACGCCGAACACCTGCCCGATCAATACCGACCCCCGCATCGTTAAACACCGCGCCCCTCGCCTCTGCTGCAATACCATAATCGGGCCTGCCCGCAATCACCCCACCGTGCGACCCCGTAATAATAAACGCACCTGCATCCTCAGGCGTAACGAGTGATGCAGAATCACATGCAATCGTAAGAACAGGCACCTCTTGCAACACAGAGCGCGATTCCTCGTAGCCCGGAACATCCCCTTCAAATGGCTTGCCATTACACAAAATCTCAGCCGCCTCTCGGCACATCTGCCCCTCTTCACATCCAAGCGCACGGGCTATCTCATTGCAAAAACTGATGCGCCCGCGCTTGAGCATATCTGCTCCATCGCCAATACGCGCAGACGTATGTGCAATCGCGGCAGCCGCGAGTCCGAGACCTTGCAAATAATCAAGCGACCCAATCCCCGCATTGTCCTTCCCAACACCCGCATCATTAAAAATAACACCTCGAAGACCAGCCAATGCTGCGAGATACCCGCAAAACCGCCCTCCATGGGAAGCAGCAACAAGAACCGTTCCCCGCAACTGAGAACCCAGCTTTGTAATACTATCGGCAACCTGAATCGCATCCATAATAGCCTCTAATTGTACTATTGTATATATTTTTTTCACTTTATTATACGTATTTTATACGCATTTATAAATATATATATAAAACAAATATTTAAAAAATTTATTGCGTCTAATTGCGTAATCAATTGCGTTTTTTTGCTTATTTTTTTATTTTGACGCAATTCCAGATGGCGGTCGCCCTGGATACCAGCGAGCGGCTCTAGTGGCTCCAACTTTATAGATGCGTCCCTCGCTCTTCAAACCCCGAAGCAAACTCTGCACTTGATCGCGCGAAAGTGCCGGTAGTACCTGCCTTAGTTCCCGCAACGGACTCCCTTCTTTCCGATTATCTCGAATGTGTTTCAGTAATAACGCCTTGCTCGTCTCGCGGTCCAATCCGCGCTTGCGCGTATAAGTACCCGCCTTACCAATATACCGATAGAACTGTCGAGAGAGCATAAGCCGCACGCCACGCCCACGTCCCACGCGCTCGATGATCCCCTGCTCCAGCAGATGATCAACCCTTGATTGCAGGTCTTCGGGAACAGACTGCTCGCGGTGGATGAGATCGACCACCAACAAATCGTCAAGACCAAATGTAGCCACTTGTTCTTGACCGATCTCCTCCAGAAAGCGCAGAAACTCCGGGTCTTGAATCTCACCGTGCAACGTGAGCCATACGGAGTAGGTATCTGTATGGGAAAAGTCGGGCAATGGCTTGCTCTGCTGAATGCACTCGCGGAAGATGCGGTCAAACCCTTGTCCGGCTCGTTCGACCAATCCGCACTTGCCAAGGACTTCGGCGATACGGCGATTGCGCGGATTTTGTTGCCGGAGAATATTATCGGGTGTGATACCGGGTGGAAAGCCACCGGGACTGACAATTTCGATGCGCCGAGGGTACTGGCGAATAAAGACCGATCCTCCATGGCGGTAATCGCGGTGACTCACCGCATTCAAGACAGCCTCGCGCACCACGCGCTCGTTGAAAGTGGGCACATCCCAAATAAAAAATTCTTGTTGAAAGTGTTGCAGGTCATTGCGCTGGTTGATAAGTCGCCATATCTCGTCAAGCACAGTAAGAAAACCCTGTCTAAATTCATGCCGTTCCGCCGCTGGCCCCGGCACTTCGTTGGATCGGTACTCGAAGATGACCTCCGCTTGAGCGAGATATTTGCCCAGGGCTTCCCGTTTGCCAAGAAGAATCAATGCCGCGTACGTCACTTGATTATCAACGAGCAACTCGGCATCTGATAAGAGTCGTTCTACAGAGCGGGTCGAAATGTCCTGATCCAATAACTTGCGCTGCCAGAGTTGACGCAGAACCTCTACAGCATTTGGATCGAGATCGTCCAATTGGGCAGAGGTACAAATCTCCGCCGAAAAATCGGGACCGGACTCGGCAAAAATGCGTTGGAGCAAGTCAGGTGTCATGGGAATAAGGGCTTCGCCACCACGCATCCAATATGCACCTTTATACTGCATAGGCATACCGATTGGATGAGAGGGAACCTGAAAAACCAGAACCCGGCCATCTGGATGCTGAATCTCCTCGACATCAATACGAAGCCTCACTCGATCAACCAGACCGGCCTTTGTCCGTTCGAGATTGCTAAAAGCCTGGCTGCCAACCACTTTACGCGGCAGTTTATCCGTTACGCCCAGGATCATTCTTCCACCGCCTTCATTGGCGAGGGCGACGCAGTACTTTACCAGGGTCTCAAAGTGGAAATTCTTCTTTGCCTCTTTGAACTCCAGGTGTTCATCTTCCCTGGCGTTCATCCAGGTTTGGAGCATGTCTATGGAAACGGTCATGTGGCCTCTCAAAAAAACTCCGAACTGGTAGAGCTACCTCGTTTTAGTGAATAGCTTAGTAAGTTTATCCCAAGCATCTCCCTGAAAGAGATACGTTGTCCAATCAAATGGGTCAAGTCCAAACTTACTTTTAATGGAATGCTTATCCCGGTGGAGAATACGTCTTCGCCGGTATCCCCTGATAGATCTCCAGCTTCTCCCGATTCCGCATGCTCGAACTGAGACGCTCACTCGATCGATTCAATGTCCCAACCAAAGCGATTATTGGCCGGGTCACTATAATCAATATAAACCGTGGGGTTTGTAGCGTTGAGATATTCCTCAAGATTGGTGTAGCCGTCGTTATCGCGGTCTTTTGGACCGTCTGCAGGATCAGCCGGATTGAGTGCATAACGCTTCTCCCAGTCATCGGGCATACCATCGCGGTCAGTGTCAGCAGGTGGTTGACCAGAGGCCAATTCGGGCCAGCCACCAACCGTCTTCTGGGAGTCGATAATGCCTGAACCTTCGCCATATGAACCACCGTAAGTGACCGTGCCGGATTCTACCTCGGCGACGATGCGTTTGTCGTGCGTGTCACGACTTGGCAGGATGGCCCCGACGTGTTCCAGAACGCGTTGATAAGCGCGTACGGCGGAATCCGTATGTATCGGTGCGATCTCGAAAGGACCATCGGCACGAAAGTGCTTGAGAGGAAGATCATTACCGGGATGGACGCCAAGCCAATTGTCAGCCGTGACGTCAGGCGCACCCACAACGAGATTACCGGCAATCCACCAACGCTCCAACCCTTCGGGACCTTCATCACCTTCATAGGGATTGGCGAGACGAGCGCGCACGTTATCGCGAGTTGCAGGGCCGGGTTTGTAAACGTTATTGACCAGATTGATGCGAACATCGCCCTCACCGCCATAGCAGGAGTTATAGCCCCAGTTGTAGATGACGTTATTTCGCAGATCGACATGCTGGACAAATGGATCACCACCTGCAATACGCGGATTGCGGCTGGAGTGGTGTGCCAGCAGGTTGTGATGGTAGCTGACGCGCTTGCCACCCCAGATGCCGCCGAAGCCATGGGCACCTTTTATGTGCGTCGATTCTCGAAGGCTCTCTGAGATCAGGCACCATTGAATGGTGACGTCCTCTACGCGATAGACTGAGACACATTCATCTATACTCCAACTGGCCGAGCAGTGGTCGATGATGATATTCTTATGATACCGGCCACCGATGGCGTCCATATCTTTTTCCGAAGTATCCCCAAGGCGAACGCGCAGGAAGCGCACAATAACCTCATCGGCATCAATGCTGAGCTGATAGTCGGCCAGGCAGATGCCCCCGCCAGGCGCGGTCTGGCCAGCAATGGTAATATACGGTTCACTGATCTTAAGTGGGCTTTTGAGGCGAATTGTGCCGCCGACTCGGAAAACAACGGTGCGGGGGCCAGAGGCTTCTACGGCAGCGCGAAGGCTGCCAGAGCCACTGTCGTTGAGATTGGTAACCTCAATGACGCGACCACCTCGACCACCAACGGTTTGAGCACCGGCTCCTTCGGCACCGGGAAACGCAGGGATAGCAGGAGCTTCGGCACCCAGAGCCACACCAACGGTAGAGAATACAAAAGTAGCTATGGTAAAAAAAATAGAAGGCTTCATAGCACAGGTCCTTTCCTCGTAAAAAAATTAAATAGAAGACGAATGTGAGCCGGTATTTGGCATTCCTATCCTGGGCGCAGGACAACGCTGCATGCGCTCTGCAAAGTCGCGCAGAAAATCTTCGCGCCACTGGCTCACTGTTTTGGCACCAATATGGTCGCCTTCGGCGAACTCTGGTGCTGGATTATCTGTCCACCCGTTTGGATGCTGGGCGGATGGATTTTTTGCGGCATCGGGCGAAGGCAGGTAGGATGCCATTTCGCCTGTTTGTCCATCGAGTGTCGGGACGTTGCTATGGATTTTGTAGTTCCAGGTTTGCGCACTCTTTGGAGAAAAGCGGAAGCGCACCACGCCCTGTGCGTTAAAATCGCCCACCAGTAACTGGTTTTCGATTTGCATCGAAGCTTCGGGATTTGCTGGCGTTTCTGAGCCAACCGGCAAAACCAATTCAAATATACAGAATTCTTCAATCTGGTCTGCAGAAGTTGTCAGCCGGTTAAATACGATGTGTGGCCGTTCCCAGGCACGCACAAATTGTCCGCCCCATCCGGGTTGCGATGGATCTTCGGGCGTGCCTTTGAGCAGCCAGCCCACGGATGGGGTATCGCCCATCTTTATCGTGCCGCCGAGTTGTTCGTTAAAAAAATCGCCGAGGGCACCGTGACCAGCGATATATTTGGCCACAAATGCCGCGTTACCCCATTCGCCCGACTGGTTGCCACCGGTGAACCAACCGCGATATGTGGCATTGTTTTCTATGATCCACAGTTCGGGATGGTTGTCGGCAATGTACTGGTAGGCATCGGGACTCCATTTTTTATTTGGCCCGCCAATCCAATACACACGCAGTTTTGTCAGGATGTCGGGCGCGTCGTACAGGGCTTGCGCGATATCTTCGATACCCCCCCAAACCAGGACATACAGGGGACGCGGATCGTCGCGCCGCGCACA
Organism: Candidatus Latescibacterota bacterium; assembly: GCA_022821275.1. Classification (GTDB taxonomy): domain Bacteria; phylum Latescibacterota; class UBA2968; order UBA2968; family UBA2968; genus VXRD01. Next base: position 4,154 of record JAJEDY010000009.1, on the reverse strand, counting down.
CTGCACGATCCACTCAGATCCTTCTGTTGAACGTCGAACACCTGCGTAGGGAGCCATTTCGATCTCACCCTGCTTAGTGATGGCACGCAATGCGTCGGGTGTGGGGTAGTGTTTAGAGTAAGTCTGAAGGTTTTCGTAATCACTCTCATAACAGGTGATCACTCGGAGGATGTCCTCCTTGCGGCCCTTGCCGTAAGGCGACGAAAGCAAGCCCTCAATGCCAAGAACATCTGCATACAGAAGCAGGTGTACCATCGACTGGAAATCATCGGGATCGGTTCCGCCGATATCTGTTGAAATAAGGGCGCGATGACGATGACCGTCAAGAGCACCGTTGCCATCTGAAATTTGCATATCAGGATTCCTCGCTCAGTGCCTCTATAATCCTGCTCTCTTCACCATCATAATTTAGATCTTCTAAGGCAGTCAAGTTCTCTGTCAATTGCTCCGGAGAGGAGACACCCAACATGATGGTGTGAACTCCGCTATCCTTGACCGCCCACTTGATCAGCGCCCTGGCAACTTGCGCTCTGTTGGCGTAGCCTTTTTCTTCTGCGATTGTAAACACCTTTGCTTTCTGAAAGAGCACCCGCCCCAGGATGCCCAACGCTTGCTTTTCCGCTTTCACAATGGTATCACCAAATTTGGCTTTTTCGAGGGGATTGCAGTTTATGAAAGTTGTATCAAAGCAACCCTTGTCATACTGTTTGGCATACGTCTCCGGACCTGAAAATGTATCTGCCGAAGCAAATCGGATCAGCCCCTCATCCTTGAGCTTCTGGATGTTGTCCGCAATCTTGTCGAGGTAGTCTGGATCGTGTTTTAGGGCATCTGCCATGAAGGCAAAGTTGTAGATGTCTATCACTTCCCGCTGTATGAGCTTCAAAGCTCGGATCGCCTCAGCCCTCAAGAGGCTATAATCCGCCATCTTCCGGTTGTGCGGGTCATAGGTATAGACCATGCCCTCAGGCCGGGTTTGTATAAGGATCTCATCTTTGACATCCACCTCTCTCAGAATCCTGCCCATAGCCTCTTTCTCAGAATCGATTGTCAGATCAAAGAGGTTGACCCCAGCTTCCAGAGCTGTCTCTACAATCCGCAGTCTGTTCTCTCCACCAAAGCCCGGGAAAATGTGACCAGGAGTTACTGCCAGGTCCTTGTTATCCCCAAAACCAGCGACACGCGAATCAGGATGGAACTCGTGTCCTCCCAGACCGACAACAGATACTTTAATGCCAGTGCGCCCAAGATTGCGATATTGCATTTTTATCTCCTTTGCCAACCAGCAAACCAATTCAAAGTTATCGGCAATGTACTGGTCTTGCAATACTATGATTAAAAATCAACGGGGAGCATCGCCAAATCGATGTCTCCCCGTCAATTATTTTAATTTTCGTCGGTTATCGGGTTACGCTGACGCTGTTTCACCACATCATTCAAATACTTCGCTGGGCTGCCACGGACCGCCGTCTCGCCATACCTGATTGTATTCCCCGCCTTCTTCGGCCGCACTCAGTAAAGGTATAAGAAAGATACTCAAGGTTTCAGCCACTGTCGAAAGCTTCCGGGGAGCGTCAGACAGACTGCTTCGGTTCAGAAACGCTTCCCATTGCGTCTCTTTTACGGGATCTTCGACGAATTGCGCCCGCAATGCGACAGGTCGATCCGTCGGCAGATTTGTCTCTCGTCGTGCGAACGTCGCCCGAATGGCCTCAATGAGCACCGATCCTTGAAATGAAAATGTTCTGGCCATCAGCCAAAGATCGTAGAAGTCCTTCATCCGACTGTTTCGCATGCCCAGATAGACCAGAGCCTGGAGTTTTTCTGCCACAACTGTTTCGGGTGGGTATGCAAGCACCTGGGGTTCCGGAAAATCCAGCAGGCTCGGGAAGGTCAGACGCTTCGCCTCTGGTATGACAGCGTCTCCGAACCCAATATCTACTGTAATCGGAAACACTGCCGTATCAAGCCGAGCTATCAGACGTACCCGCTGGCTTTCGTACATCTGATCCTCACGAATCGCCTGAACCGTGATACCTTTCGGATCGAATACCATCCCATCCGGTTCAACAGATATTGTAGAGACTTGCCGAAAAATCCGTGCAATATGTTCTGCTGATGCATCCCCATAACCCAGCAAGTCCAAATCCCGAGTCGTTCGATGCGGCTTACCCGTTAAGGCAACGAAAAGCATTGCGCCTTTGAGCACAAACTGATCTGCATATTCAGACTGCGAAAGCCGGTAGAGCAACCGCTCTATGGCATAGGTGATAAGCAGAAGCTGGTAATCCTCTCCAGTTTTATCTCTAAAATTTCGCAAGCGCTGGCGTACCGAGACCGGCAGGTACTTTCTCTTTCGGGGACTCACACCATTGCCTCCATATAGGGGCGCATCACATTGGTCATCCGACAGATCTGTGCGAAGTGCCAGAGGTCATCCATCGTGGCTTTCCGTTCTCGAATGCAATCTCGCAGGCTCTCAATAGCCACATCCAGGCCGATTTTGTTTCGGTATTTGAAGCAGTCTGCCACGGTCTTGGCCGGATTGTAAATCCGCACCTGGATATGTTCAATGGTATGTGTTTCGATGCCCTCATCAAAGGCTGATCCTGAAAAACGAGCAAACCGCATCTGTAGCCCATCTACTTTGGGCTGACGTGCCCTGTTTGGAATCGCCATCCACACTTGAAACGGGAGTTGCGTGGTCAGTTCGTGGAACTGCAGCGCAGAAAGCAGACAGATAACGCCCTGGGGTACCCTTTTACAGGCTTCCGCCAGACTGTGATGCGCCGTCCACTCGGCATCGGGGAGAGTGTAAAGCCCCCGTCCCACCTGGCGCAGCATGCCCCGATTTCTGAGTCTGCTGAGGTATTCGCGTGGGATCCCATACTGGTCCAGATCCCGCGGCCTGAGCATACCCGCCTGTTTTACAAGCTCGAGAACACTGGGTTTCTGTGATTTGTCCATAGCCTTCCTGATGTTACAAATTGTCGATATTTATATTTAAATATATACATTATTAGACAAAACTTCCATACTTTAAAGCAAATATACGACACACCTTTATCCCGTAGAGGGACTCTCTTTTTGTCACACTTCCGCATCAGCAGGTCGAATCGAATTCAACACGCTCGTGCCCAATCACCTTTCGGGCATACAGTAGGCAGGCTTGAATATCTTCATGTGTCAGATAATTAGATCAACGCCATGCAATTTATGGACAGTTATAGTTAGAGACAAGGAATTTTGCAAAGCGCGTGTGTATCGCGTTTATTGATTTGAAGGCAATTCCTATTGCACAAAGGCAGACAATGCGCTATATTTTTTTGAAATTTCTGAATTGGAATCTCGAATGGCATTTATAGGCGTTTTACAGGAATAAACCAATGGCGATTGAAACCATTGAAAAAGAACAAGCCGAATTGAAAGGGCAATTTACTCAGTTCGACAAGCGAGTTGACCGCATGCAAACCGAATCAGACAACACCCGGAAAGAATTAACCGAAGCCATAAGTGGGTTGCGAGAGGACAACAAATCTCTGTTAGCGCGAATGGATGCAGGCTTTCAAGAATTGGGGAACTTGCGCTGGTGGCAATGGTCTTTTATTATCGCGGCGGTAATTGCGGGCTGCGCGGTCGTTGGACTGCTTTTTAAGTAACTGATATTACGCAGTTTATAGAAAAATACTCTATTTTGCCACAATATCTTGTATATCTCATTTAAAATAAATCATACAGAGGTGCTGTGTAACGTCAGAAAAATAAATGGTCAGAAAATCTGCTTGACAACATTTTTGTATCCATATAGTTTCTGCTCATACCAGGCCGTGTGTTCTTTCAAATTAGTGGGCGATTAGCTCAGGTGGTTAGAGTGCTTGCTTGACATGCAAGAGGTCACTGGTTCAAGTCCAGTATCGCCCACCATTAAAAACAATGGGTTACGCAAATTGATGCGTAACCCATTTTCCTTTGATGCCCATCTGGATGTAGTCTTTGGTGGTAGTAACGTGTGCTATACTCGACTTTGTCCATATAAAGATAGCAGAGGAGCGCAAAAAGTTCTATCTTGGATTGTCCATGCAAACGATCCAAGTCAAGGAGTTTTCCATGCATCCTCTGCCGGAAAGTATTATAGCGATATTCACAGCCTTTGC